>JBGCEL010000001.1:0-11813 GCA_045106455.1 Gammaproteobacteria bacterium
CGGCACGGGCGACACCGACGTGATCGTCAAGCCTTACGCGTGGTCCAGCACTTTCTCGCACGGTGACGCCACCGAAGCGATTGGTTTGGCGATGGAAGATGGGTTTGTCGAAGTGGAGCTGCCTGCGACGTTTCAAGGTATTGCGCTCTGGCCCACAGAGGTGGAACCCAACGAGATCTTCGATGTGACTTTCTGGCTGCGCAATGACTCGGAAATCGCCAGCCACAACAACGTGTTTAATCTTGAGTTGCCAGATGGCTGGACGCTGATCAGCGGCACAGATACACAGAACGTGGGATCGGCGCAGGCCGGTGGTATCACCAGCATGGTGAACTACACGTTGCGTGCGCCACCGGCGCCGGCTGTTGGGGCGACGAGTTTCAGCGTCCGGCACAGCCATACGTCTTATCTGGAAGAATACGGCGAATTTAATTGGAACCTGGGCATCACTGTGGCCGTCGACAACACGCCACCAAATCCAAATCCAATGGTGTTCACCACTCTACCTGACGATGTGAGCACCACCAGCATGGACATGCTGGCCGCCTTCGCCAGTGATATTCATGATCCGATTGAATACTATCTGGATTACACCAGCTCGCCTTCAGGTGGTCTCGGTGGTACGGATTCCGGGTGGCAGCCAGCGCGCGCCTACACCGACTCTGGATTGGGTGTGAACGATGAGTACTGCTACCGCGCCTGGGCACGTGATAACGCGAACTTCCGCAACAACACGACCCCGTCCGCCAGCGCCTGTGCGTACACCCGACAGAACACGCCAAGCGGAGTATCGTTTGGCGCCGTGACCACTACGTCGATTGCATTGATACCAACCGGTAGCTTCAACAATCTGACGCTCGATCTGTCCGGTGTGCGAGTGAGTAACGTCAATAACGGCGACGCGTCACCGTGGGCACAGAACACGGGAACTGTCTGGACCTCAGTGGCTCTGAATCCGGCGGCGACTTACAGCTTCCGCGCCACAGCACGCAACGGCGACGGTGATCTCACGCTATCCTCGTCGACGCAGACCCGCGCAACGCTCGCCAATCCACCGGCGGTTGATGGCTTGTTCCCCAATGGTGAAACCGAAATCAAGGTTTCGCTGAACAACAACGGCAACTCGAATCAGGCCGAATACCTGATCCAGAACACGACCACCGGTGTCGGCTCAGGCTGGATTTCGGAATTGTCCTACTCGTTTGAGGGACTTGCCTGCGGCACGTCGTTTAACTTCCAGGCCCGGGCACGCAATCCTGATGGTGTCCAGACCATCATTGTTCCGCTGGGTCAGCAGTCCACCGATGCTTGCACGGTCGACACCGATGGCGACGGCATCACCGACAGCGCCGACAACTGCACGTTGATCGCGAATGCGGATCAGCGCGACACCAACGGCGACGGCTTCGGCAATGCCTGCGATGCCGATCTCAATAACGACAACATTGTGAATGCGGTCGATTTGGGGCTTTTCCGCACGCAGTTCTTCATGGCTGGCGACATTGACGCTGATTTCAACGGCGACCTGATCGTGAACGCCATTGACCTTGGCATTCTGCGCGTCGGCTTCTTCGCTCCGCCGGGACCGAGCGGCACCGCGCCGTAACCTCTGCAGGGTTATAAAAAAACGAGGGCCGGCTGTTTCCAACAGCCGGCCCTTTTTAATGCGCGCGACGTGCGGGCAAGAGTCTTCTCTGGCAAACTCACGCTCCTTTTTGACACACCGCCAGAGGCAGCATCATGGATACACAGGCACTCATCGATCAGGGCATCGACATCGCTCTGGCCTTCGCGCCCAAGGTCGCCGCGGCACTGGTGGTACTGATTATTGGTCGTCTGGTGGCCAAATTTATCGGACGCGTGACGCGCAAGATGGTCGAGCGCGTGGGTGGCGATCCGATTTTGGTCAACTTTCTGGGTAATCTGGTCTCTACGGCACTGATTGTGATGGTGGTGCTTGCCGCGCTGGCGCAGTTGGGTATTCAAACCACGTCGTTTATTGCCATGCTCGGTGCGGCCGGTCTTGCCATCGGTCTGGCGCTGCAGGGTTCACTGTCAAACTTTGCGGCGGGCGTTCTGATCGTTGCGCTGCGACCCTATCGCGTGGGCGACTTCATCGATGCCGGTGGCGTGTCGGGCACCGTGTTTGAAGTGCAGATCTTCAACACCGTGCTGACCACACCCGACAACAAGCGTGTGATCGTGCCCAATGGCCAGATTGGCTCGGCGGTGATCACCAACTTCTCAGCGCACTCGAATCGACGACTGGATATGGTGTTCGGTGCCGGCTACGAAGACAACGTGGGGACGGTTAAACGCGTGCTGACCGAGATTGTGGAGGCGGACGATCGCATCCTGAGCGAACCGCCGCCCAAAGTCGTGGTGACAGAGCTTGCCGAAAGCAGCGTGAACTACGGTTTGTTCTTGTGGGTCGCGCGCGGCGATTTGCTGCAGGTAAAGTGGGATATCACCGAAGCGGTGAAGGTGCGTTTTGACGAAGAAGGCATCACGATTCCGTTTCCGCAGCTGGATTCGCACGTGCGTAACGTGGAATCCAAGGCCGCCTGAAACAACTCAGGGCGGATCAGCGCGGCAGTTCAATCACAAATTCGACGCCGGATTGATCCGCCAGGTTGTGACCTTGAATGCTGCCGTTGTGAAATTGAACAATCAGGCGCGCGATAAAAAGCCCGAGGCCCAGATGAGATTTTTCACTGTGTCCTTCGCGCATGGAAACCAGCGAGTCGAACAGGTTGCCCTGCATGGCCGGCGGCAAAGTTTTGCCTTCGTTGGCCACGCGCAGCACGTAGGCCTCTTCGTTTGACGCCAGCGCAAAACCGATGCGCCCATTCTCGGGCGTGAAGTCCACCGCATTCTCGACCAGCTTGTCGAGCATCTGCAGTAATAGTTCGGGCACGCCGAGAAAGTCGGTGGCCTGATCCGTGCCCTGATATTCAAAGCGCCGATTGCGGTAGGTGTCCTGATAGCCCTGTGTGGCGCCTTGCAGGAGCGCGTGCAGATCGAAGTGCTCGGGCTCGGCCGTGGTGATGCTTTGCTCGACGCGCGTCGCTTCGCTCATCGAAACCAGAATGCGGCGCAGACGTTGCGCTCCGTCGCGGGCGCGATCGGCGTACACCTGCGCGCTGTCGGTCATCGTTTCGCTGGCAAGGTTTTCCAGCGATGACTGCACCACGGCCAGCGGTGTGCGCAGCTCGTGCGACAGCTTGCCCGCCAGCGAACGTAGATATTCGGTGTACTCGCGAAGCTGGTCCAGCAGGTCGGCAAAGCTGCGTGACAGATCGCCGATTTCGTCGCTGGCTTTAAGCCCCGGTATGGCGGCACGGATGCGGCCGTCGCTTTTCAACGCGCCGTCGGCGGCGTTGCGCAGCCTGCGGATACGCAGCGATAGCCAGGTCGCAAAGCCGAGCAAACCGATGGCCGCCGTGGCCGTGGCGAGTACCGTCAGGTTGACCAGGCGTGTGAGCGCGGAGTGGGTGAGTGTCAGGATGGCCGCGCTTTGTTGTTCGAGCGTGACCGTGCCCTGCAGCGCATCGTCGACAATAATGGGCGCGCTAGCGGCCACAATCGCGCCGGGTTGGCGCGGCTGTTTGTACCACAGTGTGGACTGCGCGCCGGATCGGGCCGTATTGATGTCGGGCCCAAACACGCGCCCGGCGGCGTCGGTGCGGCGACGCTCGTTGAGTTCGGGATCGAGGATCCAGCGGTAGATGCGCGTGAGCAACGACTGCGTGCCGGCGTCGCCGTTGGTATCTGTGAGTGTGCCCTCGTCGGCCAGCAGCCAGCCGTTGCGATCCGCCACACGCAAGCGCTCACCGGCATCGGCGAAATCTCTAATGGTATTGGCCAAGTGTGCACGGCGGGACACCAGCGGGCCGGCACCGACGGAATTGAGCGTTAGCGTGCCGGCCGTTATGGGTGGATCGGCCGGCGTACCGTCGCCATCGACCACCAAAAAACCCAGCGTCGATCCCAGTAGTGAACGATTGAGCCGCAGCTCCACCTGATAGCCCGCGGCGTTGGGTTGCCATACACCACGCAGGCCATCGGCCGCCGCACTGTCGGCCGCACTGTCGCGTGCGAGTACCGGTCCCGGCGCGCCGGTCTCGATAATTTGTTCGCGCGGCACGCCCGCCGGGTCCGACCAGCGCACAACCAAATAGTCGTGCACCGAGCCGCGATTGGGGGCCAGGTAGGTGACCACATCGTCGCTCACCGTGACGTACAAATAAAAATATCGTTCGTCTAAACCGGCCAGCGCGCGGACGTGTAGCGAATCGGATTTACCCAGATTGCTGGCGTGGTCGCGCAGGCGTGAGCGTACGTTGCCCCAGTCGTCGTTGTAGCCGTCCAAAGAGATTGGCGCGTTGATGATGTGGGCGTAGAGTTCGCTGTTCTCCGGGTCGGTGGTCGGTGCGTCAGGCCAGCTTTCGGCCAGCACACGCGCCACAGCAAGCGCGCCATCGGCAAGCGATGATTCATGATCGGCGCGCAGTGCCGATTCCATCTCGCGGATGTACTGGCAGCCGGCCCACGGCAGGGCCAGCGTCAACAGGCTGATGATTAAAAGCTGCTTGCGAAGACTCACGCGCGTGATTAAGTGGCGTCGCCGCGCCAGCGGTAGCCCATGCCATACACCGTCTCGATGGCATCAAACTTGGCGTCACCCGCGGCGAATTTTTTGCGCAAACGTTTTACGTGGGAGGTAATAGTGTTGTCGTCGAGCACGACGTTTGCCGCATCCATAAGCTGCTGCCGGTTTTTCACATGTCCGGGGTAACGGGCCAGCGCGTGCACCAGCCAAAATTCGGTGACGGTCAGCGGCACGATCGCGTCCTGATAGCGGGCGATCATGCGATCCATGTCCAGCGTTAGCGCGCCGCGTTCGATAATTTGCGCCTGCGTCTCGTCGCTGCTGTGGTAGGCATCGGAACGTCGGAACAGGGCCACAACGCGCGCGACCAAATGCGTGAGCGAAATATCTTTGGTCAGGTAATCGTCGGCGCCCAGACGCAGGCCGGAAATGGCGTCCAGCTCGCTGTCGCGGGCGGTGAGGAAAATGATCGGCAGCTGTTCGTTTTGCGCGCGCAGTGCACGGCACAGTTCAAAGCCACCTTCGATTTCGTCGCCCAGATTGACATCAATAATCACCAGATCGGGCAAGCGCTGATCAAACGCGGTGACGGCCTCGCTGCGGGTGGCGTAGCCTTTCACGTGATAACCCTGGCGCGCAAACGCGTCCACGTAGTTTTCGCGAATCGCGGTTTCGTCTTCGACAACGGCGATGGTCTTGCTCATGGGGTCTCCTGTACATAGCCCTCAGTGCATTGTGCCCGCTCGCGGCCACGATGTGGGGATTGCGCGGCGATCATCAGAATTGATCACATTTGGTCCGACCGGTGACAGCTTCTATCGGTTCCCGCGCATTTCCATTGAGTGTAATGGAATCTGAACCAAACGACTGGCTACCAAGGGGATCTCCATGGAATCGTCTACCACAACACAAGAACGTCATTACCAACCGAGCCCGCGCGTGCGTGCCTTTCGCATGGCCTTCGGGTTGCTGTTGCTCACCGTGCTGATTGCCGTGGGCGTGCAGCCGTGACGCGTGCACAAGTGCAGCAGCGCCAAGCGGTGTTGGCGTGGCGCGATCCGCTACGTCGGTCGCGGCACTGGCGGATACATGCGGCGCCAGATCACATGCTGGCCGAGCCCACGCGCCAGCATAAATATGACCAACGCAAGCCACAGGCCGTGGTTGCCCAAAACGCCGTCGAGCGCTAGCGCCAGCGGCACGAACACGGCAAACGTGGCAATCAGCATCGAGTTGCGCATAGCGCCGGCAAGCGTGGCGCCAACGAACACACCGTCGTAAAAAAAGCACCAAACCGATGCCAGCGGCAGAATGATCAACCACGGCAGGTAGGTGTGTGCGGCGGTGGCCACAGCATCCAGGTCGGTCATGATGCCAATGAGCGTGCCGCCCAGCAGCACGTAAATGAGCACGAACACCAGCGCAATGCCGAGCGACCAGATGAGCGTGTTACGCCACGCGCGTCGCAGTCCGTCGTGATCGTCGGCGCCGATCGCGCGCCCGATGAGCGCCTCGGCCGCGTTTGCAAACCCGTCCAAGGCAAACGCCATCAGCGTTTGAAAATTGAGCAGCACGGCGTTAGCGGCCAGCACCACGCTGCCAAGCCGAGCGCCGAGCGTGGTGAACAGGCCGAATGTGAACATCAGCGAGAATGAACGAATCAGAAGGTTGCCGTTCACCGCTAGTAGTCGACGCAGGCGATCGGTATCCCACAGCGAACGCAGCGAAGCGCTGCTTGGGAAGCGGCGCAGCTCGCGTCGCACGAGCACAATGCCAAGCGCCAGACCGCAGGCCTCCGCAATTACGCTTGCCAGCGCCACGCCGCGCACGTCCATCTCGAAACCAATCACAAACAGCAGGTCGAGCGCGATGTTCACGACGTTGACCATCAGCATCATCATCAACGGCGCGCGCCCGTTTTGCAGGCCAATAAACCAGCCCAGTAGCGCGTAATTGACAAGCACGAACGGCGCGGCCCAGATGCGGATGGCGTAGTACTCACCGGCCGCTGCGGCGACATCGTCGGCCGGATTGATGAGCGAGAGTGCAAGAGCGCCCAACGGCACCTGCAGCACGATCAGCACCGCGGCGATGACCAGCGCGATGGTACCGGCCTGCAGTAGCACGCTGCGCACGCCGTCATGGTTTTGATTGCCAAGCGATTGGGCGGCGACACCGGTCGTGCCCATGCGCAGGAAGTTGAAGGTGAGAAACAGGAACGAAAAAATCGTGGCGCCCACCGCGACCGCGGCAAGATAGTGCGGCGAATCCAAATGCCCGACCACGGCGGTGTCCACAATGCCGAGCAGCGGCACGGTGACGTTGCTGGCAATCATGGGGCCTGCGATGTGCAGGACGCGGCGGTGAGAGTAGGGGTCGGGCGACATGCTCAAAGCATGCTGTGCGCCGCTTCGAAAATATCTTCCTCGCTTAGCAATACCAAATCCGCCGCGCTGGCCAGTGGGATGTAGCTATCTACACCGCTCACGCGTTTCACCTTCACCATCTCGCCGAGCTGCTCACCGATGATGGCCGAGATTTGTTCGCCGACGCCGCCCGTGCGTCGACCTTCATCGACAATCAGCACGCGTCCGCTGGCCATTGCGTGTTCAGCGATGGCCGCCGGGTTCAGGGGTTTTAGCCAGCGCAAATCCAGCACGCGGATGTTGAAGCCAAACACGTCCTTGAGACGCTTGGCCGCGCGCAGCGAAAAGCGCACGCCGTTGCCGTAGCTGATAATTGTAAGGTCTGTGGCTTTCGGGAAATACACGCGCGGCTGACCGAGCGGTATGGAGCGGTCCGGGCTTGGGTAGGCAAACTGCCACGCGCCGTCGCGGTCTTCGTGCAGATCCTTGGTCATGTACAGCGCAATCGGTTCGAGCATGGCCACTACGCGGCCGTCCACCTTCGCAAGCGCGGCGGCCGTGCGCAGCATCATGGCCGCGTCGTCACCGCGCGACGGGCAGCCAATAATCAGCCCCGGAATGTCACGCAACGCGGCAAACGAGTTGTCGTTGTGAAAGTGACCGCCGAAGCCTTTTTGATAGGCCAGCGATGCGATGCGCACCACCATCGGATTGCGATACTGATCGTTGGAGAAAAACTGCAGTGAGCACGCTTCGCCGCGTAGCTGATCGGCGGCGTTGTGCACGTAGGCCAGATACTGAATTTCCGGGAACGGCAGCATGCCCATGTAACCGGCGCCCTGCGCCATGCCGAAAATCGTGGTCTCATCAAGCAGCGTGTTGAACACGCGTTTACCTTTGAACGTACGGGCGAGTCCTTTGGTGACCGTGTACACGCCGCCCTTTTGCGCGACGTCTTCGCCAAACACCGTCATCTCATCGTACTTGGCCATCAGATCGTGCAGGGCACGATTGATGTTAATCGCCATGTGACGGCGCGGACCGTTTTCCGGCAGCGCGTTGTCGCTGCCAAAAATACTCAGGCGTTTGTCCTGATGGTCTGTACGCGTGGCCTCAGCATTCACGCGCTTTGGCGAGTAGGGTGCTTGAGGTTTGACCACCTCTTCACGCAGCGTCAGCTTGGGGTGTGTGGCCGCGCGTTCGGCCGCGTCGCGCACCCGGGCGCGCGTGTTTTCGTACAGCTCGCGCACGCCATCACGATCCAAAAGACCGCCTTCAAGCACGGTTTCGGCGCTGAGCAGCAGCGGGTCGCTGGCCTCGGTGCGCTCAACCGTGGAGATAGGCAAGTAGTCGGTTTCCACATCGGTGCCGGCGTGCCCGAGCAGGCGACACAGCTTCAGATGCAGGAACACCGGCTTGCGCGTGCGACGGGCATAGTCGATGGCCTCGCGCGCTTTGTTCAGGCTGTCCACAACGTCAAGACCGTCGGCCGCCACATAGTGCAGGCCGGGGCGGTGTGCAAACGATGCCTCAATCCAGCCAATGGGCGTACGCACCGAAATGCCGATGCCGTTGTCTTCACACACGAACACGATGGGCACGGGCAGGTTCTGATACGCGGTCCACTGCGCGGCATTGAATGCGCCCTGCGCCGCACTGTGATTGGCGCTGGCGTCGCCGAAGCTGCACAACACCACGCTGTCTTCCGGGATCGGCGGCGTACGGCCCAGGCTTTTCACCTGCGCCAGCGCGACGGCAGCGCCGAAGGCTTTGGGCAAGTGGCTGGCAATCGTGGAGGTTTGTGGCAACACCCAGTCTTCGCTGCCCCAGACTTTGTGACGCCCGCCGCTGGCCGGGTCGTCGCTGGAGGCGGCGAGCGACAGAGCGGTCGCAAAAATGGGATCGGCGTTTGGGTTTTGATTTCCGCGAGCGATCATGAATGCGCCGCTGCGGTAATGCAGAAAGGCCGGATCGGTTAAGCGTGCGACGTGGCCCAGCGCGGCGTTGTTTTCATGGCCGGCGCTGCCAATGGTGTAAAAGCCTTCATTGCGTGCGCGCATTTCGCGCGCCACCAAATCCAGATGACGCGACGCAATCTGTGCTTCAAACACGGACAGTACGGCCGCACTGTCTTCAAGCGCTTCGGTGGGCGTGTCGTCATCCCACTCGTCCAAAAAACTTAAGAAATTGCTGTCAACAATTTCTGCGCGATTAATGTTCCGCGCACCGCGGCCCACCTGATCTGCTTTACTGGCCATAAAAAAATTAGAACGCGCTAACGCCCGTCAGCTCTTTGCCTACGATGAGTTCGTGTACGGTTTCGGTGCCCTCATACGTAATCACGCTCTCAAGATTAAGCATGTGACGAATTGGGCAGTACTCGGCACTGATGCCCGCGCCGCCCAGCAGGTCGCGTGCATCGCGTGCCACGTCCATGGCCATACGTACGTTGTTCCACTTGGCGAGCGACACCTGAGTCGGCGTCATTTCACCGCGATCTTTTTTACGTCCAAGCTGCAGCGAAAGCAGCTGCGCTGTGGTGATGCGTCGTGCCATATCGGCCAGACGGCGTTGTGTGGTTTGCGTGTGGCTGACAGGGCGACCAAACAGCACGCGCTCCTGCGAGTAGGCCAGCGCTTCTTGCAGGCAGGCCTGCGCGGCGCCGATCACGCCCCAGGTAATGCCGTAGCGGGCTTGCGTGAGGCACGACAGCGGGCCTTTGATGCCCGAGACACCCGGCAGCATGTTTTCTTCCGGCACGCGCACGTTGTCGAAAAACAGCGACGAGGTCACCGACGCGCGCAGCGAAAACTTGTGTTTGATTTCCGGTGCGTCAAAACCCGGCATGCCTTTTTCGACCAAAAAACCGCGAATGCCTTCGTCGGTTTTAGCCCAGACTACTGCCACATCGGCGATGGTGCCGTTGGTGATCCACATTTTGGCGCCGTTAATCACCCATTCATTGCCCTCGCGATGCGCGCGGGTTTTCATATTTGTGGGATCCGATCCGCCGTGGGGTTCGGTCAGGCCGAAGCAACCAATGGCCTCGGCTTTGGCAAGTTTGGGCAGCCATTTTTCGCGCTGCGCTTCGGAGCCGTAGGTGTAGATGGGATACATCACCAGCGACGACTGCACCGATACAAAGCTGCGCAGTCCGCTGTCACCACGTTCGAGTTCCTGGCAGATCAGGCCGTACGTGACGCCGTTCATGCCGGCGCAGTCGTAGCCCTCGATGGAGCTGCCAAGCAGACCCATTTCGGCGACCGGTCCGATCAGCTCGCGCGGGAAGCGATGTTCCTCAAACGCGCTGCCGATAACGGGCAGTACTTTTTCATCGACGAAGCGCGCCACGGTGTCTTTGACCATGACCTCTTCTTCGGACAACTCGCCGCGCACGTCATACAGATCCAGTGGATCGAGACTGGTGCGGGCGGACGCGGCAGATACGTTCTGTGCAGGCTGAGACATGGTCAACACCTCTAAAGGGGGTTCAACATCAAAATTAGGCGGCAATGATAGCCGTTTTAACGCGCGTGAACAGGGCAGTGTCGAGTTATTTTGCCGCGCCCTGTGTGCTTCGTATCAGCGTGGTGAATGGATCGCGCGAGCCGTCTAGTAGGGGATGCCGAGGCGGCGGTAAACAAAACCCAGCAGCCAGATCGGGCCAATCATCAAAAATTGTAGGTCTTTGAAAAAAGACGGCCGCTGGCCTTCGACCATGTGACCGATGAATTGGCCAATCCAGGCCACCACAAACACGCCCAGCGACAACATCCACAGCGGCGTAGTCAGGTCGCTCGCCCAGTGCAGCAATGCCATAGCGGGCGCCATGAGCAGCAGCATGCCGAGTGCCAGCGGCACGGACATAATGAAGTAGTAAACGATGGAGGCGAGCACAAACAGCATGCCCCAGTTCATGAGCGGCGAAATGTCGCGAAACGCCTGCGGTACGGGCAGCGACCACAGTGCGCCCACCAGTGACAAAACGATCAGCGGCACGCAGACCCAGTGCAGCATCTTGTTGATTTGATTGACGTGGCTCTCGCCGTATTCATCAAGCCAGGATTGCACTGGTCGCATGGTTATCTCCCGTCTGTGGCGGTTTGGCCCGCACAATTCTGACATTCCAGCGCTGTGCGAAGTTTCCCCAAACTATACCCGTGAATGATCTGGTTGCCGACCAGAACCAGCGGTACGCCATTGCCACCGAGCCGCGTGAACGCCTCGCGGGCGGCATCGGATTGTTCGATGTCGCGCTCGTCGTAGGGGATGTCGTGTGTGTTCAAAAAGTGCTTGGTTTTCTTACAGTAACCACACCACTCGGTGCTGAATACCACCACCGGACCGGCCAGCGCCGCGTCATAGGCCACCGCGCCACGCAGGCGGTCGAAGACGCTCTGCCAGTTTAAGGCAACGAGAAACAGGCCGATCAATACAATGGTTTTGGACCATTCGCGGCGTTTTTGTGAGCTGGGCATAGGCACGATTCGTATTGGGTGGGGTCTACTAAGACCGGATTACCCTTAAGTTTATGACATCGCTGACCACAATTGGGATTGCATCGGTGCGTTCGAGTGTGTCAAAACAGCGACAACTTGACGTAGATTTGTGCGCTGGCACCATCGCGCCGACCTCATCATCAGGAGTATTGATATGCGTCGTAAGATTTTTTTAAGTACGGTTGCCGTTGCCACACTGAGCGCGTGCACCACGATCAACCCCTACACAGGTGAGACCCAAACGGCCAAAGCCACCAAGGGCGCGGCCATTGGCGCCGCCGTTGGCGCGCTGGCGGGGATCGTGTCGGGTGACGATGCCACAGAGCGCCGTCAGCG
>JBGCEL010000002.1:0-11224 GCA_045106455.1 Gammaproteobacteria bacterium
CGACCGTCGGCGTCGTCGGTCAGGCTGAAGGTGTAATTGGACAGGACTTCGCTGGCGTCCCATTCGATAATTGAATGATTTACGTCGGTGTTGGTCACGTCATCCCACTCACCGTCAGAGGACCTCTGCACCAGGTAGTCCTGCGCGCCGCCAAAATCGTCCGGGGGCGCGTTGAAATTAGTGTAAATATTGGATTCAGCTGAGCCGCCTGCACCGCCAGACCAAATCAGATCGCCCGGCTGATCGCCGTCATACCACCGAAACTCACCTTCGTCCTCGGTGTCACTGGCGCCGAGAAAAATGCCGTATGACGCGATATTCATATCGAGAACCAACGCATTTTCATATGCAGAATCTATGCGCACCAACTGACCACTGACGCCATTGACCTGACTTGCAATCGCGTTGGCCTGAGCATCAGACCAAGTCATCTCGGTATCAACGTATCGATAAAACTTGTCCGTCGCCGCGTCGTAAGACAATGTCGGATCGTCGTTCAGGATCGCGCTAATCGCAGGCGATATCTCAATCACCTGAACGTTGGCAATAATGGCCCCGTTCGCACTTGATGTTTGCGAGATAAACTGCAAAAGCGTTGAATCTGAATCCGCTGTGAACGTAAACGAGCGACTGTCCCACAGCATGTTTGAACCCGACCAGCCACTTGGCTCGGTGACAAAGAAACCGGTAGACTCGCCGCCCGCGCTAACCAAAAACTCCTTCACGTCCGGACCGCTATCCCAGTCACCCGACAAGGCAAAAACAACTTGGTACTGCTGACCCGCGACAGTATCAAGCGTCTGACTTACCGCACCGGCCACGGAGCCGGACAAATCTAGCGAGTATCCTCCCAATGGCGGCGCTTCGACATTGGTCCGACCGAGATCAACATCGCCGGAATCCACGGTCCAATCACCAAACGTCTGACCCGATGTAAAACGAGACCAAGCCGCTCCGCCGCCATCGCCGCCCTCGGTAAACGAACCATCACTGACAATGTCTTGCTGCGAATAGGGGTCGCTGGGGGTTACGAAACCAACACCAGTGCCATCTGCACTGTTCTCAGCAACGTGCAAATCGCCAAGCGGCGTGCTGTCAGTGAATCCCGTCGATACAACACCGATATTGCTCAGCGTGTAGTCGTCCTGATTGCTGTAGCTGCCAAAAGCCGCACTGTAGAAAGACGTATCGATATAGGTATTTGAAGTCGGCGTAAACGCTTCCGAATAGAACACAACACCATTGAGTTCGTAGTCGATCACACCGTCGTGGACATGGAAAGAGAGCACGTCGCCGGCCTCCGCCGGGCTATTTATCGTGAACGCCGAAGAACCATTGCTCATCGCGTTTATAGACCCAGCGGGAACGTCGATGTAAATGGCGTGGTCGATATCGCTGAAGTGAGTCGAACCTTCCGACTCGCTGAGACCGAACACGAACGCACCGTTGGTAATACTATCGACCGTAAAGCTCACGCGGAAGTTGTCGGTATAGCCCATTGAGGCCAACGTCACGGAATTGGTTTGCGACAACCAGCCGGTACCCAGACCGTCGTCAGAGAACGTAATGCTGTTGCTGGATGTCGTTACACCGGAGGTTGAGTTCGAATAGCTCGTGATCGGGTCTGGCGAGGTGACGCCCACATTTGCTGTGTTCAGATTGTTGCCGCTCACGGTATCGACCACTTCATTCGAGCCGTCGAATTCCATCTGCCAATTGGCGATAAGGCCAATGGACGCAGCCTCGGTAGGCGTCACATCCAGTCCATTTTGATAGTTCAAGGCGATCTCAGCGACACTGCGCGCTTCATTCCAAATACGAACATCGTAAAGCGTGCCGCTAAGGCCGTCGTCGGCATCGAACGCATTGTTCGTTGTATCCTGGTCCTGACCAAAAATGAGGGTGCCGTCCCCCGCACTACCGGGAATCGTTTGTCCTGCAAAAAAGTCGGTTTTCGACTCCACCAGTTCCCCATCGACAAAAATGGCGATCTCACCGGTGGTGCTATCCCAGGTCACCGCGAAATGATGCGGTTGCCCATCGAGCAAAAGCTCGCTGTAGTCAAATGCGGTGAAGCTACCGGATAGTCCATTCACGGTAACGAACATGTCGCCGTAATCTTTGACGGTGATCCGGAAACCGTCATCCGTGCCAGACGTGCCGTAGTCGATCAGAACATTGTCGCCGCGGGGTTCGGCAATCTGAAACGTGGTCTCAAAGGTAAGCGACGTTAGTCCACCAAGGATGGCGCCGCCATTATCCGCCACCAGATAAGCATCGTTTCCACCATCGGAATTGAGCTCAATGCCACTGGTCAGATCAGTGGGCGCTGTAGCGCTTTCGGTAAGATCGCGCAGCGACACGGTGACCGCCTCATCGTACGTATTGCCGTCGGCATCGGTGGTGAGCACGGTGATGATGTGCGTATCGTCAGTTTCATAGTCCAGCAGCGAGCCGTCGGCCACGGTTATGAGCCCGGTACTGCTATCAATAGCGAAGGCGCCATCTTCGGTCTGCAACTGGATCGTGTAGACCAGCGGATCGGTTTGATCCAGTACGGCATCGGCATCCCACTGGTAAACGGAGCGATAGGAAGTCCCTCCCGTCTCGTCATCCCACAATCCGTCCGAGCCGCGAATAATCAATGCGGATTGCGAGGTGGAGCCGTCCGGACGACCACTCAGCCAGTTTGTGTAAGCGCCATCGGGTGCATACCCCTCGTCGTCACCCACCCAAAACAAGTCTCCCTCGCTGGTGCCATCCAGCCAGCGCCATTCGCCATCCACCGTGGCATCCGCAGCACCGAGATAGGCATTGCTTCCACCGATGAGGTTGAAGATAATTTCCTGCTCATGGGCGGACTGAATCGTCGCCAGCTGCCCCGCCTCTCCATTTAACGTGAAGGCCGCGGCATTGGTTTGCGCTGTTGTTACGTTGGTGAAGCCAGAACTCAAGCGATAAAACTGATTGGTCTCGGCGCTGTAGACCAACGAGGAATCGGCCGCCAGCAGCGCATCAATGCGCGCCTGCCGATCCACATCAGACGCGGACACGGTGCCAACGATCGTGCCACGATTAGCATTTTCATCGACGCTGAGCGGCAACACCGGTGTGCTGGAAATAAACCCGGGGTCGGACACCGACTGCACGGTCAGGTTGTTACCACTAACATCTTCAATCACCACGCCATCAGTCGACAGCCTGTCGAATTGCCATTGCGCCAGCATGTCGCCTTCGCTATGCGGCAGCACCGAATCGTGCGAGGCCGCGATTTCCAGCGATGTTCGAAGATCGGAAAACAGACGCGCGGAATAGAGCGTTCCGCTGAACACCTCGGTGGGCACGAACCCGCCCCCGAGACTGTCTTGTTCCTGACCAAACACCAACGTGCCGCCCGAACCCAAAACCAGACCGGAACGCAATCCCGAACCTGTGGCAACGCTCACACCGTCGGCATAAACCGTATAGTTGCCGCCACTATTGTCCCAGACGAAAGCCAGCGAGTGGACATCACCGTCACGCAACGTATCGAAATCAAACGTAGCGGCAGAAATCGTGCGGGTGTTGTCGTCCATCAAGATGAGCAGAGAGCCGTCTGCCTGGATCAGCAACGCAAATTCATTGAAATCATCCGCGGTAGCATAGGACGTGAGCACTGAGACACCGGTACTCTGGGTCTCAAACTGAATCTCGAAACTCAACTCCGTCAGGCCACCCAATAGCGCTCCACCGTCATCGGCCACCAGATACGTGTCGTTGCCACCGTCGTTGTTAATCTCAAGTCCATTGCCGGCATTGGCAATTACCTGCAGGTCATACGGTGGGTCCACCGTTGCCTGCACGTCATTGGAAAACTCCGACGTATTGCCCGCGCTATCGGTGGTGGTGAGCACAACGTACTCACCGGGCGCAAGCGTCACACCCGCAATCGTGCCGGACACCGTCTGGCCATCCGCCACACCGGTAACCGAACCCAAGTAACGTCGACCCTCAACGTTGCCGTCTTCCGGATCGGTATTGGAGTAGAAATCGATGATGTAAGGTCCGCCGCCTGACGAAAGCGTCGTGGTGTCGATCACGTAAGCAAAGTCGCCGTTGCCGTCGATACCGGCTGATGTTAGGACCGCAAAATTTTGGCTACCGTTCGCACCGGTGTCGGCATCGTTGGCGTCGTTGCTCGATACGCCGTCGCCATTGAGATCAATGCCGATACCGTCACTGCCAAAAATGGAGTTGCCACGGATGGTCGTGCCTTGTGTGGAGCTGCCGCCCACCGATATGCCGCTGAAGCCCGAGTCGACGCTGCTACTGAAGGCAATAGTGTTGCCCTCACCCGCACCGATGCCGCCGATGATTGTATTAGTAGGACCAAAATCTACCTCGACACCGCCGAACCTTGTGCCCCAATCCTGCGTTAGCGTCGAATCCGTGCCAATCAGATTGCCTTGAATAATCGTGCCATCTGTCGAGCCGGTTACGAAAATTCCAGAAAAATTGGCGTTACCTATGTGATTGTCGAGAATTTCATTGGCGCTGCCAGCGCTATTCAGACGAACACCCTCGGCACTTACACCGGGCGCCGACAGGCCATCAGCGTTCACGCCGATTAAGTTGTTCTGCACCGTGTTGTTACTCGAACCCGAGCCGGTGATTTCTATGGCGTTATTCGTGATGTTGGCGATCACATTGCCGTGCGCTGCGGTCGTGCCACCGATCGTATTGTTGGCGGCATCGTTAAGTAACTGCACACCACGACCCGAAATCGTCAGACTGGCATTTCCGGTAACGTCGACACCAATGTAGTTGCCAGAAACGGTATTTGTTGAGCCGCCGTCAATCACAACGCCCAAGCTGCCCCCGCCAATGACGTTGCGGTCCGCGGCGCTACTGCCACCCACCACATTGTTGTCGCTGAGCAAATTAATCCTGGCGCCGCCGCCACCATCAATCCCTGTGCCGGCCGGGTTTGTACCTAAGTAGTTGCCCACGATGGTGTTGCCATCGGAGCCGCTTTGAACCTCAATGGCATTACCTGCAAACTGTTTGATAACAAGACCACGAATAGTGCTACCGCCGCTGCCCGAGGCCAACACCAACATGTCTGCGCCGCCCCCCACTGTCGAGGCATCCAGCACGATCATGGGCGTGCCGGCAAAATCAGGTTCCGTGGTACCGTCAATAATCACGGCGTTGGAAATGGCGGGCAGCGCCGAGGCCAAATTGATCGTGTGCGGTCCGGCACCGGAAATATTGAACTCGATACGATGCGGCCCGGTACCGTTGGTCGGCTCGTTCAGCGCCAAAATAGCCTCACGCAGCGAAATACCATCGCCACCGTCACTGGCCGACAAATTGGCCATGGAGGTGGTGTCGCCATTAACGGTGTCGGTCAAGTTCGTGACCACCACGGTTTGCACCGTGGCGTTGAAGCTACGCACCTCAGAGCGATTGATACCCTCTTTGCTACTGTTCGCCGACGCCTGTTCGACAGGCACTGACTCATCGGCAGCGCTATTGTCCTGAGTACGGTTGATCGTCAGCATCCGCGCCGCGGCATCGGGCTCGTGTAATTGGACCTTGGCGCCGGTCAGCGACGTCAGCAGATCGCGCGTGTGCGACCACTGGGCGATATCAACAGATTCTTTAGCGTAAAGATCGAGCCTGGCATCAGGTGCCAGATAGTTGCGCCACTCGGCGATATCACTGGCACGATTGAGCACAAAATCGGTATCGAACCGATCCGAACCCAGCGTGAACACGGCTGCATCGGCACCGCCGAACAGGTGCACACTTTGCACCGGGGTGCGCTCGCCCAGCCAATCGCTAAGCTGCGCCACAATATCGGCATCCGGATCGACCATCTGCATGTCAGCGTCAGCGCCACGCAAAAGCGACATCAAATCGCTGTGGGTCTCATCGGTAAACTGTGGATCAAACACCACCAAAGGGGGTAGCTGCTGCACCAAATCGATCGTATTTTGATCGGTGGCAAGGGCCGCTTCGCGCTCCTGCTCACGATCCCGAGCGTCCACAAACGCCGCCGCGTCGCTGGCCCACGGCACGTCGGCTGAAAACAGCACGCGCTTTTCCATTTGCTCGCTGCGCACACCCTGATTCAGAGCGGCATCGGAACGAGAACGGCGTTGACGCAAGCGCGCCAATCGTGACAGCAAACGCTTCATATTTGGTTCAACTCAAGGTGGAAAACAACGCGCACACGGGACGTGCTCACGGATGTGAGGCAGAATTTTGCAACTCGCTGTTCGCAACACCGGAAGGTGTCAGCGCTAAAGTGTTCGATCGCGGGCATACATACGGTCCTGTGGCTTCCGACAATTATCAGCAGAACCACCGCGACCTTCAGAGCACGGTTCACAAATACGGCCAAAAGAAGCCGCGTTCACTAGTTAAGTAAAGTGCTTTAGCCGCCCATACGCATTAACTCGGGTCGCACGCGCTGCTCTACCTGTACCGGGCGTGGTCGCAGACCTACTTTCGCCACGTACGCACGCAGCTCAGGGATGGCCATTGGCCTGGCAAAAAGGAAGCCCTGCATCTCGGAGCAGCCAAGCTCTGTGAGGCACGCATATTCCTCGTCCGAGGACACGCCCTCGGCCACTACGCGCATCCCTAAGCTGCGCGACATCAACATGATGGCTTGCACAATGCAGTGTTTGGCAGGTTCGGCTTGCAGGCCCGACACGAAACTACGATCGACCTTAATGATGTCGATTGGAATACGCGTCAGCATGTTGAGCGATGAGAAGCCGGTGCCAAAATCATCGAGTGATATCAGAACGCCAGCCGCGCGTAGCTTCACTAAGAGATCGCGCCCCAGCTCGGGATCGTTCAGGAATGACGACTCCGTAAGCTCAATACCAATCTGACTTGGCGACACGTTGTGAGCGCTAAGGATGCCCAGAATTCGATCCGCAGAGGCAGGATCGCTCATTTCAATGGGCGATACGTTTACCGACACACGCATATCGCCCAGATGCCCGGCATTAATGTCGCGACACACCTGTTCCAGCACGTAGTTGGTAAGCAAATGAATCACGCCCAGCTGCTCGGCCACCTCGATAAAATCCAAAGGACTTACTCGGCCAAGCTCGGGGTGCTCCCAACGTGCCAGCGCCTCCGCGCCCATGACCTGGCGCGTTTGCGCGTGGACTTTAGGCTGATACACAACTTCCAGCCCCTGCTTGTTGATGGCCTGATGCAACTCGGCCGCGATGTGGGCGTTCTTAACCGCCTTGGCATCAATCTCGGTGGAGAAATAGGCACTGCCGGAGGCATGGGCACTACGCCGCTCAGCAAACTTGCGCGCCAACGTGGCATTGCGCACCAGCGTCTCGGGCCGCTCGCTATCCTCCGGGAACAAAGCAATCCCGCAATAGACACGATTGAGCACTTCGTGGCGACCAATCGTCATAGGCGCCCGCAGCGCTTCAATTAGACGCTCAGCAACCCGCGTGGCGGCCTGAACATCGTCGAGATCGACCACCAAAATGGCCAGTTCGTTGTGCGCAATACGCGAGAACGTCAACGTGTGTTCGTCGTTCAACGGACTGATACTGTCGCCGGCGCGCACCTTGCTCTGCACCACTTTCGCGGCATTGGAAATTAGCGCATCGGCGGCTTCATGCCCTTCAATTTCAAACATCTTCTGGTAGCCCGACAGGCTGACCGAAATCACCGCACCGGGCTGGCCTGAACGCTGGTTCTTGGAGACGGCCTGTTCGATACGATCGTGCAGCAGCAATCGATTTGGCAAACTGGTGAGGTCGTCGTACATCGAGCGATGTGCGAGTTCATCGGCCTGCTCCCGCACGCGTTCTTTCATTGACTCCAGATTGCGGCGCAGAGATTCGCTCGAATCATCTTCCGCGGCCTCCGGCGCCTTTGTTTCGCGCTGTGAATCGGACACGTACTGCGGGTCAAAATGACACACCTGATTACGTCCGGTTTCTTTGGCTTTGTAGAGCCCGCGATCGGCCTGATCCACCAACTCGGCAAGATCGGCGGCACCGGCGTTGATGCTCGCCACACCAACACTCACCGTCAGTGTTTTCATGGGCAGATCGCTGCTATCGACCAACGTGGAGATATGTTGGCGCAGCTCGTCCGCCGCTGTGAACGCATCATCGGCTCCGGAGTCCGGCAAGATCACCACAAACTCCTCACCGCCATAACGACCCACGCAGTCGCCTTTGCGAAACGCCGCACTAAGCGCATCGGCAACCGCCCGGATGGCCTGATCACCCACCTGGTGACCAAAATTGTCGTTGACCTTCTTGAAAAAATCGATATCCACCATGAGCGCGCACAAAGGCGTGCCGAGCTGACGCGCGTTGGAAAAGTGCCGACTGCCAATTTCTAAAAAAGAACGACGATTCAACACACCGGTCAGCGCATCACGCGTAGCAAGTGTTTGCAGCTCGCGGTTTTTCACCTCAATGACTTTCTGCGTCTTGTTCAGCTCCACTAACATTGTGGCAAGCTCAGTATTCTTGGCCTCGAGCGGCGAGACATCATCGAATGTAATCAGTACACCGCGACTGCGTTTTTGTTGATCCAGAATGGGCGCTGCATTGACCGTAAAAGAAACCTGTTGCCCTTCAACCTCAAGTTTCAGATTCATGTTCATGACGTGCTCGCCGGTCTCCATGGCAATCTGCCACGGATACCGCTCAACACCTTTGCCATTCAGGTCCCACGCGTAACCATCTGGCGATTTGCCGATGAGCGACTCGGGAGACTGATGCACACGACGGGCAAACGAATCGTTGGCAAGCACAATGTTCTTTTGCTCATCCAGAATCAATACGCCCTCGGCCAGCACTTCAAACGCGGCGTGCACCCGTTCGGGCACCGCCTTGCGCGGGTTCAGCTGTTTCAGCGCCTTGCGCAGAAACAGGTAAAAACTCAGCAGGCAAGCCACGCCAAGAAACCCGATAAACATCAGCGACGTCAGCGGAAAGCCCAGATAGCGCAGACCTAGGTCTTGGGTCGGTGCAAACTGCAGGCGCACCTCGCCCCAGGGTGCCTGATCTTTAAAAATCGGCACGATGAGGCTGTCGAGCGTGGAAAGATCATTCCAACCGCTCAGCGCCACCGCCGGCTGACCGTGTTTAGACAGTGTTTCCCCGGACGAAAGGATCAACTCGCTGTATACAATGTTTTCGCTGCGCGTCACCAATGAGCGCAGCGTCCGGTCAATCACACGAACATCGCCAGCGGCGGCCGGGCTGGACAGTTGCACCGCCAACGATTCACTGAGCAGCTTGCGCGCCTCACGCACCTGATCTTCCGGCCGCGGCAAAAACCCCAACACATCGCCGACCAGCGCAACGCTAATCAGAAGCGTCACGAGTCCACCGGCGAGGCTGAGTTGGGGCGGTATCTTCACGGGTTGTTCTTGTTAGCGATTCGCCGCGTAGCGATCCGCCATGACCTCCGGATCAACATCCCCAAACGCCAATCGACAACGTTGGCCGCCAGGAATACCGTTATCTGGGTTGGGCACTTCAAGATGCACGGAAAACGTACCACTCGCCGAATCGATTATTTGATCGACCGAAGCGATGTTCACATCAATGGGGCCGCTGTTGTCAATCTCCGGCCAAATGGTGGAGGACAAACCAATGCGCACGCCGCCGAAAAATCGCGCTGGCAGAATAGCCTCTACCTTGAGCGGATCCACCTGCGCCACAATGGCAATAGGATTGTCGTAAACAAACTCGCCCGGAAACGCGATCTGCTCCACCACCACCCCTGTAATCGGACTGCGGATTACATGCTGCTCAACGGCCTCCCGCGCTCGCGCATATTCTTGCTCGAACAGTTTGCGACTGTCGCGTGCCTGCACTAGCCCCATACGCGCAACCTTAAGCGCCGCCGCCGCCTCATCCAGCTGCTGGGCCGGTGCCATTTTGCGGGCGCTCAAATCGTTCAAGCGTTTCATTGTCACTTCGGCCAGCTCCACATCCGCTTCGCGCGCACGAATCTCGCTGGTCATCTTCGCGCGCATGCGAGCGTATTTGAGTTCGGCTTTCTCGAGTCGCGCGTCAAGCGTGGCGATAATCTGCCCCTTCTCAACGCTCTGCCCACGGCGCACATCTACAGTTTGAATCACACCCTGCGTCGGTGCGCCCACCATCACGCGTGTTTTTGGTTCGAGCAAACAATCGAAATCACGTCCGTCAACTGACTCAGCGAAGCTGCCGGGTGCAACCGCGCACAGCACGCTACCGGCAAGCGCCATCCGCGCATGCCGCGTCCGTTGCAGAAATTTGTGGACAAAAACCATGACGGTTTACTCCTTGTATCCGGTGTAAGACAGTTTCTTGCGCATGTGGCGATCGCTGCTGGCCACCTGCGCACGCACCAGGCGTTGGCGCTTTTCAATTCGACGCTGAGAAAAACCGGCGCGGCGCATGAGCAGCGCGCTGCCGAATTTTGATTGAGCTAGTGCCGCGGCCGTATCCGACAGCGTACTCGGTGCATTCTTGGTACCCGCAAGAACCGGATCATCCGGCGCGATAATATATTCGAACGACCCCGGATCACCCTGACGCGCGCAGCGTCCAATGAGCTGGCGATCCACGCGACGGCTTTCATTCAGTTGACTGACAATCACATGCAAACCGCCCGACTCACGCACCGTGGCGTCGACAGGGATATCGGTACCGCGTCCCGCCATGTTGGTCGCGATCGTGACGGCCCCTGATCTACCCGCACGCGCCACAACGTCAGACTCATCGGCATCCTGACGGGCGTTCAGCACCTGATGTTCGATGCCGGCATCGAGCAGAAAACCGGAGACCAACTCGGAATGGGCCAGCGAACGGGTCCCGATCAGTACCGGCTGACCTTTGTCACGGCGCGAGATAACGGCCTCGAGAATGAGCGCCTGATAGTGTTCGGCCGTTGGCGCAAACTGCGCGCCGAGGTTTTGACGAAGATTGCGCTGATGCGTAGGCACTCGTACAACGCCCAGTTTGTAGGTACGTAGCAACTCGCCGGCGGCCTCACTCGCGGTGCCGGTCATACCGCTTAGGTGTTTGTAGCGGGTGAAAAAATTCTGGAAGCTTAGGCTGGCAATGGTGCGCGTGGCGCCGCTTAACTCGCACTGTTCTTTGGCTTCAATAATTTGGTGCAGGCCGTTTTGCAGTTTGCGATCCGGCATCAGTCTTCCGGTCGCCTGATCAATTAGCTGCACCTG
>JBGCEL010000003.1:0-9673 GCA_045106455.1 Gammaproteobacteria bacterium
GATGCTCAGGAAAAGATCGAGGCTCGGCGTGTCGAGTACAACGAGTTCAGACCACATCAATCGCTCGGCGATCGAACTACCCGCGAGTTCGCTGCGGAGCAAACCATGCGCTAAATTTCTCTAACAGCGACTGTCTGGATAAGCGGGATGGGGTCAATCGCCAGAAACTCTACTTTAGAAATATCGCTCTAGACGGCTTACGGAAGCAGTGGCGACGGGCCATGACCGCAATCCTGTCGGTGTTTCCCAAAACCGATTTCGCCTGTATTCAGGCCGACGGCCCGGGCGGCCCGAAAAAGAACGCGCGCATCACCCCCAGATCCATAAAGTTGACGACGCCGTCATTGTTGAAATCGGCATCGGCGTCCGTGGTGAAGAAACGCTGACGAAGCTGCCCCAGGTCAACAAAATTGACGATACCATCGTTATTCAGATCCGGGTCGCACGCATTGCCAAATCCATCACCGTCGGTGTCGGTCTGCTCGGAATTGACCCGCTCGGTGCAGTTGTCGACACCATCGTCCACACCATCGCCATCGGCATCGTTTGCTACCCGCTCATACGCCCCAAGATCATTGCGCGGCCCCGGCATTGCCGCGACGCCACGCTGGTCGGTAAGTGCCGCAAGATCGACACCTGCGAGTACCAGTAATTCCTGCGCCTGCGCCGACACGACATTGATTGCGGTCAGCGCACGCGCCGGATCACCGCGATCGAGCAGAGGATTGGACACGCCGTCCACTACCAAGTTGCCAATCGCATAGGTCGAGGTGGGCCCGCCGTTGTCGGCGAGCTGGTCCAGCGCTAGCGCCGCAGGATAAAGATCGGCGCCAACCTGGATATTGCTCGCGCCATCTCCAATCAGCACGCCATCCTGCTCTATGAACACAACGCCCGAAGGGTCTTCAATCACCGAATTGAAGGCGCGCACACCTCCTCGAATGTCGTTGGCTTCTTCGGCCACCGCACGATTGTTCAGAAACACGCTGTTAATGATGTTGATGGGCGAGATAGGGTCATCCGACTGTTTGATCGCGCCACCAAAGCCATTCGAAATAAAGGGCTCGGTCACTTCATTATCCACGAACGCGGTGTGGACCAGACTAATTTCGCCAATCGTATTGACCAGCGCGCCACCGCTGGCACTTTGCCCGCGGGCCGCATTGCCGCTAAACGTGGTGTTGAGCACCAGCAACGGCGAGCTGTTGTTTTTGAGTGCGCCAGCCTCAGACCCAAAACCGAGCACTTCATTGCCAACCAATAGCGATTCGGCAATAACGAGCTCGGCATTGCTGACAATCGCGCCACCATCGACGGACTGACCAATGGTCCGGTTATCACGCAACTCGGAGCGAACAATCGTCATACTGTTGAACGGAGACAGTCCGGAGAACGAAGAGCCGTTCAAGATGGCACCGCCGCCATTGAAACCGGCTATCAGCGCGTCAGTTTGGTTGCCCACAAACTGGCTGTCGAGAATGGCCACCAGGCCACCGCTGGCAATGGCGCCCCCGCCAAGGCCTGCCTGGTTACTAAAAAACAGGCTCTCGCTAACGATCATGGCCCCGGCGTTGCTGATCGCCCCACCAACGTCACCGATGCCACCGGAGGCCTCGTTGCCCCGCAACTCGGACTCAACAATGGTGAGCTGTGCAAAACCACCGTTAAAGATCGCCCCACCGCCTTCGCACTGGGGACCAAGTAGGCATGTAAATACATTGCCCGTCACGATTGCACGGTTGTTTACCAGCGTGCTGCGTTCAATGCGCACGTCGCCATCGCTGTAAATAGCCCCGCCGGTGTCATTGGTGAAGCCATCGCGCAATTCAAGGTCGCGCAGAACAAGATGTCCCACCGGTGCATCAACATCCGGAAACAAACCGCTTTCGCCATTCACGACGAAAAGCTGCGACGCCCCGCCACCGGACAGCGTAATGGTGCCGCCGCCCTCGATCGCGAGCTCATGGTCTTCGTCAAACGTGCGTGAAATTAAAAGCGGTGAGGAAAACGTGATGGTAGAGGCGGCAGGCAGTGCAAAGGAAATTACGGCGCCCTCCGCTCCAGCCTGCACGGCTGCCTCGGCGATTACAAGCGCCTCGCTGATCGAACCGGTGCCGGTAAAGTCACTCGTCGTCACAACCAACTGTGACGGCGCTGCACCCACGCTTGCACAAGCTACCAGCGCGGCCGCTGCTGCACCCAATCTATTTGAATCACTCACAAGCATCCGATAGTTCACCTAATGGTCTAGTTTTAAATATCCGGTCAAAAGCTGCACAAACGGCGAGACGTCTTTTGCGGCCTGACACCGCTGACGAAGCACTGAGCCCACACGCGATCCGCCGGCAATTATCCTGACCGAATGCGAGGCGCGACTCGCCCAAAGCAATATTTGTCTCGAAGCGCCCTGACATCGCTACACCACGCCATTATCTGCGACGAAGGCGTCAGTCATCATCGAACTTTGCATGCCAACAAGACCACAAGAACGCGATTAGCCCGGTCAAAAAGGCCCCAGCCAGTAAAGCGGGAAGCATAAATTCCAACAACGCTGGAAGCCATGGCCAATTTGACGGATCAATCAAGCGATATGCAATGTAGTTCAGCATTGCACCGTAAACGCTGACTGAAATCCAATATCGGGCTCTGCGACCCTGATAGTCTCTCCTCAATTCGCCGGGCTTTCGTACTACGCCTAATTCCCATGCAAAGAACCCAAATACGCTGGGGAATCGGTTAGCCAGATAGAGGCCGCCTGCGATAAGTCCGACCACGAGTAGCTTTATCACCAAGCTAGCCAACACACCGACCTGACGCTCGTCGCTGCGACGTGATGCCAGACGGCGTGACCGCTACTCGACAATGTCCGCCGGGCGATGCCATACAACACTGCTCCACATAGAGTCCGCGTGAGAGAAAAAACCATGAGCTTGTCATTTGAGCGAAAGCGTGGCGACGGAAAGCATCTGAAAACATAGCCTCCGAATATCTCACTACCGAACTCTCTGAGCTCATCAACTGGCGCGCCAACCCGATCAAGCTCAACGATGACCGAATACCATCGATCTGTTTCATAATCCGGAAGGCTCGCAACCCAATCGGCGTACGCCGATTTCAGAAAAAGCTCGTGTGTAAACTCGGTCAGACCTGCTTTCGTTTCTCTGTCCATATGAGGAGTCAAGTGCAAGACGAAGCTGAGAACGAGCCGCCTAACGCTCAAGTTCAGCTGCGATTGCAAAAGGCGCACGGCTTGGCGTAGCCAAGCGGGTGGCTTTTGCAATTGTCAGCTGCATCTTGTTAGCTGGCAACACGGTCAAACGTAACGTCCTCGACACACCACTGCCCTTGATCGGCATCGTAATGTCTCCAATCCCTACTAAGCAACGGCAGCGGATCTGATAGAAAATCCAGCAGGAATGTCCGAAAATCTGGCGCCAAGAACTTCGCCGTCTCTAAATCGCAGCGATGGGCAAAATAATACTCATGGTCAAGAAAATAAACGGCTGGCTCGCCGACTTGATCGGCTGGACCATAATCTAGAACGATGAGATTTCCAGAACAGTGCGGTGCGGCCACTGGCGAGAGTCCTTCTAGCCACTCACCTAGATTGGCCTGCTCAGAGTTGCCTTCAAAGGATGGCAGATTTTCTGAAAACCACTTTTGCAACCTCGCCGTCTCCAGCGCAATTTCTCTGCATGAGAAAATCCGAAGCCCGCTCTCACTACCATTAGGTCCATCTTCATAGAAGAGCGATATTCCATCGTGTTTTCTGAGAATATCGGTCAAGCTAGATGGGAGAAAAACTAGAAAATCCTCTGGAACATCAACGAGCGGTATGTCAAAGACGTGCGTCGGTTCAATGGCGATACTGTCAGAATCACCATTGCACGGCGAGCAATGGAAGATTGCCTTTCGTTCCAGAAGATCGGTTATGTCGGTATCAAAACTCAATCTGCCACCTAACGCCAAAATCAGCTGCAATTGCAAAAGAGGCTCGACTTGGCGTCAAGAAACGGGCGTCTTTTTCAGTTGTGAGCGGCATTTTTTTAGGCGGGGTCCGCGAACTTGTCGAATTCCGCCAATAGTTGTTCATAGACATCATGCTCCTCAGCTCCATAAATTCCTTCACGAGCTAAGTAAAACTCTTCATCAAACCACGCGAAAAAACCGAATTCCTTCGGTACATGGCAATTGCTCTCGTCATATAACCTCAGCATTCCCTTCGCCACTTTCGGTCCAAGTTCCGGTTTTTCCCGCAGAGCCAGAGCATAGCGACGCATAACTTCGGGCATAACCGACCACTCGTCGACTGCGCCCGCCAATTCCCCTAGTTTCCCAACTATAGTCTGCGGATGGGCGTCACGCATAAGGGCCAGATCAATTATCTCAATCGCAGGGGTGTCTTGGGAGAGAATCATCGAGTCTGCCCATCTGATCAATTGGTCTGTTCCAATGAGGCCAAGTCGGAATGCCAACTGCAGTTGTTTGGCATGTTCGCAGGCGTTATCCATCCTGCCTAACGTAATAGATTAGCTGCAATTGCAAAAGATGTGAGGCCTCGTCTAGCCACACCGGTGGCTTTTGCAATCGGAGCATTACGACGAAAAAATGGGCACAATCTCGTTAGCTGCAACTTTCTCCCAGGCAGCGTTGGTCCGGACCGTTTCATTTCAAACCCTCGAATGTCTTAGCTAAGACCTCTAACTTACAGGTCTCGTGATCCCAGCGAAACACAGCGTCCTCGAGGATCACCGGGTTCGATTCAGTTCGCAAAAAAACAAGCCGGTTCCCGCAATCATCTCCAGCGATACTTATCGCGTGGCTCGGGAATCCATCCCACTCTTTCGCCTTCATGGTCTCAAGCTCTACATGATTAGCAGTACGAGAAGTACGCTTCCGATCACTCAAATCACGAATCGGATGAAAAAACCAAATTTCACCTTCGAATTCTATTTCACCGCCATTGTCCTGCTGCATTGAAATTTTGTAAGAATCTGGAAAGCTCACCGCAAGTGAGCTTTCTGCTTCGCGTAGCGATTGGGGACTTAGTGAAAACGGCATTATGAGACGGCTAACGCCAAAGTTCCGCTGCGATTGCGAAAGTCGCTCGGCTTGGCGTCGCAAAACCAAAGGATTGTGCAAACGCCAGCGGCATTTTTTTGCTGTAGAGCATCCTACCCGAGTATTTCAATTCTCCGGCTCCTTGCTCTCAGCAGTGTCCAATTTGGCGCCGTGGCGCGGCCATTTGAGATACCAGCAGAATGCGCTTAAATACACCAGCAGCATCAAATAGTAGTAGTGCCCGAACAAAAATGACACGACAACGAGCAGAAAAAGCCAGCGCGTTCGCCGATTGCTCCACGCCAAATAGGCGATTGCTCCAAATGACGCAGTGCCCGAAAGGTATAGAAACGCCAACGGGTAGACCCAGGGATTCTTATACGTGCTGAACCACGAATCCAAAGTGACCTGCAGCTCAGGAAACCACATCACCTGCGAAACCAATGAGTAGGCACAAATCGCGACTGCACACACGAAGGTCACCCACCGGGCCGTAAATTTAGAATCAATATTCATGGGATGCTGTATCGACCAGCTCAACACCGAAAAGTTGGCCGGATTCAGTTATCCCCGACATAGAACCTCCGCGTGGTCTGAAAAAACGGTTTCGCCCTCTCTCATCTTGCCAATGCAGTAGTGAGCCCAACCCATAAAATTCGCCGCCTAACACCAAACTGACTGTCGATGCATCCGCTCCCACTAATCGTTTGGCAGCGTGGATTGCCTAGAACCTGGAATCTTCATCTCAGTGGCATCTGGCCAGTCTTCATATTGTGGCAAATCATCATAGATACGGTGCCATGGTGCTTTCTGTCCAGCAAAAATGTGCGCAGCGGGAGCATCTTTGAATGGCGAATCCAAGCTTCCGAGTCGAAGCCGTAAAACGTCGGGGTTTGCACCTACCTTGGTGTACAAGGGTGATCCACAGATGCTACAGAAATGGCGGAGTTTGTTTGGCGATGATTCGAACACGCTGATCTTGCTCTCCCCGGTAACAATGGTGAATTTTTCTAACGGCACTGAAATATTCACGGCGAACGCACTACCAGATGCTTTTCGACAACTGGGACAGTGGCATTGAACATAGGGACCGATGAGCTGGGAGGCTTTGTAGCTCACCGCACCGCAGAGGTAAGAACCTTGAAACACCCTCTTTAACCGCCTAACGCTAACAATGGGCTTTTGCATTTGTAATGCTGCAACTTTTTAGGCGGCGTCACGCAAAACCCCACGAAGCGAATCATTGAATTCTCTCAGCCCCGACTGATCCGTTGCAAAGTGGAACTGACCTTCAAACGCGCCCGAAGCGTACTCGAAAGTCACCACCGGATTGAGTCCTGATACGGTATCAGAGCGTTGTCCAAAAACCAGCTTTAATGAATTATTTCTTGGAAACGCAAGCTCATATGTTTGTGACAATTTGTCAGGATCAAGATCCTCTAGATCGAGACCAAGCCAACGATCCAGATCACGACTCAAGCTGATCAACGCCTCGAGTGAAATACATGAGCTTTGGATACGAGCCGACAGATCGGCTTCGTCGTCATGAGCCCAGTTCTTGCCATGTACCGACACGTCTGCTTCAAGCCCGGGCGACCCTTGAAAATCCAGACGGCCACCGAACTGCAGCTCAATGCGACTGCTGCCGTTGTTGCTGGGAAGAACCACACGAATCATTTGAATCAGCCGCCTAACGCCACAGTTCAGCACCGTTCAACAAGACCGCGAGTTCTGGCGTGGCCAGACGAGTAGAATTGCCAAACGTCAGCTGCAACTTGTTAGGCGGCACGCGGCATGTCCTTCATGAGGGTCGCTGGTTGCGATTTGGTAACAATAACCTTCCCATCTTCAATCACCTCAATAATCTTTGCCATACTTTTCCTGGATTCGTCGCTCTCAAATCCACAAAATTGGGATATCCAGCGCCGAGCGTCACGACCCTTCGTGTTCGGGCTTGCGTAAGAGTCCAAAACGACAAGGGCGGCAACCACCTTCTCCAGTGGGCAGCCCGTCAAAGCTTGGACTAGATTGGCTGCGGCGCCTTTTTTCGTTTCCGAAGTCCCATCATAGGCACGCACGCTCATGACCGTGATCATCACACGCCCCCTTCCCTCGTCAGTCGTCAACACTCTTTGCTACTAGATAACAGAATTCCAATCTACCGAAGAAGCGTCAAACTGCGCTGAACGCCACTCCAAAGCATCGCTTAGACAGGCACACTGACTGTCGTTGTGAACGGCCCATAATTCGTCACACGAAAATCGATAAATACTTCCTGAATCAAGATACTCGCAAACAGCCAAGCCGTGAATTCGTATACCTCGAAATTCTGACGTGCCTCCGACAAGAGGCATGATGAAAAATGGTCGTTTCTGCGACCAAGCCCAATATCTTACAACCGCACCGTCAAGTTTCGCAGGTGGTCTCATGCCAGCCTAACGCCAAAGGTCCGCTGCATCTTTTTTGGGCGACGAAACCTTCAACGATAGCCCCAGATTCTGAAGAGCCCTTCCTCAGAAGAATAATCAAGCTTCGATTTCTCTAGTGCCGATGTTATCTCTGCAGAGAAATTTAACTCTTCACTATCAACGAGTCTTCCTCTGTACACAGATTTTCCGGATCGAATTTCAACCCACTCAATTTCACGAAATGGAATAGGACCAAGACCAAAGTGCTCAAAGTAACCATCTGTTGGAATTTTCCAGCGACCCCAACCGTGTGCTTCGTTGCCAAGCAACCATTTGACACGAGTTAGCAGCTCCAGACGTTTCACACTCTCAAAAAACCTGGCCCATCGAGTTCGATTGGCGTAACTCGTTAACTGGCGGTCCGTGAGAATTTTAGTCATATTGTCAGGAGTTCGAAACATGCAAGCCGCCTAACGCCAAACGTTCGCTGCAACGCCTTGTTTGGCCGCTCCACCAAATTTAGCCTCCGCGCGAATTACGATTACGTTGTATCCCCAAGTCTGAAAGATGGGCAACGAGTTCAATTGCTTCTGTGTCGCAGGAGCGAGTAACTCGAAACCGCGACGGACGCGACAATGCTGACCGCCCGCCGCATCTAGACTTAAGGGGATATGAATTTTGTCCGCCTCAAGCTCACGCAGCCCAAGAATTTCGCTGCCGCTGTGGGCGATGGTTTTTACGTGCGTCTGTCCTGACGCAAGGATACCAGCACCCGCCAATTCATCCGTGGAAGGGGGTTCGGCACCGCACCAGTCCATCAAGGCTGCAAGGAATTGCCGTGTATTCCGACTGCCGTTTTCGTACTTGAGCTGCAATACACGACCGCAGGCATACAGACCGTTCGTCAATGGAATATCCCAGAACTGGCCTGGCCGCAGATATTTCGTGGTTTTCGGCACGAACGGATACATCGGCGCTGCACTGCGGCCTAACGCTAAAGATCAGCTGCGATTGCAGAAAACGCGAGGATTGGCGCAGCCAACCGAGTGATTTCTGCAATCGTCAGCCGCAATTTGTTAGGCGCCATAGCGCAAATACCTCACTGCCCAGTACAGGAAACCGCTAATTCCCATGACACACATTAGCACTACCGCCAGGAACCAACTAACCGTTAACTCCCCAAGATTCGCTCTCGGTCTTTCTCCCGGACCAAAAAGCCCCCGCAAACCAGCCATAGTATCGGCCTGCTTCAGAAAGGCCGAACAATTCATCCCGACGTAGCGCCCATCAGGGTTCGGTCCATATGCAAAGATGAGATCTCTGCCTTCCTCACGGTGCGGCTTGTGGTACTCCGACAATACAATGATCGGGGGTAATTCGCCCTTCCAAACTCTCTCGATATTGGCCTGCCAGTTGTGACCGTCGCGCTCAACCAAGCCAAACGCCACGATGTCCGAGGCCTCGAATACTTTCCACAGGAATACGTCGAGAGACTCATTCCTATCCTTGCAGGAGAGAGCGGAAGTTGAAGTCACTCCAATTCCGACAAGTGCCAGCAAAATTACGGTACGCACTGTCATCGCCGCCTAGCGCCAAAGACCAGCTGCGATTGCAAAAGACGCAAGGCTTGGCGTAGCCAAACGAGCGACTTTTGCAATTGGCAGCTGCATCTTTTTAGGCTGAACCATCGGGACGCAAAACATTCCTGTCCTTCTCACGCGTAGGACTGAGATTCGATTCCAACGCATCGAGAAAGGCACGTTGTGCTGGGTGGATTCGACGACGTGCTTCAGAAATGTCGAACCACTCAACTTTATCAACCTCGGGAAATGACCGAACTGTATTTGAACCGCGAGGCCATTCCATTTTGAAAGTGCTGCTCCGAAATTCAGTTAGATCCACGTCTCCCTGTATCGCCCAAGCGTAAACGAGTTTCCCGCCGGATTGTCGAACCTGGCCCAAGGACGATGCAACACCGGTTACAGTGAATCCAGTCTCCTCAGCCAGCTCCCGGTGAGCTGCCTCTATTAAATCCTCGCCATCCTCAACTTCACCCTTCGGAACAGACCATGCTCCAAAGTCCCGCTTCTCCCAGAATGGCCCTCCAGGATGCACAAGAAGAACTCTCAATTTAGTTTCAACTTTTTTGTAGATGAGAAGTCCGGCGCTAGTCTTGGGCATCGAACTTCAGCCTAAAGCCCAAG
>JBGCEL010000004.1:0-142370 GCA_045106455.1 Gammaproteobacteria bacterium
CAACGGCTTCTCGCTGCAAATCATCGATATCTTTGGTAAAGACTGCGGGATGGCCGCACGCTCAGCAATTGGCGTTGCACAATTGCCGTTTTCTATTCCGGTCGAAGTCGAGGCAGAGCTCGAGCTGCACTAACGCCCCCCTTTTTGCTCGGTTCGGTCCTCGAGTATTCGTATCATCCGATTACAGCCGCACTCAAGAATAAAGAGAAATTCATATGCATTGCGCCGATGATGCCGTCGGGGCGCGATTTCGTGCAGATATTGATAAGCCGGTCGTTGTCGCCATCTGCATAATAGGGGTATGAAAACCCGAACCGTCACGCTGAACGACAAATACACTTTTGATGAAGGCCGCATCTATCTGACCGGCAGCCAGGCACTGGTCCGCCTTCTCATGGTGCAACGCCGCCGCGACCAAACTGCGGGCCTCAATACGGCCGGGTTCATTTCAGGCTATCGCGGCTCGCCGATGACCGTGATGGATCAGGAGATGTGGCGCGCCGAAGCACTGGCCAAGCAAAACCACGTGACGTTCTGGCCGGCGGTCAATGAACATATGGCCGCCACAGCCGTGTGGGGCACGCAGCAAATTCACTATCACAATGATGCCAACTACGATGGTGTCTACTCAATGTGGTACGGCAAAGGCCCCGGGCTTGATCAGAGTCTGGACGCCATTCGTCAGGGCAACTATCACGGGTCGTCGAAAAACGGCGGCGTCCTGATTCTTGCGGGTGATGATCCCGCAATGCGCTCAACCGTTGATGCCTACCACTCTGAACTACTGTTTGAAGACCTGCTCATGCCGGTGCTGTATCCAGCGAACATTCAAGACGTGTTCGATATGGGGCTGATGGGATTTCAACTATCACGTTTTTGCGGCGCGTGGGTGGGCTACAAACTGCTGCCGGAAACCATCGAGACGGCCGCATCTATTCGCGCGGAGCACGACCACATCCAAATCGTCACCCCGGATTTCGAGTTTCCAGCGGACGGCGTCAATTCACGTGTGGGTGATTTTTGGACCACACAGGAAAACCGCCTGCGCCGGTTCAAATTGCCAGCGGCGGTCGCGTTTGCACGAGCAAACAAACTCAATCGCATTTCCCATGACAGCAACAATGCCCGCTTCGGCATCGCAGCGATGGGCAAGACCTGGATCGACACGCTACAGGCGCTACAGGATCTGGGCATTGACGAGGCGATGATGTCGGCGCTTGGCATCCGCATTTTGAAAGTCGCCATGCCGTTTCCCGTGGATCGAGAAACCTATCGCGAATTTGCCGACGGTCTGCAGGACATCCTCGTCATCGAAGACAAGCGGCAACAAATTGAGAACGCGCTGCGCGACGTGTGCTACGCCCAACCCGAATCGAAACGCCCCAGCCTTGTTGGCCGCCACGACGAACAGGATCAATTACTCGTGGATGACGTCGGCGACTTGAGCGCAGACAAGATCGCAAGAGTGATTGCCAAACGCATCAAATCATTCCACGACAGCGAGCGCACCCGCAGCCGCATCGCGTTTCTGGATCGCCAGATTGAAGAAGCGAAATCGCGCGTACCGCTCGAACTGGCACGCTTGCCCTACTTTTGCTCGGGCTGCCCACACAACTCATCAACGAAGCTGCCCGAAGACAGCCGCGGCTATGGCGGCGTTGGCTGCCACTTCATGGCTTACTGGATGGATCGCAATGTCGGCTACGCCACGCAGATGGGCGGCGAAGGCGTGCCCTGGATTGGTCAGGCCCCGTTTGTAAAAACCAAGCATGTTTTTCAGCAGATCGGCGACGGCACCTACTATCATTCGGGCACGCTCGCCATTCGTTCCGCGGTGGCCGCCAACATTTCCATTACCTACAAGATCTTGTTCAACGATGCGGTGGCCATGACGGGCGGCCAGCCGGTCGATGGCAAGCTCACGGTGCCGCAAATATCCCAGCAGATGCGCAACGAAGGCATTTCACGTATCGCTGTAGTGACCGACGAACCCGAAAAATACGGCGGCGACGCCGGCTTCGCGTCAGGCACCACTGTGCACCATCGGGACGATCTGGATCTTGTGCAGCGAGAACTACGTGACATCGAAGGCGTCACTGTCCTGATCTACGATCAAACCTGCGCGGCTGAGAAAAGGCGTCGGCGCAAGCGCGGCACTTTCCCCGACCCCGCTAAGCGCATGTTTATCAATGATCGCGTCTGCGAAGGCTGTGGTGACTGCAGCAAGAAATCGAACTGCGTCTCGATCCTACCCAAAGACACCGAATACGGTCGCAAGCGCGAAATCGATCAATCGGCGTGCAACAAGGACTACTCCTGTAACAACGGTTTTTGTCCAAGCTTCGTCACCGTTTTGGGCGGATCGGTCAAAAAAGGGCAAGGCGTGGGTGGGTCGGTCGCCACGCTCGACGAATTGCCAGAACCGCAGCTCCCTGTCATTCCCGCCGGCGAGTCCTACGGAATCTTGATTGGCGGCGTCGGCGGCACAGGCGTGATCACGATCGGTGCGCTATTGGGGATGGCCGCCCACGTGGATCAAAAAGGCACCTCCATTGTCGACCAATTGGGTTTCGCACAAAAAGGCGGCGCGGTGCAGACCCATATTCGCATCGCGGCGAAAACGCAGGACATCAACGCGGCAAGACTCAATGCGGGTACGGCGGACCTTGTACTGGGCTGTGACATGCTCGTCGTGGGCGGCGACATCGTCCTCGATACGATGGATGCCACCAAAACCAAGGCCATCATCAACACGCACAAAACCATCACCGGCGATTTTACGCGCAACCCGGATATGAAATACCCCAGCGAGCCTCTGGAAAGGCGACTCGTCAGCGCATTGGGCAAAGACAACGTGAGGTTTATTCAGGCGAGCGCCATTGCCACACGGTTGCTGGGCGACTCCATCGCCAGCAATTTGTTTCTGGTCGGCTTCGCCTGGCAGGAGGGGCTCATTCCGCTATCGCAATCTTCCATATTCAAAGCGATCGAACTCAACGGCGTGAAAGTGGAATGGAACCAGCAAGCGTTTGAATGGGGGCGCCGCGCCGCCCACAATCTCGACGCTGTCCTTGCGATCGTTGATGGTGGCAAGGCAGATTCCGCCGAAGTGCTCTCAAACGACGACTTCATCGCACGCAGAGTAGAAGATCTAACGGCTTATCAAAACGAGGCATATGCGCAACGGTATCAATCTTTAGTAGACCAGGTCCGCCAAGCTGAAGCACGCAGTGCACCAGGCATGACGGGCCTATCGGAAGCCGTCGCGCGCTACGCCTATAAATTGATGGCGTACAAAGACGAATACGAAGTGGCACGCCTTTATTCCGATCCGGAGTTTAAACGTAAGCTCAACAATCAGTTTGAAGGTGACTTCAAGTTACAGTTCAATCTCTCTCCACCCGCGATTGCGCCAAAAGACAAGGTAACGGGACTGCCGAGAAAGATGACGTTCGGGGCGTGGATCATGCCGGCCTTTGGCCTTTTAGCGAAAATGCGCTTCTTACGCGGCACTGCACTGGATTTCTTCGGCCGCACCGACGAGAGAAAGATGGAACGACAACTGATCGTCAATTACGAAAAAACGATCGGCATGTTGCTTGAGACACTCAGCAACGACAATCACGCGTTAGCCATTCAGATCGCGTCCATCCCCGAGCACATCCGCGGCTATGGTCATGTGAAGGAACAGCATGTTGAGCAAGCCAAGCGCACCGAAGCACAGCTGCTTACCACCTGGGATCAAGGAGAGTCGACCGTAGCGGCCGCCTAGCCATACGCTCGACGGGCACATCACTATGCATTCAGATCTCAGTAAAAAACTTGGCATGGATCACGCTATTTTTGCCTTCTCACATTGCCGCGATGTGGTCGCAGGCGTGAGCAACGCCGGTGGCATGGGCGTGCTCGGTGCAGGCTGGTTTTCGCCCGAACAACTGGCCGAAGAATTGAACTGGCTGGATGAACATGTCGAAGGCGGCTACGGGGTCGACGTTGTGATCCCGCAAAAATACGAGGGCATGGATGAGGTTGATCCCGAGACTCTGGAAGCAAAATTGTGGCGGAAAATACCGGGCGAACATGTCGACTTCGCCAACGAGTTGCTTAAAGAGCACGGCGTGCCCGAATGGCCAGAAGATATGCCACACGGCGAACCCACTCTGCCCGGGGCCACGTACGCCACCGCACTGCCGTTGGTTCTGGAGTCGCTAAAGCGGCCAAAGTGCAAAGTGATCGTTAACGCACTGGGCACGCCGCCGGCCGATGTCATCAAGCTGGTTCACGACAGCGGACGGCTCATCGGTGCGCTGTGCGGCAAGGTCAAGCAGGCCCTCTCGCACAAAGAGGCGGGTCTGGATTTCGTGGTAGCACAGGGCGGTGAAGGCGGCGGCCACACCGGCGAAATCGGCAGCATCGTTTTGTGGCCACAAATTGCCGATGCCGTGGCCCCGCTACCCATGCTGGCCGCCGGCGGCGTGGGTAACGGTCGTCAGATGCTGGCCGCCATGTCGAGCGGCGCCGCAGGCGTTTGGACCGGCTCACTGTGGCTCACGGTAGAAGAAGCGGCAGGCCAGCAAGCGCAAAAAGAGTCCTACCTCAAAGCCACCAGCGAAGACACCGTGCGTTCGCGTGCCTGGACGGGCAAGCCCGCGCGTCTCATCAAGAACAAATGGACCGAGGCCTGGGACGCCGACTCAACACCGGCGCCCTTAGGCATGCCTATGCAATTTATGATCAGTGCCGACGCGCGTCGGCGCACAGAACTGTATGCAGGCGTTGAAAAGGCACAAGACGTCGCGATGAACCCGGTGGGCCAGGTGATTGGACAACTCAATCAGGTTGAGTCGTGTCGAGATGTGGTTTACCGATTGCTCGAGGAATACGTCGACGCACTCGAACACGTCAACCAATTAATGCCCGACGACTAGCGCGCTTATTTCGCCTGGAGCACGCCGTCTTTCAGCAGCCGTTCAATCTCGGCATCTCCCAGTCCCCACTCCGACAACGCTTCGGTATCACGTTCGCCGGGCACGGTTGGGCCGTATTTAATTGCCGATTCGGTGCGTGAAAATCGTGGAGCGGGTGCCGGCTGTTTGATGCCCTCGACCGTCACATACGTCTTACGCGCTTGGCTGTGTACATGCTCGGGAGCTTCTGCCAGCGACAACACCGGCGCCGCGCACGAATCGGTGCCCTCCAGTATGTCCGCCCACTCATCACGGGTTTTTTCTTTGAAGCGCTTGGCGAAGATAGTTTTGTGCTCTGCCCAGCTGGATCGCTTGTGCTGGTCTGATGCATCGATATCTGCAATCTCAAGCGCCGTCAGTAACGCTTTATAAAACCGGTTTTCGACCGTGCATAGAGCAATGTACTTACCGTCGCGTGTCTCGTAGCTGCCAATGAACGGTGCGGCACCATCAAGCAGATTGCTCTGCCGCTGATCTTGCCACATCCCACCGGCCATCATGCCGTAGAACATGGTCATCATCGACGCGACGCCATCCACCATGGCCGCGTCAACGACCTGGCCTTTGCCCGAACGTGATGCTTCGAGCATCGCCGCCAGCATACCCATTGCCAGATAAAGCGCACCACCGCCAAAATCGCCAATCAAATTCAGTGGCACGGGTGGCGGTCGGTCGCTATCGCCGAGACTGCCAAGTGCGCCGGCCAACGCGATGTAATTGGTATCGTGACCTACAGAATCGGCAAGCGGCCCTTCCTGTCCCCAGCCGGTCATGCGGCCGTACACCAACCGTTCGTTTCTGCCTATACATTGGGCTGGCCCGAGTCCGAGGCGCTCAAGAACACCCGGACGAAAGCCCTCGAACAATGCATCCGCATCTTCACACAGGCGCAACACCAACTCGACGCCATCAGCGCTTTTCAAGTCAACCGCCACCGTCGGGCGACTGCGATTCATGATGTCGTATTTTGGCGGCATGCCAATGCCAAGATCACCGTCGATAGGGCGATCGATACGAATAAGCTGCGCACCCATATCGGCCAACAGCATGCCGCACATCTGCCCGGGGCCGATGCCGGCAATCTCAACAATTTTAAATCCGTGAAGTGGTCCCACCGTGGCGTCCTTGATTCCTGCTGGATAGCTTAACTTCCAGTCTACACAGCGCCTTGAACGGGCTCCGTGCAATCAGGGCAAACGGCTTATCTTCACTTGACGGCGTAAATTTCCGTCTTGGCGTGGTCGCGAAAATCGCTGGGAGACTGCCCCGTCCAGCGATGGAACGCTCGCGAGAAATTACTGCAATCCGAAAATCCGAGCAGATAGGCGACTTCGCTAACTGAAATGTTGGACTGGCGCATATACTGCTCAGCCAGCTCCCGTCGTGTGCGATCAAGCAACTGCTGATACGTGGTCGAGGAATCTGCTAGACGATTGTGCAATGTACGCACGCTCATATTCAGGGCACTTGCCACTTTCGCCTTACTGCAGTCGCCGGATGGCAGCAGCTCAATGAGCTTCGCATGCGCTTGCGCCACAACATTGGCGCGATCAAGGCGCGCCAAGAAATTCAGCACGGCCTCATCATTTTGTCGCGCCAGCTCCGCATTGGCCGCCGGCAATCTGGCATCCAGATCGTCTTGATCAAAGTAAATACAATTGCGTTGCTGTGCAAAGTGCACATTGGGACCGAAGTATTGTTTATAAATTTCTTCGGTGCCCGGAATACTGGCGCAAATCAAATCCACGCGTGCCGGACAATAATCCGGCCGGTACATAAATCGAATCAGCTTCACGACCGTCGCAATCTGGCCGTCAATCAATACTCTGGGCACCTCCGAATCCGATTTTTGCTGTTGCGCCGGAAACACCAATGCCGGTGTCATCCCCGTCTCGTCAATCGCCACCTCACCGGTGGTGGTAATGAATGAGTGATAGCGCACCCAGCGTTGGCAAAATGCTCGCAACGTGCTGCTCGACAAAAGAGCAAAGCCGAGTGCGTGAAATGTGGTCGGATGCACGAAATCGGAAAACCGCAAACCGAAGCCCGGATCTTCGGTCAACTTGATCGCATCAGCGACAATTTTCCAATGCACCGCCGGATCCAGCCGTGCCGTGGGGTCCTTCAGATACGTTAAGTCGACGCCCGCATCGCGCATCAACTTGGCCGCATCGACGTTGTAAGACTCTAACGTCTGATAGATAGCCACGGCGATCGGGCCATAGGATGAGCTTTGATTCGTTGGACTTTCCACTGCGTGAGCATCCTCATTGAGGTTCAGTCGAGTATATATCGATTCTATGGTTCTGCCGGTTTAGCTAACATAAGAATCTCACGAAGTGCGATCGCGCAATGGGATTCACCGGGCAACGGTCGAAAACTCGCCAATATCAGACGCTGGAGCCGAGCTTTGGCCAGTAAAGCTGCAACAATCCGGACGGTGCGAGTCGCAGCAGCGTTCAGACAATCGCTCCGCCCAATGCACTTCGGTCCAAACGTCAGAGTGCGCTGCGAGGAAATCTCTGCAGGTTCGCATCTGAACGCCATCAGGCCCGGCCGTCATTAAGAGCAAAACGTTTGCAAGTATGGAAATTTAGTAGTTCTATTTACGGGTTAGACAGCAATGGACGCGATACCTTTGATCTTCAGAACTCGCGTCGCGTTAGCTGTATTGATATTCTCAAACCAATGACTAAGTCAAACTGAAGTACAAAAACATGAATTTTAAATTACCCAACATCCACCAGGCCGGTATTGGCGTCGCTTCGTTGCTTTTAAGCATAAACGCCGCCGCCGAGATCGTCGAAATCGATTTTGATTCGCTGCCGACCGGGGCTTATTTTGCCGGCCAAACCGTTGCCGCCAACAATTTCACCTCAATCTCGACCACCGCTACGTTTTTAATCGGGCCCTCCGGTTTTGGCGACGGTGCGGGGCTAATTACCATTTCAAGCTTTGGTGCCGGCGATACGATATTTACATTTGACACGCAACTGGTGACGATCAATTCGGTCACCTTCACCGGTCGCAGCAACAACGCACCGGTGAGCTTCACCGTGCGCAGTCCCCTTGGCGTGATCATCGGCTCAGAAGACACGGATGCAAACTGGACGCAATCGACCAATCTGTCGTTTGGCCAACCTATTGGCGAAATTTCGGTGGCCATGCTCGAATCGGAAATTCGCTCCCTGACCATTGACGTTGAATCCAACACGATTGATACCGACGGCGACGGCATGCCCGACGACACCGACAACTGCGTGCTCGTGGAAAACCCCATGCAAGAAGATGGTGACGGGGACAGCTATGGCAACAGCTGCGACACCGATTTGAACAACGATTGCGCCGTCAACTTCACCGATTTGGGCGATCTGCGTACGGAGTTCTTTACCGCCGACCCTGTGGCCGATTTTAACAGTGACGGTGCCGTCAACTTCGCGGACCTGGGAATTATGCGCGATCAGTTCTTCGGCACGCCGGGACCGAGCGGCCTGACGGATGATTGTGACGCCCCGGGTCGATAAACGCGGTCTGTCACAGACTAATCGACGCATCCACAACGTAACGCCACGGTCCGCCTGGCGCCACGGCATCAAATGGATAGCAGGTAATCAAGGTTAAGCGTGGCAGATCGGGCTGTAGTTCGAGCGGGTCTTCGTTGATATTGACCACGCGAATGTCCTCCACTTGGTAGGTGCGTGATACGCCGTTGAGGCCTTCCAGCTCAAACCGATCACCGCGCGCCACGCTTTGCAGAAAACCGAAATGCGTATCGCGGTGGCCGCCGATGATGGTGTGACCCGCACTACCCGGCGTGGCACTCGCCAGCATGTGTCCAGGACCAAACGCCAACGCTTCACCCGACACACCGGCAAGGACAACGTAGTCCTTGCCGTGATCCGGTGCCCGCAAACGCCCTACCGGCGCCGTATCGGCCCAGGACCATGGCACCACGCGTTCACCGTCGACCTGTGCAGCCTGCCAGGCGCGTTGAATTAGCCATTGGGCAAGATGCGCCTTGGCCGGAATGTACAAACCTGACGCCAGCAGACCGAGCCCTGCCAACATCAAAACGCCCATCACGCCACGCGAGAATTTCACGCCGCGCCTTTGCGCAGGCGTAACCCCAAAGCCATACACAACATTAAAACTCCCACCATGCTTTGCAGCCACCAACTTGTCGCAGTCCGCGGATACGGCACCTGACCACCGGCCGGGGCCACATTCGCAATTCGTTGTGTCCTTAGGCTCGCCTGCAGCGGCCGCACCGGACGCTCATCGACCGCTACGAGACTCGTGTAGCGTGTGACTAACCCGTGCGCCAATGCCAGCGGCAACACGCGACCGCGCACGTCTGCAGTCGACTCGCCACGCGACAAACCGTCCATCAATGAGGCCACCTTGCTGCGCGCCCACAGTGTGGACACACCGCGGAAATTCTCCGCTCGGGTAAGCGGTAACACACGCTCCCACGGCTCGCCGGCCTGGCGTCCGGCAATCGTCAGAGTGTCCGGAAGATCCGCGAGACGCGCCGTCAACATGAGCGGCTCACTTTGATAGAGATCCGGCGTACGCTGTGGCCACACCTCAGGCCGCTCGCCGGGCCAGCGAATGTTTACATCCTTAAGGACGGGCGACTCGAGCTTTTGAAACAGCGCGGTCATCCTCTCGCTCACCTCGTGCACCGCCCCGATGTAACTGTACGTGCCGCGACCGCTCGCCGCGGCGTTACGCATGAAAAAGCTGTTGGGCGCCGAACCGATGCCCACAGTGAAAAGTCGGCTCTCACCTAATTTTTGCTCAATCAAGCCGAACAATTCGCGTTCATTGTCCACGGCACCGTCGGTAATAAACACCACTTGACGCAACCGTCCGGTGCTTGCCTGAGCATCGAGGGCGCGGCCCAACGCCGGCGCCATGTTGGTGCCGCCATCAGCCCGCATACGCGACAAGTAGCGCCGGGCGTCCGCGAGATTCGCAGGCGTAGCTGGACGCGCCGTGGCAAACAAACTGCCTAGATTGCTGTTGAATTCGATCAGATTGAAATAGTCGACATCGCCGAGCAGATTCAGTGCCAGCCCCACGGCCTCGCGCGCCTGCTCAAAGCTGGCGCCAGCCATCGAGCCGGATGTGTCGATCACGATGATGGTCTCGCGCGCCAGTCGCGTCGCCTCGGCAGCACTTTGCGGCGGCATGAACATGACCAGCGCGTAGGTTTCGCCATCGCGCTCCTCGGTAAACACGGCCGCTCCGGGCTCGGCGCCAACAGTCGGCACCCACTCAAGCAAAAAATCTCGCTCCATAGGAACCGCTACATCACGTAACACAACGTGCTGACGTCGACCGCTACGGTCCACATCAATATCATGGGAAGTGCTGGTGACCGTGCTGAGCGGAAAACCGGCATTCAGTACAACACTGATCTGCGCGAGGCTCGGCGCGTCCATCGGGCTCGAGGGTCGGTCGCCATGGCCGGCCAACGCAGCATTGACGGTTAACGGACTGTTCGAGGGCAACATCCCGGCGCTCAGTTGATCGGGACTAAAGCGTGGCGTAATCGTTAATGGGAAACGCAGAGAAATGCGTCCGGAGTCGTAACGCAGTGTTTCAAGGTAGCTGATTTCCACCTGCACGGTATCGCGTGGTGCGATGTTCGCAACGGCGGTGCGAAACAAATTCGGTCGATCCTGTTCAATCAGACTCGCGCGATTGCCCTCGCGCCTGGCCCGCTCGTAAGTCTTCTTTGCCGCCCTTTTTTCCATGATCTGTCCGTCGATCACGCGCTCGCCCACTTTCATGCGCAGCGCATCCACAGCGGCATCTTCCGGCAACGGAAACGCAAACAGTCCTTCCACCCATTCGTCCGAGGGGTTCGCAAAGGACTGTGTGACCACTACGCGGGCCAGCAGACCGGTCACATCAATATCTACATTGGTGTCGAGACGCGCCGCTTCGATGTAGGTGCCCGACGCACCCGAACTCAGGAGCAAACTGCCCGTCTGTACGTCCGCAAGCCCCATGGTGCGGTGTTCGGTCGTCACCGTGGAATGGCGCCAAAAACCGCCCATCAAGCTGCGCTTGGTCTCTGTACGAGATTGCACCAACTCGGGCTGAGGCGCCGCGATCACCTGGCCGGCGAGCGAGAATCCCGACGTAAAAAACAGCAACTTGAGAAAGACCGCTCTGGCCCACACAGAACTTTGCATTGGGAATGACTCCACAGTTTCGGCAGTGGTGTTCATTTGGCGGGATAAAATGGCGTCCGACGTGTCGCCATTGCGGCGATTCAAGGATCAAATGTGGCAGAAGTATGGCCATCTCTTTTTTTGGTAAGGTGGAGCGCACGCACCTCTTTTTATTGGATCAGTACTCCGTGAAACAGCGACTTATCTTTGCAGTGCGAACGACGTTGACCACAACGATGCTCGGTCTTTTGCTTTTGAGTTCTGCTCAAACAACGGCTGACAATGCAGCGACGGACGACAATCTGCACGCACTGGTCTCCTGGACAAAGACCCTCGCCAGCGCCAAACAAAGCCAGGCACCAATCGTCGTTTTATTGGAACAGCGTCACTGTGCTTTTTGTCAGCGTCTGAAACGAGATCTGATTCGCCCGCTTGCCAACGACCCGACGTATCGCGACCGCGCAATTTTTGTATCGGTTCTTACGGACATCGATGCCGGACTGATTGAAAAAGACGGCACCGAAGTCTCGGGCTTTGAATTCTCCGATCAGCTTAGGTCAAGCACCACTCCAACCGTCCTGTTTTTGGATAGTGCAGGCAATGAACTGCAAAAGCGCATCGTTGGGTACAAGGCAAGTGCCAGCTATACCGAATCTCTCAAAAAGAAAATTGAAGAGTCCATCGCGGCGGTGCAGTCACAACACTGACGTTTTAGGACGGTGTTTCGTCCGGTTCAATATGCACCGAAACATCGGTCACGCTGAAGCGCTCTTCCAATCGTGCTTCGATCGCATCTGCAATCGCGTGTGCTTCGCGGGTGGCGAGCATCGGCGCTACGGCAACAATCAGATCGACGCTGCGCCGATCCCCTTGCCATCGGGAGCGCACCCGCCGCACCTCGCGCACACCCTCCACCGAGCCCACACTTTCTTCCAGCAACTGTGTGTCCACCGATCGTTCATCCACCAGCACCGGCACCACACGCCGGAACAGTTGAACGGCGAGGTACAACACCACGCCACCAACGAAAACGGCGCATAGTGAATCCAGCCATGGCCAACCTCGCGCCGAGAGTTGCCAGCCGATAATCACGCCCACGGTTGTCAGTACATCGGTGAAGGTGTGACTGGCATCGGCATGCAAAATACTCGAATCAAGTCGGCGCGCCCACAGACGTTGCCAGCTTGCCAGGCCAATGTTGATGGCGAGCACACCGAGCATGAACAAAAGCCCCAGCGGTGAAGCATCGATGTCCGGCGCCTCACGACGAAACGCGTGCAACACCAACTCGATCGCCAGCACGGTGAGAAGCGTGGCCAGAAAAAATACCGCCAGCGTTTCAAACTTTCGATGGCCGTAGGGATGTTCAGCGTCCGGCGGTGCAGCGCTCGCCCGCACCACGACCCAGGCGATGATGTTGTTGACAACATCCATTAGGGAATGCATCGCATCGGCCATGATGGCCAGCGAGCCGGTAAACAAGCCAACCAAAACTTTGACCAACAGAATAACCACGTTGGCGGCGCCCTCCACCACCAGTACGCGCTTTACCTGTTGATCGCGCTGCACACTATCGATCTTCTCTCACTCCCTGCGCTTCACCCCGCGCTATACACGCATTGAACGACGCTACATCAATCGACCCAGAGGCTCGTCGAGCGATACCGGCGGTTCAGTAAACCACTGCGGCCCCTTCTCGGTCATGTACAGACAGTCTTCAAGGCGCACGCCAAACTCGCCAAAGATATAGATTCCCGGCTCATTGGAAAAACACATACCCGGTGCCAACGGTGTCTTCTCGCCGTGCACAAAATTGACGCGCTCGTGACCATCCATACCAATGCCGTGTCCGGTGCGATGACTTAAGCCCGGCGTCTTGTAACCCGGTCCATAGCCCTTTGCTTCGTAGTATTTGCGCACCGCGTCGTCCACTTTCCCGGCCTCGGTCCCAAGCGTCGCCGTTTCAAACGCAATTTCCTGGCCGTTGCGCACCGTGTTCCACACATCGCGCTGCCTTTTGCTCGGCTCGCCGTAAACGAACGTGCGTGAGATATCCGACTGATAGCCCTCCACCGAGCAGCCGCAGTCCATCAGCACAATGCCGCCCTCGGTAATTTGCTGGGTTTGACCGGTGCCGTGCGGGTACGCACTGGCAGGACCAAATAACGCCAAACCCCAGACACCACTGCCACCGAGCTGAGTCTGCGCGGTGTTCATTAGGGCCTTGACGTCCTCGTGGGTCATGCCCTTGTCGAGCTTTTTGTATACGTACTCATACGCCCGCATCGTGACATCACTGGCGATTTTCATAAGCTCAATTTCAGCGGCCGATTTGTACATTCGACAGCCCTGCGTAACCGGCGTAGCCGACGCGACCTTAAACGACGACGCGGCACGGCCCAGTCCGTCCGCCACGAAATAGCGCACCGTCTCCTCCAGCCCAATGGTGCCGCTGCGAATACCTCGGTCGTGCAAAATACCCCGTACGCGTTCGAACGGGTCATCGTGTTCATTCCAGGTACGAATGTCTTCACCGAAGGTCATGGACTCACGCACGCTGGGCTCTTCGAAATACGGCGTCACGATGCCAATGTCCCCGCTGCGCGGTATCACCACGGCGGTGAGCCGCTCGCTGCGCCACCAGCTGATGCCGGTGAAATAGAGCATCGCCGAACCCGGCTCCAGTACGATGGCCGCCAAATCGTGTTCAGCCATCAGCGCCTGGGCTCGCTTTACACGCGTCAGTCGCTCTGCCACAGAGATGGGTTTAGCGCTGCCGATAACAGACTCCAGCGCTTCTTTGGGCGGTTTCCGATGACCTGAATGGGCGCCTGCACCAACCGTTGAGAGTGTTGCCGCGCCCGCCATACCCGTACCGACCGCTTTTAGAAAATTGCGTTTGTTCAAGGCCATTTCCTCATTTTTTCTTGATGCTGAGCATCCCACACATCCCGGCCCTTGGCCATTGGCGACGCACAGCTCCAACCAGAACACGGTGGCTCACCAACGCCAAACACCGCGCCTCATTGCAATGCAAAGTGCCATGGGCGATGCACTAAATCTGATCGCTCAAAGCGTCGAATTATCTTCCCTTCCACGTCAGAATCAAACGTCACTTTACAACCGCCACTGCGGGCTACGGATGGACACGTCATGGCAACACGCATACAGCGTAAACACCTGTCGCTGCGCGGCTTGCGAACGTTCACAAGGGCGGCGCACCATTTGAGTTTCCGCACAACAGCGGACGAGCTGTTCATTACGGCGTCGGCGGTCAGCCACCAAATCAAGTCGCTCGAACAGGAAGTTGGCGCGCCGTTGTTTCACCGCGACCACCGCGCGATCGCACTCACCGATGCTGGCAGCGCACTTTATGATGACGTGCGCGATCTAGTCGAGCAGCTCGACAGTATTACATCGGCGTATCGAGACGGTGGATTTCGGCGCGCCCTGCGTCTCTCGGTACAGCCCTATTTCGCAAGCGAAGTGTTGTTGCCGAATCTGGCGTCTTTTACTGACGATCACCCGGCGATCGATCTGCATTTGGATACCAACGACGAACAACCCCATCGGCACCCGGGCGGTGCGGACGCCTCCGTACGCATCTTTGATCGTGCGCCCGAGGGGCTTGTCTCCGATGCGTTTTACCCACTGCGACTGGTTCCGGCCTGTACACCGGCTGTGCTCCGCCGTCTCTCGTCGGTTGCCAAACCGCTAACCGCTGCGTTCCCGATGATCGTGCACAGTCAGCGACGTCAGGACTGGGATCAGTGGGCTGCTACAGCCGGCATAGCCTTGCACACGCCTACCAGACTGATCGAGCTCAACTCCATGGTCACAGTCGTCAATGCCGCCTGCCAGGGTATCGGCGTTGCACTAATACCCATGCCACTAAGCGAAAGACTCTTCGCCGACGGTACGTTGGTGCGAGCCCACGCGAACGAGTACGCCACGCCTGATCGCTACTACTTCGTGAGCAGCGAGGCCGCCTCGCGCACCAAAGCCGTGCGTGCGCTGCGGACATGGGTATTAAAAACGTTCGCGCGCGTCGCCTGAATTTTTTTCACCTTAAGCGTTATTTATTCCCGGTTGTTGACAGCGTCCGCTCTGAATAGATTTGGGGCGTGACCACATAAATCGGGAGATCGCATCATGAATCACAAATTTAATACGTTCCTTTCACTGTTCGCCCTCGCTGCCGCCTCCAACAGCGCGCTTGCTCAAGAAGACCTCTATCAAACTTTGGTGTTCGAAGGCGGCGCTCAGAGCGCCGAATTGATACGAGGTGATGCTGAGGAAGCCGTCGCGCAGTTGACGGGAAAATTCCCTGAGGGGCGTTCCATATTCTCGGTCCAGAACAACTTGTGCGTTGCTTACATCGCGTTGAAAGACGTCGAGGCCGCAACCAAGTCATGCGACACCGCGGTGCGGGCCAGCCGGCGCCAACTCTCTGTTACAGAGGTGTTTGTTAGCCATTCATGGCACACCCGCCGCGCTATCGCGCTGACGAACCGCGGGGTACTTGCCGCGCTAAGAGGCCAGACCGAAGCGGCTACCGCCGACTTCCAAAAAGCGGGTCGGCTTGATAGTTCGCTGAGTGGGCCGCGCGCCAATCTGCAACGCCTGCTGGCCAAAACAGAACTCGCACAGACGGTCGCCCGGCATACCGAGTAGACGTTACTCGTTAATCAGGTAACACGCCCACACCGGGTATTTACACCGCTCGCGTCACCCGCGCCCTGCGCGGCGACGGGTGACGCTTGCGGCCACGGATTAGAGGCAGCGCAAGTCGAATTTCCCATCTGCCTTGTGCTGATTGTTAAGATACGGTGCACCGGCAAGTGGTCGTGTGCTTTGCAACTTCACAATAAGCGTACCGCTTGCCGCATCCTGGTAGAACACGCCGCTCTTACTCGAGTCGTTGAACGTACGTAATTCGTCAAGGGTCAGCGCTTGATGCACAGGCTTGATGTTGGATCCCGGCCAATTGGTTAGCACATAGTCGGAGGGCTTGCTGCAGTTCGGCGCGAAGTGCGCGGCCGACGGTCCATCGATGATCATCGCTGACGTCCAATCGCCTAGATCGAGGGTTTCGATCCAGATCAGGTTCTTGTCCGGGGTCGTGCGAAAATCAAGATTGGTGATCCGATAGTTGATCGGTTGCGGTGTGTCCGCATACATCTGAAACTTGGAAAACAACAACGCCGGGTCGCTGTTGCCAACCGTCGCATTGGTGTCCAGACGCGTCACGTCAAAAACCTGCTTATCGGACGCCGCGCCCGTATTTTCGCCCATCTGGAACTTGATCGACTGCGTCGGCGTCTGGCAACGCAAGATCGTCGACGCCGGAGTCGCCGGGTCGGCATCGGCGTTATTGGACTCGCGCACGCAATCCCCGGCAAGTTGGTTAAACGGATCGTCCGGACGTAAATACCCGGCAGCGCCGAACAACGATCCGTCAATGTCGTAGTTGGTCTCGCTGGCGTGAACGTCTCTCCAATTGAGCCCGAAGTGGCGCGTGTCGTAACTGATTCTGCGATACGGATCGTTCACAAAGTGAATTTGCTCCATCAAGTGATTGGCAAAATGCGCACGGCCAAATCGCGTAATGGGGGTCGGCGTGATTTCTTTGTTGTTCAGATACATCGGCGCCAGCGGTGCCGCAGGATAATCGAACGTTACGTTTCGAAAGTGGTTGGGACCGTCGTACAAACCCCACCCTTTAAACAGGTTGTTTATGTTGCCGCGATCAACGCCCGGTATGCTCAGATCGGCGTGATAGTAGAGATCCTTATCCGCCGGCGTCAGGCCCTGATAATTCTCGCTGATACCGATGAAGACCGAATCGAAAAACTCCTGATTGCCAGTACCAAACCAACCAATCGGCGCTTCTGCGACCACGGCGTTTTTGATGTGCGCCGTTTTTGCCAGACCCCGATAGTAAATGGCCGTTTTGCCCTGCTTGTAGGCATGCATTCCATCAAACACCTGCGACGAGCCCGGTGCATAGCCGGTGACGGCTGGCTCACGATCAAACTCGTTGTCGGGATCGACCTGAGCCCCATCGGGCGCGCCGTCCCAGGTATGTCCGATACGTGTTGAGTAGGCGACATTGTCTTTGTAGTGCAATGTCTGGGAATTAATCGGCCGCACGTTTACCGGGCCCGCCAGACCGGCATAGTCGCAAAACTCGCCGTAGTTCGCCTGCGGTGCACCCTGGCTGTCGTAGCAATAGAGCTTGCGGATATAGGCATGCCAATAACCGCTACCGGAGTTGACCACCACGTTGTCCTGAATCGTGTTGTTGCCGTTGGTGATCCAGAATCCGGCCGGTCCACGCCAGCGGGACAAGCCCACATCAATATCGGTCTGCAGCAGGTTTTCGCCGACGGCCGGTTCGATAACATCGACCACCAGATTGCCGATCAACGTATTCTCAATTTCGTTGCCGTTCTCAAGGAAGATCGCGTGACCCACCACGTTGTAGCAAAGGTTGTTACGAATATCGGCTTGATGCGTGTTGTGCAGGGCGACGCAGCGACTGGCGGAATCATGAATCGACGAATTGCGCAGGTACTGTCCTGTGACCAGTCCGGCATGATGCCAATGCACGGGATACCGACCAAGAATCTTCTGCTGACCCATGCGCTGGAATTCCACCGCGTCAATGCGCGCGGTCGCACCGGGCATGATCATCAGGTGACCGCCTTTGGGTCGTGGGGCGTTCCAGTAGCTGTCATTGGCACCGCGAATCGTAATGTTGCGTTCAAGATTGGCCAGATAGGCGCGCATATCGGCCACCAGGTCCTGCCCATTTTCGCCTGCAGCCGGATAGACCTTTGGCGCACCGCCGTAGTGGAAATGCTCCAGCGCACTGTCGATCGCACACGTCCCCGCAGGGCAGTTATCGTCGAGCGTCAGTAATTCGGTTTGATCGAAATAAGTGCTGGTGGTGGTGAGGATAATCTGATCGCCCTTCTCCCAGCCGCCCGCACCCGCGGTAAGCAAGGAGGACTGATCGGCCTTGGCGTCCTGATTCAGACGCGAGAAACGCACCTTGGTCAGCTGACCGTGCAAATCCAGCGTGCCGCCGTTCATGACCACAAACGCACGCTCGCCGTGAGTGGATGGTGCAGGAAACGAGCGGTTATTTCGCAAGGTGAAGGTCACGTTGCCATCGAACCGATTGCTGGCAGTGCCGCATTCGAGCTTGGCGTTCGGCCCCGCCACAATAATGCCGTCCGCCTTCACTACCGCATTGACGCCCGCCGCGCAGCGCAGCGTGCCGTTCACCGTAATCAGCCCGCAGTTGGTGTTGCCGGTAATTTGATACACCACGCCATTATCTGGAATCACGATATCCGGCGGGCCGCCACCCACCGGTTGCAAGCCGCACAAATTAGTGAGTTGCGCGGACGGCGCCGGCGTCACAATCGTTGGTGCCACCAGCGCCGATGTCACGGGCGGCAATGGCACGGCGGTCGGTGTCGTGACCGCAGGCGTTACCTGAGCGGCGCTGGCCAGTGAAAGCAACCCGGCGATTAGCCCGGTGGTTAATTGCGTATGTTTCATATCGATCCTTTTTTATTCAAGATTTGCGGCGACTATTGACCGAGGGTCAGGCGCTGCCAGCCGCCCTCACCCGTCGAGCCGTCGGCGTTTTCAATCTGCACAAACAAGAAATTCCAGCGCAGCGGTGAGAACAATCCATGCGGTGGTTCGTCGAGCGATGCGTTTACCATCGGAAACGTAAATGGCACGTTATCGGCGAGCGCCGCGGCTACGCCAGGCGCACGCGGGCCACCCAGCATGAGTTGGTAGTAGGCATGGGGCTCTAGCTCCACGGCCGTTTGCCAGATCGGCGCGCCGGTCACAGGGTCCGATGCATCCGTTGGGTAAAGTGGCAAACTCAGAACGCCGGTCTTGAGTTGATCCAGCGGACCACCCGGGTCCGGTGCCGCGGCCGCATCGTCGTTGTGGTAGTGCAAATGCAAACGCGCGCCGTGACGAATGTGATTGCCAGCCACTTGAAAACGGCGCGGCGCGTCATCGCGAATGTCGGCGCCTAGACCAAAACCGTTCGCGTCGGCGCCGTCTTTAATCAGGCCCCACTGCAGCAAACGCACTTGATGCAGAAACACACTTTCCAGGTCTTCGTTGTCCCGTACCCGCCAGACGCCCTCAATGTTGGTCACGTTTTCATAAAACGAATTGGCGACCATGGGCAGCAAGGCGATATTGTCTGGCGCGGGGCCGTCCACGGCTGCTGGCGCGACGCCATCGGGTGCGGCCACCCGGCGCTCGCTGCCAAGCGGTACGGATTGAAACACCAATCGATCACCGACTTGCAGTGCATCAAGAAGCTCCGTCCGTTTCAAAGACGACGCCGCCGCGTTTAGCGGCTGATACCGCTGCGTCACCGGATCAAACCAGAAGCCCCGTGCGCTGCCCGCAAGCGAGGCCTGCACCGCCACCCCGGCATTGGCTGAACCTGCCTGTTGCTCCATACACATCAGCGTGGCGCCAACATTGTCCGCGCACGCGGCCGCGCAGGCCGTGGTGCCAACGGGCAGCGGCTCGATGGCATCCACCTGACTCATGGTCACCGTCACCGCACACCCGATCATCGGCGCGGCACCCCAATCCACCTCGTGCACAAATTGATTGAGTGCCTGCAGGTTGACGCAGTGATCGTCGCCCGTCGGGCACAGCGATGAAGAAAAAAACGTGCGATTAAATTCGTTGATCGACGCCACCGTATTGACCAGTAACGGCGCGCCCGTCGCACGGGTTCCAAGATGGAACAAACCCTCGAAGCCGGTATACGGCGCCTGATCCGGATGCTCGAGACCGTCGATACTGCGCCGCGCTTCTTTCTGAAACAGCCCGCGAATGGCCGCCGTTTCGGTGGGCTGGTTGGTCAAATCCGTAATCAAATTGTTGCTGCCCTCCGGCAGTGAATGGCACATCGCGCAGGAACGGGCCGACGCGGTGGTCGGAAACACGTGATACACCTTCAGACCACGCTGGCCCAGCGTGCTGGTATCCATATTCACGTCGGTCGTCGGATCAAAAAAACCGCTGGGCTGGCGCGCGCGAAGCTGCTTCGGATTCGGCGGATAGGAAATGGAATTGATGAACGCCTCGAAGCGCGCCATCTCCACCTCATCGAGCATGGCGCCGCCGAGCAAGGAACGGAACGAGCCGTTGAACGCTTTGAAATCTTCACGATCTGCGCGCCAGTGATACGGCGCATTGGTCACCCAGCCCGCATCTGCTGGCTCTACTTCGAAATTGAGCAACCCCTGAAGCGACTGAGTGACCATGAGGTCTTTGTCCGCCGGCAACTTCATCGGCGGCAACGCATCCACCAGCGCAGGCGGCACTTCTTCGTTTTGTGCTTCGGGTGTGCCCAGGTCCCACGCCAAACCATCGGTGCGACCCCACATGTGACAGCTCGCGCAGGACACAAACCCGTTGGCGGATAAACGCGCGTCATAGAGAAACGGCTGGCCCAGTCGGATGTAGTCGGGTCGTGGATCGTGGGACAGACTTAAACTTGCGTTGTCGACTAGCAATTCACTGATCGGATCAAGCACGACAATCGAGTTATCCAGGTGGTTGAGCACGTACACCCGCGGCCCCGGATCATTTAGCTGCTGCGGATTGCCATACTTAATGGCAAGCGCGTTAGGGCCCGCCATGGGATTGGCATTGAACGTTGGGATATCGACCACATTCAGCGGCCACGCGCCCGCATCCAGCAACGTGGCGGCGGGTTGCAAGACGCCCACCCGGTCGTTGCTAAACGCTGTGAAAAACACTTTGGTCGCCGACTCATCGGCGTACACCGCGAGACTGGTCAACGTGGACAGCGCCCGACTGCGCGGCACTGGCGAGGGCAGCGGGCCCGATGGCTGCCACAGATTAACGTCGCGCGTTTGCACGATGCTATCCGTCGCACACGGCGCAGCAACACGGTGAATTTGACTACGTACAAATCCGGTAGGCGCATCTCGCACCGCGTGCTCATCCGTCAGTTGACGATTTAGTGCGGTGCCGCTGGCTACGAAGAGCGAGCCATCAGGCGCGAACGCCATATTAAAACCGGTGGTACCAATTCCGCCACGCCCCACGGCCATGTCAAACGGTGTGGCCGCATCGGCGCAGTACAAATCCAGATCAAACCCAAACGCATCGTGCTCATCGCTGCCGCCCTTTGCTGCAAGCACCAGCAGCTTGTCGTCACGCACCAAAACCGTCCGCGGTTCTTTGAGTGCACGCGCGATCGTTTCATCCACGTTGCCATCCAGATCATCATCGATTGGCGCGTTCACGATGGCCGCCCGCAGCGCCGTATCCGCCTGGACGGGTGCAAGCGTCAGCGCATCACGCCATCCCACACCGTCGAGCGCCATGTGCGTGACAAACAAGCGCTCACGCACCTCACCATTTACCATTTGCGTGTGAAACGCGATATCCAGTGGCTCGTCCCCGACCGGCGTCGTCTCGATCAGTCCGACGCGCAACGACGCGGGGCCCTTTGGCGCTGACAGTCCAATCACCGACAGCGAGTCGCCCAGAAAGTTAGCCACGTACAGACGCGACAGTCGCGCGTTATAGCGCACCGACACTGGCTCAAGGCCCACGCGCACACGCGCCAATCGGCGATCGTCCGCGGATTCATTCGTATCGTAAATTTCGAGCGTACCGTTGCGCGTATTCAATGCGGCGAGATAGTCATGTCCGCCCAAGCGCACCACCTCCAGCGCGTGCACTTGCGGGCTCTCGACGTTGAAATAGTCGCTGCGGCCTTGCGCCGTAGCGCTCACATGCCCGGCGCACAAGGCCATCACAACCCACACCCGGCTATGCCAGCTGCACAATTTTCGTGTCGACATCACCTTCCCCTCCAGACGTTGCCATATGGGGTTGGAGTCAATGCCCGATTGCTTTGCCCCCCCGGGCAACGGTAAGGTCGAAAAAAAGTCATCGGCAGCGCAATGGGCGTATCGCTCCACGAAGAACTCCGCAAGATTGCTGGCGGCGACCGCAAGGCCACCGCATGGCTTTACGACACGTTCGCACCGCGTTTGTATCGTCGACTGCAGGCGCGTTACGGCCCGCTGGGACTCGACGCCGAAGAGCTATTGCACGATGCCTACGTGTTTTATCTGCAGCACGATGGTCGGGTATTGCTGGCACTCGCCGAGCGTTGCAAGGACGAGACACTCGATGAATTTAGAGTGCATACCGCACTGTGGGATTTGGCCTGCGGCGTCGCCAGCAACAAGCGTCGCTCACAGCGTCGGTCAAATCTCGTGCCGCTCAATGACAGTGCGCTAGCCAGCGACGACGGTACCACTCGTCAAACGCTGACCCGTGACCTGCTCGAAAGACTGGACCTGTGCCTGAGCCACAAAAACCCGCGCGTCTATTTGTACTTCAAACTGCGCTTCGTCGATGGATTGGCACCCGACGACATCAGCAAAACCACCGGCTGGTCGAAGAAGGCGACATACAAACTGCGTCAATCGTTCAATGCGGCGCTAAGCGACTGTGCCGATCGACTGGAAATCACGCCGTGAGATGGTCACTCATCGCATCGCTGTCTGTGACTTGCATTCTCACGGCGTGCGCGCCCGATGAGCCCACCACGGATGATCTGACCAGATCCGTGACGATTTCCGTGCGCGGCCACCAGGAAGTGCGTCTGCAAACCGGGCAGCCAACACTGCCGTGGTTTATCGGCGCGCCATTCGTTGCCGGCGTGTGTCTATCCCCGCCGCTTGATGCTGATACAACGCAATGGCGGCTGGCCATAGATCTGGACCAGCACGACCCCAATCCGACGTTTAAAATGCCTACGGCTCGACGCGGCGAAATGTTGTGTGTTGATACGCAGCACACCGCCACGGACAACGGCCTTCATGCTTTGTGCGCCACCGTCGTCGATGATTTCGATGGCGCAATACGAACGCTGCCATGCGAGCCGGTGCATGTGAGCACGCACGATAGCGCGTACGCCGAAGCGAGTGATGCGCTCCAGCGTCTGCTACGCGAAACCCAACGCACTGGAATTGCCGCTGAATTTCTAACTCTCGCGGCACAAGCACACGCCCAGCAACGCCCGGCAACGGCACTACGTGCGCTATTGATTGCAGCGCATTTCGAGCGCCGGGACGGGGGGCACGCTGCCGCAAACCAGCTAGACACCACGCCGTCGTGGCTTGACGACAATGCCGCGCACGCCATCGCCGCCCAGTTCTTTTACGAGCGCTCGATGATTGCTTTGCTTCAGGGCAATTTGCGTGCCGCCTGGCAAGATGCCGTTACGGCCGAAAGACGGTTTCGCGCCGTGGCGCATCCTAAAACGATTGTCGCGGCCACGCGGCGAGCACAAGTGCTGCAAGTGGCCGGCGCCGCCGATGAGGCACGCCGTGACCTCACGCGTGCCATTGCTCAGTGTGGAGGTAGCGAATGCGAGCTGGCGCTGTTGCGCAATGCCCGCAGCACGCTTGCGTGGTGGCTCATGCGGGACGGTGCGACGCCGGCGGATCTGGAGCAAGCGCGCACACTTTTGACCAACGCCCTCGACGCAACGAAAGGCCTTGAACGCGCCAATGCGCTACTCAATCAGGCCTGGATGGATGCCCGCTCTGCACACGTTTCCAGCGCGTTAGACGAGGCCGGCCACTTGCTGCGTGATGCTAAGGGTCAACGCGGCGAGCAGCTACGTCACTGGCATACATTCTTGCTGGCCCGCAACGCGAGCCACGACGGCGACCCGGTCCGCGCATTGCAGTTGCTCGATCAAATTCGAGACACCACGCCGGAACTTGCGACACGCACCCACAGTATGCGCGGTCACCTGTTACGTGCTTCAGGCCGACGCCAAGAGGCGGCACAGGAATTCTCACGGGCCGTCGCCCTGCACAGACGGGGCCTTAACCATGATATGCGGATACCGCTGTCGCCCGGACAACGGGCTTCGGACCATTACGCACTGGCACTGAATGCGATTGATCTCGACGCGCCGGAGGCCGCCTGGACCGCACTGTCTTTGCTCGGCGACACACCCCGCGATTCAAGCTGCGACCGTGATCGGAACCACTCGACCGAGCAACGTCTCGATACGCTGTACCAAGAACTCAACACTCTGCAAGGATCGGTTTCCACACAGCGTGCACGCCAGCGCGCACAAATACGCACACAACTTATGCTCGAGCAACGGGCGCTGCTGCGCAGCCACACTCTCTGCCATTCTGATCGAGCGCTGGCAGCTGAACCCGATCTGCGCGCGTTTTTCTACGACAATACGATTGTCGTACTGGCCCGCGATGATGCCGGCCGGATCGCGGTCGCCAAACGCACCCCCATAAAACACGCCTCTATGCACAGCACTATTGACTGGATGCGGCACGCGCAAAACGACGCGTCCATCGACGATATACAATGGCGGATGGCCACACGCGATTTGGCACTGGCGCTCTTGCCGCCGCCGGCCCGCTTTGAAGCGCCGTTAACACGCATGGCATTGCACGGCGCACTGCAAAATATACCGGTGGGGGCATTACCTTATGGTGACGGCTGGCTCGCCGATCTCACCACGCTCGTCCAAACGCCGGCCGGCCAAGGGCAGCCCTTCCAACGCGATCTGCAGCGCACCCGTGGCGCAGTGGTGATCGACCCCAGTGAAAACTTCGCCAGCGCACAGGACAGCCACGACTTTTTTAGCCGTGAGTTGCCCTCGGCAAGCATCATTCGCGGTAGCACAGCAAACGTTGCGCGCGTTCTGCGCGCCGCACGCGAAGCACGCTGGCTGCACATCGACGCCCACGGTGCCGCGGATCAACAGTTCGCTGATTTGTACGCGCTGCACATGGCCGACGGCCTGTTGTTTTCCGCTGCCCTGACGCGACAGGCCGGCGGTCTTGAGTTTGCCAATCTCAGTAGCTGTCGCAGTGCTGCGTTTCCATTAACCGCCGATGGTGGCCAGTGGGGGCTTGCCGGTGCGCTGGCGCAGGCCGGTGTTCCCTGGGTCATTGCGGCACGCCATGATCTGGACGACGAGGCAGCCGCCCGCTTTAACCAGAATTTCTACGCACACTACAACGTGAAGCCCTCGGTTCCCGCCGCCTATCGCCACGCCCACGCTGCACTGCGAGAGGCCTTCCCCGCACGTATCTGGTCAGCATTGATACTTGTAGGGGGGCAAACTGACGCCACCCGGACTCCTCCCCTAATAGCGCAGCCTGTATCACCCGCTCGCCGCGCGCCCGCAACCACGGCACAACGCGATGAATGACGATAAAAACCTCGATGAACTGGCTCACGAGATGGCACGTGGCCTGCAACCTGCGAACACGCCATCGCAGCTCACCGACGCTGAGCTCCAGGCCTATCTTGATGGTCCCGGTGGTGCCGATATCGAAACTCGATTGGCGCGGGACGATGCCGCTCGCCAACGTCTTGCAACGCTCGCCGGTGTCGCGCCAGTCGTGGCGCCGACCGCCGTGCGAGAACGCATTCTGGGCCCGGAACCAGCACCGGTTCAACCTAATTGGCTCACCCGCATCGCCGCCGTCGTGGCGATGCTTGCCGTTGGGCTGGCGGTCTGGATGAGCGGTCCGACCGGTCCGACGGCTGAGCAGCGCCGCGCCTTCGCCGCACTCGACTACTCGACCTCATTGCAAGGGCTGGCGCGAGTACGCGGCGTCAATGATGCGCGACCTGCCAGCGCCTATCCCGACAGTTTGGTCAGCATTGAGATTACACCCACGGTGAGCACTTCTCTGCCGCTGCACTACGCGCTGTTCGCAGGCCGTCCGCCGCACCAACAACGACTGCAGCCCGTAAGCATACAGTCCAACCGCGGCGCCGTGACGCTGAAATTTCATCCCGAGCAGTACGCCGCGTTGCAACCCGGTCCGCTGCGCTTGCAAGTGGTTGTAAGTTTGCACGAGCTGCCAACAGACGCCTCACTTTTTGATAAGCGCGATAAAATTTTCGATTACGACCTGCTGATTCTGGCTCGCTAAAATCAGCACACGATGGCGCACGACGCCACCACGGAGACCACGACCATGACTCACTTCACACCAAAACTAACCCCTCTACGCGGCGCCGCGGCCGCCCTGTGCGTCACGTTGTGCGCCGGTGCTCAAGGAGACGTCACGTGGCAGCTCTACGATCGACAGTGCGCTCTCGACAACGTCGAGGAGCAATTCGCATGCGGTAACTACGGTCGGTTTTATCTAAACGGTGCGAGCCCGACAGAATCTTGCGACGTGATTGCCGAGGGCAGCGACAATTCACTCCCGTATTTTGCGGTCCGAAACGTAGAACCGTTCCCCTCCGTTCCGGTTGTGCCAGCGGGACAGCGTGCCGCCACGGCCTCAGCGACCGCCTTAACACAACATCCATTGCAACTTATCGACCAGACACCGTTTCCTAGCGCCATACCGTGGCTGGCCATGATCGATTTCGCTGGCGCTCACGGCAACAGCGTGCATTGGCTGGCGCAGGCGGTCGCGGGTAGTGGCATCGCAAGCCGCACCATTTTGTTGGATGATCCGGATCAAAATCCCGACGGCAACGTGACCGATCTCGACGTCTTGCGTTCTTTGTGTCAGGTGGCCAATGTGGCACAGCGCGCTCCGCATTTGCGACCCGTCGTCAATATGAGCTTCGGTCGCCCCATTGCCGATACAGACCCTGTGAACACCATGACGTGCAGTGGGCCGCAGTTCAGCTGTCAAATTCTGCGCGTGACGCAACACCTTGCGCAGCGCGATGCGCTGCTCGTCGCAGCCGGTGGCAAGCAACGCGAAACCCTGTTCCCTGCCGCACTCGAAACGGTCATCGCCGCCGGGCAGCTGGATCCTTCGGAGTTTGTGCTCACCAAGAACGCGCAGGCAACGTGGGAGATGCCCGCAGGCACCAATGCGTTGATGCCCGGGAACGGCTTGTGTATTCGCGGCGGCTGGTCTGCACCTTCCGGCGCGTCGTACGCCAGCGCTTTCCTTGCCGGCTGGCTGGCATTTGCCGCAAGCGACAACCCCGGTTTCGATCTGCATACCGGTGTGCTGCAGCCGATTCATTCTCCCGCGCGTAATTGCCACGTGCTCGGCACGGACAGTGGCGGCGAACTGAGCGCGTGCAACGCCTACGTCGAGGAGGTGTTTCAGGGCATCGGCGGTCAGTATCAATCCGGCTGCTGGAGCAACCCGATTGATTTGTCAGCGCACGTTGCGCTCGGCACGCCGACCGTCGAGCAGCCCGAAGCCGTGGGCGCCGTCACCTGGAACGCACAAGTGCGACCGGCACCCGAGGGCGACCCCTGTGTCCCCTGCACGGGCTCAAATTTCGCGCGCAACGCACCGGACACCGGCGACCTGACAATCAATCTGGCCAGCACGCTGCCCATGCGCCCCAATCTTGCAATTGAAAGCGTGCATGTCCGGGTGGACGCGCTGTTTTACCCACTGCTCGCCAGCGCCGATGTACTAAGCGCACTGCATGCCGGCCAGGTAGATGAGCTGGTTTTAAAAAACGCCGCGCCTCTGGTGACACAGGCAGGCTCGGCATCCCTGTTTTTTCAACTGCGTGATACCAGCGCGGCCAGTTGCTCGGATTTGGTTGATGGCGAAGCGGGGTGCGCCTGGATGGCGACGCACATTCATACGTTCTAGGGCGACAGCGTCAGCGTCGCACCCACGATCACGCACGTCCTGTAACCGTGCTTCTGGCACAATGCATGCATGAACGCACACCTCGAGCAGCTCGTCTTGACGGCCACTGGCGCCTCGACGTTAGTCAACTGTGAAACGATTCAGAGGCTATGGAGTGGCTACGGCCAGATCTTGCGTTGCACGCTGCGCGAAGCGAACCCGGGCAATCATGTAAGCGTGATCGTCAAACATGTTCGTTGGCCCACTTCAAATAGTCACCCGCGTGGCTGGAATACCGATCATTCGCATACGCGCAAGGTTCGCTCCTATCAAGTAGAGAGCGTCTGGTACGAACGCTGGGCAGAGCAATGCGATGAATCATGCCGCGTACCAAGATGTCTGGCGCTCGAAGCACAAGGCGACGAGACTTTCATCGTGCTCGAAGATCTGGACGCTGCCGGTTTCGATCAGCGGCGCGACCACGCCACCGAGGCTGATGTGCAGGCCGGCCTGCACTGGCTCGCGAATTTTCACGCCACGTATATGCACGAAGTACCGACAGGGCTGTGGCAAACCGGCACCTACTGGCATCTGGGCACACGTCCCGATGAACTCGACAAGCTCGAGGACCTGAAGCTCAAAACCGCAGCACCGCTGATCGACGCCAAACTGTCCGCCAGCCCGTTTCAGACCTTCGTCCACGGTGACGCCAAACTGGCCAATTTTTGCTTCGCCGACGACAGCCGCGTCGCCGCCGTCGATTTTCAATACGTCGGTGGCGGCTGTGGCATGAAAGACGTTGCCTACTTCATTAGCAGCTGCCTGAGTGAAGTACAGTGCGAACGCGGCGAAGAGGCGCTACTGAACACCTACTTTGGCGCTCTGGAACACGCCCTGGCCGTGCGACGCTCGAGCGTCCCTTTTAAGGATCTCGAAGCGGACTGGCGTGCACTCTATCCGATCGCCTGGACCGATTTTTTTCGCTTCCTGCGCGGCTGGAGCCCCGGACACTGGAAAATTCATCGATACAGCCAACGACTTGCGAGCGAAGTATTGGCGCAATTATGACGCTCACGCCCGATCACTTGGAAAAACTGTGCGCGGTGGCCATTGACGCTGCCACCAGAACGGGCAAATACGTATTTAAAACGCGCCCCGAAAACGTTGAACACAAACACAACGGCGGATCACTGGCAACGCAAGTGGTGACCGAAGTGGATCGCGAGAGTCAGCGCCAAATCGTGCAAATGCTCGCCCCTTCGATGGCGCAATATGATCTGGCACTGTTAGCCGAGGAGAGTCCTGATGACGGCAGTCGCCTGATCAAGGATTTTTTCTGGTGTATTGATCCGATTGACGGCACGCTGTGCTTTATCGAAGGCGCAGCCGGTTACGCCGTTTCCATCGCGCTGGTCGCACGCGACGGCGTGCCGTACATCGGCGTTGTCTATGACCCGGTGGCGCGCGTGCTGTATCACGCCATTCGTGGCGCCGGCGCTTTTCGCAACGGCGTTGCCTGGCAACCCGACTTAAAGCGCACGACGGCCCCACTGCAAGTTTTTACGGATCGAAGCGAAGCCAACGGTGAACGCTTCCTACCCACCATAAAGGCGCTGGATGCAACGGTCACGGCGTATGGCGGTGGCGTGCTCAATGCACTGTGGTGCCTGGACAATGCGCCAGCCTGCTACTTTAAATTTCCCAAGCCCAACGCGGGAGGCGGCTGCTTTTGGGATTTCGCAGCCACCGCGTGTATTTATTCGGAAGTCGGCGCCTGGGCATCCGATGCCCACGGCCAAGCGCTCGAACTCAATCGCAAACGCTCAGTGCATCTGAACCACTGCGGCATTCTCTACGCCAGCGATGTTCAGATTGCTGAACGTTTTTTTAGCCTGGTACGCACCGCCACGTAGTGTCGCTGCTAGCGCGGAATCACCGTGCCGGCATAGATACGCACATAGTCCACCAGCATCTCCACCGGCTCATCGCCATCAAAAATGCTGTCATCCAAGCCCTGTTGGCCGCCCCAGCCGCCGCCCCAGGCCAGATTCAGAATGAGCTTGAACTCGTTGCCCGCCTCTTTTGCCCACGGCCAACCCAAATGGTCATCCAGCGGCGTGTGATCGTGACCGTAGCCATTCATGTCGGGTGCATCGCGAAAGAACCCCTCGCGATCGCCGACCACGCCGTCACCGAGGTCCATCTTCGTCACCCGAACGTCATCGACGAACATCTCAATGGAACCGGGCTTCCAGACCAAGCGATAAACATGAAAATTTTCGGACACCGGCTCGGCATGGGCGAAGGTCATGCCCTGCCCCGTTTTGCCGGGGCGTCGATGCGGCCATAAAAAGCCGTTCGACTTATTTCTGTGCAAAGTGTGGTGCGTGCGATGCAGGCCTTGCGCCTCCTCGAACCCGACCGCTTCCATCAAATCGATCTCACCGGCATCCGGCCAACCAATCGTAAAGGGGCTTTCGGGTGTATGGTCTTTTTTACCCAGCAGCCAGATGGCAGGCCACGTGCCCCGCCCCGCCGGGACTTTTGCTCGCACCTCATAAATACCGTGCGGCATATCCACCAAATACGGCGTGCCGAAGCCATCTTTGCGCGTCGAGACCGCGCCGCTGGTGTACTGAAACGTTTGTCCGTTGGCTTGCAAGCAAGACACGTTTTCTTTTTTAAGCTCCAGCACCAGATAGCCGTTGGACTGGCCTTCCTGCGTGCGCGTCTCAACCCGCACGTTGGAAATGCCGGCATCCTGATACGCGGGGTCATCGCTTGTGTAGCACTGACGTTCGTTGTTAATCACGCTACCGGTATTGTAGTCCCAGTAAGCGGGATTAATACGTCCGCCGTGCGTGTCATTAAATTCCTCGTCAAAATGCAGCACATAGTCCGGCGAGACCACGGCAAGCGCACTAAAGAAACTTATATTTGGACTGCCTTCGCTCGCCACGGTCGATGCATTGGTGCGTACTTCAATATTGTGGTGCACCGTTGCCGTCGCCGTTTCGTATGCACACCGGTAGAGCGGGCGTGCTTCGCGCACGTCACAGATTTTTACGCCGTCCACAAAAAGACGAAACCACTGCGTGTCAGGCACCGAAGCCGCAAACGTGATCGGCGTATTGGTCGCCACACTGTGGGTGGAATCCGGGAACAGCACGATATCGCCCGCCTCCCCGCCAACGGTCAGCGCGCTAAAAAACTGCTGATTGGGGTTATCTGGTGTCACCACAAGTTCGGTGTTGGTGCGCACCTCGACTTCGTAGCGTCCTGTGGCCACCGGCACGGTATACGCGCATTGATATACAGGACGGGGTTCGCGCAGGTCGCAAATCTTGACGCCGTTCACAAACATTCTGAACCACGCCGTGCCGGGCACTTGCGCCTGCAACACCACCTGCGAACCCGCCTGCACATCGTGCTCTGAATCGGGCGTCAGACTGATCGCGGAGCTACCGGTTTCACTAACCAGCGTGCTGAAGAAGCTCGCATTGGGGCTGTCCGGCGTAACTTGCGTGGAGCGATTGGTACGCACCTCTACCTGCACGCTCCCGGCCACCGCCGAGGTGGTATAGCGACAGACGTAGAACGGTCGCGGCTGGCGCACATCACAAATCTTGACGCCGTCCACGAACAGTCGAAACCACGCCGTGTTGGCCACCTGAGCGACAAGCGTTACTTCCGTGTTCGCCGTCACGAAATGCGAAGACCCTGAGGTCAACACGAAATTTGAAGCGCTTTGGGCCGAAAAAGACGGCGCGGCGGTTTCGCCTGCACAGGCGGTGAGAGAAAGAGCGATCAAAACAATCGAGAAAACATACTTCATGAAAAAAAAATCCTGAGGCCTGAGCACGGCAGTCTTAACGTAATTCGGCCGAAGTATAACGCAACCCACGCGGTAACAATTTTCCATATTGTGCAAATTCTTGTGGCAAAGCCCGCGGCCATTGACGCCAATTTGACCTGTGTCCCAATTCCCCCACGACATTATTCCCATCCGGCCACGCACGCTTTAGATTGATGGAGATCCACCGCTAACGGCCTAACGACGTTCAAACCGACCCCTCTATGACGAAAGACTGTGCAACTCGGTGGCTCTCTTTGCTTTGCAGTATGATCCCCGGCGTTCGCACCGCGTATTATGTCAATGCGGCAACACCTACTTGTGAGCAGCACATTGTCGCCAGCTACCCAGATGGCGCCACACCAAACGACGCTATTGAAGCGCTTGTACGCGACACACTGGTTGCGCAAGAGGAAATTGCTCGGCCCGTGCCGGGCGTGGCTATCCCGTCCAAAAGCTGGGCACTGGCACGACTCGTCGCGGTCGCCAACAGCGTGGGCGTCGTTGCACTTGAATTCGATGACACGACACAAGAGCAGCTAGCCGCTATCGGCCAACTCGTCGCGTGGGCTGGCCAATGGGCCACACTCGCACAGCCCGCTGCCATGGCGGTCAACCGCCACGAGCCAGACCTGAACCTGGCAAACGTGCTGCTGGAAGCCGCCACACTTGATCAAGCGCTCGCTAAGGCCTGTCGACACTTGTCCGGGAAGTTTGGCGGCACTCGTGTTGCCATCGGGCTGCACGCGGCGGACGCCGTTTCTCTTGCCGCCGTCTCGGATCGCGCAGCATTCGACCGCCGCACGCAAAGCGCCGACCTGTATACGGTCGCGATGAATGAAGCGTTTGATCAAAGCCGTATTGTCGCCCACCCGCACACGGACACTACCGTTGCCGCCGTTAGCGTCGGCCACCGCAAGCTCGCCGATGCCGAGCGCTCCTGCGCGTGCAGCGTGCCACTTGGCACGAGCGGCGATCCGGCAGGCATCGTCACGCTGCTGCGCGCTGAATCCAAACCATTCACCGATGACGACATGGCGATGTTGCAACCGTACGCCGCTTTGCTCGGGCACATCATCCACGTTCGCCGTCGGGCTGAGCAGGGACCTTGGCGTCGCCTGCGTCAGTCCATGCAGAGTTGGCGCAAACATTGGCTCATGGCCAATGCCCCGCGTCGCCGGATGGCGGTGGTCGGTGCCGCGGCCGTCATTGCGTTTCTGGCTCTGGGCTCTGCCCCGTATCAGGTGGGCGCACCGGCGGTTCTGGCCGGCACTTCGGAGCGCACCCTCGCCGCTCCGGTGGACGGTTACTTAAGCGAGGTGCACGTGCGCCCCGGCGCACGCGTTGCGAGTGGTCAAATTTTAGCCACGCTCGACCCGGCGCCACTGGAACGCCAACGCCGACAGTTGCAGGGCCAGCGTAGCCAACTCAACGGCGAGTACAACGTCGCGCTGGGCAAATTAGACGGTGCCGCGGCCCGCATTTTGCAGTCTCAACTCGCCCAAACTCATGTCCAGATCGAACATCTGGATGCGCAGCTCTCAAGACTCAATATCACGGCGCCATTCGACGGCCTGGTTCTTGATGGCGATCTGATGCACGCCGCGGGCGGCCCCGTCGCACTCGGCGACACCCTTTTCCGACTGACCCCGAACGGGGGCTATCTGGTGCGCTTGCACGTCTCGGCGAGCGACGTCGAAGCGATTGGCATTGGCGCACGCGGCCGCCTAAAACTAGCGGCACTGCCCAATGCGCAGCTGGACATTGAAGTGGTGCGAATTAACGGCATCGCACAAACCGTTGACGGCCGCAGCGTGCTGGAGATGGAAGCCACCGTACACGGCAATCAGGACTATCTGCGCCCCGGCATGAAAGGCGTTGCACGGCTCGATGCGGGGCACGCCCGAGTTCTGTGGATCTGGACGCATTCAATTTGGCAACGCATGAAGCTCTGGTTGTGGCGCTTCAGCCCGGTGGCATAAATGCACGCAACCCACACACCCACGCCAACTACCTTTACGCCGTGCCTGACACGCGATGCCAGCGTGCATCGTCACAGTTATCGCGGTACGCCGTGGTACATCGTGCACGACGGCATGACCGGACGTAGCCTTCATTTGGCCGCCGGTGCGTGGCGCGTTATCGACGCGATGGACGGGCGCCGTTCGCCAGAGGAAATACTCGCGTACTTGCAACGCAACGGTGCACCGGTGCAGGCGAACGATGTGCACAGCGTCTGCGCCGAGTTACTGCGCGCCGGTCTCCTGCAAGGGACGACTTGTGAACAGGCGGATTCGCTGCAACTGGCAAGCCAGCCGCCCCCCCGCTGGAAACAGTGGCTAACCTCCCCACTTTCTATTCGCCTGCCGCTGCTTAACCCGCAAGTCTGGCTCGACAAACGTATTGCCAACGTAAGGCCCCTGTTCACGTCCACCACGCTGTGGCTGTGGCTGTCCGTCGTGATCACGGCCTGCTTTATGGCCGTCAGTCACCAAAACGAGCTGACCGAACGCGTCGCCTCGACCGTGATCAGCCCGTACGGCGTCATCCTGTTTTTGAGCGTTTACGCAGTAATGAAGTCACTGCACGAACTCGCCCATGCGTTTAGCATCCGGGCCTTCGGTGGCGCCGTCAACGAAATGGGCCTGGTGTTTCTGGTGTTCATGCCGGTGCCCTACGTCGATGCGGCCGCTGCCACCACGTTTGTCAACAAACGCCAGCGTATGCTCGTGAGCGCGTCGGGCATCATGGTAGAGGCATTTATTGGCGCGATCGCGCTGATACTCTGGACCAAAATCGAGCCCGGCGTGGTACGCGAAATCTGTTTCGCGGCGCTCATTATCGGTGGCGTCTCGACGCTTTTGTTCAACGGCAATCCGTTGCTGCGCTTTGACGGCTACTACGTCTTAAGCGACGCTCTGGAAATACCAAATCTCGCCACCCGCTCGCGCCGCTATTTGCACTATGCGATACAGCGGTACATGTTGCGCATGAAAGACGCTATTACTCCGGTTGTCACGCCCTCCGAACGCCTTTGGTTTGTGCTGTACGGCGTGCTGTCATCCATTTACCGTCTGATCATCCTTGCATTCATTGTCTGGTTTGTATCGCGCCAGGTGCCGTTGGTCGGCTACGCACTGGGCGCCTGGGTGTTTGTGTCGCAGTTGTTGCTACCAGCATTGCGTGGGTTTACCAGCGTCGTGACGCGGGCGCGCAACGCCACCAACTCGCGGCAAGTGTTATCCCGACTTAGCGCTACAACGCTCGCCTGCGGTGTCGTGACATTCGGCTTGCCAATGCCGGCGTGGAGCAGCGCTGAGGGCGTGATCTGGATGCCGCCAGAGGCGCAGGTTCGGGCACCCGTTGACGGCACGGTGGCCACAACACTGCTGGGCGACGGGACCAGCATCGTGCCCGAACAAGCCATTGTGCAGCTCGAAAGCCCGTCGCTTGTGAATGACGCGCGCGTGATAGCCGAACAGCTCAATGAAGTCCGCGCCCGCCAAAACCTTGCTCTGTTTCGCGATCGCAGCGCACTACGCAGCGTGGCTGAAAACCTGCACCAGACCGAAATGCGTCTGACAGAAGCCCAACAGAAAGTACGTTCACTAACGCTAAAGAGTCCGGTCGCCGGTGCGCTGCATTTTTTCGATGAGAACACGCTCGCCGGGCGCTACGTGCGCAAGGGCGAGGTTCTCGCGTACGTGCGCGATGATCAGGCGCCTATTGTGCGCGTGGTCGTGAAACAAACGCAGATCGAAAAACTACGCGACCCGAATACGAATGTTCGCGTGCTCATACCCGGTTATTTGGATCGGCAGTTCGCCGCCACTTTGGTGCAAGAGGTTGGGGCCACGACTAACACGCTACCCAGCGCCGCATTGGGTAGCGCGGGCGGCGGCCGCATCGCCACAAATCTGACCGATGAACACCGTCGCACAGCGGCCGAGGACGTATTTATCCTCGATGTCCAGCTGGCACCGAACGCACCCGACGTGGCGATCGGCACGCGCGTCTACCTACGCTTCGACTACGCCCCGGCTCCGTTGGCTCAGCAAATGCTGCGCAGCCTGCGCCAGCTCACGCTCGGTGGCAGCCGTGCGTAAGACCTTCACACACATAACGCTCCGCCAGAACACTCTGAGAAACACCACGATGCATCAGTCATTTTTCGCCCCACTCGTTTGCGCCATCATGACCGTTGCTGTGGGCAGCACAACGCTTGCCGACGAGTTCGATGCGCACACCCTGAACTGCGTGATCCTGCCGGACGAGGTCGTCGACATCAGCAGCTCGGTGCCCGGTGTGCTCGAGCAAGTATTGGTGGAGCGCAGCGATAAGATTCAAAAGGGCCAGGTGCTGGCACGGTTGGAGGCAAGCGTAGAACAGGCGGTCACAGCGTTGGCGGAAGCACGTGCCACGGCCATCTCTGAACTGCGACTACGCCAGACCGAGCTCGGCTACGATGTTCAGCATCGTGATCGACTGTCTGAATTACAGCAACGCCATGTCGCATCATCGCAATCTTACGAAGACGCGCAGCGCACGGCAGAAGCCGCGCGCTGGCGACTCAAACTTGCCGAGGAGCGGCGCGAAGAGGCGCAGCTGGATCAACGCCGTGTCGCCGCCCTGCTCGCACAAAAGACCATTCGCAGTCCCATCGACGGCGTCGTTATCGCGCGGCATCACTCGGTGGGTGAACATGTTAATAGCGAGGCCGTGGTAACGGTCGCCAGGCTCGACCCGCTGCGGGTAGAGGTGCTTACGCCGATTGACATGTTCGGCAAAATTCAGCCGGGCATGCTGATGGACGTGCGTGCTGAGATCGACCCACAGACGCGGCACACGGCCGAAGTCGTGGCCGTGGACCCGGTAGCCGATGCCGGCAGCGGCATGTTTGCCGTTGAGCTCACGTTGCCCAACCCGAATAACGCGCTGCCTGCCGGCATCAAGTGTTACAGCGAACTGAGCCCAGGCGAGCAACCCTCGCCGACCGCCGCGCCCGCATCCACGGTGGCAGATGCACCCAACCCTGTGACGCCCTCGCCCACCCCCGTGATCACGGCAAACTTTGATGCCAGCGAACTGTGCCGTGTCTTTCCGGCTGTGACCGAACCCGAATCCATCTCGCGCTTGATGCGCACTGCGGTTGTGCTGGGTGGACGCGCGCAGAAAATACGCGCCGATGTTGCGGTAGCGAACGGCTACATTGTTGCCTCGCCCCGAGCCGACGCAGCGCAGCTTGAGCAGTGGCAAGAAACCTTAGGCGCGGCGGGCGAAAACGACACCGCCGTAATGCAACGCGGCGATTTTCGTCAGCGACTGACGATGGGCACCTACAACGGACCGCGCTCGGCAGAGCGCCGTCGCGATCAAATTGCCGCGCTTGGCGTAAGCGCAGAGGTGCTGCCACGCATGCGCAGCGCCACGGCCTGGAAGATTGAGGTGCAGCTTCCACAGCCGCTGCCAGCGCCAACCGGCACCCCGCCGCTGGCCGCCTTCATGGAACGCTTTAACAGCGAAGCCGTGCCGTGTGCATCCATTCGCGCGGCGAGCCTCTAACGTACTCATGACACGCAAACGATCATCCAGACGGCCCGCAAACGCACTGTCGTTTGCGGTCGAGGCGCTTGAGCCGCGGCTGTTGCTGTCGGCGGACTGGGCGCTGGGCCTGGCGCCGGATGATGTGCGCGATGATCCGTTCGATCTGGATGCCGCCGCGGCCCATCGAGTGTTACGTGCACTCGGTTCTGAAGCCCCGTTGCCCGCCTCGATGGATCTGGAACATTTTATGGCACTGCAGCCGGCGACGCCGGAATTTGCCAATGATCAGTCCTTGGCAGAGAAGCCGTCGCGCACCGATTTTAGACTGCTATCCGGCGATGCCCCGCAAAGTGTTGACGACGGCTATTCGGTAAACGAAGACGAATCGATCACGTTCAACGCCGTGTGGTTCGACCCGGATTGGATCGCACGCCGTGAACTCACCATCGACAACAGCGCCAGCGCCACTGATCTCAACGACTTTCCGGTATTGATCACGCTCGACGCATCGCGTATCGACTACAGCCTTACCGAGGATGACGGCGACGATCTGCGCTTCACGGATGACGCCGGCAATCTGCTGGATTACGAGATCGAGCTGTGGGACGAAAGCGGCACGTCTTACGTATGGGTTCGAGTGGACAGCATTACGGCCGGCTCGACGACCGAGAGTATTTACATGTATTACGGCAATTCCAGCGCCGGCGAAGGGCAATCGCCCCGGGACGTCTGGGATGCCAACTATCAGCAAGTCCAGCATTTGGAGGAAACAAGCGGCAACTACGATGATTCCACCGCCAATGGTGTTGACATCAGTCTTAGCGGCGGCGACCCCCACGGCGACGACATGTTCATCGGTCCCGCCCATGCTTTTGACGGCACCAACGAACTCGACAGCCAACCTGAAGCACTCGATGACAGTCGCGCTGCCGGCACAATTTCCATGTGGGTGGAATTTGATGAGCGCTCCGGCGTGATCAACCTGCTGACCTCGGACGTCGCGCGCGATCAAGCGATTTGGACTGACGACGGTACGTTTCACGTAGCAATGGCCACGAACTTGTTTACCTTTAGTAACCTGTCCGGAGGGTCGATCGAAAACGGCTGGAATCAGGTCGTATTCACTTGGGACAGCGTCACCGGCGAACAGGCGCTTTACGCCAACGGCCTATTGGTCGATCAGGTATCGGTGGGCGCATGGGACCCGGATGGCGTGGACGGCAACACCATCAACATCGGTGGCGCCGCCGACGCCTTTCTGGGCTTTTTTCCCGAGCGCGACGGCCTCCAGGGCGGCATCGATGAAATACGCGTGTCCGACGTGGCGCGCTCGGCCGATTGGGTGGCCGCACAGTTCGCCACCATCAACGACAATTTTATTAGCTATGGTGCCGAAGAAGGGGCTGCCCGCGGCGTGCTGGAAAACGACACCGATGCCGAGAACGATGTGCTGGCCGCGGTCCTTGAAACCGGTCCGAGCAATGCCGCATCGTTTACGCTGTTTGCCGACGGCAGTTTCGAATACACGCCGCAGGCCAATTTCGTCGGCACCGACTCGTTTACCTACCGCGCCGATGACGGCAGCAGTCTCTCGGCGGCCGCGGCGACGGTCACCATCACCGTCAACGCGGTGAACGACGCCCCGACGTTCACGCTTGGCGGCGCACAGAACGTGAACGAAGATGGCGGTGGACAGAGTGTGGCGAATTTCTCCGTCGCCTCTGCGGGAGGCGGCGCTGATGAGTCGGGCCAAACGTTTACGTACATCGTCACCGGCGACAACCCGGGCCTGTTTTCGGTAGCACCGAGTATTGATGCGGACGGCACACTTACCTACACGCTGGCACCTAACGCCGTTGGCAGCGCCAACCTGACCGTGCAGATGTCCGATTCCGGTGGCACGGCCAATGGCGGTAGTGACGCCGCTGTCGCGGAAAACTTTGTGATCAACGTTGCTCCCGTAAACGACGCACCTTCGGCCACGTTACTTGGCAACCAAACGGTCGTCGAGAATGCCGGCCCGCAGGCAGTGGCAAACTTTGCCGCCGGTTTTACGGGTGGTGGCGCGGATGAGAGCGGGCAAAACTTGTCTTATACGGTCATAACCGGTTTTCCCGCGCTGTTCAGCGCTGCTCCGGCCATCTCTCCCGACGGCACGCTGACGTTCACATTTGCCGACGGGATGTCTGGCTCCACCACGGTGGACGTGATTGTCAGGGACGATGGGGGCACTGCGAATGGCGGTCAAGACACCTCTACCACCTACACCTTCACTCTGACCGCGACGCCGGCGTCGGTACCGCCGACGGCGCTGAACATGGATCAGACACTCAGCTACATTGAAGACAACACGCTCGACCTCGCGAACATCATTGTCAGCGACGGCGATGCCGGCGATGTGATTACCGCAACGCTCACGCTGGCCGATCCATTGGCAGGTAGTTTGAGCACGCTCAGCGGCGCAGGCGAAACGTACGTAGCGGCCACGGGACGCTGGCGCATCGTGGGCACGCAAGCCGAAGTGAACACCGCACTCGCCAACGTCACGTTCGTCCCGGCTGCCAACTACGCGCTGGATACGAGCATTGCAGTGAATATTCAAGATGCGGACGGAACCGGCCCTGCGGATGGGCTGATCGAGCTTAACGCCCTGGCCGTTAACGATGCGCCCTCCGCAACGCTCGCAGGCGACGTCAACGTTTTGGAGAACTCAGGACCACAAACCATCGCCGGATTTGCGGTTGGATTTGTCGGTGGCGGTACTGATGAGGCCGGTCAAGCACTCACTTATATAGTGAGCGCTGATCAGGTCAACATGTTTAGCAGCGGCCCGGTGATTTCCTCGGACGGCACCCTGAGCTTCACCACCGCGGACAACGTTACCGGCAGTGCAACCGTTCGCGTGCGCGTGATCGACGATGGCAACACCGCCAATGGCGGGCAAAATCAGTCGGTCGACTACACGTTCAATATCATCATCAATGATCGGCCCGATGCACCGACGACCACCAACATGAACCAAGTCGTGCTGTATACCGAAGACGGCGGCCCGGTCGACTTTGCGGACATGGTGGTGAGCGACGACGATCCGGGCGAGACGATTACCGCAACGCTAACACTCGCTGATCCCACAGCCGGCGTGTTGACCACGCTCAGCGGTTCGGGCGAGACCTACAATGCCGTTGCCGGTCAGTGGCAAATCACCGGCAACGCAGCCACCGTGAATGCGGCGCTTGCCAATCTATCGTTCGCGCCCGGTGCAAACTACGCGCTCGATACGAGCATCAACGTGCGTATTGTCGACGCCGCCGGCACTGGCCCGTCCGACGGAACGATCGCGCTGCAGGCGATCGCCATCAACGATACACCCCAGGCCATCTTTGCCGGCGATATTGCCGTGGACCAGAACGCCGGAGCTCAAACTTTTGCAGGCTTCGCGACACCGTCCCCCGGTGGTGGCACAGATGAACTCGCACAAACATTTACCTATACCGTCACCGTGGATAACGGCGCTTTATTTAGCGTTGCGCCCGCCATCACGCCCGACGGTACGCTCACGTTTACGGCCGCGGACAACACTTCCGGCAGCACCACGGTACGCGTGCGCGTCACCGATAGCGGCGACACCGTCAATGGCGGTCAAGACCAGTCGATCGAATATGTGTTCCAAATTGACATCGGCGCACCCACTGCGACCAACTTGAATCAGGTCGTCAACTACATTGAAGACGGCGACCCGGTTGGGTTTGATGCCATTGTCGTAAGCAATGCTGCCCCGGATGAAACCATTACAGCGACACTCAGCCTGAGCGATCCGGCCGCCGGATCGCTGTCCACTGCAAGCGGTTTGGGCGAGACATTGACCACCTCAGGACAGTGGCGAATCACCGGCACCGTCGCACAGGTCAACGCCGCACTTGCCGACGTCACGTTTACGGCTGCGAACAATTACGCACAAGACTTGAGCATTGTCGTGCGCATCACCGATGCGGCCGGAAACGGGCCTGCTGATGGTTTGCTGGCCCTCCAGGCAACCGCCGTCAATGATGCACCACTGGCAAGCCAGCTCAATCAAATCCAGAATTTTCTGGAAGACACCATTGACGTGGCGCTCAACGACATTGTGGTCAGTGATGTTGACGCCGGCGACGTTGTTTCTGCCACGTTAACCCTGGACAACCCGGCGGCAGGACAGCTGTCGAGCTCGAGTGGCAACGGCGAATCCTATGACGCACGCAGCGGCACCTGGCGCGTCAGTGGTAGCACGGCGCAAGTGAGTGCCGCCCTGGCCGCTGTCGTGTTCGAACCGCTGAATGATTTTGCCGGCAGTGTCAGCGTACGCACACAGATTGTGGATCAAGACGGTGCCGGGCCCGATGCCGGCGTCATTACTCTGCAGGCCACGGCCGTAAACGATGCACCAACCGTCGCCGTTTCCGGCGATTTGGTGGTTGACGAAGACGCCCCGGCCCAACGCATAGCCGGCTTTGCAAACGTGCTAGACAACGGCGGCGCGGACGAGAGCGGTCAAACCATCGTCTACAGTCTCAGCACCGACAATGAAGATTTATTCCGGGTCGCACCCTCCATCAGCGAGACGGGCGAACTCCATTACGAGCTTGCCGCCAACGCCAACGGCACCGCCAACATCACCGTCGTGGCGCGCGATGATGGCGGTCGCGACAACGGCGGCGTCGACACGGCTCCTACACAGCAGTTCGTGATTCAGGTCAATCCTGTCAACGACGCGCCGGAAGCAACCAGCCAGTTTGTGGTCGCGCCGCCCTCTGGCATTGTGGTGCTGTCAGCGGCTTCGTTCGGATTTACCGATCCCGCCGATGGCGATACCTTCGAAGGCGTATTTATTACAAGTTTGCCAGCGCAAGGCGAACTGTTGCTCGACGGTCAACCCGTGGCCGCCGGCGCGTTCGTTTCGGCCGCCGATCTTGTCGCAAATCGGCTGTCGCTGTCGTCGTTTGCCATACCCGGCGATAGCCTGCTACTGAGTTTCGATTTTCTAGTCCGTGACTCGGGTGGTACCGCCGATGGCGGCACCGACGTGGCGGTCAAGACCAGCACGATTACGATATCTGTCGACGTACCCAAGACGGACGGCACCACGAACACAACACCAGCCGTGATCTCAGAAGCCGACGCCTCGGCCGACACGACCACCGCAACGGTCGTCAGCGACGCGGATCAGTCGACCGATGAACAGCGGTCTGCTCCCGCGATCGACCTGAGCACGCCGGCAAGCCCTGCAACCCTTGCGCCCACGGTCGCCGTCACAACGCCGGTGACGAGCCTGCTCGAGATTCCCCAAGCCGCCGATGCAACCCAAGCGGCGAAGACTTTCAGTCCGGCGGTATCGCGTGTGCTGGTTTCACTGCTCGAAAATGTCCGCTCCGGCATTGGCGATGCCACTGTCATCCAGACCACGGCCACCACGACGCTTGCGGCCGTCACCGAGATACTCGTGGAGCAACTTAGCGACCTGCGCGACGAAACCGGCGCCGAGCAGGCCTCGGAGGAACTGGTCATCATGCAGTCCAGCGCGGTGGCCTTCGGCTTGTCGGTAGGCTACGTCTCCTGGTTGCTGCGTGGCGGTGTGTTGGTCAGCAGCATGCTTACCTCCCTGCCGGCCTGGCGCTTTATTGATCCATTGCCGATTTTCTCGGGCGTACGACAAGGTGACGAGGACGAAGAGTCGTTGCAGGATATCGTCAGCGCCGACGAGCACGACACAGGACCACAAGCGTGAAACGACCGTCAGCACGCACAATGGTAACCATCGCCATTACTTTGGTGATGCTCAGCCTGTTTTTATTCAGCACCGTGCTTGGCATGTTCCCCGACATCGAAAAGACCCGCCGTGAAGGGCGTGTGACCGTCGCTGAGCTCATGGCACTTGGCCTGATTAATGACATCGGTAACGAACGAGAAGATCGCATCGGACAAACGCTGCGTTTTGCCGTAGAGCGAAATTCTGACATCGAATCAGCCGCCGTGCGCGACGCCAGCGGCCTTGCCATTGGCACCGCCGGTGACCACGCGGGCTACTGGACCCCCATCCAAAGCGGGCAATCGAGCGTGGCGCAGATCACTGTGCCAATCATGCGCGGGAACACACAATGGGGTTCACTCGAACTGCGTTTCCGTGAGCACCAGCGACCGGGCGTGGTGGGTATGCTTGATCGGCCTATCGTGCGCTTTGCACTGTATCTGCTCGTTGGCGGGTTCTTTGCCACCTATTTTATTTTGGGTCGCATGCTGCGCGCTTTAGATCCCACGCAGGCCGTGCCCTCGCGCGTACGCTCAGCGCTGGACACCATAAGCGAAGGCCTCATCGCCATCGACACCAAAGGTCAGGTGATGCTTGCCAACGCCGCCTTCGCGACCCTCTGCGGGCGCGATGCCGATGCACTTGTGGGCATAAGCGTCGCAGATCTTGCGTGGGTTGGCGATGAAGACGGTCAGGTTAAGCATCCGTGGGAGCGCACGCTGCAAGACAGTCAGGCCGTTATTAACGAATCGATGACGCTCAAAGATAAAGACGGGAAGCAGCGCACGTTCCTCGTTAACTGCTCACCGGTGCTCGGCGGCAACGGCAAAGCACTTGGTGCACTGATTGGTCTTGGCGACGTTACCGAACTCGAGGAAAAAGAAATTCAGTTACGGCGCTCCAAAGAAGAGGCCGAAGCCGCCAACCGCAGCAAAAGCGAATTTTTGGCCAACATGAGTCATGAAATTCGAACGCCCATGAACGCTATTCTGGGCTTTACGAACCTGCTCAAGCGCGGCTACGCCAAGAACGCACAGCAGCGTCAGGAATATCTGCAGACCATTGAGTCCAGTGGTTCGTTCTTGCTCGAACTTATTAACGATTTGCTGGATCTGTCCAAAATCGAGGCCGGCTCGCTGACCATGGAGACCCTCGAGTGTGAGGCGCATTTGGTCGTTCGCGACGTCTGCACGACGCTGCAGCTGCGTGCGCAGGAAAACAACGTTGACCTCTCATTTGCCGTCACCACAGAAATACCCCAGCACATTCAGACCGACCCGACGCGTTTGCGGCAGATCGTGACAAACCTTCTGGGTAACGCCATCAAATTCACCTCGGACGGCACCGTGGATGTCACCGTGGCACTCGATGCCGACGACCCTACCCTGCTCGCCGTGGCCGTCACCGACTCGGGCGTGGGCATGACAGAGGACCAAACGAAGGCGATTTTCGAGCCCTTCGTGCAGGCTGATTCATCCATTACGCGACGCTTTGGCGGCACGGGTCTCGGCCTGTCCATTAGCCGACGCTTCGCACGTGCACTGGGTGGCGACATTTATGTCGACAGCACGGCCGGCGTTGGCAGCACCTTCACAGCGCGGATTGCCACCGGCAATACCGAAGGTGTGCCTCGCATCTCGCCCGAAGCAGCCTCCCAGGCCGTGCACATCGAAGAGGCGGTTTCCACGTCAAGCCTGCATCTGCCCAATGCGCATGTGCTGGTGGCAGACGACAACAAACAGAATCGCGATCTGCTGCGTCTGGTGCTGGAGGAGCACGGTTTGCGTGTGACAACCGCCGTTAATGGCGAGGAGGCCGTTGCGGCTGTGTCCGAAAGCATGTTCGACATTATATTGATGGACGTGCAAATGCCGGTAATGGACGGCTACGAGGCCACACGCGCCATACGATCCAGCGGTATCGAAGTGCCCATTATTGCCCTTACGGCTCTGCTCATTGGCGAGGCTCGAGACGCACTGCTTGAAGCAGGCTTCGACGCCTTCTTCGCCAAACCCATCGATGTAGACGGCCTGCTTGAACTTATCGCCGAGAAGCTCGGCAGCCTGCCCGCGTGCACGCTGCAGCAGACCCCGCGCGACGGGCCGACCCCGGATACCGAATCGACCGCGCCCATTGCGTCGCGTTTGCCAGTACACGACCCGCGCTACCGGGACATTGTGCAAGAATTTGTCGACCAGCTTGATGACACGATCAAACAGCTGCGCGATGCGTTTGATGTGGGCGATCACAAACGTCTGGCTGAGGTAGCGCACTATCTCAAGGGCGTTGCTGGCAGCATGGGCTATCCCGACTTCACCGCGCCTTGCAGAGATTTAGAGCACGCGGTCACCTCACGACACGATGCCAATATTCGCGCCAGCCTGAGCGTCATCGACGCACTCGCCGCGCGCGTCGTTTTGAGCGACGTCTCGGTTGCGGTGACGGACAGCCGCACAGCTTCAGTCGCAGCAGCACAATAAATGCTGCACGCCTTATACACGGAACCGCAGGCGGAGAACTTCCAATGACAACGCGCCCAACAACGGATGGAACACTGGAGGTCGCCGCCGCGAGCAAAAGCGCCGGCGCCGACCCTAAGATTATGATCGTGGACGACGCTTCCATGACCATCCGAATTCTGCAAACGTTTTTGGAAGATGCCGGCTATCGTCGCTTCGTGACCACCAGCGATTCGACCCAAGCCATTGAGCTGGTCGAGTCCGAGCGACCTGATGCGTTGCTGCTGGACCTGCATATGCCAAGTGTTAGCGGCTTTGATATTTTGGAGCAAATTCGCGCGAGCTTCGACATTCGCCACACTCCCGTTATTATTCTCACCGCCTCCGATGACGGCAACAGCAAACTAAAAGCACTGGAGCTTGGTGCTACGGACTTTTTGGCCAAGCCGGTCGATACCAGCGAACTGGCACTGCGCCTGCGCAATACTCTGGCCACCAAAACCTATCAGGATCGACTGACGTACTACGATCCGCTCACCGATTTACCCAATCGAAAACTGCATAGCGAGCGACTCTCGCGCAGTCTCGTCCGCGCATTTCGAAGTAGACAACGCGGCGCCATGCTGCACATCAATCTCGACCGCTTTCGCCGCGTAAACTCCTCGCTCGGCCACGCTGCCGGCGACCATCTGCTGCGGCACACGGCGCAGCGACTCGATCGAATTGTGCGCCAACTCGACAACTCCGTGTCGTTGTCCATGGAACCCGGTACACCCACGGCCGCTCGTTTGGGTGGCGACGAATTCGGAGTTCTACTGCCCACCGTCGAAAGCAACGATGCCGCCCGCGCCATTGCAGAGCAGATCCTCGGTGCCATCACCAAGCCGGTGGAATGGAAAGGCAGCGAAGTGGTGGTTACCGCCAGCATTGGCGTCGAGACGTTTCCAGACTCCGCCACCACCACGCAGCAGATTATTCGCAACGTCACGCTGGCGGCCGCTCGCGCCCGGTCGCTGGGTCGCAACCGGCATGAAGTATATTCGCCGCTGTCCGAGGCCAGCGTGTCGCAGGAAGTGCATCTTGAAAGCGATCTGCATCGCGCCCTGTCGCGCAACGAGCTGCGCTTGCACTATCAACCCAAAGTGGACCTGGCGACGGGCAATATCGGCAGCGCCGAGGCACTATTGCGCTGGGAGCACAAAACCCGCGGTCTGGTGAGTCCCAGCGAATTTATCCCGCTAGCCGAACAAACCGGTCTCATCGTGCCGTTTGGCACCTGGGTCATCCAAACCGCCTGCGCGCAAATCCGGCAGTGGTGCGATGACGGCCTGCCGCCGCTGCCGGTGGCGGTAAACGTCTCCAGCCTGCAGTTTGCCAACGGTGACCTGTTATCCATCGTGGCCGACGCCATTACCACCGCCGGTATCGCGCCTGCGCTGCTCATTTTGGAGCTCACCGAAACCGCCGTTCTAAAAAACACCGAAGAGACGATTAGCACTCTGCACGCGATTCGCTCGCTCGGGGTCAAACTGTCGCTGGATGATTTCGGAACCGGTTACTCGTCACTGTCGTATCTTGAGCGACTGCCAATCGACCAACTAAAAATCGATCGGTCGTTTGTCGAGAAAATTGAAGACGGCAACACCGCGCCCATCGTAGACGCCGTGATCGCCATGGCCAAGAGTCTCGGCATGCACACCGTGGCGGAGGGTGTCGAAGAACCCTGTCAGGTGGACTACCTCAAGGCCCGCCACTGCGATCAATATCAAGGCTTTTACTTTTCGCGCGCCGTAGACCCCGTGTCGTTCGGCAACCTGGTGGCCGAACAAATGAAGCGCGAGCGGCCGCAAGTCAGCACGGCGCAAGCACGCTAATTCGCGGGCGCGCGCCACACAATTTTCGCCGCACCGAGGTTTGAGAGCTGGGCCGCGTAACGCTCTTCCAGCTGATCGCGTTTAATTTTCATCGTGGGCGTCAATAGTTTGTTTTCGATGGTCCACTCGTCGGCCGCCACCACCAGATGCGACAGGCGCTCGTGTGATTCGAGTGTGCCGTTTACAATCTCCAGAAGCTCCAGCAGGTGCTCGTCCATGGCCTCTCTTGGACGCTCATGCGCGGTCGCTGAGAGCACCAGCACAGCGACGGCTGCGGGCAGCCCGGCGCCCATCACACAGACCTGCTCCACCAACGGATCCCCGGCCAGCTTGCCTTCAATCGGCACCGGCGCGACGTATTTGCCTTTCGCCGACTTGAACTGATCCTTCACCCGTCCAGTGATACGAAACGCCTCCACGGATTCATCCCACTCGCCCTTGTCGCCGGTGCGAAAAAAGCCATCGTCGGTAAAGACCTCTGCCGTGAGTTCCGGCAAGTTGTAATACTCAGTCATAACGGCCGGCGAGCGAATCAGAATTTCACCGTTGTCGGAGACCTTCATTTCGGTACCCGACAGCGGCTGACCGATCGTGCCGAGTCGCTTTTCCTCAAACGGTAAGTTGGTGCAGGAAAGTCCACAGGTCTCACTCATGCCCCAGCCTTCACTGATCGCAATGCCAAGGCGCAAATACCAGCGCAGAGTGCGTGGCGAGACCGGCGCACTGCCACACCCAAAACGGCGGCAGTCGGCGAAACCCAGCTTGTCGCGCACGCGGCGCGCCACCATCGGTCCGATGACGGGCAGGGAAAGCAAAAACTTGAGTTTCTTCGGCGCCATCGACTGATGCACACCCGACTGAAACTTCACCCACAATCGCGGCACGGAGATAAACATCGTAACGCGGCCGCGCTTCAGGTCCTCAACAAACGTCTCGAGGCGATCGAGAAAATAGATGGGCGTGCCGGCAAAAAGACACGGTCCAACGGATGCCGTGCGTTCGGTCACGTGAGCCAACGGAAGATAAGACATGATGCGATCGTCCGCGCTCAAGCCATAGCGAGTGACGCAGGCCGTGCATGCATATTCATAGGCGCGGTAGCTCAAGACGACGCCTTTGGGCTGACCGGTGCTGCCGGACGTGTACAGGATGGTCATCACATCGTCTGCAGCCGGCGACTTTACTGGCGCATGGGGCTCGCTCGCATCAATGAGTGCCTGCATCGTGTCCGTGCAACGCACCCCCGGATAACGCATTCCGATCACACGAACGCCGTCCGGCACGCAAGATTCGATAATGGCAGGTTTATCCAGCCGCCCAACGATCACCGCCAGCGCGCCACTGTGGGTCAATACATAACCGATGGTATCTGGTCCGGCCGTTGGATAAATCGGCACAGAGATAAGACCGGCCATGGCAATCGCGGCATCGGCGATTACCCACTCGGCACAGTTTTTCGACAAGATCGCCACGCGGTCGCCGGCAACCAGTCCACTGTCCAGCAAACCCTGTGCAAAACGCGCGGTATCGTCAAAGGCCTGCGCAAATGTCCATTCCCGCACGTCGCCATCCAGCGGCTGGGTTAGAAAAACACGCTCGGGCGTGTCGCTGGCCCACTGCGCCAACTGCTCATAAGAGGTCTTTACTTGGGCCACGGCGTTTTCCTTAGGTTGTCGACGTCACGACTATAGCCAAGCCGTCGCATGGCCGCACACTTGCACTGCACCATAAAAAAACCCCGCCTCAGGGGCGGGGTTTGCCTTTCGCCTGAAAGCGCCCGCGAGCGACTAGCCGAACTGATTCATCGTGTTTGCTTCTCCGGAGGCTTTGAGCGCCGCGTCGCCTGAGAAGTATTCCTTGTGGTCATCGCCGATGTCAGAGCCCGACATGTTTTGATGTTTCACACACGCGATGCCCTCGCGGATTTCTTTGCGTTGCACGCCGGCCACGTAACCCAGCATGCCCTGCTCGCCAAAGTACTCGCGCGCCAGCTCGTCGGTGGACAGTGCCGCCGTGTGGTAGGTGGGCAGCGTGATGAGATGATGGAAAATACCGGCCTCACGCGCGGCGTCGGCCTGGAACGTGCGAATTTTTTCATCCGCTTCCACGGCCAATTCGCTGGTGTCGTAATCGGCACTCATCAGCTGCGCCCGATCGTAGGCTGAGGTGTCTTTGCCCTGCTCGGCCCAGGCATCAAACACCTGCTGGCGGAAGTTGAGCGTCCAGTTGAACGACGGGCTGTTGTTGTACACAAGCTTCGCGCTCGGCACCACAGCGCGAATCCGGCTAAGCATGCCGCCGATCTGACCGATGTGAGGCTTCTCGGTTTCGATCCACAGCAAATCGGCGCCATTTTGCAATGACGTGATGCAATCGAGAATGACACGATCTTCACCGGTGCCGCTGCGGAACTGAAATAAATTACTTGGCAAGCGCTTTGGTCGCACGATTTTGCCGTCCTGCTTAATCAGCACATCGCCGTTGTTGAGTTGGTCCAGCGACAGCTCTTCCACGTCGAGAAACGCATTGTACTGATCGCCCAAATCGCCGGGCTTCTCGCTGACCGCAATTTGTTTGGTAAGTCCGGCACCCAGCGAGTCTGTACGTGCGACGATGACGCCGTCATCCACGCCGAGCTCAAGAAACGCGTAGCGCACGGCGCGAATTTTGGCCAGAAAATCCTCGTGCGGTACCGTGACCTTGCCATCTTGATGGCCACACTGCTTTTCATCCGACACCTGATTCTCAATTTGAATGCAGCATGCACCCGCCTCGATCATTTTCTTGGCCAGCAGATACGTGGCCTCCGCGTTGCCGAATCCCGCATCGATATCGGCGATAATCGGCACGATGTGCGTCTGATGGCCGTCAATCTCTTTCTTGATGGCCTGCGTCGCCACGTCATCGCCGCCACCGCGCGCCTCATCGAGACGTCGAAACAAGCCGCCAAGTTCACGCGCGTCGGCCTGTCGCAAGAACGTGTAGAGCTCCTCAATCAACGCGGGCACGGACGTTTTCTCGTGCATTGACTGATCCGGGAGCGGTCCGAACTCGGAACGCAGAGCTGCGATCATCCAGCCTGACAGATACAGGTAGCGACCTTTGGTTTCACCGAAGTGCTTCTTGATCGAGATCATCTTTTGCTGCCCGATAAACCCGTGCCAGCAGCCGAGCGACTGCGTGTAGGCGGACGTATCGGCGTCGTAGCGCGCCATGTCGTCTCGCATAATCGTTGCCGTGTACTTGGCAATGTCCAGACCGGTTTGAAAGCGATTCTGCGCTTTCATACGCGCGACGTTTTCCGGATCAATGGCATCCCAGGCGGTGCCATGGCTGGTGACAGTTTTCGCCGCTGCGTCAATATCGCTGTGGTACTTTGACACGGTCTTCTCCAAGTAAGTGGTACAACGCCCATACTAAAGAGTATTGCCGCAGTGCATTCAAATAAAAATTTCACAACGTGAACTTTACAGTGAAATTTCACAATCAATGTAAAAAGAGAGATAAATCTGTTTTATATCAAGGCTTTCCCGTTGCTTTCTTGAGAAGAAAAATTTAGTCCGTCGTCTTCAGTATCGCTATTTCGTGACCAAAAATCCTTTTAAGCCGTGCATCCATGGCCTATTGTCAAAATGAATTTTTACATTAATATTTACACAACGTAAATTTCACAGGCAGTACTCGCATGGACCGATCGTCCGGGCTAAAACGCAAGGCTCACTTCCTGGGCACCAAAATCCGTTCTCTGCGCAAGCGCAATCAGCTTACGCTCGACGATCTGTCGGTTCGCTGCATTCAGATTGATTCCCAAGCCGCCCCGTCGGTCTCGTATTTGTCCATGATTGAAAATGGCAAACGCGTGCCCTCTGAACGCCTGCTGCAAATCATCGCCGACATATTCCAAAAGGAAGTGAGCTGGTTTTACGACGAGACGCTTGATGATGACGCGATCGATCCTGTGCCCCGGCGCTCGGCCGTTGCCGGCCTCGCGCTCGAGCCGGGCTTTCTCTTCCAGGAGCAGCTTTTGCAATTGGCGATTCCTGAACTGCTGGCCCAAACCGGCACTACCGGTCGACAGTTTGCCCATCTCCTCATCCGCGCTCATCAGGAGTCGTCGCAAAACCGTTTTCCAGATATCGAGCGCGCCGCGGAACGCGTGGGCAAAAAGCGCTTCCCAATCCATTTCGAAGATGTGGAAAAAATCGCAACCGATCTGGGACTCACCCTTCGCTGGTTCGACAAGCCGCCGTTTCGCGACCGCGAGAACGACCAGGAACCGTTCAAGATGGTCGTACGCTCGTTTTATGACGCACCCAACACGGTCTATTTAAACAACGCCCTGCGCGATCAGCCCGAGCGCTTGAAATTTGATCTGGCCAATCACATCGCGCACAAAGTGCTACACGGTGGCGACGGCGCTCGCACACCTCAGGTTTCGGGCAGCGGTGCGGCGGATCGACGTCATGACGGCGACAGCGGCAACATCGATGCGCAAGATATCTTGTACGCGTGGCGTGATTTCGAGTGCAGCTATTTTGCCGCTGCGCTGCTCGCGCCGAAGACCCCATTTCGCCAGTATCTGGCCAAACACGCCTACGCCATCGACTGCGGCGAACGCGTCGGTTTGACCAAGGCCCTGGTCATGCGTCGCATGCCGAGCGTGAGCCCCTATCCCCACTGGCATTTTTTCGATGCCTACCCGCCCGGAGACCTGCGTGCGGTCTATCGTGGCAACGGCATCCCACTGCCATGGGGAAACATGACCATGGTCACAGACCCCTGTCAGCATTGGGCCGTGTTTCGCATGTTCGACACGCGCTCACGTAAGCCCACAGCTCAGATTTCCGTGCTGCGCAGCGGCGATGACAAACGCCTTTACACCTGCCAGTCCGTGCGCAGCAAAGACGCCGCCGGCAACACACACGTCCTATGTGCGGGCGTAGATTTGGCACCGGCATTGCGCGCTCAGAACATCGAGCCTCGCGACATTATTGATGCGATCGAAACCAGCTGTAACGCGGGCGGTGGCAGCGGTGACATTCCCGCTGCCGTGCGCACGCAACTGCAGAGTGTGGGCCGAATATTGAACATTGGCTGGATCGCAGAAGGCTGTCGCAAGCCCGCCACCATTATTTGCCCGCGCAGCTCATCGTGCCCGCGTGAAAAAAACTGTTTGGGGAAACGTCAGCCTAAACAGCCATCACCGATCGATCAGCTGCGGGAGGAACTCACTGGCGGTCCGGCACAATGTGACTGAAACCGCCTGAGCGCTTAAGGACATAACCCGCGCTTAGTGACTACTGCGTAGTTTCTGCACCGCGGATTCAACTTTGGCTCGAATCTCATCCGGCGCGGTTTTGCCTTTCACAATGAAATCTTTCACGAACTGCTTGTCGAACGCGCGAATCTGATCTTCACGCCGTTGCGACGAACTAAACATCATAATGACGCAAGTAAGATAGGCCGCTTGGGACGCGCGCATGTCTTCGAACGAATCGAGGAACTCGAAACCGTTCACGAGCGGCATGTTAATGTCGAGAAAAATGATGAGCGGCGGAATTTTCTCGCCGTGGTCGTGACTGTTCTGTTCGTAGTTGCCAAGAAAATCCAGCGCCTCCTGTCCGTCGCTGGCCTCAAACGCCTCGAAGGACAATCCGGCAGAGCGAAGCTTCCGGATCAAGATATACCGATCGGCTTCCTCATCGTCCACAACCATGATCGAGAACTCATTCACGACACATTCTCCTGCGAAGTTAGCGTAACGGTCATGGTGGTGCCTTCATTCGACGTCTGCATCGCGACCTCACCACCCATCGCCATCGCGTTTTGTCTCACCATGTAGAGCCCAATGCCGGAACCTGACAGGTCGCGTCCGTGATAGCGACTAAAAAGATCGAACACGGCGTCGCCGCCATTGCCTGGAATACCCAGACCGTTATCCGACACGACAATCATTACTCCGTCGTCGTCGTCCGTCACTCGAATTTCTGCATTGCACCGGGGTTTCGCCGCGTTAAAAAACTTCACGGCGTTAGACAAAAGATTGGTCAGTATCTGCTGAACCAAAACTCGCGGGAGTTTGTGCGGGCGAGTTTGACGCACGTCTTTGGCGATGAAGACATTGTTTTGCGTAATCAAAAAATCGTGGCTGGACACCACCTCATCCACCATTTTTTCCAAATCGATCGACTCGGGTGGGTGTTCCTCGATACCACTCCTGGCAATGTCTAATAGATCAAGAACAAATTGCTCCAGTGACGAAGTTTGTTCGATGATGATCTTCGCGTTGCGCTTAGCCTCCAACAAATTACCGCTATTGATATCCTCAAGCATAAATTCCGCCAACCCGCGGATGGTGGTCAGCGGCGACTTGAGATCGTGGGACGTACGATAGGAAAACTGCAGCAATTCGTCATTGCTCCGCTCCAGGTTTCTAGTGCTGGTGCGCAAACGTTCGCGGTCTTGCCACTCACGCGTAATATCCTGCGTCGCACCAAGCACTTTAACGACGTTGCCGGCTGCGTCCGTGTGTACGCGTCCGAGCGCACGCACATGGCGCACGTCGCCGTCACACTCACGCACGATGCGATGTTCAATGTCGTAGGAGACGTGGGTTTCAAGGGTATTCGCGAGCGCCGCATTGATCATCTGGGCATCATCAGGGTGAGCCAGTGGCATGAGTTCGGCCATCGTCAGGGCGCGTCCGTCCGTGCCATGAATAACGTGCCAATGGTCGGAAAATGACCAACGGTCACGCGCTACGTCCCACGCCCAGGAACCCACGTTGGACAGCGTCTCCGCCTCACTGAGCAGCGCATGGGCCTCACGCGCGTCGCGCAGATCCAGTGTTGGGTTCTTGGTGCTCAATGGCTAAACAAATCGTCCCTGCGTTGTCAGCAGACGGCATTCTAACGCCCGCGGTCGTGCATTGGAAATCAGAGAACTGCCTACGCGACCGGGATTATTCACCGCCACCATCTCATGCGACTATGTAAAGACTGTGCTGCTTGGAGATGCGACTATTTCGCGTACACGAAAAAACACCGTGCGATTCGCGCTCGCACTTGTTGCGGTCACGCTGGTCGGCTGCGCAACGTCATTGCATCCGCAACAGGCGCTGGTCACCGATACGTTCACGCGCGATCAGTACGGTCGTTTTTTGCTAAACGTCTCGGTCAATGGTCGCACCGCGCGACCGTTTGTGGTGGATTCCGCCGCCAGCATCTCGGCGGTGTTTGAATCGGCACGCGATTCGCTGAAACTAAAACCCATGGGATTGACCACCATCGTGCATGGCATCGCGGCCAGCCGCGAGCGTGGCATTTACGCGGTGCGTAAGGCCGAGTTTGCCGGCCACGCGCTCGACCTGCAGCGCGTGGTCGTACTACCTGATCCCGGCTCGCATGCAAATCTGCCCGTGCGACCCGCCGGCATTCTCGGTCAGGATGTACTCACGCGCTATCGCATTTTGTTTCAGCGCGATGGATCGGTCGTCGCCTTCTTTCCAGCCGCTGATGCACCCGCCCAAATTGTGGGCTGGGACGCACTGCCACTGATTCGCGGCACCACCAACAGAGCATCGCGTGCCGTATTTTTCCTACCCGTCGACATCGAAGGGCATAAGGCCAACGCCATTTTTGATCTTGGCTCGGGCAACAACGTGGTGAATTGGCAGGTGGCGCGCAGCGCGGGCTTGTCGGTGGGTGACTTCCCACGGCAACGTCAGAACGCGCTTGAGGGCATCCACGACAATACCGATGCGTTGCCGCGTTTTGTTGCGGGCGATATCCGAACGCAGGATACGGTGTGGTACGAGGAAGTGTTTGTTATTGCAGACCTGCCAATTTTTGCCACGCTGGGCCTTTCCGGGCAACCCGCCGCACTGCTCGGGGCCCGCCTGTTTTCACAGCGCGATTTCGTGCTCGATCTGCAGCGCGAGCGCATATTGCTTAAATCGCATGAGGAAGACCGCCGCTAGACCCAGCCCTGACGCCACAGCGTCGCATCTTTGAGCTCGCGCCACGGCAGTGTTCGTTCCTTACCGCTGTGCACAGCTTCGAGACAGCAGCTAACGGGCTGTCCCGATTCATCATCCAGAATAGCCGTCACCATAAAATGTTTTTCCCGACGGACGGGCGTCACGGCCGTCCATTTGCTGTGCAGCAGTTTTTTGGGGCTCACCTGATTCATAACTGTTGGAAAACCTCGAAGCCGAAAACCGCAGCTTGTGCATGATCAGCAATTGTATACACTATGTCTCGTATGAACACGTTAGTTATGCCAATCCGGGTCTTGTTCCTGTTTGCCACCGTGCTGATCTTAAGCGCCTGCGGCGGATCAGGCTCTGACGCGGGCACCACCAACCCGCCGGTCACACCGCCGCCAGCGACCGGAGGACTTCCGACCGATGCGAGCCTGATGACGTCGGCGGACCCCAACGCCGGTCGCACCAATGATGACGCCACTCGCTGGTTTGATCAAAACGCCAAAGTGGTGCGCTCGCTGACCGCTGACCCCAATTTTACGGACCTCGACTTCCTCGCTTCTCTACTGCAAGACAAACGTCTGGTGATGCTTGGCGAAAGCAGTCACGGAGTGCGCGAATACTCTCAGGCCAAAGTCCGGCTAATTAAGTACCTGCATAAAGAACTTGGCTACAACGTACTGGCGTTTGAAGGCGGTATGTTCGACTGCGAGTTTGCGCAGGGCCTGATACAGCTCAATGCGGTTGAGCCGGCCATGGACAGCTGCCTGTTCGGTGTGTGGCAAACCGAAACCCTGCGCGAGCTATTCGCCTATGTTGCCTCAACGCGCAACTCGTCAACACCGCTGCGACTCACCGGGTTTGATGTGCAGGCCAGTGGCAATACGATTGCGCAGCGTCCCAACGCGCTGGGCGATCTCGTGGCACGGGTTTCGTTCAACTTTGCCGAGCAGGTGCGCCAGCAGGATGACAACTTCGTCAACCTCACACGCAACGCGCTCGCGGCCGCAAGCGCATCCGATCCGGCCATGGTGGCGCTGTCCAACGCGCTCACGCAAATTAGCAATGACTACGCGGCGCTCGCCGACTATCTCGATGCCAACATGAGTCTGATTAGCGCCAACGACGCGGTGACAGAAACCGACGTGCGCATTGCGATCGCGTACGCCCGCAGCAGTCCCGACTACGCGACGCAAATCGCACGGCGCTTTACCAGCGGACAGGGTAATGCAAGTCGCGACCGCGGCATGGCGGCCAACCTGATTGCGCTCGTTACACAAATTTATCCCGACGACAAAATCATTGGCTGGGCGCACAACGCGCACTTGCGCCACCAAGGTACGGGGTTTGTGCCCGACGGCAATATGGGCGCACTGACGCACAATGAACTCGCCGCACAGATGTACACAATAGGGCTGTACATGTACCGCGGTCAGCACACCTTTAATGACCGCACCGTGCAGGATGTTAGTGCCCCGCTCGACTTCAGCCTTGAAGCGATTTTCCACAGCAAGCGTCAGTCGTATTTGTTTTTGGATTTTGAGAATGCGTCCACCACCGACAGTGGCGCCGCGTGGCTTGATCAGGTGACACCCACCTGGGCCTGGGGCAGCTTTCAGGTGTCTATGCGCTTACGCGATGAGTATGACGGTGTGCTGATCATCGACAGTGTGAACCCGCCAATCTATCGATAAGCATCGAGCGCTCGCGCCGTCAGGGCATCGCGGCTATGCACTCAATCTCAACGCGAGCGTTCATCGCCAAACCGTTCACGCCCATGGCCGAACGCGCGGGCGGGTTTTTAAAGAACGTTTTATACACTTCGTTCATAGCACCCCACTCGTCCATGTCGGCCAGAAAGACGGTGCATTTCACCACGCGATCCATGCTGCTGCCCCAAGCCTCAACGCTCGCCTGAATGCTCTGCAGCGTGCGTCGCGTCTGCCCCTGAATGCCGCCTGGAGCGAGCTCGCGAGTACCCGGCAAATTGCCAATTTTTCCGGAGAGAAACAGCAGATCGCCCACGCGCACGGCATCCGAGAACGGCAGGTTCAGCGCTTTGGCCTCAGACGTACTTAAGTACTCCGGGTCCGCCGAAGGCACCGTCGTGGCGCAACCAGTGGCCATTGCGGCCAGCACAATCCAAACGATGCGGTGCTTCATGAGCGATGTCCTTAGTCGAGAATATCCTCTGATCTTAACGTAACCACCACCGAACGCACCTTGCCCTCACGCAGAAACAAATGATTGGACACATCCGCCGGTAGCTCAAGCGCGGTAAAATGTTGGCTTTTCCCGTCGGCCTCGAACACCTCGACCCCAGCCGGCCCCGACGCATCAAGACGATAAATGATCAACACCTGACACCATGTGAAGGCCAGCGCCTGCGCCGGTACGCTGGCGGTTTTCCAGTCTTGGTCCACATTTAGATAGCGCAGCGAGCCGGCTTGCGTCGCAAACTCGCGGCGCCGCAAAAGACTCGGCTCGAATTTCACCTGTCCATTGGTCACCCGAATACCCAGCTCGGCAAACCGCGTCAGCACTTCTTCTTTGACCTGACCGGTCATACCCGGCTGCTGCGCGCCGGCGTGTTTTGGTGTGTGGGAATAGGGATCGGTGGGAAACGCACCGTACTCGGCCGGCGTCTTGTTAAACCCGATGCCCTCACGCACGCGATAATAATGTTCTGCCAACTGCACACAAACGGCGTTGTCGCTACCCTGCTCGCGGGCCGCGAAATAATTTTCCTGAATCGCCAGCAACAGCTTTGACACCATGTGCCAGTAGATGCTGCCCAATCCCTCAAAACCAAACATGCCACCCGAACGACCGGTAAACGCTTTGTGATTGAACACCTGTTCATACAAAGCCAACAATGGCTCGCGCGACGCAGACATCTGCGCCGCGTAGTGATCACCAAGATCGGCCAGAGCCGCCTCCAGGGCATCGGCATTGGTCAGCGCGGCCGCAAAGCGCCAGGTGCCAACCGCATCGCGTTCAATGAGTCGGCGATCATCATTCTCGATCATCGCGTTAAGCAGAGGATTAGCCAGCACGTCTTTCTCAGGCACGCGATTTTTCTGCAGCCAGTTCGGTAAATCTCGATCCGGGTACAGCAAAAACGAACGCTGATCTGCGCGATAGAGCGCGCTGCCAAACAAGGTATTCAAAAGCGCCACCGCCTCGGCGGGCGCCACCGCCCCCGAACTCAGCGCGGCCACCTGACCTTCCAGCATCGGATACAAGGTATCCACCTCAGCCGTACCGTCGTTAAGCTCCAAAAGGTTGTAGGCCTGATACAAACCGTCTTCGCGTTTGCCGCTTACGATGCTGTGATCGATGACCATCAGAGCGTCATCGAGCAACGATCGCACGTCGCTCATCGCAATGTTGCGCGAGCCACTGAAACGTTCATTGGCGTACAGCGTGAGTCGATAGGCGCTCGCCGCACCGCCAAGTGCCTGCAACAGGGCCAGACGTCGCGTTGCGTCCAATGGCCCCTGGCCGAGATCGTCACGGACCGCGGCAAGCGCCGTCGCCGTACTCTCCAGCCATTCCACCACCTCTGCAGACAGCTCGACACTCTGTGTATCGCCGTCGATCAAGCTTGCCATCCAGCGCACGTAGCGGCGCATGTAATAGAGCGTGACCATCGAAAGTCCCTGACCCACGAGCGCATTGTTCGCATCGTTCCATTCAGGTCGTTGTGTATTGAGCCAAATGCCGCCGTCTACCACCAGGTTGCTGAGCTTGGCCAGCAGTGGCACCACGAGTTTTTCCAGCAGGTTGACCTGATACACGGCGCCGGCGCCGTCCTGGAGCAACTTGCCGTCGGCGCCCATGGCGGCCACACGTGCCTCGATGCGATCGGCTAAATCGTGGTCGTACTCGACCGTGCTTGCCGCGTCGTGCACCAGATCGTCGAATGGCTTAATGCGATACGGCACGTTCGCGTAGCTGTACACGCGGTCTCTAAGACCGTGGGCGATGCGTCCCGGAAAAAATTGCTCGGACAGTTCCAGCAGCTTGAGCAGATAAATAATTTGGTGATCGCCCCAGTAGCCAATGTAGCTCCACGGATCGTCGGGCTCTTCCACCTCCCAGTCGATTCCGTCGCTGGTAATGCGATAGGGGTTGTAACCATCCACCGTGGAGGCGTTCACAAATTTGGCGATGATGTTGTCAACAAAATCCGGGAACGAATACAGCAATGCTTCCCAATTTTGAAAGATGTCGCGCCAGTTGCCCTGATAGGCCAAAAGACGACGCCCCTGATCATCGTTGAGTCGAATCGCAAACTGGTTCCACGGACGACTGGGATCACCGTGCCGACGGCCAAAACGCAGCGGCAAGAATTCATGGCCAAGACGCGTAAGACCGGCATCGCCGATCTTTTCAATTCGCGTGCGCATATCGCTAACGCTCAACGACTCGGGCCACTGCGCAATAGCCGCACTGCAGCGGGCAGCCAGCGGCGCATTGAAACGCTGCAGGTGGCGCTCGAAGTGCTTTCGCGGCACGCGATAGTTTTCATCGAAAATACCACCACGCATCACGTTAAACAGCACGTTGGCATAGTGATGCGTTGAGACATTTTCTTCGGCCGTCCACTGCATGCCATCGCTCGCGCCCATAATCCGGGCCAGACCATCGCTGCCACGTTCTACAGAGGCCTGTAGCAACGCATCGATGTTCTCGCTGGTGTGCAGCTGCTCGCGCAATCTCACCACATCGGACTGGGTTTGCTCTGTGTTGGCGACCAGCGACCAGCGTTTGGGCTGGTTGGGTTCCAGAGTAAGCGTGGCAACCTGCAGATAGGACCCACGCACACCACGATTGTGTATCTCATCGATCAGCGTCTCGCCACGGCGAAAGGACGCGATTGGGTGGCTACTAAGAAGCGTGCGGGGGTTTGGCAGGCCCGTGCCAAACACTGTGGTCGCACGCAACGACTCGCACGGCTCCGCACGATCCGTAATCCCTGAGAACAGCGTGAACAATGCCAGCTGCGAGTCCGTCTCAAACTCGTTCCACTTATACGCATCCACCAGATTACTGGCCATCGCCTGCGTGCCGCGCGGCGTTCCCGCCGGGAGAATATTCTGGATGCCGTCGAGCACCTCTACGCGGCGCGCCGCCGAGCTCGTGCTGACCAGCTCTGCGCGACGCACAAAGCCGTACTCCTCGCAGGTACTCCATAAATAGCGAAACGTCAGCCCGAGAGTCTGATTAGTTTCCTCAAACAGCAGCTTATCGCCAAGGGTGTTTTTGTACAGGTTCCGCTGCACCTCGAAACGCCCGTCGTGTTCGCGATTAAACGGCTCCCAAATAACCTCACCGTTTGCGCCCGCAACACGCAGCAGCGTTTTGCACCCGGTATGTAATGCACTGTCGTAAATCTGGTCGACCGCGGAGTACGGAAACAACGCCGTCTCGGGCGAGACGCGGCCCGCCGTAATGCCACCGTTGGAGGCGACAAACAGCCAGTGGTCGCTGTCCGACACCACGCTAATAAAAAACGGCGCCATCTGATCGACGTTTTCAATCGCGTAGAAACGCTCGTCGCCAAGCGAAACGAAATGTCCCGTTACGCCGTGTTGATTCATGTTCGTGCTCAATGTACTGCTCCAGTCGCGGCGCCACCTAAGTTGCCACGACACGCTTCAAGTTGTGCCCGCACTGCGTGTGCGCGCTGGTCATTACTGGGAATTTATCTGCGACATAAAAATGCGTTCACGATGATACTGACAAGCGTAAAAACGTGCTGACATTTCGCCAGGTTGAGGGCGGCCCTGTCGGCATTGTGATAAATCTTGCAGAAGATCCGATGACAATTTTCTCACTGTGGCCTGCCCCCACTAAAACAATCACACTGTGCCCCGGGGGCGCCTATCGAAAACCATGGCGGCCATCGCGCCGAAGCACCTTAATTAGACGTCTACGGCCGCGTGGCGAACGTGTATGGTTGGCGCTGACGCCGAACATGGGTTCGATCAGCGCATCCATACCGTGCAACAGCGCGGCGTCCCGACCAGCGCAACCATCAGGCTGGCACTCGGATTTAACACAATCAGCCTGCGGCCCGATGCGTGGGCCCGGAGACGACCCGCGAATGCCTACTGGCGATCAATTATCATATGTTTCAATGACATCCAATTCATGGATGCACGAACAAGGCAGGCTTCCACGCACATTTTCATATGCCCTGTATCCCAATGGCTACAAAATTGATGCCCTATCGTCCGCACAATTGACAGCGTTGTCAATTGTCGCTAAAACGTCAAAGTATTGACGCCGTCTGCCCATCATGAAAATTACTCGAGAGCTCAATCATGTCCTCACAACCGATTCCTCGTTTAGCTCGCTTTGCCGCGCTCGCGCTCATTCTGACCGGCTTGGCCGGCTGTTTTGGCGACGGCGACGGACCCGAGCGCATCCCGGGCACCCCGCAGCCCATGGTCACCGGCCTGCTTATTGATGCGCCCATTAGTGGCGTGGCCTACCGCACCTCTGGCGGTGACGAAGGTACGACGAGCGCAGCCGGTGAGTTTCTGTACATCGAGGGCGAGTCGATTGCCTTTACGATCGGCGGCATCGAATTGGGTTCGGTGCCCGGCGCACCGATCATCACGCCGGTTGGCCTGACGCGCAGCAGCGACCCCAATGACACCTCGGCGGTTAATCAGTTGGTGTTCTTGCAAAGCCTGGACTCGGACGGGGACCCGAGCAACGGCATCACCATCGCCACCAGCGTAGCCAGCAGTGCCGACGGTCGTTCGCTTGATTTTGCCTCACCCACCTTCCGCGATGACGCGATGGCGCTGCTTGGACAAATCGCGCCCGGCGCGATGTTGATCAGCAATGACGAAGCACTCAGCAACTTCTACGCAACGTATGCCGAAATGGGCGGCATCGATACGTTTGGTTTTGCGTTTGCGGGCTTCCCGCCGGTTGGTGGCGATACCGGATTCGAACTTATTTTCTCGGACGAATTCAACACCGATGGGGCACCCGACGCGTCGAAATGGAACTTCGAGACCGGCTATGGCAGCAACAACAGCGGCTGGGGCAACAACGAGTGGCAGCTCTACACAACCGCCACCGACAACGTCCGCGTGGAAGACGGCAATCTGGTGATTCAGGCTCGTTGCGACACGCCGCCCTGCGGCGTCCGTGATGGCACCGTCACCTCGGCGCGACTCAATACCAAAGACAAATTCGAATTCAAATTCGGCAAAGTGATCGCACGCATCAAACCACCCGTGGGTGAGGGATCGTGGCCGGCCTTCTGGTCTTTGGGCGCCAACTTCCCCGAAACGCCGTGGCCACGTGCCGGCGAGATCGATTTCATGGAAATGTTCCCGACCGTTTCCAACGATCGCACCACACACTTTACGATGCACTGGTGCGACCAGACTATTCAGGCACCAGAAACCTGCAGTTTTCCGGAAGGCCGCGTGTTCGATTCACAAAGCCGCGAATTCCCACAAGCGCTGGGCGACGACTTCCACATTTTTGAAGCCGACTGGAACGGTACTCAGATCACCGGAAAAATGGACGGCGTTGACGTGTTCTCGCGCAACATTGAAGCCGCCACCATGGAAGAATTTCTGCGTGAGTTCTTCCTGATCCTGAACGTCGCCATGGGCGGCACGCTCGGCAGCGACAACCAGCCACCGAGCGGCGACGAAGTGTGGCCGCAAACCATGCTGGTCGACTATGTGCGCGTGTTCCAACGCACCGGTGACGGTGTGATTGACGACACCACCATCGACTTTGAAGACGCGCCCGAAAGCTACGATTTTGGTATGGACGGCGGCTTTGGCGGCGGTGCTGCACAGGTACTGGCCAACCCGGTCAGCGAAGGCATCAACACCAGCGCACAAGTGGGCCGCATGCTTAAATTCGCCGGCGAACCGTTTGCCGGTTCGAGCCTGACGCTGCCCACGCCATTGGAAATTCCAGGCGGCGGCACGTTCACCATGAAGGTGTGGTCGCCACGCGCTGTCAACGTGCTATTGAAACTCGAAGGCGGCACCACCGAGCCCGAGATCAACATTCCCCACGGCGGTACGGGCTGGGAAGAACTCAGTTTTAGTTTCGACAACTTTAGCGGCTCGTTTAGCGCGCTGACGTTTATTTTCGATCTGGGTATTGTTGGCGATGCGACCAATGATCCGGACAACTGGACGTTCTACTTTGATGACATCGTCGTGCCCACCGGCAACGGCGGTGGCCCTGATCCCGATCCAGAAGAACCCGAAGCGTTCTTCTCCGACTTTGAAGATGCACCGGAATCTTACGACTTCGGTTTGGACGGTGGCTTCGGCGGCGGTGCCGCCCAGGTACTGGCCAACCCGGTACCCGGTGGCATCAACACCAGCGCGCAGGTCGGTCGCATGCTCAAATTTGCCGGCGAACCGTTTGCAGGCTCACTGCTGACGTTGCCCGCCCCGATTGATGTTGTGGCAGGCAGCTCGTTCAACATGAAAGTCTGGTCGCCGCGACCCGTACGTGTGCTGTTCAAACTCGAAGGCGACACCGACGCCGAGGTGGAGGTGAACCACGGCGGTACCGGCTGGGAGCTGTTGAACTTCTCGTTCCCCAATTACGCCAGCACGGTGCAGGGAATAACGCTGATTTTTGATCTGGGTACCATTGGTGACGCCACCGGCGATCCGGACAACTGGACGTTCTACTTCGACGACATCGAGCAGGTACCACCACAGCCGGTGATGCCGCCAAGCCTTGCGCAGATCGATCTGCCGATTACGTTTGACGATCCGATGGTCGACTACACGGTGGTGGACTTCGGTGGCGCGGTCACCACATTGGTCGTTGATCCGGAAGATGGCGACAACATGGTTGCCTCCACGCTCAAGCCTGCTGGCGCCGAAACGTTTGCGGGTACAACGGCCAGCACCGTGGATGGTTTGGCCACGGCCATCCCCTTCTCGCCGACGCAAACGACCATCGGCATTCGCGTCTACTCACCCGACGCTGGCATTCCCGTGCGCATGAAAGTAGAAGACGCCGACGATGGTGACATCGCGGTGGAAGCCGAACTCTTGACCACCGTCGCCAACGAATGGGAAACGCTGGTGTTCGATTTCACCAACGTCGTCACGGGCCCCGCACTGGATCTGTCGCAGAGCTATCGCAAGATCAACGTGTTTTTCAACTTCAACACTGACGGCGATACGGCGGGTGCTAAAACCTACCTGTGGGACGACGTGGAGTTTGGCGTACCGGCACCGGTGGTCGATGACACGCCACCTACGCTGACCGCGGTAAGCATCGTCTCTGACAATGCCAACCCGCTGCTTGCTACGACCGGCAACACGCTCACGCTGTCGTTCACGGCGGACGAGCCAATCGAGACTCCCACCGTCATGATCGGCGGTATGGCCGCCGCCGTCAGCGGCGCGGCCACCACGTGGGAGGCCACTCGCGTGATTGACAGCGGCGACGCCGACGGTGCCGTCGCTGTGTCCATTGCGTTCGCCGATCTGGCCGACAACGTTGGCACAACGGTCACCGCCACCACCGACAACAGCAGTGTGACGGTGGACGCCACCGCGCCCACCGCGACCTTGAGCGGTGCGCCGGTCGACTTCACCTCACTGGACGCCATTGCCCTGACGCTGACCTTCAGCGAAGCGGTTAGCGGCCTCGAGCTCGCTGACATCGTGGTCACCAACGGTGCGGCGAGTGCGCTGATGGCCGTTGATGCAACGACCTACACCGTCAACGTCACGCCCAGCGGCGCCGGCGACCTGATGGTGGCCGTGGCCGACGGCGCGGCCGTTGATGCGGCCGGCAACGTCAGTAGCGCGGCCACGATGATCTCGGTCACGAACAATCTGGACGCGGATGCACCGCTGCTGACGGCCATTGCCATTGCCTCGAACAACGCCAACCCGGCACTCGCGGTCACCGGCGACGTGGTCACGCTCACGATGACGGCCAACGAAGACATCGTCGCGCCCACCGTCGTGATTGGTGGCGCACCGGCCGATTTGATTACCGGCGCGGGCGCTACTTGGACGGCCACGCGGACCCTGCTGGCCACCGATACCGAAGGCCCGGTTGCGTTCCTGATCACGTTTGAAGATTTGGGCGGTAACATCGGTCAGGCGGCGAGTGTCACCACCGATGGCTCTGCCGTCGAATTCGACATTTCGGCACCGGCCGCGCAAATCACCGGCCTGCCCGCCACGATTCAGACGCTGGATGCGATTGCCGTCACCGTCACGTTTGATGAAGACGTGACCGGCTTTGAGGCCGGCGATCTTGCCGTGACCAACGGCGTGGCCGCTGACTTCACGGCGGTGGATGCCACCACCTACACCGCCAACGTGACACCGGATGGCATTGGTGCGCTAAGTATCACGGTGGCTGCGGATGTCGCCTTTGATGCGGCCGGCAACGGCAACAGCGCCGCCGCGGTCTCGGCTGATCTGGATCTGCAGCCGCTGTGGACACTCACCTGGTCCGACGACTTCGACGGCAGTGCGCTCAACGACGCCAACTGGACCGCGCGTACCGATGCGGATTGTCCGGCACCGTGCGCAGGCGTGCAGAGCTACACCGCGGATAACATTATCGTAGCGGCTGGTGCACTCACGATTGAAGGCCGCGAAGAAGCCGGATCGACCTACTCGTCAGCGCTGATCGACACGCGGGGCAAGCTCGAGCTCACCCACGGTCGTATCGAGATCGACGCACGCATGCCGGGCACGCTCGGCACCCTGCCCTCGCTGTTCCTGCTGCCGGTCGACGATGCCTATGGACCGTGGCCGCAGTCGGGTGAAATCGATCTGGCCAACGCGCCGGACCTGGGCATTGGCAGCAACGCCACGCTTGAGCACACGCTGCAGTACGGCCTGCCGGTACCGGAAAACACCGTCACGACGGGCACGTCCGAACCGGCCAACCCGGCATTGAGCAACACACTGACCTATGCCCTGGAGTGGGAAGCCGGCGAGATTCGCTGGTTTGTTGACGGCGTTCACGTGGCCACGCAAACCCAGGACAACTGGTATTCGTATGGTGAGGACGCCGACGGCGTGTACACGCTCGGCACCGATGCCGCACCGTTTGATCAAAACTTCTATCTGGCCATCGGCCTTGGCATTGCCGACACGGCTGGTGCCGGTTCAACCTTCCCGCAATCGCTGCAGATTGATGCGGTACGCGTATACGAATGCGCCAACGCCATCGATCCTGTCGCGGGCACGGGTTGCAGCACGGGCGATGCCGGCGTCATGCCGATCACCGCCCCAAGCGAACCCTACACCGAGTCGCTGGATGTCTACGTGGATGCCCCGGCAACGTTGAGCTTTGTTGACGAAGCCGATCCGGGCACGCCGGTGATGCAAGCGCTGGCGGTCGCACCGGTCGAAACCGGTGGCGCCACGGTCAACACTAACAACACCGGTGCCATCGATGGTACGGATGTGGTGTGGAGCCTCGACATCAATGCCGCCGCGGGCAGCGCCGGGGTCACGGTCAGTGCTATGGACAACGGTCCAACCACCGGCTTTTTCGATCTGACCGGCGGTGAAACGGCCGGCGAGATTCTGTTCCGCATGCGCGTCGAGTCGGCCACCGCCGGCACGGACATCAGCGTGGGCTTCGATGGCGCCGCGGGCGCTGCGGGCCGTGATGCCCTCACCTTTACCGCCGACGGACAGTGGCAACAGTACTCGGTGAAAATTGCCGATGTGGTCACCGCCTCGGTGGGCGCCGGCACCACGCTCGATATGGCGAACCTCACGGCGTTGTTTGCGCTCAACGTCACGGGCGGCTCGGCGGTCTTTAGTTTGGACGACATCGAAGTGGTCGTCGCCTGCCGTGAGACCGGCACCTGCCAAGCTACGCCGCGGATTCCCAATGTGGTGGTGACCACGGTCTATGGTCCGCAGGACTTCGAATCGCTGGACATTATGGGCGCGGACATCGGCGACGGCTGGCGCTACTTCATTAATGTGTTTGAAGGCCCCAGCTACCTGTTTGGCTACGGCAATCCGGCTCCGAACGGACCGCAAATCTCGGCCATCGCGACCGGCGAAGGCGGCGCTGAACAAGGTCTGCAACAGTTCTCGGTCTACAGCGACTATGAGTGCTGTCCGGGCGGCGGGCCTGGCGGCACGCCATCTGGCCATCAAAGCGCCAACGGCTTGGTGGAAACCAACGTCTTCATCGAAGCGCGCGGCGTCGGTGGATCATCGATTTCGGCGGACGACGTGGGTGACACGTGGACGTTTACGTTCGATGCGAAACGCGGCAATCTGGGCGGCGCATCGCGCGCCTTCGCGTTCATCAAGGTGCTCAATCCAACCGCCGGGTTCTCCACCACGGACGTCACTCAGGTGGAACTGACCGCCTCGGCCGCCGACTGGGACACCTACACGCTGGAATTGACCATTGGTGAATGGATTGGTCAGGTTCTACAGTTCGGCTTCCAGACCACGGCCGCAGGTTTTGAACCGTCCGGCGTGTTCTACGATAACGTCGAAGTTACGAGTATCGATGGTCCATAGTTCGGACCATCGATTCACAACCCCAACAAACTTGAGTCAAAAAACAAAGAGTAGTCACAATGACGAATGTAGGTTTTTCCACACGCAGCACTTCGCTCGTCGCGAGGCTGACCCTCGCCCTGCTGATGTGCATGGCCATCAGTGGGCAGGCACACGCCGCCGATAAGGTCACAACGTTCAAGGACGACAACGGCTGGAAGCTGCTCGTCAACGGCGAGGACTACTACATCAAGGGGATCGTGTGGAGTTACAGTCCGCGCGGGCAAAACTACTCGTACAATCTGTGGGGCGAATCGGACGAGAAAATCCGCGCCATACTGGACTACGACTTTGCATTGATGCAGGCGGCCGGTGTCAACACCATCCGCAGCTTTATGATGCTGCCGCCCAAGTGGGTCACATACGTGTACGAGACCTACGGCATCCGTACGGTCATCAACCCGCTCATGGGCCGTTACGGCTATCTCGTGGGGGGGCGCTGGATTCCAAACACCGACTACTCCGACCCGCTCACTCGCGCCACGCTCAAAAAAGACATGCTCGACATCGTCAACACGTACAAAGACGTGCCCGGCGTGTTGATGTTCGCGTTTGGTAACGAGAGCAACTACGGCCTGTCCTGGTCCAGTTTTGAGATTGAAAATCTGCCCGAGGGCGAGCGCAACACGGAGAAGGCGCGCTACCTGTACAGCCTGTTCAACGAGGTGATGAAGGCCGGTAAGTCAATTGCCCCCAATCACCCGTTCACCATCGTCAACGGCGACATTCAGTACATCGATCTGATTGCAGAATACTGCACCGACATGGATCTTTTGGGCAGCAACGTCTACCGCGGCAAAAGCTTCACCAGCCTGTGGGAAGAAGTGGACAAGAAACTCGACATGCCGGTGGTGTTTTTCGAGTTTGGCAGTGATGCGTTCAACGCGCGCGAAGGCCGCGAAGACGGACCGGCTCAGGCAGGGCTCCTGCGTGACCAGTGGCAGGAGATGTACAACAAATCCTACGGCAACGGCGAGGAAGGCAACTCCAGCGGCGGTTTCGTTTTTGAATGGCGTGACGAATGGTGGAAGTACCTGCAGGAAGAAAATCTGGAAGTGCACGACGACAATGCCTCGTGGTCCAACCAAGGCTATCCGTTTGACTGGGCGCCGGGCCAGAACAACATGAACGAAGAGTGGTTCGGCATCGTCGCATTGGGTTTGCCCAACGCAGACGGCGTATATGAAGCCCGCCCGCGCATGGCCTATGACGTGCTCTCCGAGATCTTTCATATGGACCCATATGAAATGAAAAAAGACGCGTTCAACCAAAAAATCGCCACCATAAACATGGATTATCTGGAGCTCAAAAGCGATGTTCGTGAGATCAAGAGCAAACAGGTCGAAGACGATCAGGTGCTCAAATTCGCCGGCGGCAGCCTGCTGACGCGCTTTGTGCTCAAGGGCACGGAAAACGCCATTTCCGAGAGCGGCGAAAACGGCGTTGAATTTTCTGACGGTCAGCTGTTGTTCATGGATTTTGAATTCAAACCCACCGAAAAAATTGACGGCCAGTTCACGGTCAACGTTCTGGGCGATGTCGCGGACCTCGAACCGCTGGAAATCGTTTACGGACGGCGTGGTTTGCCCGTGCAGGTGGTGGGCTTCGGCACCACCGATCAGGGTGTGGAAGTACAGACAGTACAAACTTTCACGGATCGCGAGCGCGTCGAGATTTACGATTTCGAAGCCAAGTACGTGGGCGAAGATTTCGACGTCACCGCGTTTTATCACACGCCGCGTTATCACTGGAAATACAAAGGCGATTTCTTTGGACTGGTGCGTGAAGCCACCGACATCTACGGCGCCGATATCTGGAACGCGAAAGCGCCCGAAGGTGTGGAGTTCGTCGGCAAGGGTCGTTACGAAGGCCTGACCATTTTGGGCGGACCGGAAGTGTACTGGGGCGCCAACCCGAAAGTCGTGGGCAAATACAGCTCCAAATTCCGCAACACGGACTGGACCTTTATTCACTCCGAAGACGTGTCGCGTCTGGCCGCCGGCGTCGCCGCAACGCTTGCCACCGTGCGTCAATCGCGTCAGACCACGCTGTACACCAAGACGCCCATCGGTCCGGCCAAACTTGAGCTGGGCGCCATGCTCGCCAGTGGCGAGCGCGTCGGCGATCAATACGATCGCGTGGTACGCGGCAACATCTTGCTCGATGAAATCGACTTTGAAGACACGATTGCCTTGCGCACGCGTTTCACGTTCCCGTTTTTGGGCACTCAAACCTACATTGCGACCAACCACGCCGGCCTTGTCGCCGAGGGCGGTGACGTCCTGCGCGAATTCGGCACGCGTCTGCCCTACTCCAATCTCGGTAACACCGAAGAATACGAGATGGGCATGATGATGAACTTTGGCAATCTGATGATCTTCCCGCGCTTGCTGTATCGCCAGAACCTCGTGGATGCCAACCCCAATCTGCCCTCGTCCATTGAAAACGGCGTGTTGATGCCCGGCATCGCCATTCGGGATCGCGACGCCGATCCGTTCGCGGTGCTTGGTAACCGCGAAGCCCGCGCCGCCGAACTGTTTATCACCTACGATCCCACGGGCGCGACACCGTTCTACCAGTGGGACAACGACCAGCGCGAGGACGCCGGCTTTGCGTTCAATCTCGGCCTGAACTACACCGAATACCCAACGCCCACCGATGCCAATCAGTTCTTTTTCGAGCTCACGCGCGTCAACGCTTCGTTTGGTGTTGGCCTGCCGCCGGAAGACGTATGGGAGGCCTCCAGCCGGATGGTCTTCAATCCCAATCGCAACACGCGCATCATTACCAACCTGAGCACGGGCTTTCAGCAGTCCTCTGGCGATCCAAATGGTGGCAGCCGCAAGTTCTACGCGCTAAACGGGAAAATGGTGGTTCGCAACAAGCACTACTTCGAAGGCTATTTTAAGAAAGACGCCTGGGGCCCGTACGACTTCCATCGTCAATTCAACATTACCTTCCCCGAGCAGGTTCGACTCGAGTACTCAGTACTGTTGGACAGCAAGCTGGACTTCCTGCGCTCCACCAAACTGGGTGTGCGCACGCTGTACCGAACGCTGGACGAAAACTCCCCGGACAACGAATCGGAAAATGGCACGAACGACTACATTTTCCAGACCGTCTTTTTCTTCCGCTACAACTTCTGAGGCACGTGTAAGATGCGAATTCAAAACACCACACGCGCGGCGGCTGCCCTTCTCGCCATAGCTCTTGTCGGTCTGAACGGCTGCAAAGAACCCGATGCAGACGATGGCATGGTGATCACCACCATCGTTCTGCCCACCGACACACTGCTGGATCTGGCCTGCATTGATGTGGGCATCAATGCGGAGACCTGCATCTTGCAGGACCCGGAGAATCCCTACGCGACCGCCACGATCCGCGAATTTGACGTCAACGATCCCGACGCCGAAACCAAGTTTGCACTGGCCGACCAAATTCCCGTGGGCCCAACCGGCGCCAAGGCGCGCTTTTATCTCTGGGCTACGGCCCTGGCACGTCGGCCATCAGGCGAAAACCAGTGGTACACGGCGCGCGCGCTGCACGAGCTGTGGGATGCCGCCGAAGACCCTCTGATCCAAACCCAGGCACTGCGCGCGTATCGCTCCGTGCTGGACAACTACTTTGGCTCGGTCACGTTTTTCGAGTGCTGCGCCAACATCGATCCCAACGGTCAGCCCGTACCCTTCTCGGTGCCGCTGAACGAACTGGTCGCCGACGATCTGTATCGTACGGCCGCCACCAACTGGTTGCGCCTCGTGCCCGGTGATCCGCTGCTAACCCAATCGCTGCTGGCCGAATGGGGGTTCACCTATCAACCCGCGACACCGCCAAACTTCGACAACGGCGTACTGTCGGTTAACGACGGCTAATGCGCACGCACGCCGCCAGCGCGCTGTGGAGCGTCACGCGGCGTGCGGCCGTTCTGTTCACCTTGGGCGCGACCGCTGTTACCGCCGTCGCCGACCCGATTGAAGTGCGCCTGCGTGAGGACGACGGCCGCTGGCAGCTCTTGCGTGGCGGCGAGCCCTATTTTATCCACGGTGCTGGCGGCAAGGGGTCGCTCAAAGCGCTCGCCGCGGCGGGCGCCAACTCGGTGCGCACCTGGGGCGCCGACGACCTCGACGCCCTGCTCGACGAAGCGCATGCGCTCGGCCTAACCGTCACCGTTGGCATCTGGCTGGGTCACGAACGTCACGGTTTCGACTACGACAATAAACAGCAGGTGGCTGAGCAACTGGCGCAAGCACGCCAAGCCGTTCTGCGTTACAAAGATCATCCTGCTCTGCTTCTGTGGGGCGTCGGTAACGAAGCCGAAGGTTTTGCAACCGGCGACAATCCCGCCATCTGGCGTGCCATCAATGACGTCGCAGCCATGGTCAAGACCGTGGACCCGCTGCATCCAACCATGACCGTGACCGCCGAGATCGGCGGCGAACGCGTGCGCTTTTTGCACGAAGAATGCCCCGCCATCGATATCCACGGCATTAATTCCTACGGTGGCGCATCGTCTTTGCTCAGTCGCTATCGCGCCGCGGGCGCCACCAAGCCATTTGTGCTGACGGAATTTGGCCCGCGCGGCACGTGGGAGAGCGCGACCACCTCATGGGGCGCCCCGTTCGAACCTACCAGTACAGAAAAAGCCGCGGCCTACAAAAAACACTACGCGGCAACCGTCGCGGCGGCACCGGATCTGGCGCTGGGCGCCTACGCTTTTTTGTGGGGCACGAAAATGGAAGGCACGGCCACCTGGTTTGGCATGCAGCTGGCCGACGGCACACCGCTTGCCGCCACCGACACCATGCAGGAAATCTGGGGCGGTACATCACCGACGTCACGCGCGCCGGTCATCGAGCCTTTGCAAGTGGACGGCGACACGACACTGGATCCGGGTAAAACGCTGCGCATCAACACGCGTATGCACAACGCCGACCACCGCCCCATCACCACGCACTGGGCCCTGTACCCTGAAGCCAACGACTATGTCACCGGCGGTGACTTTCGCCCAACGCCACCCGTCGTGGAAGACGCGATCATTAAAAGTGATACCACGGGCGCGCTTCTGCGCCTGCCCGACGAACCCGGCGCCTATCGTCTGTTTGTTGAGGCGCGCGATGACAGCGGGAAAGCTGCCACGGCCAACGTGCCGCTACTGGTGCGTGGCGAGCCGCGCACGCGCTTGCCGGTGTATGTCTACCGCGACGGTTTCGAGGGCATTCCCTGGGCACCGTCGGGCTGGATGGGCGATCACGATGCACTGAGTCTGGACGGCGAAGACCAGAGCAATCCCCACGAAGGCGACTCAAGCGTGCGCATCAGTCTTGCCGCCAATGCACTGTGGGCCGGCATTGCCTGGCAAAACCCACCGAACAACTGGGGCGACCGAGACGGCGGCTTCAATCTTAAAGGGGCGCGCACGCTGGAGTTTTTTGCGCGGGGCCGATTCGGTGGCGAGCAAGTGAAATTTGGCGTCGGCATTATCGGCAAAGAGAAAAAGCATCCGGATTCGCTCATCGTTCAATCCGATGACGTTACGCTCACGTCACAGTGGCAACGCATTCGCATTCCACTCAAGGGCAAAGACCTCAGCAGCGTGAAAACCGGCTTTGTGGTAACGCTGTACGGAAAGCCCTCACCCGTCACGGTCTATCTGGATAGCATTCGCTTCATCCGCTAAACCGTTTCAGCCGGCTGCCCTGCCCAACCATTGCCGATCCTTCAAAGTGTGTTTGTCATGCGCAGCGACGTTGCGCAGGTGCTGTCGGTCGTCATTAACGGCTACGTTTGAGGTGGTTACTCTCAATTCCTGATGAATTCAAAAGATACGACGCTGTTGCTCCCGGCACCGGTCCTGACAATGAACGCCTGCAATGGAACTGCATCAGGAGATCAACATGCTTACTACCGCCTCACTATTTTTCGCGCTCGCCGTCGCACCGCCTCCCAGCCCGGCGAGCACCGACGACCCGCAGGTAATCTGGCTCACCCAAGAACACTTTCGTCACGGCACCTATTTGATCGACCAGCCCGGCCTCTACCGACTGGCCCACGACATCTCTTTCAACCCCAACTCACGCGCCACGTTGCAAGCGCTGTGCAACGACGACCCAACCGCGCTGCCCCACGATTTTGAATGCCCAGCGGACGCCTACCAAAGCGGCATGCCGCTGCGCACCCAGTGGCTCACCGAGACGGGCATCGCGTTTGTGCCAGGCGGACCGTCCGATCCACGCTACCACCCGGCCGCGTTTGGTTTGGGCTTTTTCGCTGCCATCGCCATTTCGGCGGATAACGTCACGCTCGATCTCAATGGGCATACGCTTGAACAAAGTGAGGAACACGCACTGCTGCAGCGTTTTTTCGCCGTCATTGAGCTTGCGAATCAGCCGTTTGTGCCCGGACAGGGACCCTCAGACTTTGGGCCTGCGCTTGATCCGGCGCGTCAGGTACGCATTGTGAACGGCACCATTGGCCGCAGCGCACATCACGGCGTGCACGGCAACGCGAACGAACGCGTGCACATCGAGAACGTTAATTTCGAGGATTTTGAAGTCGCGGCCGTGGCGCTCAACGGCGTTGACGACGCGCTGGTTCGTCACGTGCGGGCGCGCAATCGTCTCGACGTACCGGTGCTTGGTGTGTACTCAGCGGGCCAATTCATTCGGCCGTATTTGGACTATCTGGCACGTACCGGCGCCGCGCTGGAGCTCAATGGCGTTCCGCTCGACGCAGTGCGTCAGCGGCTGCGAGAGTCGCTGAATCGCGTGCACCACGATCTGATCGTAACGCGTCATTTGCACGACGGTCGTCCGCAAATCGACGCCACCGCACACCCGGCTGAATTTGCGTTGTTCGCCAATCCCCACGGCGTCGTCGACGGCAATGCCTACGGCTTTTTAATCAATCCGCTGGGCGTGGCCGTCAACGGGTTTCCGTTCCAGTCCGACTCACCCGCACGCAACGTCACGTTTGATGACGTACACATTGACGGTCAGGTGGGTGCGGTCACCGAGGTCGTCGCGCTGGCCACGCCTGAGGGTGTAGCGGTCGACCCGGTGGGAGCCGTTTTCCAAACCCGCAATCGTGCGCCGGACGGACGCAGACTTACCATCAACGACGCCGGCGATTACACGGGCAATGTCGTCGCCGACGCTCAAGCCGTCGTGGCCAAAGCGATTCACGCCGGGTTGTTCGAGGGCGCTCCGCTCAACGTCACGCGCAATGCGATAAGCACTGAGGTCCTTGCCTGGGTCGAGGGTGACTCGCTGCCTGATCCGAACGACGCCAATCGATTCGTGTGCAACGGCGACTCAATGTTTCATGTCAACAAAGGCGTCATCGGATTCAAAATGGATGGTGTGGAAGACCTCGTTATGCGCGCCACCAGTATTCGCGGTCTGAGCAATGTCGGGCAGGCGGGATCAGATCTTTGTGGCGACTATCTGCACAACGGCGACGGGCTGTCCCACCCGGCGGCCACGCTGCCGGGATACGGTGGTGCGCACACGCGCGGCTATACCTTCGCCGGCAGTAAGGACGTGCTGTTGGAGCACACGAAAATGTTGCAGTCGCAGGCCTACACCGGGGACAGCATCGGTGTCGAAGTACTCACCGATAGCCAAAACGTCGTGATCCGCGATATGCAGCTGCGGCAGTTGCACGCAGGGGTCGCGCTGCCCGAGCCGCTGCTGCCTCCAAACCGTTTGCCGTCGGCCGTTGGCGTGCGGATTGGTCCGACGGCGGCGAACATCAACGTGAGTCGGTTGTGCGTCGGCGCGTTGGCGGCACCCGACATGACTCAGGCGGTGCTCGATCAAAGCGGTGGCGCGAACATCAACGATCTGTGCCCGTAAGCGCCGCGCGGCGGCGAAAATTCTAAAGAAACCTATGGGGTGGCCGCTACCAGTGAGGACAAGCATCCGCCACGGGGGCATGCTGCAACGCCGCATCGCCGAACTGCGGTGATCGAACCACTTAGCGAAAGGTATCGCACCGTGACAGTCAGGCAGCACGCATCGGGCATCGCTCTTGTTCTCATGACAGTGGCGCTACTGGTCAGCATTCCTTTGGTTAACGCCGAGATCCGCACAACGGTTGTGCTGCCCTTTGGTAGCGCGCTGCTGCCGCAGGAAAATGAACACGCGTTGCTGCTGTTCGCAGGCTACCCCGGCTGCGCCGGGGTTTGCCCAACCACAATGAATCAGTTGGCCGCCGCCAAACGGTCGCTTGAGCAGAATGCCGGTCCTACCCACCTGGCCCTCGCCTTCGTCAATCTGCATTTCGATGCGACCGATCAAGCGACACAACGCTATGCCACATCATTTCATCCGGATTTCCTAGCCTTTTCAACGCCATCGGCGCTGGGTGGTGAACTCAAAAATGCACTGGCACAGGCGGGCAGCCGCAATGCAGCGGACCTACAGCGCCACCGCGGCAACGTCTATCTGTTCACCCGCAATGTCGGCCAGTGGCAGCTGGAAAAAGTATTTGCACGTCTTCCCGCTCCCGCCGTGCTTGCCGCTGACATCGCCGACCATTTGCCCACATCCGACACCAGAGTGTTTTTGCCATGATCGTTACACCCATTACCCGAGCGCTGGGTGAACAGAACAACCCGGTAGTGTCGAACGCGTTGGAAGACGACTACCGCGCCTCAGACCTGCTGATGCTAAAAATGCTGGCGGCGCATTGGGCAATCGCTGCCACGCTTATGGCCATGGCATACGGCACCTACTTGATGGGCCTTGCGGTGGGTGGCGTTATTTTTGCTGTGGCTTACTCGGCCTACAAACTTGTGCCAGGCACTATCTATTCACGCGCCATCATGGGCATGTGCCTGATGCTCTATTCGGCGTTGTACATCCAGCAGAATCTCGGCCGCATCGAAATACACTTTCATATCTTTGCGGCGCTGGCGATTCTCATTCGCTACAAATCGCTCGTGCCGCTGCTGGCCGCGGTGGGCACGGTGGCCACGCATCATCTGGTGGCGAACTATTGTCAGGCCGCCGGCCTGACCATCGGCGCACAGCCGATTGTTGTGTTTGATTACGGCACAGGCCTTGGCATCGTTGTACTGCATGCCGCCTTCGTCATCTTTGAGGCCGCCTTCCTCGGCACCATCATTACTACGCTGACCAAGCAATTTTGTTTGTCGGTGCTGCGCCATGCCGGCACACGGACCGTGCTCAATACCCTTGAGAACGTAATCAAGACGCGCGATACAACGCGTCGCATGCCCGAAGAACACCGTCACGCACACGTCGTGAACGATCTTCTGGACATGATTGATCGGAACGTTGCTGTCGCCCAGGCTGTCGACAAAGCCGCCACCGCACTGATGATCGTCGATCCGAAAGGTGCGATAGTGCAAGTGAATGATGCCGCCGCCGCACTGCTCGAAAGCGCCGCCGTGTCGTTCACCACGGCGGGTGTCAGGTTGGACATGCACGCGGTGCCGGGCACATGCATACTGCAACTACTGTCCGTCGGCGACAGAAACGTGACCGCCAATGATCTGTCCCATCCAAGTGAACTGCAGTTTTCCGTGGCCGGTCGCACCTTCGACGTGGTGCTCAATCCGGTTTTCCGCGAAGACCAACAGTTCATGGGTTGCGTGCTGGAATGGACCGAGACCACTCAGCAACTTGCGGTGGAAGCGCAGGTGCAGAAAATCGTTGATGCTGCTATGCACGGTCACCTGTCACAGCGCATCGATCTGGCAGACAAATCAGGCTTCATTGCCAAGTTGTCGCACAGCGTCAACGATCTGGTCGAAGCAGCGCAACACATCATTGACCAAACCGTCAACACACTGGATGGTGTCGCCCGGGGCGACCTGACGCAACGTGTCACCGGCTCGTTTGACGGCCAGTTCGGCGCACTGCAAGCAGGCACCAACGCGACCATCGAAAAACTGGCAAGCGTTGTCACCGAAATCAAAGGAAGCGCCGGGGCGATGTCAGCATCGTCGGCTGAGTCCGAACGCATTAACGCCGATTTGTCCTCGCGCACACAAACGCAGGCAACCAGTATCGGTGAAACGGTGGACACGATCAGAAACGTCTCTGAATCGGTTGCCCGCACGGCGGAACATTCCACCAATGCCAACAACGCCGCCGCCGATGCACGCAAGCAGGCCGAGCAAAGTGGCGAGGTGGTTGGCGAAGCCGTGGAGGCAATGGCCGGTATTCGCGACGCCAGCTTACGCATTGTGGATATCATTGACCTGATCGATGAAATCGCTTTTCAAACGAATTTATTAGCGCTCAACGCCGCGGTCGAGGCCGCACGCGCCGGAGAAACCGGGCGTGGCTTTGCCGTCGTGGCGGCGGAGGTTCGCGAACTGGCCGGGCGCAGCGCGCGCGCAGCCGGCGAAATCAAGGTGCTGATCAGCGATTGCAATGAACGGGTCGAGCTGGGCACCAAATACGTAAGTCGCAGCCGCGATGCGCTCACTGAAATCTCCACGTCCGTGGTGGGGTTTTCCGATACCATGCAGGAAATTGAAGCACTGTGTCAGAGTCAGGCCAGCGGCATTACGGATGTGAATCGGGCCATTGACACGATCGAACGCGCCTTTGCCAGCAACGTAGACGACTGTCGCCGCGCCACCGAAGCCAGTGCGACCACCGGCGAGAGAGCCCGGCAACTGCAAAGCATGACAACATTTTTCGAACTCGACAGCGCCATTGAAACGTCCCGCAATGTCAGCTCCGTAGCCGGTGCATCCAGACGTTCTGTGGCATAGACTCCGCTCCACAATTGGTCTTCCACCCGCGTCTCGGCCATAATCCGGTCGAACAAGCACGCCGGGACGGCCATGACCACGATTCGAATTCGCAATCCCAGTCTAAATTTCAATGCCGGGCATTTCACGATTTTCTCGGCACACGAGCGCGAAGATCTGCATGGCCATTCGTTTTTCCTAAGCGGTGAGTTCAGCGGCCCGATCGACGACAACGGGCTCGCGTTCGACTATCAAATTGCGAAACAAATCATGCGCGAACTGTGCGCCTCGCTCGACGAGAAAGTGCTGCTGCCCAAGCACTCCCCGCATTTGGTCATTGGCGAAAAAGATGGCTACATCAGCGCCACATTTGCTGATGAAACCATGCTTTTTTTGCCCCGCGACGTTCTTGTTCTACCGCTGCGAAATATTACGCTGGAGGAACTGTCGCGCTACGGACTGGCGCAACTGCGCGACAATGAGGACTTAACCAGACTACCGATCCGGCGCATGACGTTGCGCGTATCCACCGGACAGGGACAAAGTGCTGCTACGCACTGGGGCGTTTCGCCAGATGCGTAAAAAGCTGCTGATCAGCGGCGCCAGCAGCGGCATTGGTCTGGCGACGGCTGAACACTTTATCGAACACGGCTACAGCGTGATGAATCTGTCGCGTCGACCGAGTCCACTCGACGCCGTACAAAACGTTCGCTGCGATTTTCTGGCCTCGAACGTCGACGACATTTTGACGAGCAAAGTCGCACCCTGGCTCGCCGATGCCACCAAGCTTGTGGTCGTCCACAATGCCGCGAGACTCCGTAGCGACACGGTAGAAAACACCGACAGCGATGCACTGCGCGACGTGCTGGAAATTAATATCGTGGCGGCTAATCGGATCAACCGCTGTGCCCTGCCCGGCATGCCGCCGGGTTCGTCCGTGGTGTACGTAGGTTCTACCCTGTCGGAAAAGGCCGTGGCCAACAGCTTCAGCTATGTCACGAGCAAGCATGCGGTGGTTGGGATGATGCGTGCGACCTGTCAGGACCTCGTTGGTCGCAACATTCACACCTTGTGCGTGTGTCCCGGGTTTACCGATACGCAGATGCTGCGTGAACACGTGCCCGAAGAATTCATGCCGACGTTGGGACAGATGTCCGCGTTTGGGCGGCTCATCGAGCCGACGGAGATTGCCCGAACGATCTACTGGTCGAGCGGCAACCCGGTGCTCAACGGCGCGGTGCTGCACGCCAACCTGGGACAAATCGAGCGCTAGCAGAACTAACCCGAAACTCCGAGCAGCTGCATGATTTCGCGCACCTCTTCATCTGCAGATAACAGCATCTCAAGCGTTTCATCGATCGAAATCTTGCCCAGTGCAAGTTTGGAAAATGCGGCCATCGAATCGAATGACGGCAACTGTGCGTCCTCAGGCGTACCCACGGCCGCCAATCGACGTGCGACGATCACCAGATCTGCTAGATCTACCGGACCACCGGTGTCGCGTTCAAACCGCTGGCGTTCACGCACAACATCGACCATGGCAGGATCAAAATTCCAACGTTCCAGCAGCACCACACCCACCCGCGGGCCGAACTCACGCAAGCTGGGGCCCATGCGCTCTGTCGCACGCATTGCGCGCTCCTGCATGGACATAATCTTGATCAACGGCAGCATACCGATGTCCTGCAACAGCCCGCCTAACATGGCCTGATCAGGACTAAAGCGCCCGTCACGTTTGGCCAAAATGGCGGCGAATGCCGCGGTGCGCGCGCTCTGTCGCCAGATGTCGCTCATCATTCGCGCCAGCGCGCCCGAGCGTGTACTGAACATGGCGCGCAGCGCATAGGCGGTGACCAGATTTCGGGTCGTCTCCAGGCCCAAACGCATCACGCACTTGTCTACATTGGTGACCGGCACCACACCGCGATAGATGGGACTGTTCGCCACGCCCACAAGGTAGGCCGCTGTACTGGGATCGGCCGCAATCACGCGCGCCACGTCGGCGACGGTCGTGTTTTCTTGCTGCATCGCTGCGCGTATGCGCAGCGCCACGTCAGGCATGCTGGGGAGCTCTACTTTCCCGGCAACAATATCTTTAAAAGCAAGTGTAAACAGACCGTTGAGGGGTCGATTCTGAACAGGTGCGACAGCACTCATGGCAATCCCGGTGAAAACGCTTAGAGGCATTAGCGACCGGAGCGACGGTTTCCTGAGGGTCGAGTCAGCGCCGTGTCTCGTCGATGCGGACCGTCACGAGTTGCTCGCGCTCAACGCCAAGTCGCCCTGCCGCCACAGCCCCACGGCGAATCGCGCGCTGTGGCGCGAGCAGGTACAAATCGCCGTTGCGGCCCACCATTCGCTTCCCAATGCCAACCTCACGCGCGACCGCCGCATGGGCTTTCAAATGCTGCGGCTCGCCGTGCACGGGAATGGCCGTGCGCGGTGCCACCCAGCGATACAAATCTTTGAGGTCTTCCTGCGGTGGATGCCCCGATGCGTGAATCGGCCGATCAGAACTTATGTCCTGCACCACACGTACGCCCAGGCCCTCAAGCCGCTCAATCATGGCACTGACCTGGAGTTCGTTGCCCGGGATCACGCGCGAACTCAAGATCACCGTGTCCCCTGCATCCAACCCAAACGCCGGATGCTGGTCGGCCGCCAGGCGATCCAATGCCGCACGGCTTTCGCCCTGACTCCCTGTCGCCACCGCGAGCACTTCCCGCGGCGGCAAGTAGCCTAAATCCTCGGCCGCCACGTAGCGCAAATTGGCCGGCCACAATCCGGCGCTCATGGCCGCACCGTAATAGTCGTGGAGCGAGCGCCCCAGCAACGCCGGATAGCGACCGCAGGCACGCGCCACGCTCGCCAGTGTTTTCAGTCGCGCGATATTGCTGCCAAAACAGCCCACCACGACACGGCCGGTCGATGCGGCCACGGCCTCGCGCAGCCCCGCGTGCAGCGTGCCCTCGCTGGTCGATCTGCCCGCCACATCGGCATTGGTTGAATCGCAGATCATCGCCAACAAATTCTCGTCTGCCAGTTTTTGAAAATCGGGTGCATGGCAGGCGGGACCCACGACCGGATCGTGATCCAGTTTCCAATCGCCGGTATGCAGCACGCCGCCAACGGCGGTGCGAATCACCAGCGCCTGCGACTCAGGCGTTGAATGCGTGATGGGCAACCACTCGATGTCAAATCCGTCGATGCGATGACGCAGCCCGGGCTTCACCTCATGCAAGGGCACGCGCTCCAGCAATCCCGCTCGCGCCAGCTTCGGTCGCAGCAGCGCGAGCGTAAAGGCAGTGGCATAGACCGGACAGCGCAGACGTGGCCACAAATGGGCAACGGCGCCCACATGATCTTGATGAGCGTGGGTGATCAAAAGCGCGGATAGTTGCTCGCGGCGCTCCTCGATGAAACGCGGATCGGGCATCTGAACCCGTGGGCCGGGCTCGCCGTCGCGTGCAAACGTGATGCCGCAGTCGACCATCAGCCAGCGCTCATCATGACCGTATAAATTGAGGTTCATACCGATCTCGCCGGTGCCTCCCAGCGGCAGGAACCACAGATCTTCGTGACCGGGTGTCACGGCAACGTACTCACGCTAACGCGGCGCAGGCGCCGCAATGTCCTGCAGCGAGATAATCAGATCCTTGTACACCGTATAGGTGTTGCTGCGTTCAGGGTCTGCGGCCCCGTTACTGGTGTAGGGCAACAGCCACACGCCGTTGTACTGAAAATTGTTGTACAAATCGACGTCGCCATCCTCCACCAACAGCGTCCATGCTTCGCCCGGCCGGGCGGCATAGAGACTGTAATAAGCGCGTGATGCCGATGCCATGTAGATCACTTGCTTGAAATGCAACCAGCCATTTTTTGGATAGGCCACGCCCTTAAAACGGCGTGGAATTTTGCCCAGACTAATCTTGTCGTTGTAGTGCGGGCCGCCGCGCACGGCCGGCTGATGCACCATGCCGCCAAACTGCTCCGCGGTCTTGCCGCGGTGTTTGCGATAGGCCTGCGGATAGCCGCGCTGACCAATATTCGTCAGTACCACCTCACCGTTCGGCGCGGACTTATCAAAGCGACTGATGATGGTCTGCTTGAATCCCGTACGTCCCGTGGAGTTCGCTCGTCGATAAATTTCCGTGATCATCGGCTCATCGAAATATTGGGAATGGGCCACGTAAACGGTCTCGCCTACGTTGAGACCTCGGCAGCGCCGCAGCAGACAGTGGTGCCAATTGCCGTGCTGTCGCGTGCTCGTATTAAGCATGTCCATGCGCATACCTTGCGCATCGGCCGACACGTACTCGGCACCATTCGTCCAATTCGGATTATTTGGCAGCACGTGATCGAGCACATCGTCAGCCCGATCAAACCGATAGGCAAACTGCACCCCCTCGCCTGCGCTGCGTTGCGCCCATTCCTGCAATCCGGCGGCCACTGACGCCGCTTTCTTTGGCTTGGGCTCACGGCGTGTTTTTCTTTCTTTCTTGCGCTCTGAGCGAGGTTTCTTCTGCTCCGGGGTACGCGCCTGCAAGCGATCGCCCTTCCCTGTCGGCGCGGGCAACTCAACTTTGCCCGCATCGCCATAGTCTTTGTCCAGATAGCGGACCCACACGTCCTGATCGGTGGCCGCTACATACACATAGGCGTTCTTCGCTGGCACGTACGCGAAACGTCCAAACACACCGCGCAGCGTGCTGGCCGGTCCCTTTGCCACCGCCTCATAAGAGCCCGAACCGGCAGTATCAATGTGATAGAGCACGCCATCCACGTACGCCGCAAACTTGCCGAGCTTGCTGTTGTAGGTGAGGCCCGGTCCCTCACTGCGCGCGATGTCGGCCAGCCCTGACAGATCGCGCGGATCGCTGTCCGGTCGCGTTAGATCGTGCAGCCAGTGATTGCAGCGACGCCGGCCGCACCCACCGAGCATCAACAACTCATTGCCACCGGCCGACAGCGAGAAATTTTTAAATCTGGCCGAGCGAATGTAGTTGGTCCAGCGATTAATAACCGGATCGAACGAGGCCAGCTGCCCGGCCCCGGAGGTGTGTATCCACACCAGACCCGTTTTCGGATCGAGCGCCGTACCGCCAAGGAAATAGCCCGACACGTCCGCGGCGGCGAGCGGTTCACGCCAGCGTGTAGACGCCACGTCAAAACGTTCCACGTGGCGATGACCGGCAATGGAATTCGGTGACGTTCCCACCGCGCCGATCGCAAGCAAAGCGCGTTGCTCGGGATCAAACACCAGCGAATCGTAAGTATGTGGCACACGCGGGCTGCCGTCGGGCATGCGCCCGCTGCGTTCGGCGGCCTCGTCGAAAAAATCATCGCCCGGTGGCGACGGCTCTGACAGCCGCGTCCAGTTCCACGCCACCAAATCGAGCTCGTAAACCTCGTTGCCCCAGTAGTCGGTGTGGCCACCCCCGTAAACATAAAGCCGCGATTCTTTTTGATCCAGCGCCGCACCGTTCCACGCTTCAACGACGGCCTTAAAACCCAAATTACCAGAATAATCGCAGCGATCACCGGGACAAGGATTAATCTGATCAAGTCGCGTGTTGGGCACCTGCTCCCAAGCCATTGCCGCAACGCAGGCCAGACTTACGGCCGCTGCGGCCAGCGTTTTAACGATCACCGTTGCCCACTACTCTGGCGTTCACCGTCTTAAAGCGCGTCACAGCACCTATGGCGCCCACCACGAACACCGTGGTGACCACCACATTGAAGCGCAGCGTCGCCGCCTGCGCCTGCAGTCCGTCGGTGGCGTACAACATGATGATCAGGGCGATCACCGCCCAAGCGGCAAAGCGCGCCAAGGCCAGCAAAACCATGTGCGACTTCGATTCGTCATCGGACACAAAGGTGTCCATCTGAAACGCGGCATAGCCGCACAGAAGCGCCGGCAAAATACCCCAGCGATTGGAAAACCTCACGCTTTGGAAAAAGTCGAAACCGGTGCCCTCGCCGGCCGTCCCGGCCAAGCCCAGTACCAGCGCCGACATGGTCGTGCTGACCACAAACCCCAGCAGCATCATCAGCGTGTAAAAACCGTAATAACGCCGTTCGGGTTCAGAGGTCACGGTGCGATCGGCGACAATGCGCGATGCGAACACCAGAGCAAGCGGCATGACGTAGATAAACAATCCGTACAATACCCAGCGCAGCGTATCAAAACTAAAATGACGCAGGATCGTATCGGGGTCGATGGCACGCTGTAACAACACCGCAAACTCGCGCCCGACCAACACGCCCAAAACCATGGCAGCCGCGAACGTGAGTAAATACTTGTAGGTGTGCTTGAGCTTCAGACGCTGTGGATTGCCGCCAAGACTGTCGACGGTTTCCCACATTTGCTTTTCATTGGCGCTGCCAAAAATTACCAGGCAGGCCAGCAGGCGGCACAACAATCGATCCAGATCGTTCAGGTCGGTGATGACGCGCATCGTTTTGGAATAATGCGGCGGCTGACTTTTCCACACCGCCAGCTGCTCGGAGCTCTGATTCACTAACAAACAAATGTCGCCCCAACGCAACGACGGCTCGATAAAAAATCGTTGATAGGACGGATCGCGGGCGTAGCTTTGAATCTTCGCGTAAAGCAAGGAGGCACGCGCCCATTTGTACTCGATAGATTCTTTGGTTTTATCGAAATCGCCGACGTCGAGCGTATCGGCGATCAAATAGCTGATGACTTCTTCGCGCGTCTCAACATCAATCTTGGACATGCTCGATGCCCGCAGTGCGTTGTAGACGTCCACGGCTTTGCGCGGCATCGCAAAGACATCGAGTACCGCGTTGCGAATAATGAGCAGAGGATTCAGCTGGCTTTCAATCCCGATGAGAATGACAAACCCACCGGCCACGATCCACGGCGCCAATAGCCCTCCGTCCAGACGCGCAAACAAAGCCGCCAGATCGCGCGCGGCAATCCCCTCGCGCATCGCATCGATCAACGGCGCAATCGGCATCCACACATTTACCAAGGCCAAAAACAGGAAGGCATTAATGACCAAATAGGTCACCAGGCCAAACCAGTACATTCGCTGTCGCGTGAAGTATTCGGGGAGCGTTGGTTCCTCACCCAGACTCAGTGATCGGCGTCGGAACGACCAGTACGCCAGCGCGCAAGCCATGATCAGGCCAAGACCTTGAAAAAAGACGCTCACAGCGTTGCGTTACCCCGACGATAAGTTGCCCGAATAGTACACCAAACGGGGCTGTTTACGGACCCGATTTGACGTCCGTTCAGGCGGCCAGGCGGACTTTCAGCCAGGCTTTCGCGGCGCGCAGGTCGCGATGAATCTGGCTGCTGGACAGCGCCATGGTAGAGGCCAGTTCGTCATAGGTGAGTCCGCCAAAATAATGCAGCTCAAGCAGGCGTGCCTTGCGTTCATCGGCATCGGCCAAATCGGCCAGCGCCTCATCCAGCGCAAGCACCTCAACGCCCTTGTCTTCGGCCCCCACGGCGCTGTCGTCCAGACTCATATGCGTGGCGCCAGCACCGCGCTTAACGGCTTTGCGCTTGAGCGCGTGATTGACCAATATGCGCCGCATCATACGAGCGCATAGCGCATAGAAATGCGCGCGATCATTAACGGACACGTTCGAGCGCACCAGGCTTGAAAACGCTTCATTGACCAGTGCGGTTGGCTGCAACGTATGCCCCGGCGCCTCCGCACTAAACAGGCGGCGCGCCAGACGCTTTAGCTCCTCATACACCATCGGTGTGAGCGTATTAAGCGCGTGATCGTCGCCATCGGCCCAGCGATGCAGCAGAACCGTAATATTCGAAGTGTCGTCCTGTGAAACGATGGTGGTCGTCTCCGTGTCAAAACAAAGCTAAAATATACCGCACTGCGCCTCGCGCTTCATAAGTCTTATCCATAATGCAAATATTGACCACCGGCGGCACCATCGACAAAATTTATTTTGATGCCAACAGCGAGTTTCAAGTCGGCGAACCGGCCATCACACGCCTGCTCGAAGAAGCTAACGTTAGTTTCGAATACGACGTACGCTCAATCTTGCGCAAAGACAGCCTGGAGCTGGATGATGACGATCGAACTCTGATTCGGCGTCAAGTTGAGCAGACCGATCATGCACAGGTGCTCATCACTCACGGTACCGACACGATGGTCGACACGGCGCTCGCGCTCGACGGCGTTGAAAACAAAACCATCGTTTTGACCGGTGCCATGCAGCCCGCCCGCGTGCACAGTTCCGATGCGGTCTTCAATATTGGCTGTGCCGTCACCGCCGTGCAGATGCTCAAACCCGGCATTTACATTGCCATGCACGGTCGGGTTTTCGACCCGCATGCCACGCGCAAAAATCTCAAGGCCCAGCGTTTCGAGGCGCAGGACGAGTAACCACACGCACAAAGGCGCGGCCCATCGCCAGACAAACGTGGAGCAGTGCCCACAACAGGGTGCCGCCGATGAGTGCCAGCACAAGACTCTCGGCGTTGAGCACGATGGCCGGCGCAAACGTCTGCCAGGTTGAGCGGGCCACCGTGGTATCGACGTGGCGCGCCAGATACCACATTTGCTCGGCCGCCGTTCCCTCCAGCCCGGCGCGGGTCTGACGTAAATTTTCTGCCGTTTGATGCATCGTGAGAATGGCATCACCTTCACGCGCAAACGTCTCATCAGAGCTGCGCAAGTGGTGCTCAATCAGGGCATCGATATCACCGTCATGGCGCTGACCGGCGATGCGCACAAACGGCGCCAAATCGGTTTCTACCTGCGCCAATCGACCGTCGACCTGCTGGCGATACTGCTGCACAAAGCCGGGCAACGCTCCGGCAATCAAAATGCACGCAACGAACACCAGTCGATCCACTATTCCGCCAAACCATCTCATGGCCCAATGCTAGCACCGATTCGGTACACTCCTGTTTATGTTAATTGAGAGCCTTCATATCTACCCGATTAAATCCGTCGCGGGCATCGCGCTTGAGCGCTCCACGGTGGAGAACCGCGGCCTCGCGCACGATCGGCGATTTTTGCTCATTGATGACAACGGGCAGTTCATAACGGGACGTCAGCAACCGGACTTGGTACTGGTCAGCGCACAATCACGCGACGACGGGTGGCAGATCGATGCGCCGCAAATGTCGCCGCTGCGCCTCACGCCACCGCCGGTCGATGCGCCCACGGTAGCGCTGCGGATTTGGCGCGACGACGTTTCCGGCACGCCGGTGAGTCGCGAGGCAGACGAGTGGTTCAGCGACTATCTTGGCGCAAGCTGTCGATTAGTTTTTCAGCACGCCACCGCGCAACGTCTCGTGCAACCCGCGCACGGAACACAACCAACAGACGTGGTCAGTTACGCGGACGGCTATCCGGTGCTTCTGATCGGCAGCGCCTCGCTCAATGACCTGAACCGTCGCCTGAAAATGCCCGTCGCCATGAGCCGCTTTCGCACCAATCTCGTAGCCGCCACCGACGAGGCATTTGCCGAAGACCGCTGGCGGCGTATTCGGATTGGCGAGATTGAATTTGACGTGGTGAAGCGCTGCGCTCGCTGCGTGTTTACGACCGTCGATCCGCTGTCGGGGCAACGCGATGCCGCCGGCGAACCGCTCGCCACCTTGCGTAGCTACCGACTCGACAAACAAGAACGTGGCGTGATGTTTGGTGTCAATCTCGTACCGCGCGGCGACGGCACTATTGAGGCCGGCGCCCCAATCGAAGTATTGAGCTCGGACTAACTGAGCTGCTCAAGCACCCGTGGCCATTCAAGCTTGAACCACGGCGTGAAATGATCCGGCTGCTCCTGCAGCTCACGCGTCAACGCGTCGGGACTGATGTAGCGAAACGCTGCGATTTCAGTTTCATTGGCATGCGGCGCATCGTTGGTGCGACCTAAAAACACCGAGCACAGTTCGTTTTCAGAGCCTAGTTCGCCAAACGGCGCCTGATACTGAAACTTGTACAAGAATTCGAACTCGCAGCGCAAACCAAGCTCTTCCCACAGCCGACGTTCGGCCGCAAGCGCAAGACTCTCACCGCGACGCGGATGCGAGCAGCAGCTGTTCGACCAGTACAGCGGCCACAAGCGTTTGTCGGCGCTGCGCTGCTGCAGCAGCAATTCATTTTGATCGTTGACAACAAAAAGCGAGAACGCACGATGCAACATGCCGTCACCATCGTGGCAACGACCCTTGCTCTCAAAGCCAACTTCGTTGTCATCTGCGTCCACCAGAATCAGTGGCTCAGATTCACTCGACACCACTTCCCGGCGCACGGCTTTCACGTTCGCACTAGCCAAGGGACACCTCCATCGCCTGATAACCCGCCGTCTGCATGGCCTGCATCACAGTTTGAGCATTATCCGGGCACAGCGCAATCATCGAGCCACCGCCACCACCGCCCGTGAGTTTCGCCCCCAGCGCGCCGTGATTCCGAGCAATCTGCACCATCTCCTCCAGCTCGTGGCAGGACACCTGCAGCGCATTCAAAAGGCCGTGGCAGATATTCATCATTTCGCCCAGACGCTCCCAGTCGGCGCCCTGCATGGCATCCAATCCCTGCAACGTGACGGCATCAATTTCATCAAACAAACGTTCGTATTGGGTTTTGTTGCGCTCCCAGGCGTTGCGCACGGTGGCCACCGTTTTCGCCGTCAAACTCTCAACGCCGGTCATGCCAATCACCAGCGGTAGCGGCTGAGCCAGTTTCACCGGCGTGATCATTGGCGGCTCGCCTTTTTTGAACAACAGCGTCTCACCAAACGTGGCGACCGTGTTGTCGATACCCGACGGCGTGCCGTGGGCCATTTTCTCAGCTTCAAAGGCCAGCTGATTGACCTGTTCGTCGTTCAGCCCGAGGTTAAATTTCTCGTCGAGCGCGCGAATGATCGCCACGGCCAGTGCCGCCGACCCGCCCAGACCCATCGCTCGGGGCAAACCTGGGAACACATCGAGCGTCATGGCGTGATCCGCCAGACCCAGACGATCGAGGATCATTGCTGCGGGCTTTTCAAAACCACGCTGCTTTGCCGGATCGCGCGTGAGCGTGTAGCGCACGTCCCAACGCGCAATCGACACCACGACGCCACTGCCACCCTCATCCGCGACGCGCGCTTGAATCGCCATCGGCACCGGCGTAGCAATCGCGTGACGGCCGTACACAACCGCATGCTCGCCGAGCACAATAATTTTGCCGTGACCGCTCGATAACGATCCGGCCACCGGTTGATCGGGTCCCACCGAGTCGGCCTGCTCACGAACTTGTTCGACCAGATCGCGGGCCTTCCAAACTTTGATTTCCTGACTGCTAATGAGTCGTTCCACCACAGTGTCAAAAATATCAGGCGTGGCACCGGCGGCCATGGCCACCGTGCGGGCATGCAAGGTCATGTGACCTTTTTGAATGCCGTCGGTCGCCAGGGCTCGCAGCGCCGAAAAATTCTGCGCCAGACCCACGGCGCCCATGACCTCAGCAAGCTCCGTGGCACGACTGACATCGAGCAAACGCAAGTTCAACGCCACGGTCGGATTGGACTGCAGCGGCCCGCCCACTGTTCCCACTTTGAGTGGAATGTCGATGGTACCGACCAGATTGCCTTTTTCATCAGCGGACCAGCGCGTCAGCGATGTGTATGATGCGCCGCGTGCCGCATACGCATGCGCGCCCGCTTCAATCGCACGCCAGTCGTTCCCGGTCGCCAGCGCCACGGCATCAATGCCGTTCATAACGCCTTTGTTGTGCGTGGCGGCGCGATAGGGATCGACACGCGCAAACTCGCTGGCAACGATAATGCCGTCGCGCACCGATTCGCCGTCAAAACCCTTACCGGCCAAATCATCCACGGCAATCGTGCACGACGCGTGCACCATCGCCCGGTCCGTCAGGTTCGACAGGATGCGTAAGAACACCTTGCCGCCGGTAATTTCCTCGACCAGCGGCGCCACACCCTCACACATCGTGTTGACCAGGTTCGCACCCATGGCATCGCAGGTATTGACCAACAGATGCACCACCAATAGATCGCCCACTTCGCTACCGGTCGTGTGCGTAAGCACCTCGATATCCACAGCACCGCCACCGCGCGCCACCATATTGGGGTGCAGCGAATTGGCAATGTTCAAAATGTCGTCTTTGCGCTCCAGAAGTCGCGCGGTCGCCCGTCCGGGATGCGGCACATCCACCAACTGCACCTGGCCTATCAGAATCGGATCGGTGCTGGTGGCTTTGAAGCCGCCGCTCGCGCGGGCCAGCTTAGCGGCTGAACTCAGTGCGGCGACGATCGAGGGTTCTTCCACCACCAGCGGTACCACGTAGTCGCGCTCGTTGATCGAAAAATTTAAACCCAATCCCACCGGCAGCCCCATAACGCCGACGACGTTCTCGATCATCTTGTCGGCACCAGCGAGCGACAGCGTATGTTCGCCGCGCTTGAGCTGTTCAAAATCGTTGGCGTCAATCAAGCCGCGCTCGTGAATCGCGGCCACGCGTTCTTCGACAGACATGGCGTAAAATTTAGGAAATCGTGAGTGGCTCATAAACTGCTTTGACGTCGAATTAATGAAACAAACTGAAAGCGGCAATGCATCAGCTGCGCGCCGTACGTGGCAACGGGGTGGGCGAAGCGGCCAGCGGCAAATCCCGCGCCAGCCAGTCGAACACGCCGCCAATCACGCGATTGCTGCGCCCGGCAATATTGGAAAACAAAATCGTTGCCCGTACCGCGCGTCGCGACACCTTCACTTCATGACCTGCCGTGTAGGTCGGATGCTGAGCAATTTTTCGCAACGTCAACACCGCCAGACCAATCGACCACAAACAGAAGCGACGAATACCCACCTCATTGCGCGGAATGGTTTGGGTGTAAGCCAGCGCCTCACGCAAACTCGCATGGGCAACACCGATAAGCGTACGCAGGCCGTTTTGATACGCAGCGTCCGTGCGCTCCGGCGACAGCTCGGATAAATCGAATCCGCTGTCGGCAAACACCTCGCGCGGCAACCAGCAGGTGTCGGCCGCACGATCTTCCCAAATGTCCTTGAGAATGTTGGTCATTTGCAATCCGCGCCCGAACGCGACGGACTGATTCATGAGCTGTTCGCGATTGCTGTCAATGGCATCGCTGTGATCGCAAAACAATTCGGTCAGCATTTCACCGACAACGCCGGCAACCACGTAGCAGTAATCTTTGAGATCGCCCAACGTCGCCAGACCGCGCACGCTTTTTTCCTCCTGAAAACGCGACATTCCCGGACACATGATGTGCAGGCAACGCATCAAGGCGCCGCGCTGACGCTCGGGCAAAGCGCGCGTCATGGCGATCACTTTGTCCGCGCTGCCCACCAGCTGATGCTCGGCATCGAGCATGTGCGAGGACAGCAGCGGCGGCAGTTGCTCGCTAAATTCGATGGCTTTGGCGGGGTCTTCTACCGCGTCCAGAAACAACGACTGAAACTCGTGTTTTCGATCCGTGGCGAGTGTTGGCTCGTCCTCCACCGTGTCCGCAATGCGGCACAGCAGATAGGCGTTGGTCACCGTATCGCGCAGCGGCGCAGGCAGCTGCGGGATGGTTAACGCAAACGTACGCGATACCTTCGGCAGAATCGCTTGGGCGAACGCGTCGCAGGTGGCCGGGTTGTGCAGTGAAGTCATCCAGAATCTCTGCGGGAATTAGGCAGTTAGCGCCGCGCGAGCCGCTCGCATAACACCGCCAGATGCTACCACTGCGGCGGCTTTTTCTCTACCTGGCGGCCGGTCTGTGAGCGGCGGCCGGAGCCAGCTTCAATGTCATCACCTGGCATGAGGGCAGCGCATCAGCCAGCGTGCGAAATCGGTCCAGCGCGGCCGTCTCGGTGGCGAACGCGACACCCATATCGCCGCCGCCTGCACCACTGGTTTTATAGGCGACGCCGGCCTCTTTCGCTTTTTGGCGCAATTGGCTGTGCACCGCACTGACGATATCCACACCGGCGGCGCGCCCGAAGGCGTCGAGCACCTCAGCGTAACTATCCGCGGCGGCGCAAAATTCGCTTGCGTTACCGGCCACCAGAGCGGCCACGCCGCTCACGGCCGTCGCCTGCATAGCGTCTCGATACGCGCCATACTCCCACGTGGCGCGTGCCTGCCACAGACGAATGCGCGCCAGATAGTCGGCCGTCGAGGTGGCATGCCCCGTAAAAACCGCGCACCAGTGCAGGTCGTTGGGCAACGTCAGTGCCTTCATGATCGGAGGAAGCGCCGGCGCAGGACGCTGGAACATCTGCACGCCGCCCTGCAGTGCAGCGGCCACGTCCACACCACTGCCGAGACCCTGCTGAGCGCGTCGATGCGCCTGATCAATCAACGAGAACGCGCGCGCGCGATCAAGCTGCGGTGCCACAAGCTGGCACAGCGCGGTCAGCACCGCGGCCGACGAGCCGAGACCGGTTTTCTGACCATCTAGAAAAAGCGCTGAGCTGTCGAGCAGAATGTGAGCGCCACTGTGGGCATCGATCAGCTCCGCATCGGCCAGTACATCGAGCAGACACAGCGCCAGATTCAGCGGGTCGTCGTCGGGTCGCTCGCCGGGCCAGTGACGGGACGCCGACAGATTACTGGCGGTTAAGCTCCAGCCCTCGCTGCCGGCTTTCACGCTCGCGCGGGCGTAGCGATCGACCGCCGCGACCACCGCAGGCGCGCCCTCAAGCACGGCGTACTCGCCGAGCCAAACCAGCTTGCCCGGTGCGCGCACCTCGCCGGCATGAGGCATGCTCATTGAACCAGTTGCGCGCCTGCGCCGAGACCGACCTCAAGCGTGTCCACCACGCCCGGCACGGCGTTGAGCGCCGCACGTACCTCGGCCACCGCATCAGCGGTGCATACCGCTTTGACCTGCGGACCGGCGTCAATGGTGAAAAAGACGTCAAGCCCGGCATCACGTAATTCGCGAACTTTGTGGAGACAGGCAAGCGTTGCCGCATTCCAATACACGAGGCCAGGCTGCGCCGACAGCATCAGCCCGTGCATTTTTAAGCAGCTGTATTCACTGACCGCGGCCAGCGCCTGAAAATCACGTTCGTTTACAGCGCTTTTGGCCCGCGCCATATCCTCGTGCTGGCTGTCCACCCATGCGCCATAAAATGGCGAAGTATCGCGGGTCAGATTCATACCGTCGGTCGACAGATGGGTTTTGGCTTGCGTGGAGGTAATGGCCACCACAACGCGCAGCGGCCATTGATCAGCATCGAGCAGCGGCACGGCGCAGGGGTTGTCGATTTTCGGTCCCTGCATTTCAACGAATCCACCAAACACCGATCGTGCGGCCGAGCCCGAACCCTGACGCGCCAACGCGGACAGCGCTGCGTCGTCCAAATCGACGTTGTAGACCTTGGCTGCGGCCAACGCCAACGCGGCAAAGCCCGACGCCGATGAGGCAAGCCCGGCGGCCGTTGGAAAATTGTTGTCGGTGTGCACCTGCGCGCGACGTGGGTCGTCAGACTGCATCCATACCAAATCGAGAAAACGACTGATGCGAGCGGCGACCGCGTTCGTGGCCGGCTCACCGTTCAAATGGATTTCGTCGTCGGCCTTGTCATGCAGCGTTATTTTGGTTTCGCTGACCAATGTGTCCAGCGTAATCGATAGCGAGGCCACCGCCGGGATATTGCCCTCAACGCTTGCTTTGCCCCAATATTTGACCAGCGCAATGTTGGGATGGGCGACGACGCGTGCCTGATTATTCGTGGGCTTCATAAAACAATATTTAAGGGCCTGATATCGCCCGTGCGCAAAATTTGCCGTAGCATACCGCAAAGTTTGCTTTGAGCTGTCAATGAACGCTGCCGTGCCTTTTTCTACCCGAGCGCCCGATTACCGCGAGCGCGTCAATTCGGTTCTCGCCCGGGTGCTACCCACACCCGATCAGTTTCCAGAAACGCTCAACGATGCTATGCGCTATAGCGTGCTTGGCGGCGGCAAACGCGTGCGCCCTTTGCTCGCCTACGCCACTGGCGAAGTGCTCGGCGTACCGCCGGAGCGCATCGATCCGGTGGCGGCCGCCATCGAACTCATCCACGCGTTTTCGTTGGTGCATGACGACCTGCCAGCCATGGACGATGATGATCTGCGCCGCGGCCGCCCCACCACGCACAAAGCCTTTGATGAGGCCACCGCCATCCTTGCCGGCGATGCCCTGCAGATTCAGGCGTTCACGGTGCTTGCCACCGACGCGGCATTAATCGACGATCCCGCCGCGCAAATTGCGCTGGTACGCACGCTGAGCGATGCCACCGGTGTGGACGGCATGACCGGTGGTCAGGCGATGGATCTGGCCTCTGCCGGCAAACGCCTGACGCTCACCGAACTCGAGCGCATGCATGAGCGCAAGACAGGCGTACTTATTCGCGCCGCGGTCATCATGGCGTGGCAGTGCGCCAGACCGGCGGCGCCGAAAGTGGGCGAGGCCCTGGGCGAATTCGCGCGTTTGATCGGTTTGGCGTTTCAGATTCGCGACGATATTCTCGACATCGAGGCCGACACCGAAACGCTTGGCAAACCGCAGGGCTCGGACGTGGCCCAAGACAAAGCTACCTACCCCGCAATTCTGGGTATGGATGAGGCCAAGGCCCGCGCTGACCGGTTGTTTGACGGGGCACTCAAGGTTTTGGACGATCTATCTCTGCCGACCGAGCCTTTGGCCTGGATGGCGCGCTATATTGTGCAGCGCGATCACTAATCCCCCAGCACGCACCAGAAGTGTGCGAATGCTGCGTTTACATCAAAATGATGCGGTGCGAGTATGGTTGCATGACTCGTCACGCCAAAACCAAGAGCCCGCTCTACCGCCCTGAATTTGACCACGACGCCTGCGGCTTCGGTTTGGTCGCCCACATGCACGGACATCAGAGCCACGAGCTAGTCTCCGCTGCCGTCACCGCACTAAGCCGACTGACCCATCGTGGTGCTGTCGCCGCTGATGGCAAAACCGGCGACGGCTGTGGCGTCATGTTGGTGCAACCTGATTCGTTCCTGCGCGCCGTCGCGGTCGACGAGGACATCGAACTGTTCGATCGTTTCGCGGCCGGCATGGTGTTTCTACCCCAGGACGATGATCAGGCCGCCGAGTGCCGCGCCGCGCTGGAAAACGAGCTGGCGTCGCTGGGCCTTGCCTGCGCCGGCTGGCGCGTCGTGCCGACGGACCCGTCCCACTGCGGCGACCGTGCATTAGAAACGCTGCCGCGCATCGAACAGATTTTTGTGAACGGTTCGCCGCGCGACGGCCGCATCGGTTTTGAGCGCAAGCTGTATCGCGCTCGCCGTCGTGCCGAGAAAATTCTCTACCCGCGCGATCCGGTGTTCTACATTGCGAGCCTGAGCGCGCGCAGCATGATCTACAAAGGCATGGTCATGCCCGCAGCGCTGGCAAAATTTTATCCCGATCTTGACGACCCACGGCTTTGCGCCAGCGTGTGTGTGTTTCATCAACGTTTTTCCACCAACACGTTCCCTTCCTGGTGGCTGGCGCAACCGTTTCGTATGCTCGCGCACAACGGCGAGATCAACACGATTGCCGGCAACCGCAGCTGGGCTGAGGCGCGCGGCGCCAAACTTCATCCCGATGATTTTCCGGGCTGGGAAGACGTGCTGCCATTGGTCGAATCCAACGGCTCCGATTCCTCAAGCCTCGACAACATGCTCGAAGCGCTGGTGGCCGGCGGCATGGACGTGTTGCAAGCCATGCGTATTTTGCTGCCACCGGCGTGGGAAACCGTCGATTCCATGGACCCGGACGTGCAGGCGTTTTATGAATTTTATGGTGCGCACGTGGAGCCGTGGGACGGCCCGGCCGGTGTTGTGCTTAGCGACGGGCGCTACGCCGCCTGCGCACTGGATCGCAACGGTTTACGACCAGCCCGCTACACCATCACCGACGATCACATCGTCACCATTTCCTCCGAGACCGGCGTGACCGACGCACCCGCTGAGCGCGTTATCGAAAAAGGCAAACTCGGTCCCGGGCAGATGCTCGCCGTCGATCTGGTGAACGGCGTGGTGCTGGACACCGACGCGATTGAAGCCGAACTCAAAACCCGTGCGCCTTATAAGCGCTGGCTCAAAGACGGCCTGACCTACCTCGATTCGCTGCTGTTCGATCCGTCACTGGCGGCCGAGCCCATGACCATCGATACGCTGGCATCGTTCGAGAAGATGTTCAACATCACCACCGAAGAACGCACCGACGTGTTGCGCGTGCTGGCCGAAACCGAGGCCGAAGCGGTGGGCTCAATGGGCGACGATACGCCCATTGCAATCATGTCCAACGCGGTGCGTCCGCTGTACGACTATTTCCGCCAAACCTTTGCGCAGGTCACCAATCCGCCCATTGATCCCCTGCGCGAGACCGTGGTGATGTCGCTGCAAACGCGCATCGGTCGCAAGGGCAATATCTTCTCGCCGCATCCCAAGCAGGCGCATCACATTGCGCTGAACTCGCCCATCCTGTCGCAAAGCAAGCTGCGTCAGATCATGGCGCTGGATGAGGCCGGCATCGAAAACGTATTCCTCGATCTAAACGTAGCCGACGACAAGCCGCTGGCCGAAGCGCTGGAAGATCTTTGCGCCGCGGCCGAAGACGCCGTGCGCGGCGGCACCATGGTATTGCTGCTCAGTGATCGCAACGTGCGCGAAGGTCATTTGCCCATGCATGCGCTACTTGCCACCGGCGCAGTGCATCATCATCTGGTCGCCAAGAGTCTGCGTCTCGATTGCAATCTTTTAATCGAAACCGGCACGGCACGTGACGCCCATCATTTCGCTTGCCTGATCGGCTGTGGCGCGACGGCGGTGTATCCGTTCATGGCCTACCAGTGCCTCAACGACATGCGTCGCACGGGCGAGATTCCACGCGATCAGGCGTGGCGCCAGCTTGGTCGCAGCTATCGTCGCGGCATCAAAAAGGGCCTGCTCAAAATCATGTCGAAGATGGGCATCTCGACGATTAGCAGCTATCGCAGCGCCAAGCTGTTTGAGGCCATCGGCCTCGATCAGGAAGTGATCGAACAGTGCTTCCCGGGGCTGGTCAGCCGCATTGCCGGCATTGGTTTCGAGCAAATCGATGAAGATCAGGCCACGCTTGCTGCGCGAGCCTTTGACCCGGCCTGCCCGCGCGACCACGGTGGTCAATATCGCTACGTGCATGACGGCGAATACCACATGTACAACCCCGAGGTGGTGGGCGCTTTGCAGGCAGCGGCCATCAGCGGCGAACAGGAACACTACGATACGTTTGCAAAGCTTGTGAACGAACGCCCATCAAGTGCGATCCGGGACCTGCTCGAGTGCACCGCGATTGGCGAGCCGATCAGTCTCGATGAGGTTGAACCGATCGAGGACATTCTGCCGCGTTTCGAATGCGCCGGCATGTCGCTGGGCGCATTGTCGCCAGAAGCCCATGAGGCATTGGCCATCGCCATGAATCGGCTCGGCGGGCGCTCCAACTCTGGCGAGGGTGGTGAAGACCCGTCGCGTCACGGCACCGAGCGTCGCTCCAAAATCAAGCAAATCGCGTCAGGTCGTTTTGGCGTTACGCCGGAATATTTGGTCAATGCCGAAGTGCTGCAGATCAAAATGGCGCAGGGTGCAAAACCGGGTGAAGGTGGTCAACTGCCCGGGCACAAAGTGAATGAGCAAATTGCGAAACTGCGCTACGCCAGTCCGGGCGTCGGTCTCATTTCGCCGCCGCCGCATCACGACATTTATTCGATCGAAGATCTGGCCCAGCTGATTTTCGATTTAAAAGAAGTCAATCCCGACGCCATGGTGTCGGTGAAGCTGGTCGCCGAGCCCGGTGTCGGCACCATCGCGGTGGGCGTGGCGAAAGCCTACGCCGATCTGATCACCATCTCGGGCCACGACGGTGGTACCGGAGCCAGTCCGCTCACGTCTGTGAAATACGCCGGCGGCCCGTGGGAATTGGGTCTGGCCGAAGCCCATCAGCTGCTGCGCGAACGCGACATGCGCCACAAGGTGCGACTGCAGACAGACGGTGGCCTTAAGACCGGCCTCGATGTCATTAAGGGTGCCCTCCTTGGCGCCGAGAGTTTTGGTTTTGGCACGGCGCCACTGATCGCGCTCGGCTGTAAATACTTACGCATCTGTCATCTGAATAATTGCGCCACCGGTGTCGCCACTCAGCACAACGTACTGCGTCAGAAATTTTTCACCGGCAAGCCGCAAATCGCGATGAACTACTTCACACTCGTCGCCAAAGACGTGCGTCGCCTGCTCGCCTCACTCGGCGCGCGCTCGATTGATGAGTTGATTGGTCGCGCCGATCTGCTGCGCAGCGCCACGCCCAACTCAAAGCATCAACAGAAACTGGATTTGACCAGCCTGCTCGATGCCAGTGGCGTATCGGCCGAGGGTGCGCGGTTTTGCTCGGAGCCCTCGAATGACCCCTTCGACAAAGGACAACTCGCGCAACGCATTCACGCTGCCACCAACAAAGCGGTGCTAACCAAAAGCGGTGGCGACTTCGAATTTGATGTGGTGAACAGCGATCGCTCGGTGGGCGCCCGTCTGTCGGGAGAAATCGCGCGTCATCACGGCAACTACGGTATGAGCGATGCGCCGCTGACGCTCAACCTGCGCGGCACGGCCGGCCAGAGTTTTGGCGCGTTCAACGCCGGCGGATTAAACATGCATCTCGAAGGCGATGCCAACGACTACGTTGGTAAGGGCATGGCGGCGGGCAAGCTGGTCTTGCGACCCTCCCCCAAAGCGCGTTTCGTTGCACGCGACAATGTCATTATCGGCAACACCTGTTTGTATGGCGCGACCGGCGGCAATCTCTACGCGGCGGGTCGAGCTGGCGAGCGCTTTGCCGTGCGTAATTCTGGCGCCATTGCTGTGGTGGAAGGGGCCGGCGATCACTGCTGTGAATACATGACCGGCGGTGTGGTCGCCATTCTCGGCGATACCGGCACCAACTTCGGCGCGGGCATGACCGGTGGCTTCGCCTACGTGCTGGACGAAAAACGCGACTTTGTCGATCGCTACAACCATGAGTTGATTGATATTCATCGCCTCAGCGCAGAGAACACGGAGAGTCAGGTGCAGCATCTGCGTGCCCTGCTGCGAGATCACGCCATTGAGACCGGCAGCGAATGGGCTGAAGCCATCCTCGCCGACTATCGCTCGTTCCTGAAGAAATTCTGGATCGTCAAACCCAAGGCGTCGGCATTGAGCTCGCTGCTGAGCACGCTGCGCAACGCAGCCTGAGGATTCCACTATGAGCAACCCGCTGCAGTTTTTAGACGTCCCGCGTAAAGACCCGGAAAAAGATCCGGCCGGTATTCGCGTCCGCCATTTTGGCGAAATTTACGGTCAGTACGACCCGAGCGGCGCCGCCGAACAGGCCGGCCGTTGCCTCGATTGCGGCATCCCGTTTTGCCAGTGGAAATGCCCCGTTCACAATTACATTCCCGACTGGCTCAAGCTGATCGAGGAAGGCAACATCGAACAGGCGGCCGAGCTCTCGCACAAAACCAATTCGCTGCCCGAAATCTGCGGCCGCATTTGCCCGCAAGACCGTCTCTGCGAAGGTGCCTGCACGCTCAACGACGACCACGGCGCGGTGAGCATCGGCAACATCGAGCGCTACATCACTGACGAAGCGCTCAAAAAAGGCTGGCGACCCGATCTATCCCAGGTCCGCCCGGCCAACAAAAAGGTTGCGGTTGTTGGGGCCGGGCCCGCCGGTCTGGCCGCCGCGGACGTGCTCACACGTCACGGTATTCAGGCCGTTGTGTTCGACCGCTATCCGCGCATTGGCGGCCTGCTCACGTTTGGCATTCCGCCGTTCAAGCTCGACAAATCTATTGTCGAGACACGCTACGACATTTTGCAAGGCATGGGCGTGGAGTTTCAGCTCGGCGTAGAAATTGGGCGTGACATCGCACTCGAAACACTGGTCGACGATTACGACGCCGTGTTTTTGGGACTCGGTGCCTACAACGCGGTCACCGGCGGTTTTCCCGGCGAAGATCTACCCGGCGTCTATCCGGCACTCGACTATTTGATCGGCAACATCAATCACCGTCTGGCACTGCCGGCGGACGACTATCCCTACGTGGATCTCAACGGCAAACGCGTCGTTGTGTTTGGCGGCGGTGACACCAGCATGGACTGCAATCGCACCGCGATGCGTCAGGGTGCCAAAAGCGTCGTGTGCACGTATCGCCGCGGCGAAAATGATCTGGCCGGCTCGCGCCGTGACTACGCCAACAGCGTCGAAGAAGGTGTGGAATTTGCGTTTAACTCTCAGCCGATGGAGATCCTCAGCGACGGCGATCAAGTCACGGGTGTACGGCTGCTAAAGACGGATTTTGAAACCAACGAGCGCGGCCAGCGCCGACTCGTCAACGTCGAGGGCAGCGATCATGTGGTGGAATGCGACGCCGTGGTGGTCGCGTTTGGCTTTCGCGCCAGCCCGCCGGAGTGGATGATTAATGCGGGCGTCAATTGCCACGATAACGGACGTGTGCAGGCTCAGGCGGCCAATCACTTTGCACTACAAACCAGCCACCCGAAAATTTTCGCCGGCGGCGACATGGTGCGGGGTGCGGATCTGGTGGTGACCGCTGTGTTTCAGGGACGTGAAGCGGCGCGTGGTATTGCGCGCTATTTGGGGGTTACAGCGGCGTAGGCTCTTGGGCTGTCGGCAGCGGCTCTTTCAATGACTCTGACAGGTCTTCGGACAATCCGTCCAGAAATGCGTCGTCGAGTTGGATTTGCTCGTCTGCCGTGAGCGACGCAGCGGCACTCTGCTCACTATCCCAGGCCTCTTCAAACTGGTCTTGTTGCTCACGGGAATCCTGACGCGCAGCACGAGCGCGTTCCCGACCATTGTCGAGCGCTGCCTGCCGGTATTCATTGCGAGCACGCTCACGGCCACAATGCGCCGCCGTTCCCGGGTTTTCCGCTTTACAGCGCTCCACGCTTCGACTCACTTCACCGTTCTCCAGTGCGCCACGCACCAGGGCGCCCGGCACGGCAGCGACCGTGTTTTTGACCTGTGAGCCGGTGCAGCCGCACAGCATTGCCAACAGTAAAATGATCGATGTCTTGCGCATTCTCTTTCCTTGTACTGATACGGCCCACAATCGCGACGCCTCAAATATGCCACATATTGTGACAGTACGGTAAGGGACAGGTTCACCCTCAACGCCCACATTGACGTCGCTCCAGCGGATGAGCCTATAAGAAACCAAAAAAAACGGGCAGCACGCAAGCGCACTGCCCGTATCGCCTTATGCTGAAAACAATCAGTCGTCTTTAATGACGTGCACATCACGCTGTGGGAACGGGATGCTGATGCCCGCGGCGTCCAGCGCTTTTTTGATGCGCTCGGTTATTTCATGCGAAGCAGGCGCATAGGTTGCCGACTTAACCCACGGACGCACCGCCAGATTGACACTGCTGTCGCCGAGCTCAGCCACCGACACGCTCGGCGCCGGCTCGCTGACCACGTACTCACTCTGGGCAACGGCCTTGAGCAGCACTTCGCGTGCATCATCAATCGAATCGCCGTAGCCAATGCCGACAACAAGATCCATACGACGCAGCTCGGCCTCGGTGTAATTGACGATGGTGCCGCTCATGATCTGACCATTAGGAATAATGATCTGAACTTTGTCGGGCGTGCGCAACGTGGTGGTGAATACGTCCACTTCTTCCACGAAGCCTTCGGTGTCGGCGACAAAAACAAGATCACCCAACTTGTAAGGGCGAAAGATAATCATGAGTACGCCCGCCGCAAAGTTCGACAACGAACCCTGCAACGCCAAACCAACGGCCAGGCCGGCAGCACCGAGTACGGCAACCAGTGAAGCGGTTTGAATACCCAACGCACTGATCGTAGCAATCACCACAAACGTCAGCAGCACCGCGTAGACAATATTGCGCAGGAATTTCGTCAGCATGGGATCCATGCCCGAACGTTCCATGAGTTTGTTCACACCGCTGGTAATCATCTTCGCAATAATGCGACCAATAATGAAAATCGCGATCGCTTTGAGCGCCAGCAGACCGTACTGCACGCCGTATTCCTGAATCTTTGGAAGGTATTCTTCGTAGTTCACTTTATGTAATCCCCCATGAGTGAGGCGCTCAGTTTAGCCCGGAAACCTCGAGTTTTCGCAAGCATCAAGATTGTTTGCAATGTTGTCGGCTTGTGGTGCTTCGATCCCAGGGGTCGGCTTGGTTCGCTTCGATCCCGGGGAGCGGGAGTGGCGGGTTTCACTCTGGGACCGCCCGAGGACGGGCTAACAACCCAGAGCAAAACCCGCCACTCCCACTCCCCTAATTGAGTCGTAGCTTTTGGTGGTGGGCGCCTCTAGCGGCGTAGCCTGAGAGTGCGACGTGCTTTTCGTAACGCGCTGCACGATCGGCGGCACCTCTTCTCTCTTGCTCTTAACCCCACCAAGCGCGCGGGATTCGAATTACGCACTTGGTCCGGCGTTCGGTTCGGTGGGTATGCGCCTGGGTTGTTAGCCCGTCCTCGGGCGGTCCCAGGGGTATACCCACCGAAGCGGACGTCGGACCAACCGCAACAATGCGAACCCCGCGCAACCCCAAGCCAACCGCAACAATGCGAATCATCAAAGCAAAAAAAGAGCCGCATAAAGCGACTCTTTTCCTATCACCGGGTGCGGGCTAACAACTAGTCGTCGCCGCCCTGTGCAGCCTGTTGCGCCGCGTCCTGGGCCGCCTTACGGCCCTCTTCTTTCACACGGCGAAGTTCAGCGCGTCGCGCCTCTTCCTTGCCGATGTGCTTGAGCCATTGCTGCGCCCGTTTGGTGGTTGAGCCGGTTTCTGCAGAACGAAACACGTCTTTCGCCGCCGACAGCTGGTCGTCGTTGAACAACGCCGTGCCGAGCAAAATACGCGCCTCGCCTGCATTACGCAGACCGCCCTTGCGCAGCGCCTCGCGTGTTGCTTCGGCAGCGCCTTCGTAGTCATCAATATTCATGTAACTGTAGGCAATCCGCAGATCGAGCTTACCGTCGCTCGACAGTCCCGCTGCCCGCTTGAGCACCGGCAACGCTTTTTCATCTTCGCGTGCCGCGCCCCACGCCTGCGAGAGCAACTTGAGATTGGCCAAATCGCCAGTAACGATGCCATCGTTAATGGCTTTTTCGAGCGTTTGTGCGCCGCGCAGCGGATCACCGTTCATCATGTAAAGCTGGGACAGATTGCGAAGGTCCTGACTGCGATCCAGATAGCCCTGCATGTTGGCAAGCTCGAGTACCGCCAGCTGACGTTTGTTGTCGCCCAACTCACCGTACACCGCCGACAGCTGATTCCAGTACTCGCGCTTCGGGAACCGAGCGATGAGTTGATTCAACACATCGGCCACGGTTTTGTATTCCTTCAGCTCGTAGTGATAAACGCGCTTGAGCAGCAGCCAGTTTTCTTTGACTTCCTGGCCCTTCTCGCGAGCAATCGAAATAGCTTTATCCAGCGGTTCTACCGCCTTGCGATACTGCTTTTGCTGGTAGTAAGCCTGCGACAGGAAAACGTACGGACCGGCACCGGGATTGTTCGCGGTACGGAACCAGGTTTCCAGTAGCTCGATGGCTTTAGGATAGTTGTCCACGGTGAAGTACAGCTGACCCAGCGCGTAAATAGCCTGAGTCTCCATCGCTTCTGGCAAATCCGGCTGCGCACGCACATTTTCGTAAGCACGAATGGCGTCTTGAAAGCGTTCTTGCTGGAAGTAGATAAACGCGTAGAAGTTGTACATCTGTGCGCGTTCGTAGCTGTTCAGATCGTCTTGCTGACTGAGGCGATCCAAAATGGCAACGGCCTGCGTAAACTGCTCGGCCTCGCCGGCTTCTTGGGCCTCGGTGAGTTTCTTGAACACCTTCTCACGCAGCGCCGGCGTCTTGCGCGTTTTGCGCTCCGACTGGCCCTCGCCCTGTTGGGCATACACCGCAGGTGCTACGGGCAGTCCGAAGACCACGAGCAATGCGGCAATGGATGCGAGTTTCTTCATAGGTCTACCCTCACTGATCCAAAACGTAGGTAAAGCGGTTTTGCACGCCCGCCACCGGAATGGCTTCGCCATCGACAACGCGCGGCTTGTACTTAAATTTCAACGCGGCGTTCAAAGATGCTCGCTCGAACAGCGAGCTGGAGCAGTCCACGACCGTCGGGTTTTCAACCGTACCAAGCGTGGTAACCGTGTATTCCACCGTGCAATAACCTTCCACACCGCGCTGCTGCGCGCGCCGCGGATACACCGGTGCCACTTTCACGATCGGCAGGTACTCACCGTCAGCGCCGGTAAGACCAAACGCCGAACCGATGTCCATGTCGCCACCTTCGATACCCACCGGCGCGACATAGACCGACTCAGACGTCGGGCTAAGGCGATCCTGTTGCGGCTGCGGCATGTCGGGTGGTGCCTGTTCGGGCTTTGGCGGCTGCTTGGGCTTGCGATCCTTGCGCTCCACCTGCTCGTTTTTCTCAACGCGCACGAAGTCCATAAAGCGGAAACGCTTATTGGCGTCCAACACGTTCTCGCCCGTGGCGATCAAGTATTGCATTAGCCAGAGCAGGAACAGCGCAACCGTGCCGCCCACAAATACTCCAACGACGTATCGAACCGCAGCACTACCCATCGACTAAGCCTCGTCAGCGGCAAGCGATACTTCCACGCCCACCTGGTTTGCAGCATCCATCACTTTGGTCAACGTCTCGACGTTTGCCGCTTTGTCCGCCTGAATAATCACAGATCCCTGCGGGTTCTCGGCGTGCAGACGCTGAATATTTGGACGCAGCTGACGCGCGTCAACGGGTCGGCGGTTCATCCAGATTTCATTCGTTGCGCTAATCGCAATCAGAATATTGGCCTTCTCTTTCTTGATGGCCGTGGCCGCTTCGGGCTTGGTCACATCAAGGCCAGATTCTTTCACGAACGATGCCGTCACAATGAAGAAGATCAGCATGATGAACACCACGTCCAGCATGGGCGTGACGTTAATTTCTTGTTCTTCTTCTGGCTCACCGCCCGGTCTAAACATTCCGCGCATGGTTACATACCTCTAGTTTTGTGCTGTCTACTCGGACGCCATATGGTCGGCGAGCAGTTCAATTTCCTGTTTTGCTTTGGTGCCCAGATAGGTGCTTGCAAACACCCCTGAAAGAGCACCCACCATGCCGGCCATCGTGGGCAGAATGGCCTTGGCGACACCCGATGCCATGGAGCGGGCGTTACCCGTTCCCGACACGGCCATCACGTCGAACACCTCGATCATGCCCGTTACCGTGCCCAGTAGCCCCAATAGAGGGCACATGGTCACAAGAGCTTTAATCAGGCCGAGCGACTGATTAGCACCACCGGCGACACGCGAGATCATTGCCTCGCGTATGCGCTGGGCGTGCCATGACGATCGATCCTCACGAGCTTCCCATGTATCGAGCGTTTCTTTTACGCGGCGTTTGTGTTCGCCGTTAAAGTAAATGAAACGCTCGGTCATGATCATCCACATCGCACCGATGACGAAGGCGATGATGAGCAGGACGTCGCCGCCCTGATCCAGGAAGTCGCGAATCGCTTCGAATATTTGTTGAAGCGCGTACATCGCGATACCGCCTTAGCCGCCGCGCTCGGAGCGTTCGGCAATAATGCCGGCGCTCTGCTCTTGCAGCACGTGCACAATTTTGCGACTGCGACCCGTGACAAAGGTGTGCAACAGCACCGTCGGAATGGCAACTGCCAGACCCTGTGCCGTGGTTACCAGTGCCTGCGAGATACCGCCGGCCATCAGCGACGGATCGCCTGTACCGTAGAGCACGATCTGCTGGAAGGTCTTGATCATACCGGTCACGGTACCAAGCAGACCCAAAAGCGGCGCCACCACAAAAATGATCTTCAGGAAGGTAAGACCGCGATTAAGCTTCGGAGTTTCCTTTAGCACGGCCTCGCCAAGCTTGAGCTCCAGAGTATCGGTGCTCGCGCCTTTGTTTTCATCCGCAACGGCCAGCACGCGACCCAGCGCGTTACCGGTATTGATTTTGTCGCTCTTGGCCTGACTGTTGACCTTGCCAGCGGCGACAGTCAGCGTGATCAGACGCTCAAGTGCGATCAGCAGTGCAAGCACACCAAGACCCATGATGATGTAACCAACGATACCGCCCTGCTCAATACGCTCTTTAAAGTTGGGCTTGTTGATCAGCGAATCGAGGATCTGACCGCGGGTCGGATCGATACCGAACTTCACGAGGTTGTCGCCCGTGGCACCCACCAGTGCACTGGAACTACTGATGAAGCGCGCTTGGTCCGGCTGACGACGCAGCTCTTCGATCTTGCCGCCTTCGGTTTCATAACGCAGATATTTGCCGTCGCTGACCATGGCAAAGCCACCAACGCGAACCACTTCACGCTGCTCTTCACCACCGCTTGGCAGAATAACCGGCGCCTGGAACTTAACGACCTTACCGGTCTCAGCCATCTCACGCATGATCTCGTACCAGAGCTTTTCGATGTCTTCCATGTCAGCCAGCACCGACGCAGAACCCATACGACGCGTCAGTTCAGCCAGATACTCAACGCGCTCCGGATACTGAAAGTTGACCATCGATGCTTCGAGATCAGCGGAGGCGTCAGCCGAAGCCTGACCAATCACACCGAACAGCTCTTTGAGATCACCCAGTGCCGCATCGTAATCAGCTTGCGCGGCGCCGATGCGGTCTTCGTTTACCTGAAAGGTTTCTTCCAGCGTGGCACTGCGTTGTTCCGCTGCGCGCTTGGCAGCGCGTGCGTCGGTCAGCAGTTTTTGCTGGTCTGCTTTGTTCGCCGCAAACGTTTGTTCACGCTGACGGTTTTCAGAAGAGTCTTGCGCGCGACCCTGCTCCACCAAACGCAGGAGCTCTTGCACGCTGCGCGCCTGCTGTGCGTTGGCCAGAGGCGCAACCAGAGCAGCACCCAATGCCAGTACCGCAATAATTTTCGTTATTTTCATTTATCCGGCCTCCGGCGCAGGAACAGCCAGAAGCAGAAGCTCCGGCGCACGTTGTTTGTCAGCAACTTGTAATCCGGTCGTTACAGCCGAGCGATATTCGTTACCCAAATCCACCCAGTCTCCAACTTTCGGGTTCCAACCTTTCGTGAGGCTGCCGTCTGGCGTTTGCCAGAACAGACCGATGCGACCGATACGCAGAAAGTCGACGTCGCGCTCAGTGCCGCCGTCGTTCACTTTGCCTTTGTACGATTCGATGGTACGTCCGAATTTGGACTCAATTTCGTAGGCCTCAATCACCGAACGAAACTTCTCGGCAACGCTCACGTCCGAGCGTTCGAGCAGTGCATTGAGTCGCGTTACGCGCTGCGCACGTTCTGCTTGCAAAAACGGCACGTCGAGTTTGATGAACTGGTCGAGCGCATCAATCATCTTTTTCATCTGCGGAACAATTTGCCGCTGGATAACTTCGATTTTGCCCGTGGCGCCTTCCAGTTGCGCCATCTCGCGCTCCTGGTTGTCCACCTGACTTTGGAGAAGCTCGATATAAACACCGAGGCCGTCCGTCTCTTTTGTGATCTGACGGAAAGTGTTTTCGATTTTCTCGGTTTCGCCAACGATTTTTTCAACTCGTTGTTGCGACGCCTCGTTCGCCTGCATCTTTTTGATGTCGGCGGCGAGTACGGTACCCAGACTCTGTGCTGCGAGAGCACTGCTAAAGAAGAGTAAGACCGCGCCAGCGAGCGTGCGCAAGACGGCCATAGAATAGGTTGATTTCATTGTAAGCCTCTAAATCCCCAGTCAATCGGATGATTGCATGCCGCGAAGCGACAAGGTCGTGAGTATAGCCATGGTTGTCGGGCGTTTTAAAGCGCGAACGGGATAATAGAGTGTAAGAAATTTATGCAAACATAGTGCTGCAACGCAACATCGCAATGGCGCAGCTCAACTCCGTTCGTTCGTACGACCGGTGATCTAGCTTACGAGAGAGTGCGCAATGATGGGATCGCGGCGATTGCCGGGCTTGAACAGAACGACCTGAATGTCGCCGATGACACGCTCCAGAAAACCTGCCTCGCAGTAGTGCAGATAGTAGCGCCACATGCGCACGAAACGCTCATCATAGCCTTGCGCACGCACTTGCTCGAGGGTCCCTCCAAAACGCTCGCCCCAGTCGCGCAGTGTGCGCGCATAGTGGCTCGCAATGTCGGTCACGTGCATCACGTTGAGGTCGGTGGCGCGTCCCAGTGACTGACATATGGCACCGAGCGACGGCAGGCAGCCGCCGGGGAAAATGTACTTCTTGATGAAGTCGACGTGATCACGCGCAGTGGCGTAATTTTGTTCATTCATGGTGATGGTTTGCAGACACATCAGCCCGTCATCGCGCAGAAGTTCGCTGCATTTACCAAAATACGTGTCGTAATACTCGGCACCGACGGCTTCAAGCATTTCAATTGAAACAATCTTGTCGTACGTGCCGGTCAGATCGCGGTAGTCGGACTCAAGCAGCGTAATTCGGTCACTAAGACCTGCCTCCTCAACGCGCTCGCAGGCGAGCTTGTATTGCTCCGCCGAAACCGTCGTGGTGGTGACTTTACAGCCGTAGTCACGTGCGGCCTGAATCGCAAACCCACCCCACCCGGTGCCGATTTCCAGCAGATGATCATCCGGCGACAGTTCCAGCTTGCGACACAGCAAATCGTTTTTATAGGTTGAGGCTTGTTCGAGCGTCGTGTCGTCCTGCGCGTAGACAGCGCTTGAGTACATCATGCTCGGGTCCAGAAAAAGCTTGAACAGATCGTTGCCCAGATCGTAATGCGCGGCGATGTTCTTTTTGCTACCGCGACGCGAATTACGCGCGACGAAACGAAACGCATCGCGTAACCAGCGTTTGGGTTTCGCCAGCGCACCGTCGATGCTGTCCAGTGCGTCCGCGTTAATGATGAACAGACGCACCAACGTCGTCAGGTCGTCGCAACGCATGTAGTCGTGCATGTAGCTCTCGCCCGCGCCCAAGGCTCCGTTCAGCCCCACTTCGCGATAGAACTCCGGATCTACAATATCGATGCGCGCCTCGGGGCCAGCGCCAGCCACGCCAAACGTGGAGACGACGCCGTTCTCAGTGACCGTCAAAGCCCCTTTTTTGATGCGACCCAGCGCATCGAACAGCCGCCGTCGGTAAAAATCGTGCGTCCGGGTAGCCGTTGTCGCTTTGTTGGCCGTTGTCGTGGCGTCATTCATTCTTCTATCTGTCCTGAGCTTTTTTTCGGATGCGAAACAAAAGGCACACGCTTGAACCACAAGCGCGCTGCCTGAAAATAAATCAGTGCCGTCACCTTGAACGTCATCAACGGCTGGCGCAACCACAGCCGCCAAAGGTTGGCGCGCGTCAGCGGGCGCCGCGTGAGATTCAAGGTGGCGTCAAAAATCTTAACCCCGTTGCGCGTCGTATTGTTGTGCACACGCAGCGCTGGGCCGGGCTCACTGAAGCGCCACTCGTAAGCCGTATCCATGGTCATAAACGGTGACACGTGGAACGCCTTGTCAAATTCAAACGTGATGTTGCCAGCGGCAGCTTCACCCTCTCCCAATACATAACAATGCTGTTCACCCCAAGGTGTGTTGGTCACCTCAGCGATGACTCGCTCCACCACCTCGCCGCTCGCGTCGAAGCAGTAGTAAAAACTCACGGGATTGGATGCGTAGCCCAGGAAACGAAAATGCGTCAGCAGTCGCACCGGTCCCCGAAGCTCGTAGCCATGCTCCCCCAGAAGCTTGCGTACCGACTCTTTTAGCGGCTCGTTCGCCGGACCCAGATGATCGTCGCGTCGAAAGCGCGCCGCCGAAAAAGGTCGCGTCGAAAACAAGCCGCGGCGATTAAACAGCGCGTCCATCTCATCCAAATCGACGTACAGCTGATACAGTCGATAGCGAAATTCGTTCGTGCTCGGCTGATGACGCCGATGCGCTACCTGGCCGTCATAGATGGCGCTGTGTACCGCTTTCATCTGTGCGGCAGCGCTGTATCGTCGAAGCCGAGCGCTGCCACCGCTCGCTGTGCGCTGACCACGCCGTCTTCGTGGAACCCATTGCCACAATACGCCCCACAAAAAGCCGTTCGGTTCTGACCGTTCAACAGATTCAAGCGCGCCTGACCCGCGATCCCGGGCTCGGTATACAGCGGATGGGCCATCGTCGCCACGTGAAGGACCCGCGCAGGATCAATCCGCTCCCGCGCATTGAGCGTGACGCACAACGGCACCGAGGTGCCCAGATGCTGCAATATGTTCATATTGTAGGTGAGGGTCGCCGCATCCGGCTGATCGCGATGCCGATGATAGTTCCACGCGGCCCAGGCACGCGTGGTTCGAGGCAGCAGCGAGATGTCGGTGTGCAGTACCACCTCGTTGTCCTGATAAGGCAGCGACGACAGCGCCGCGGTCTCTTCCGGCGTGGGGTCACCCAGCAAATTCAGCGCCTGATCGCTGTGACAGGCAAAAATCACCTGATCGAACTCGTGCTGTCCGCTGACCTTCGCCTGCACCGTCACACCGTTGGCCGAGCGCGTCACGCGCTCGATCGGATCGGCCAGACGCAACGTGCCGCCGAAATGCTTCAACAACGCGTCTACGTAAGATCGTGATCCACCTTTCACGACACGCCAGACAGGGCGATCGGCAATATTGAGCAGACCGTGGTTCTTGAAAAAGCGCAAAAAAAACGCGGCAGGAAAATCGCGCACCCGTCCAGGCTCTGTCGACCAAATCGCGGCGGCCATCGGCAGCACAAACTGCTGCACGCAATCATCGCCGTAGGCATGGGTATGCAAAAAATCGCCGAGCGTTTGCGTTACGTTGCCAGCTTCAAGCGCCGCTTTACCGTCCAGAAAAAAACGCTTGATGTCCAGCAGCATGCGCCAGTGCCGCGGGCGCAGAAGATTGCGCCGCTGCGCAAACAGCCCGCTAAACGTGCCACCCATGTATTCCAGGCCAGACGGCTCGTCGCGCATGCTAAAACCCATCGAGGTGGGCACACTGGCAACGCCCAGCTGGTCTAGCAGCGCGATAAAATTCGGATAGGTCCAGTCGTTGAAAACGATGAAGCCGATATCAACCAAAACGTCACGCCCTTCGTGCTCCACCTGCAACGTGCGTGTGTGGCCACCGGCATACTCGGCCATCTCGAAAATCGTGACGTCATGCTGCTCATCGAGCAAATGACCGGCCACCAGTCCGGATACTCCGGCGCCCACCACGGCGACGCGTTGACGCTCAGATGTGTGCAACGTCTTACATGCCCGGGTAGTTGGGTCCGCCGCCACCTTCTGGCGTTACCCACACGATGTTCTGCGTTGGATCTTTAATATCGCAGGTTTTGCAGTGCACGCAGTTTTGCGCGTTGATCTGCAAACGTGGCGACCCTTGCTCCCGTTCCACGATCTCGTAGACACCGGCCGGGCAATAACGCTGCTCGGGTGATTCATAGGTGGCCAGGTTGGTCTCGATCGGCACACCGTCGGCTTTGAGCGTGAGATGTACTGGCTGATCTTCCTCGTGGTTTGTACTCGACAAAAACACGGACGACAGGCGATCAAAACTAACCTTGCCATCGGGCTTCGGGTAATCAATTTTGGTGGACTCTGCGGCCGGACGCAGCTGCGTATGGTCCGGCTCGTCGTCTTTGAGCGTGAACGGCAGCCGGCCGCCAAACCAGTTTTGATCAAGGTAGTTGTACGCGCCACCCAAAAGCGGCCCGAAACGATGCAGCGCCGGACCGAAGCTGCGCGTTCGATGCAGCTCATCGTGCAACCACGACGATGCAAATCGATCGGCGTAGTCGGTCAGGTCCGCGCCGCCTACGCCGTCCGCGGTCAGTTTGGCGTGCAGCGTATCGGCTGCCAGCATGCCGGATTTCATGGCGCTATGACTGCCCTTAATTTTGGCGACGTTTAGCGTGCCCGCATTGCAACCGATGATCAGCGCACCAGGCAGCGTCATTTTCGGCAGCGAATTCAAACCGCCCTTGGTGATGGCGCGTGCGCCGTAGGCAATGCGCTCACCCGCTTCAAACCACGGCCGCACTGAGGCGTGATGTTTGAAACGCTGGAATTCCATGTAGGGGTTGAGCCACGGGTTGGCGTAGTTCAGATCGGTAATCATGCCTACCGAAATTTGATTGTCATTCAAGTGGTACGCAAAGACGCCACCCGAGGCACCGCCGTCGGTCAACGGCCAGCCAGCCCCGTGCACCACAAGGCCTTCTTCAAAAACCTCATCAGGCACTTTCCACAGCTCTTTAATACCAAGGCCGTAGTGCTGCGGCGAGACGTTGTCGTCGAGTTTGAACTGCGCGATCAGGCGTTTGCCCAAATGGCCTCGGCAGCCTTCGCTAAACACCGTATATTTGCCGAGCAGCTCCATGCCCGGAGCGAAACTGTCTTTGTGTTCACCGTCCACGCCGACGCCCATGTCGCCGGTGAGCACACCTCTGACCGCGCCGGCGTCATCAAACAACACGTCTGATGCGGCAAAACCCGGAAACACATCCACCTCAAGCGCTTCGGCCTGCTCGCCCAACCAGCGACACAAATTGCCAAGGCTAATGATGTAGTTGCCATCGTTGTGCAACGGCTTGGGCACGAACATCGAGGGCACGCGCGTCGCTTTGTGCTCGTCGCGATAAAAATAGAATTCGTCGCGCGTCACTTTGGTGTGCAGCGGCGCACCGGTGTCGGCCCAGTTAGGCAACAGCTCGCTGAGCACTTTGGGCTCGAACACGGCGCCAGACAATATGTGTGCACCAACCTCAGAGCCCTTCTCAAGCACACAGACGGTGAGCTCCGTGCCGTGCTCGATAGCGAGCTGACGCAAACGGATGGCCGTGGCCAGACCCGCAGGGCCCGCGCCAACGATCACCACGTCGTAATTCATTGAATCTCTTTCCATAGTGCAATGTTACCTAAATACCGTCGGTGGAGACGCGCTTTTTTGTATCAATTATCGCGCGCCGGACGGCCTCGAGAGGCGGGTGGCCGCTCGATGCCAAAACTTTTGATGCGCCCCGTGAGTGTGGTGGGGCGAATACCGAGCAAATCCGCCGCCCCATCGGCACCGGAAATACGCCAGTTGGCGTAGCGCAGGACGTTGATCAAATTGTCGCGTTCGAGTTCGCGCATTCCCGCTTCGGTGAGAAACGGCGCGTCGGTCGCCTCTTCGGGCGCCTCCGCCGCCAGCGGCTGCCCGGTTGGCAATTCCAGATCGAGATGACCGTCGCGCGACATAATGACCGCCCGTTCAAGTCGGTTGCGCAGTTCGCGTACGTTTCCGGGCCAGGCGTAGGCCTTCAGCCGTGCCGCCTGCGCCTGCGTTATTTCGGGTGGCGCCACACCCAACTCCTGACCAATTTGGCGCAGAAGATGCGCGGCAATTTGAACGACATCATCGTCGCGCGCGCGCAGCGGCGGCACGTCCACCGGGAACACGCTCAGTCGGTAATACAGATCTTCGCGAAAACGCCCCTGCTCCACTTCCGTGACTAAGTTTCGATTGGTCGCGGCAATCACACGTACGTCCACCACCTGCGTGGCGTCGTCACCCACACGCTCAAACTCTTTTTCCTGCAAAACGCGCAATAGCTTGCCCTGCAGACCCAACGGAATTTCACCGACCTCGTCGAGAAAAATGGTGCCACCATGGGCCAACGCGAAACGCCCGACGCGATCGCGATGGGCGCCAGTGAACGCCCCTTTCACGTGACCAAAAAACTCACTCTCAAACAGCTCGGCCGGAATCGATGCACAGTTCACCTTAACCAGCGGCTGATCGCTGCGCAGGCCGGCGGTGTGAATGGCGTGTGCGACCAGTTCTTTACCCGTACCGGACTCGCCCACAATGAGCACACTGGCGTTGGTCTGGGCCACGGCATCGATGCGCGAAACCAGCTGACGTAATAAGTTGCTTGAGCCCACGATGCGACCAAAGTTCATCGACACGTTCACCTCTTCACGCAGGTAGTCGCGTTCGATCTCGAGCTTCTGACGCAGACTCGAATTTTCCGCCAGCGCCTCACGCAGCGCGCGCTCATTGGCATTGCGTTCCGTGACGTCTTTGCTGGCGACGTAAAGCCGTCGAACCTGCCCCTCATCGTCGCGCTCAGCGCGTGCGGACATCAACACCTCAAGCACCTTGCCGTCGCTGGTCATGAGCTCACGGGGATGGTTGGTAAATTCCAGACCATCACGGATCAACGGAAGCTGACCGTCCTCCAGCTGGGCTCGCGTGGCGGCGGTAAGAAATTGCCGAATATTGCGTCCGAGCGCGTATTCGCGCCGATACCCCAATTTACGCAGCCACTGCTCCGACACATCCAGCAGACGACCGTCGCCATCCATGGTGTGCAGCATGGTGGGAGACAAGTGATAAAAGCTGCGGAAGCGCTGCACGGCGTGGGCCGCCGCACGCAAATCTTCGTAAATTGAAAAAGTACGCTGCTGCCCATCCGCACCGTCCTTGATCTGTAACGAACTGGCGATCAGCTCCAGAGTGCTGCCGTCAGCCAACACAAACTCAATCGGCACAGCAAACAGTTTTCCCGTCCGCCGAATCATGGGGCGATACGACTCGCGCAGGCGCCGATTGCTCGCGGGTGTGCACAGATCCTCGACACCGACCCCGAGCAGGTCCGCACGCGAGCGCCCCAGACGCCGCGCGAACTCGCGGCTCACCTGTTCGAATTGGCTCTGATGATCGATCACGCTGGCCAACACGGTCGTATCGTCGAAAATCCACGGCAAGGTTTCGTCATTCATGCGCGTAATTTACGAAATTCCGCCAGCTAAATCACTATATTTCGCTAATCACGGTATTTCGTTATTTAACTGGTTCACATGAAATGCATTAGCCACTGATTTACATAGGGAAAACTATATTGGCACGCATCGTGCTAAGTACTGGCCATAGCTTTTCCAAGGAGACGAGTATGACCACTCGACAATTATTGATCTCTCTTTCCGCTTTGGTTGCCGTCGCGACGTTTAGTGATCGCGCCAACGCTTCCGAAACCACGATTCTCGCCGCGCCCGCTGCGGCGTTCGCCAACCTGACCCTGAACACGGCGACATTAACGCCGAGCGAGCCTGAACTTAACCGTCTGCGCAAGGCGCTGCGGGCAGATTTGCACGGCGATCTGGAAGCCTCGCTTGAGGCCTCAGTGCACACGGCACTCAACCACGCCCGCGTGGTTGCCGACTAATTTCTCGCTTCCCCCTCGCTTGAACTCTCTCGTTTAGCCCTATCCTCAGGGCGCATAACGTCGCCCGCACAATGTGCGGGCTTTTTTTTGTTTGTTAACTTTGATGTATCCTCTCCAGCGGGGAGTGATTGTTATCGTGCGGCGAATGCCGCGCGCGTTGTACCGTTTTGGAGAATGACCTTTTTGTCACACCGGGCACCTCTTATATACGGCCTTCTCTGCGTTCTGGCGTGTCTCACGACACCGGGCGCCGCGGGCGGCCCCACCGTTGACGAGCTTGCCGCCGTCATCTGGCGTTATAACGAGGTGATTGACGACGACCTGCCGTTACCTGACGCCGAACAACTCACACAGCTGCTGGCGGGCGGCATGGTTGATATCCGTGATCGCACGCCCATTGAAGACTGGCGTGGCGAACCGCAGGACCGAATCCGCGTGGTGGGGTACCAGCTCATTGATCGCCCTCGCCTGCTGGTCTGGCTTGCAACCCTTAACGTCTCTACCGAACACTCCGATCGCATGACCGAGCACCAACTGTCGGATGATGACGCGGGCGGCAGCGTTTGGTACCAACATCTGAATACCCCGTGGCCGGTACGTAATCGACATTGGGTGATCTCTAACACCAAAAACACGGACGTGACGCAGGCCACTCAAGGGCTGGTCTGGGAGCACCGCTGGCAGCTTAGCGAGCGCGGCGAGGATCAAGCGCTCAATCTGCTGCTCAACAATAGCGTGGAAGGCCTCGGGGAACGCGACTACCAAAAGAGTATTTACCTCACTGTGAATGAAGGCGCCTGGACGATGTTCGAGGTCAATGAGCAGATGACGCTGGTCGCCGCGCACACAACGGCCGATCTGGGCGGTTGGATTCCCGAACGCTGGGTGACCGGCTTTGTGGCCAAACAACTCGGCGGCGTGCTGAAAAATTTAAAAGAAAAATCGGACACCGTGCATGACGACTACAGCGGCGACCAACCCGTATTCGACGGTTGGGGCAAACCCATTTCACCGCGCCAGGCAGCGGACGTACGTCGCCTGTTTCACCTTAGCCTCGAGCGTTCTGCGCAGGCTGGTGACGAAGGCGCTCAACGTGAATAAAACACCACGGTCATTTACGCAATGCTAGGCGTTGTCACGGCACAAGCGCTGGTCACGGCCGGCGCGGTTTATGTGTTGATCGGTTTTTTGATCGCGCTGCCATTTGTGCTGCGCGGCGCCGGCGCCATTGATCCATCAGCAGCGCAGGGCAGCATCGGTTTCAAGCTCGCCATCCTGCCGGGCTGTATCGCATTGTGGCCACTGATCGTTGTGCTGTGGCGCCGCGGGCGCGGCCTTTCTGAGCACAATGCACATCGCGATCGGGCGCCGACAACGTCATGATCTACGCCCTGCGCCGCCGGCACCGGACCATGATCTGGATCGCGGCTATTTCTATTCCTTTGATCCTGTATTTCGCACTGCGCGGCCGCACGGCGGCGATCACCGATGCGACGCCGCTGATCACGCGAAATATTCCAGCCCTCGGCACGGTCTTAATGGGCGAACACACGTTGCGCCTGTCGCCCGCGTCAAAAGCGACGCAGCTACAGATCGCGGTGTTCAGCGAATCAGGCGAAGGCACGCCGTGGACGCTGTCACTGACCCACAACGGTCAGCCCAGCCCCGGCCCCGATGTTCTGATTTATTGGCAGCAGGACAACGCGCTCAAGCAATTGGCCACAGACGCCATTCTGCTGGGTCCGTACCTTGGGCAAGGTGGCAATCACTTCGCACTGCCGGTGAACCAGGCAACGGGAAGCGTCGTGCTCTACAGCCTCGCTCATCAGGATGTGCTTGGCGCATCAACGCTATTAGAGATTGTCGAGGAGTCATAAGTTATGAAGCGCGCACTGCCCTGGGTTTTGGCCCTTATTCCCGCCGCTGTTTTTCTGGTTTTCCTGCCTGCAAAGTTTTCCGGCGCGGCTGAAACACAACATATTTTCTCCACCGTTGGTGCTTGGTTCGCGAGCATTGGACTGGGGGCTATCCGCGAGCCGTTCAGCAACTACGGCGGCTATCTCATAGGCTCGGTCGAACTCATCGCCGCCGTGATGCTACTGGTGCCGCGTACGCGTTTTTTTGGCGCGCTGCTTGGTGCGGGTGTTTTGTCCGGCGCACTGTTTTTTCATCTATTCACACCCCTCGGCGTCGCGGTGAATTTCCCCGGCAGCGAGGGCAGCGACCCGACGTTATTTATTCTGGCGGTCATCTCATGGGCCTGCTGCGTATTCACGTTGGTGCGTGAGCGGCCACAAGCGCAACCCGCGCTGGCTGGAGTTATTCCGGCCTAAATTGTTAAGGCCTAAGTTGTTAAGGAAACGTCACCGTGAGTCATGACTATCAGGCAGTTGGCTGGAATCGCCAGAAGAAAATCTATGATTTGACGATCCTCGTCGGTCTGATTGTTTTCTTTGCCGCGTGGTTCGCGCTGCACTTTGTCCTGCACCCCGAAGTTACCGCGGAAGCACTCATTATTCGCGGCTTTGCCGTCGCTGCGTTTTTCTTGTTGCACGTTATCTTGAGCATTGGGCCGCTGTGCCGTATCGATTCGCGCTTTTTGCCGCTGCTGTACAACCGCCGTCATCTTGGCGTCACCATGTTTTTGCTCGCCGCCGTGCACGGCGTTTTCTCTCTGATTCAATTCCACGCTTTGGGTGATGTTAATCCGCTGGTCAGCTTGCTCACGAGTAACGGCAATGTCAGCGATATTTCTGAGTTCCCGTTTCAGCCGTTTGGCTTCGCCGCGTTGCTCATCTTGTTTCTGATGGCCGCCACCAGTCACGACTTCTGGCTGGCCAATTTGAGCGCGCCGGTGTGGAAAGCACTGCACATGTGCGTCTATGTGGCGTATGTGTTGCTGCTGGCCCACGTCGCTTTCGGAATTTTGCAAAGCGAAACCGACGCATCACTTGGCGCGATTGTCGCGCTCGGCGCGATCTGGGTGATCGGCCTGCATCTTTTCGCCGCAACCGTAGAAACCCGCCGCGACAAACAGCTTGTTGGCGAGCTTAGCGGCGACTGGGTCGACGCCGGGCCCGCGCAAAATATTCCAAACGGACGCGCGCGTGTCGTTCAGGTAGCCGGCGAACGCGTGGCCATTTTCCACTACGACGGTCTGGTCTCCGCCGTCTCGGCCGTGTGCCAACATCAAAACGGTCCGCTCGGCGAAGGCTGCGTGATCGATGGACTCATTACTTGCCCATGGCACGGCTATCAATACGATCCGCGCACGGGACGTTCCCCAGCACCGTTTAACGAACGCATCCCCACGTTCGCTCTGCGACTGGTGGACAACCGTCTACAGGTCAACGCCCAGCCGCAACCGGCGGGCACCGACATTGAACCCCTGACTCTGCCGGAAGCGACCCATGCCTGAGCACGATTTCTACGTAGGCTACAAGGCACAAGCCCCAGCCGGCACGCGGCGCTTCCTCGGCATTCGCATTGTTGGCGCGACGCTCATCGCGCTGCTGGTCATCACCCTCATTAATTTGACGCAGTCCCCGTACGCGGACGCGAACTTTGAATTTGGTGTAAGCCGATCTTTTGAGGGTGTTGTTAGCGAGTACCCCTATCCCACACTATTGATCCCGCGCCCCGGCCGCAGCGAGACGATGCCCTACTCGCGCTACCTGCTGAGCGCTCCGGGGAAATTTGGCACAACCGAATTGTTCAACGGTCTGCAGGGCACCACCGTGCGACTAAGCGGCAGCCTGATCTATCGTGACGAGCAAACCATGATCGAAATTCAGCCCGACACGATCGAGTCGCTGCCGGGCGATAGCGCCATTGCCGCAGACGAAACGCTGGGCGCCATTACCCTGCGCGGGGAAATTGTGGACAGTAAGTGTTATCTCGGTGTTATGAAGCCGGCCACTTTCAAACCGCACAAGGCGTGCGCGATTCGCTGTCTCAGCGGCGGCATTCCCGCCATTTTAGTCGTGCGCCGTGACGATGGTCGACGCGAACATGTGCTGCTCGCCGACGCGCAAGGCCGAGCCCTCAACGAACACATCCTCGATCGCGTGGCGCAGCCCGTGAGCGTGTCGGGCGAACTGTTTCGACGCGGTAGCGATCTCATTCTGCGTGCAGATCCCGCCGACGTGGTTGCGCTGTAACCATGACATCCACCACCACAAATCAAAGCCCCGCCTATCCGGTATGCGAACACGCGATCCCCGACATTGCCGATTGCGCCGGTAACTATCAATTGCGCTTTGCCCGCAACGCCGACGACCTTGATCAGATCGCCAAGCTGCGCTTTGCCGTTTTCAACGTAGAGCTGCAGGAAGGTCTGAACGAATCGTGGCAGACCTGTCGTGATGTCGACCAGTTTGATCCTCACTGTCATCACCTGATGGTGGTGGAAACTACCACCGATGAAATCGTCGGGACTTACCGCATGCAAACCGCTGAAATGGCGCGCAGCGGGAACGGGTTCTATTCTGACGGCGAGTTTATTCTGGCCACACTGGGCGACGAATTTTTAGATCAGGCGGTAGAGCTTGGGCGGGCGTGTGTCGCGCTGAATCATCGCAACAGTAAAGTACTGTTCTTGCTCTGGCGTGGTCTGGCCGCCTATATGCTGCACAACCAACGACGCTACTTTTTTGGATGCTGCAGCCTCACCAGTCAAGACCCCGTGGAAGGCTGGCATGTGCTCCAGCACCTGCGTCAACGCGGCTTGATGCATGAGAGCCTTAACGTGCAACCGCGCCCCGAGCTGGCCTGTTTCGAAAAAGACTTCAATCCTGGGCCGCCTGAGACACGTATTCGGTTACCGCGACTGATGCGTACCTACGTGGACTACGGCGCACGAATCGCAGGCGAGCCGGTCATCGATCGTCAATTTAAAACGATCGATTTTCTGGCCGTGTTCGATATGAACACCATCTCGGCACGCGCCAAGCGTCTGTTTGTTGACTGAGTACTGCGTGCATGAGCCGCCTACTTTGGACGCTGATTGGCGCTGCGCGCGCGAGCGTATTCGTACTCTGGACGTTATGCCTGATTGGGCTGATGTACGTGGTGCGCATGACCGGTCGCGACAACCACACTCGCTGGCGTCGACTCCAACGTCTTTTCCGCGTGTGGGCGCGTGTCGCGCTGTGCATCATGAACGTGCGCCTGCAGGTATTTGGCTCGCCGCCGCAATCGCCTTGCCTGCTCGCCAGCAATCATCTGGGCTATCTCGACATCGTCGTGTTTGCGGCCACCTTTGAGGCCACGTTTGTGTCGAAGCTCGAGGTCGCAAGCTGGCCGCTGCTCGGCCCCGTGGTAAGCCTTCTCGGCACCATTTTTGTGGATCGCGAAAAGCCGCGGGACGTGGCGCGCGTCAACGCGCTGATTCAGTCTGCCCTGGATGAGCGCCGCGCTGTCATTGTGTTTCCAGAAGGCACCAGTTCAGACGGGCAGGACGTGCTGCCATTGCGCCCATCCCTGCTACGCGCCGCCGAAGACGGGCGGCATCCATTGCACTATGCCCGGCTTGCCTATCAGACCAACGCATCCGCGCCCAATGCCGGCACCTCGGTTTGCTGGTGGGGCGATGCAGATTTCCTACCCCACGCGTGGGGATTGTTCCAATTGCCGCGCGTCGACGCTCTGCTACACTTCGGCGCTGAAACTGTGCCGTCCGCGCATCGCAAAGAGCTGGCCGTCCAGCTCCACGATCGCATTCGCTCACTTTCCAACGTAATGCATTAAACCTATGACCACATCGACTCAAAAACAGATCACGACCCATCCCTGCGCGAACGACTGCATCGCTTACTTGCAACAGGGCCTGGACGCTATTTGCGAACTCGATGACGCTCAGTACATCACCACGCTGCCGCCGGTATTCATCAGCGGTGTTGGCGCACATGTGCGCCACATACTGGATCACTTTCACTGCTTTTTAACCGGCCTGAAAGACAACCGTATCGATTACGACCTGCGCCAACGCGATCCTCACATTGAACGCGAGCGCTTGGTGGCCATCGATGCCATGAAATCCACGATGTCGTCATTGCTTGAAATTGAAGCGAGCGTCCACGAGCGACCGCTACTGATCAAAATGGACAGCGGTTGCGCTGGCGAGCAGTGGGCAGAATCTTCACTGACGCGCGAGCTGCAGTTTTTGGTCAGCCACACGATTCATCACTATGCATTGATGGCCGCGATTCTTGCGCACGCGGGATTCGAAGTGACCCGCGGGTTCGGCATTTCCCCCTCCACGCTGCGCCATCAGGCGCGTTGATGACGCCCGCGCTGCGGGACACAGTTGGCTAACACTATGACGCCGCGTCGCGTGCTGTTCGTCGTGTTTGCTTTGCTGCTGTTGGCATCCAACGTCTATCGCGCCACGCTTGCGCGCGATCACAGTGCCAATCAAATTAGCGCGCGCGGCCTGCAGTCGGTCACGGTCCAGCTCGACAATGCAGATCCCGTGACGATCGCGTATCGCCAATTTGGTGACGCCAACGCGCCGGTCGTGATTGGCCTGCACGGCAGTCCGGCCGTTAGCGGCCTCGACGCCGTGGCACCGGCACTGGAACAGGACTTTCGCGTCATCGTGCCGCACCTGCCGGGGTTTGGTGCCTCAACCCCGCGCATCCCGAACTACTCCGTGGCGGCACATGCACGCTACGTTTACGCGTTGATGGTCGCGCTTGAAATACCGCGCGCGCAGTTTGTTGGCTACAGCATGGGCGGCGGTGTGGCACTGTCGTTGTATCGCGATCACCCGGAAGTCGTTACCTCGTTAACACTGCTGTCGTCCATCGGCGTGCAGGAACTCGAGATGTTTGGCAGCTACCATCTCAATCATGCTGCGCACGCGGCACAGCTGGGTGGATTGTGGTTGCTTGAGAACGCCATACCTCATTTTGGCCTGCTCGACCGCGGCATGATCAACACCCGCTATGCGCGCAATTTTTACGACACCGACCAGCGGCCGTTGCGTGCGATTCTCGAGGGCTTTGAACCCCCTGTACTGATTTTACACGGCGATCAAGATGGGCTGGTGCCCTACGCCGCCGCGGTCGAGCACCAGCGCATTGTGCCGCATGCACAGCTGCTCACGTTTGACGGTGGCCACGGTCTGGTCTTTCGCCCCAATCCACCGATCAACGCGCCGCTGCTGGATTTTTTGCAACGCGTTGAACGCGACCAGGCGCCGCGACGGACGCAGGCCACAGCCCAACGCCTAGCACGCGCCGCAGAGTCTGTGCAGCAACATGTGGAAATTTCTTTAACCGGGCTGGCGCTGTTGCTGGCCCTGCTTACGTTGTGTTTTAGCACGCTCATTAGCGAAGATGCGGCCTGCATCGCGGCGGGGCTTCTTGTCGCGGGTGGTTATCTGCACTTCTGGCCTGCCGCGCTTGCTTGCTTGATCGGTATTTATCTTGGCGATGCGTTACTGTTTTTCGTCGGGCGCCATTTGGGTGCTCCGTCATTGCAACGTGCGCCGCTACGCTGGTTTGTGAGCGCCAACGGTATTGAGGCCGGTAAGGCCTGGTTCCAGGAACGCGGACCGGCCACGATTGTCATCAGCCGCTTCGTGCCGGGCACACGCCTTCCAACCTACGTTGCCGCCGGCGCACTGGGCCAGAATTTTGTGCGCTTCTCGCTGTGGTTTTTGCTTGCGGCGGTGCTGTGGACCCCGGCACTGGTGGCGTTGGCGGCCACAGTTGGAAACGCGGTGTGGCTGTACTTTGATCGATTTTCCGCTTTCGCACTGCCGCTGCTGATTGGCGTCGTTCTTGGGCTTCTTATCGTGCTACGCGTGCTGGTACCGATGGCAAGCCATCGCGGCCGTCGTCTGCTATTAGGACGCTGGCGGCGCCTCACGCGTTGGGAGTTTTGGCCGCGCTGGGCGTTCTATCCGCCCGTGGTGCTCTACGTGCTTTATCTAGGCTTGCGCTATCGCTGCGCCACGCTGTTCACCGCCTCCAATCCGGCCATGCCGCACAGTGGTTTTGTGGGGGAGTCCAAACGCGACATTTTGCAGGCACTGGCCGCGGGCAGCCCGGATTGCGTGGCGCTCACCGCCACGGTGCCAAACGGTCACGCGCAACATCGCCAGACGTTCGTCGCAGAGTTTATGCAAACGCACGCGCTCACCTGGCCCGTGGTGCTCAAACCGGACGTCGGAGAACGTGGCAGTGAGGTGTGCATCGCTCATTCGGCCCAGCAGGTCGCCAACTATTTGACCGCACACACCGACGACACGTTAGTACAGGCGTTTGCACCGGGACAGGAATTCGGCGTGTTTTACGTGCGTCAGCCCGGTGATGCGCAGGGCCACATTTTCGCGATCACCGACAAGTGCCCGCCGACGGTGACCGGTGACGGCGTGCGCACGCTTGAGCGACTCATTCTGGATGATGATCGAGCCGTGTGTATGGCGCCCACGTATTTGCAGCGCCATGCAAATCAATTGTTTGATGTCCCGGACTCAGGCGCAGTCACGACGCTGGTGGACATCGGTACCCATTCACAGGGTTGCGTGTTTCTGGACGGCGACTGGGTGCGCACACCGGAGCTGGCGCGCGCGATCGACACAGTCAGCCAACGCTATGAAGGCTTCTATTTTGGTCGCTACGACATCCGCACGCCGGATGTTGAGGATTTCAAGCGCGGCAAAAACTTCAAGATCGTGGAACTCAACGGCGTGACGTCCGAAGCCACCAATATCTACGACCCGAAACATTCTCTGCTGCATGCCTACCGCACGCTGGCACACCAGTGGCGGCTTGCCTTTGAGATTGGCAAGCGCAACCGCGATCGCGGGGCGCCGGTGACGCCCGCTCTCGCGTTACTGAAATCAGTGTTTTTTAGCTCTGATGCTCCGGCATCCGAATCGTGATGCCATCGAGTTCGTCCGTCACTTTGATCTGACAGCTCAGACGGCTGTTGTCGTTGCTGTCTTCGGCGGTGCAATCGAGCATATCCAGCTCGTCGTCCTCGCGCGGCGGCAACTTGGCCAGCCATTCGTCTTCCACAAACACGTGGCAGGTGGCGCAGCTCAGGCAGCCACCGCAGTCGGCATCGATGCCGGCCACGTTATTCTCGATGGCGGCTTCCATCACGCTAAATCCGGCCGGTGCATCCACTTGCGTTTCGCTGCCAGCGTGATCGATAAAAGTAATTTTAGGCATGTGCCCCTCTCAAACGTAAAAAAGCGTCGGTATAAAACACTACGTGGCGCGGCCGTGTCAACCAACCGCCCCGCGCTCAAATTCGCGCAGCAAATCTAACTGCTCCGGTGTGTCCAGATCATACGCGGCCGCAGCCATTGGCACGACCGTACAGGTATCCGGCTGAAGCAGGCCCTGCGCACGCGACGCCGCACGCAGTGGTTCAACATATTCTCGTGGCCACACCACCGGCACGCCCAGAGTATTGGTATAACTCGCCGCGGCCGGCCGCGAAGGACAGCTTAGCCAAGCCTGGACCAATGCATGGATGTGCGCAGGTGTCACGCGATACTGATCGGTGAGCAAAATCAGCACCGCCCGATCAGGTGCGGTCTGCGCCAGACCAAATAACAGACTGGACTGCTGACCCCGCTGCCACTGCTCGTAGATATGCGGCCGCACCGGGCGTTTTTCAAGTTCTGGGAGCAACGTTGATGCTCCGGCGCCAAGCACCACGTGCACCTCACCGCTCACGCAGGCAAGCGCCGTGGTCACGGTCCGGTCGAGCAGCGTCTCGTCGTGCAGCCGAATACTCTGCTTAGGCTGCCCCAAACGTGATGAGCTGCCGGCCGCCAGTACGACCGCATCGACGACAGGTGGGTTCACGGCAACGCGCCGCCGCTGCGTCCCGCCACAACGGCCTGAGCTTGCGCCATAATTGACAGTGCGATGGTTTCCGGCAAATTGGCGCCGATGTCCAGACCCGCGGGGCCAAACAGGCGCGCATCTGGCCTCACAGCAGCTCGCGCGACCACGTCATCACGCCGGGCCGTTGGGCCAAGCAGTCCCACGTAGCGTACGTCGCTTGCCATGGCCGCGGCCAAAAACATCGCATCCCGCTGCAGATGATGCGCCATGATCACCACCGCGTCGCTACGCTTGAAAACACTCGGTGCCACCTGCTCCGGGCCGCAAATCACAATATCGACGCCGGCGGCGAACCGCTCGGAGGTAGCAAGCGCCGGGCGATGATCCACCAGTCGCACGCGCCAACCCACCTCGCGTGCCAGTGCCACCAGCGGCAACGCATCGGTACCGGCACCACAAACCACGAGCCGCGGCGGCGGTGACACCGGAATCAGCAAGCGCTGCTCGAGACGCGCGGTGCGCTCACGTGACGGTTCATCACCGCTCTGACGCCAGGCGTCATCCAAGGTGGCCGCGGTGCGGTGCACGGTCGGCGTAAACTCAGGCTGTGGATCGGTCGAACGTTCCCACCAGCAAAACCGCCCGGACTGCCAGTGCGGATACACATGACCAAGGCCCGCGAAGTGCGTGTTTTTGCCCGCCGGTTCCAGAAGGATATCGATGGCACCACCGCAGCCTAGCCCCAGACCCCACAACGCCGCGTCGTCTTCGGACAGGTCGTAATGGACGCGGATCGCTTTGGTCGTGGACCGGACATCTTCGGCGTGCGCCATCAAATCGCCCTCGAGACAGCCGCCGCTGACCATACCCAATGGCTCAAGGTCGGGGGCAAGCAACATCATGGCGCCCGCCTTTCGATAGGACGACCCGGCCGTACCGACCACCGTGGCCAGCACGTAGTCCAGCTGCGGCGCGCGAACGATCTGCTCGAACAGCGGTGTTAGACCAAGCTGCATACAACCACTAGTGCGCGTGGGCGGCGCAGCGCTCGCAGTTCACCCAGCCCGAATGGCCGTCCACGTAGTGCTCTTTTTTCCAAATGGGCAAGCGCACTTTCGTCTCATCGATCAGGAAACGGCAGGCGGCAAACGCTTCATCGCGATGCGGCGCACTAACACCCACCCACACCGCGCAGTCACCCAACTCGAGCAAGCCTTCGCGATGGACCACCCGCGCATTCGTCACACCGAAACGTTCGACGGCCTGCGCAATCAGACGCTCCCCTTCCTTTAACGCCAACGGCTCGTAGACCTCATATTCAAGACGCAGCACGTCCTGCCCTTCGTTGTGGTTGCGAATCCAGCCCTCGAACGAGGTGAACGCTCCGCAGGTAACGTCCGTCATCGCGCGGCGCAATGCATCAACATCAATCGGGGTGTCCTGCACTGACATCGACATGCTCAGCCTCCAGCAACGGGTGGGAAAAACAGCACGTCATCACCATCGCGCAGTGCGTGGTCCGCCTGCACCATTTCATCGTTGATGGCGTATTTCATTTTCGGGTAGGTCTCAAGACTACTCCAGCGGGAGACCAGTTCAGCGAACAGTTCACTGACACTGGCCACCTCCGTCGTGACTTGTTCATTGGCGCGACCGGCTTGATCGCGGAACGCGGCAAAGAATGTGACGGTAACGGTTTTCAATTTGAGGCTCCGGCAATTGAGCGCCACTGCTCTGGCGTGTTGGCGTTCGCCAGCGCGTCGTCCGCAGCCGGCGCCAGGAGTGTCGTGTTCATCGATAGCAACATTTTGCGCGGGCAGCGCATATCATTGGCCACAAACGTGGCAATTTGCGCACGACTGGATGGCTCGTAAATGGCGCACAGAGGTTCAGGCAAACCGTCGTCATTGGCGTATGCGGTGGCATCGGCGTTGGCATCACGCCCGGCGATCAGGGTGGCCAGAACATCCGCCGACAACCGCGGCAAATCACAGGCCACCACGAGCCACGCGGACGCCGGCGAATGCACGAACGCCGACGCAATGCCATCGGCCGGTCCAACACCTCCGTGTGCATCGGCAATTTGCCGATAGCGACCACGCTCGCCCTCCTGCACCGATTCGCGTACTGATACAAATGCTTCGTCGCATACGCCTTCAACCAGCGTCATGGCGCGCGCCAGAAGCGAGCGACCGCCCAGCGTCAGCGCGGCTTTGTCCTGCCCCATGCGACGACTTTGGCCGCCAGCCAGCACCAAACCATGCAACGTCACTTGGCACCCGTTTGCGCGTCGGCATTAAAGTCAGACTTGCCGCCTGTCTTGGACAGCAAACGAACATCTCCAATCACCAGATCGTGGCTCAGCGCTTTGAGCATGTCGTAGACCGTGAGTGCCGCCACACTCGCCCCTGTAAGCGCTTCCATTTCCACACCGGTTTTTCCGTTAAGGCCTACTTCACACTCAATGCGCAGCGTGCCGCTGTCGAGTTCCGAGGTGAACTTGCAGCGTTCAATGGCCAACGGATGACAAAACGGAATCAGCTCGCTGGTTTTCTTGGCCGCCATCGTGCCGGCGATAATCGCGGTTTGCACCACGGGTCCCTTTTTGGTGGAAAGTTCACCGCCTTCAAACTGCGCCGCCACATCCAAAGGTAAATGCACGCAGGCCTGAGCCCGTGCGACACGCATCGTGCTGGATTTATGCCCCACATCCACCATGCGCGGCATGCCGTCACTGCCCACGTGCGAAAGATCTTTGCCTTGCGCTCCACTACTCATGCACTAGCCTCCAATCTGAAACATTTCGATCTTCTCTTGCGCGACGCCTGCTGCGCGCAGCTCGCTGTAGCGATCCGTGCGCTGGCCCCAAAGGCCCGCAATAATATCGCGCATCTGCTCAACGCTTGCGCCTTCGCGTAGCGGCTGACGCAAGTCAGCACCGTCGCGCGCAAACAAACAGGTGTAGAGCTTGCCATCCGCTGACAGCCGCGCGCGGGTACAATCGGAGCAAAACGGCTGGCTGATCGAGCTGATAAAACCGACCTCGCCACCACCGTCGCGATAACGATAGCGCGTCGCTACCTCACCGCGGTAGTTGGCGCTCACCGCTTCGAGTGGCCACTGTGCATCGATCATGCGTCGAATTTCGCTCGACGTAACAACGTCGGCCAGCTTCCAACGATTGCGCGTACCGACATCCATATACTCGATAAACCGTAGCGTGCATCCGCGCTCGCGAAAGGTGCGCGCCAGCGGCAGAATCTGATCCTCGTTGCGGCCCCGTTCGATCACGGCATTAATCTTCACCGTCTCAAACCCGGCCTCACGGGCTGCCTCGATGCCGGCAAACACCTCGTCCAGAGAACCGCGCCCGCCGGACATCATCAAAAATGACACCGGATCGGTGCTGTCGACGCTGACGGTAATGCGCTGCAGTCCCGCCTCGCGCAAAGCGCGGGCATAGCGCGGCAACAGAATGCCGTTGGTCGACATCGCAATGTCTTCGATGCCCGGCACGTGAATCAGTCGCTCCAGCAGTTGCGGCAGATCTTTACGCAGCAGTGGCTCGCCGCCGGTCAGGCGAAGTTTGTTAATGCCAACCTGTGCAAACGCCTCCACCAGCGTAATGGTCTCATCATCACTGAGCCGTTGCTGTTTGCTGTAAAACGTATATTTCTCGTCATATACATCTTCGGGCATGCAGTACGGGCAGCGAAAATTGCAGCGATCGATCACCGACAAACGCAGATCGCGCATGGGCCGACCGCGCGTGTCGAGCGTGCTGGCGCGATCTACCACGGATGCCACGGCAGTACGGTGCCGGCCCCAAACTCAGATTCGTTGGCGGGAAATTCCAGGAGTCCGTCGGTATCGGCCAGAGCCGTGAAATCGCCCGACGTATTGACCGGATGCACGGTGGCGCGCAGCGTGCCCTGATCGCAGCGGCGCGTGGCCGCGGCAAACCAGCTAAGCGCTGGTTTGAAACTCACGTCGCGATCAAGCACCGCGAACTGGTCATCAGCATGCCCGGTCAGTCCGCTCTGCTGGCGCAGCGCCGGAATCACATAGCGCCGCAGGCACACCAGCGCCGAGACCGGATTACCCGGCAGCGCAAACACCAGTTGCTGTTGCGGCCCTACTCCGAACCACATCGGCTTGCCGGGTCGTTGCGCAATCCGATGAAACACTTTGCGCACACCGGCAGCGGCCAGTTCATCGGCAACAAAATCATAACGGCCTTTCGACACGCCGCCACTGATCACCAGCACGTCCGACATTGCCAAAATAGCGTTCAGTGTTTTGCCCACCGTCGCCCGATCGTCGGTCACGTGATGTCGGGTGGCATGGGTCCAGCCGTGTTGCGCCAACAGAGTTTGCAGTGCGTAGTCGTTGGAACGCCGGATTTGATGCGGGGCCACCGGTTGATTCACATCCACCAACTCGTCGCCGGTGGCCAGCACGGCGATACGCGGCGCTTGCGTAACGCTCGGATTGGCACAGCCGGCCGACACAAGAACCGCCATCCGCGTGGCGTTGATTCGCGCGCCGGATTGCAGCAGTTCGTGGCCAGCGGCATGATCGCTGCCGCGTTGGTGAACAAACGTATTGGGCTCACGCTGAGCCTCGGCGCGCACGATGGCGGTATCGCCCTCACGTTGGATGCGTTCAACGGGCACCACGACGTCGCAACCCTTTGGCACCACCGCACCGGTCATGATTTCGACGCAGCTTCCGGCGCCGGCGTAGTCGACCGGTGGCGCACCGGCGGCACCGATGCCGGTGACTCGAAGTGCGTGCGCCGGATCGGTTGAGGACAGGGCAATGCCGTCCATCGTGGCACGATCAAACGGCGGCTGGTCGCGCTCTGCCATCACGCTCTGGCGTAATACCCGTCCTGCGCACTGCGCCACCGCCAGCGTTTCGACCGGCAGCAGATGAACGTGCTCGCTAATGAGCCTCTGCGCCTCATCAACGCTGATCAGGTCAGTAGTACGGGTCAAACAGGGATCCCCTGAGTGCTTCATTGATTGACTCGGGTACGTCCCGTCCCGTGTCGCTGAATACCTGTCGCGCGACGGCCTCTGCCACATGCACGCTCACTTCACGAATATTATCCAGCGGCGGATACAACGAGCCCACGGCCAGATCGTCATCAGTAATTTGTGACGCCAGCGCGCGCGCCGCGGTGGTGAACAACCGATCCGGAATGGTGGTCGCACCGCTGTACAATGCGCCCAGTCCAACGCCTGGGAAAATGTAGACGTTGTTGCCCTGACCTGGACGGAACTCTTTGCCGTTCATGGACACGGCATTGAAGGGACTGCCACTGGCAAACAACGCGCGACAGTCGCTGTATTCATACGCCTGCTCGGCCGTGCACTCGGCACGCGACGTCGGATTGGACAACGCAAAAATAGTGGGCCGTTCGGTCACGCTTGCCATGAGACGAATGGCTTTTTCATCGAACGCACCGGGCGAACCGGTGGCGCCGATCAAAACATGCGGTCGATGCGCCTCAATGGCGCCATGGAAATCGAGCGGCTCGTGTTCATGCGCATAGGGTTTGGAATAGTCGGCGATGTTGTCGCTACCGGCCGTGATCAGCCCCGCGCGATCCACGAACCAAAGACGCGACCGCGCCTCGGCATCGCTTAAGCCTTCATCCATCATGGCACTGTGCATCAGATCCGCGATGCCCGTGGCCGCCGATCCGGCGCCGAGAAAGAGCACGCGCAGATCTTTGAAATCGACCCCACTAATGCGCGTGGACGCGTACACGCCAGCCAGCGCGACCGACGCCGTGCCCTGAATATCATCGTTGAAACACAGCACGCGATCTCGATGGCGCGCGAGTAAACCGATGGCGTTGGGCGTAGAGAAATCTTCGAACTGCAGAAGTGCATTGGGATACGCGTCGGCAATTGCCGCTACAAACTCATCGACCAGCGACTGGTACTCGTCGCCACGCAGTCGCTCTTCCCGCATGCCCAGGTACAACGCCTGTTCGCGCAGCGCTTTGTTTTGCGTACCCACGTCCAGCATCACCGGCATGCACTGATCGGGGTGAATGCCTGCACAGGCGACGTACAGTGCCAGCTTGCCGATGGGAATGCCCATGCCATTGGCGCCCAGATCGCCCAGACCCAGAATGCGCTCACCGTCGGTGACCACAACCACCCGCACATCTTTGTGCGGCCAGTTATCCAGCACCTCACGCACCCGGCCACGCTCACGCCGCGTGATGTACATGCCGTGGGTCTGGCGGAAAATATGCGCAAACTCGCGACAGGCCTCGCCCACTGTGGGTGTGTAGATCAGCGGCATGATCTCGCGCACGTGGTCGGTCACGATGCGGAAAAACAATCTCTCGTTGCGACTTTGCAGTTGGCGCAGAAAAATATAGCGCTCGATATCGCTGTTTTTGCGGCGCAAGTTGGCCATGACACGCCGAACCTGCTGGTCCTGCGTGAACACAGCGGGGGGCAGCAAACCGGTCAGACCGTAACGTTCACGCTCTTCAACCGTAAAAGCCGTTGATTTATCGAGAGCGGGGTCACGCAGAAGTGCGTAACCCCGGGGGTGTGCGTCGTCTTTTGTCATGCCCTCCATGGTACCGCAAAGCGCGGCTCGGGAGGGGCAAAATACGCGGTTTGGCGAGCGCTACTTGCCGCGGGCCTTGTAGTTGCGCACGGCCTGATTGAACTGTGCAGCCGTCGCATCCATGACGTCTACCGCGGCGTTGTAGCGCTTGTCGCGCATGAGCTTCTGCTCGTCGCTGACTTCCTCGCCCTGAGCGCCCAGTTCGCTGTCCAGACACGCCAAATATTCTTCCATTGCGGCCACGTAGCTCTTCACCTGTTTTTGCGCCGCAATCATCTGCTCTTTCGATTCGGAGTCGCCGGTTGGCAGATCTTCCGGAGCAGACGGATAGGAGCACGCTGCATTCGCCGTCGCACCGCAACCAAACAAGGCAATCGCCATCAAAACTTTAAGGTTCTTCATAGTGTAAAAATCCTGCAAAACATGCTGTCTCAGGCTGCCAAAGATAGCATATTTGGCGCCGCCATCCCGCCCCAAACCGGTGGCCTGCGACCGCGAGCCGCCGGCGTTGGGCGTAAACAATCGTTACGCCTTCAAACGTGTTTACCGCGCTCCCAGCCTTCGGCCGACAGCCACTGTTGCCCGGATTCCACAGCACCCTCTTCCATCGTGGTGGCCATCGAATCATTCCAGCGGTTGAGATAACCAAACAGGGCAATGACACCCAGCATTTCCACTATCTCGCCTTCATCCCAATGCTCGTGCAAACGGGTTTTGAGATCGTCGTCCACGCCGTTTGGCACGGTGGAGGCAGCAATCGAAAAATCGAGCGCCACGCGCTCGGCGTCGTTAAATGCCGCGTGGGTTTTGTACTCCCAAATGTTCTCGAGCTGCTGATCGGGCGAACCGTAACGCTCGGCGGCGCGAATGGTGTGCGCCTGACAATAACGGCACCCGGCAACATGACTCGACACGTAGCCAATCAGACGCTTTAGCGCGCTGGTCACTCGCCCCTTGTTGTCCATCACCGCCTTGTTCAAATTGATGAACGCTTTGGCAATGGCCGGACGGCGCTGCATGGTCAGTACGCTGTTGGGGCAAAAACCCAGCGTCTCGTTAAAAAACTCGGCAAGACGACGGACGTCGTCATCAGCATCCGGCGACAGTGGATCGACGAGTGGCATAAACTTTCTCTCCGTTATTTGCGCGTCGCGTTAAGGCGCGACAGTGCGATCAAGATATTTTTTCAAACGCTTCCAGGCATCGGCCGCCGGTTCGGCGTTGGTGTCCGGATCGCGATCAACGTGCAGCCAAAAACCGTGGCGTACGTCGTCATAAATGTGCACATCGTTTTTGATGCCCGCCGTACGCATGGCGGCCACAAAGCGGTCCACCTGCTCCGGCGGAATACCCGAATCCATCTCGGCAAACGTGCCGTAGATTTCGTGGTGAATGTGGGACATCTTTTCGGGATCATCAAGCAGACGGCCGTAGAAAATGGCGGTGCCTTCATGCCGCTCGCCACCGATGGCATAACTCAACGCCACACCACCCCCGTAGCACCAACCGATGGTCGCCACCTTGCCATTGCTGTCCGCGCGTTTGCGCAGGTATTTCGCGGCGGCATCGAGGTTCGCCACAATCTGATCCGGTGCCGCCAGCGTCTCGCGCACGAGCGCCATATTTTCTTCGCGGTCGTTGCCGATCCGGCCAGAATACAAATCGACCGCCAACGCCACATACCCCTCGGCCGCAAACGCGTCCGCCGTTTGCTTCACACGCTCGACCAGACCGTTCCATTCGTGAATGAGAATAACTGTCCCGTGCGGGCCATCACCCGCAGGCTCGGCCAGGTAGCCAAACGCATTGAGGTTGTCCGGGAAGTAGCTGACGTTGCGACCGGCAGGTTCGCCCGCACGACCGGCAATCGCATCCGGAATTTCACTCATCGCATCGGCGCAGGCCTGAGCCGAAAACGCCAGAGCCAGAAGCGCGACAACGGCCCGCATTCGCGAACCAATATTGTGCTGTGTTTTAGACATACCGGAGGCCTCACATTGCTGGGTGCATTCATAGATTAGGGGGCGAAGATTAACACGTCATTGCATCGACGCTGGGATGGCCGCACACTCCTGCGGTGAACGAGTCCGCCCTGCATCGCCAAGCCCTCCTGTTGTTGTCCGGTATCGGCGCCATCACGCCACTGGCAATCGACCTGTATCTGCCGGCCCTGCCGCAAATCGCACTGCTGCTGGACGTACCCATGCAACGGATCGAGTCCTCGGTGAGCACCTACATGGTAGGCCTTGGCATCGGCGTTTTGATTGGTGCGGCGGTATCGGACCGCTTCGGACGCAAGCCCTCGGTCATCGCCGGCCTAATTCTTTTTGGCCTCTGCAGCGTGGTATTGGGCGCCACCAGCAACGTGGATCTGTTTCTCCTTCTACGCGTAGTGCAGGCATTTGGCGGCGGCTTCGCGTTTGTCAATATTCCAGCCATCGTGCGTGATCTTTACGACGAGCAAAACAGCGCTCGGGCGTTCACAATGATCGCGATCATTGCGCTCATCGCGCCGCTGATCGCCCCCACCATCGGCTCTACCATTCTCGCCATTTCCAACTGGCGCACCATTTTTTATGCGCTGGCCGTTTATGCCGCGCTGCTGTGTGTTTTGGTCGCACTGTATTTGCCCGAGACCTCGCGCCGTCGTGGCGTGCCCGAAAACGCCAGCATTATCACGCAGGTGAGCACCAACGTGCGGCGTGTCATGGCCAACCGTGAAGCCGTGGCGCTGGTGGTGTGTCAGGGCTTTGTGTTTGCGGTGATGTTCGCGTTTGTGGCGGACGCGTCGTTTGCGTACATGGTGTACTACAAGTTGAGCCCGTGGCATTTCTCGATACTGTTTGCCGCCAACATTGCCACCTTGATGCTGTGCAATCGAATCAACAAGCGGCTTTTGCTGACCAAGCGCCCGTTCGAAATCGTGCCGTATGGCATTGCGCTGCAGATTGGGTCCAGCGCGCTTTTGCTGATCGCTGTGGTGCTTGGCGCCGCGCCACTGTGGGTATTTGTGCCGCTGATTATGTTGGGCGTGGGCGCTCATGCGTTGGTCACCCCCAATCTCGTGGCCACCTTTATGGGGCGCTTCGAAGAAGGCGCCGGAACCGCCAGCGGTGTGATCACCTGCGCCCAGTATTTGGGCGCCGGGCTGGTGTCGCTGCTGGCCGCCGCGCTGCACGATGGCACGTTGCTCACCACCGCGCTCACCATGTTTATCAGCGCCGTCTTTGCGGTGGCGGCCTACCGCTTGGCACGTCGACGTCGTGCAGAGCGTCTGGCACTCGAGGGCGTTAGTTAGTCTGCAACACCGTTGGTTGCGACCAGCCGCTTGCCAAGCGCTGCCAGATGCACCTCGTCCGGGCCATCGGCCAATCGAATAGAGCGCGCGCCCGCAAACGCACGGGCCAGAAATGAATCCTGCGACAATCCCAGCGCGCCATGTATTTGAATGGCGCGATCAATCACCGCTTGCGCCATGGTCGGGGCGACGATCTTAATCATGCCAATGTCATTGCGGGCGGCCTTATTGCCACGCACGTCCAGTTTGTGTGCGGCGTGCAGCGTGAGCAGGCGAGCCTGTTCAATTTCGCACGCTGACCGCGCGATCACCTCGCGCACGCTGCCCTGCGCGGCCAACGGTTTGCCGAATGCCACCCGATCGTTCGCGCGCTGGCACATCGCCTCCAGTGCGCGCTGGGCCAAACCAATCAGCCGCATGCAGTGATGAATTCGCCCTGGTCCCAAACGGCCCTGAGCAATCTCAAAACCGCGTCCCGCACCGAGAATCATGTTCTCGGCCGGTACCCGCACTTGTTCGAACATCACTTCAGCATGACCGTGGGGCGCGTCGGCATCGCCAAACACGCGCATGGGGCGCACGACGGTCACACCCTCGGTATCACGCGGCACGAGAATCATCGACTGCTGCTGGTGACGTGCCGCGCTCGGGTCCGTCTTGCCCATCACAATAAACATCTCGCAACGTGGGTCCATCGCACCGGACGACCACCATTTGTGCCCGGAGACCACAAAGTGATCGCCGTCACGCTCAATAGCGCATTCGATATTGGTGGCATCGGATGACGCTACGGCCGGCTCGGTCATGCAAAAGGCGGAACGAATTTCGCCCTCGAGCAAGGGTCGCAACCAACGCGCCTGGTGATCTGCGCTGCCGTAACGAATCAACACTTCCATGTTGCCGGTGTCCGGGGCGCTGCAGTTGAACGGTTCGGAGCCGATCAGCGAACGTCCCATGCGCTCGGCGATGTGCGCGTATTCAAGGTTACTCAGGCCCGCGCCGTAGTCCTCATCCGGACACCACAAATTCCACAGTCCCGCGGCGCGTGCGGCCGATTTGAGCTCGTCCATGACGGGCACCACGCACCAAGGCGTGGCCGCGTTCTCCACATAGTCAAAGTAGTCGGCTTCTGCAGGAATAATGCGCTCGTCAATGAAGCTCGCGACGGCGGCGGTCAAAGCCTGCGCGCGTGTGCCGGGCTGGGGCAGATTTGGCAGCATCGTCAAACGCCCGCCAGACACGTGCCGCCGTCGACGGTAACCGTGGTACCGGTCATGTAGGAACTCGCTTCGCTGGCCAGCAACAACAGCGGGCCGTCAAGTTCTGGCAAATTTCCGGTACGACGCGGAAACAACATTTTCGCCAGTGCCTCTCCGCGTTCGCCTTCGAAAAACTCGCGGTTCATCTCGGTCAAAAAGTAGCCCGGCGCGATCGCGTTTACGCGAATTTTTTCGCGCGCCAGTTCGCGGGCCATGGACTTGGTCAGGTGCACGACCGCCGCTTTGGTGGTGGCATAGGCGGCCTGAGTTGGCTGCACCACAAAGGCCAACAGCGAGGCGATATTCACGATACTGCCCCCGCGCTGCGCGGCCGCCATGCGCCGCGCCACGGCTTGGCCCACGCGAAACACGCCGCTTAAGTTGACGTCGAGGGTCTGTTGCCAGACCTCCGGCGTGATGTCTAGAAAGCGCTGGGTACGCGCGATACCAGCATTGTTAATCAGCACATCCGGTGAGCCAAACCGCTCATGGGCCTGGTCGAGCGCGCGCTCCACACTTGCCGTATCCGACACGTCCATACCGACGGCGAGCGCCCGCTCGTTACCTATTTTCTCCGCCAGAGCCTGCAAACGATCGACCCGCCGCGCCGCCAACACCACCCGGGCACCGGCATCCGCCAGCGTTAGCGCAAAGTGCGCGCCTAAGCCCGATGATGCACCCGTGACGATGACCACTTTGTCCGTCAATGCGAAACGCGTCTCGCTCATTGCTGTCTCTCCAACATTATTCAATTCCTGTGCCCACGGCGGGCTCGTTAGTCACGCGATGTTCAATATGGCCCAGACGTTCGATTTCGACACGCACCACATCACCCGCGCGCAGATATTGCGGCGGCTCCATCGCCGAACCTATGCCCGACGGCGTACCTGTCGCCAGCACGTCGCCGGGCTCGAGGGTCATGGCGGCGCTCAAGTGCGCAATCATATCCCCGATGCTGTAAATCATGTCAGCGGTATTGGCACTCTGGCGTTCGTCGCCATTGACCAGACAACGCACGTTCAGATTGTGCGGGTCCGCTATCTCATCAGGGGTGACAAGTGCTGGCCCAAGGGGACCGTGGGTGTCGAAGGATTTGCCCAGCGTCCAGGTCTGTGCGCGCATCTGCCAGTCACGTACGCTCAGATCATTGGCGATGGTGTATCCGGCGATCACCTGCGACGCAGAATTCGCCGGGACGTGACGACAGCGCCGCCCAATCACGACAGCGAGCTCTGCCTCGTAGTCCATTTTGTCGGAGACTTTGGGCAAATGGACATCGGCGTACGGACCGTTAACGCAGGTGGTTTGTTTGTTGAACCACACCTGATGTTTGGGTATTCGCACGCCTTTGCGCTCGGCTTCCAGAGCATGCTCGCGATAGTTTAGGCCCAGCGCGAGGTATTTTCCCGGTCGCGGCACGGGCGAGCGCAACACAATATCGGCCAGCGCATAGCCCTGAGCTGCCCCGTCCAAAATTTCCCGCGCACGCTCCCATGCGGCCCCGTCAGCATTCAATAACGCGAGCATCGACGTCATATCAGGATCGCCTCCCGCGGTAAGATCGATGACCTCGTCATCGCGTAACGCCCCAAGACGATCCTCACCTGCTGTCGAAAAAGTCACCAGCCGCATGCTTCCCCCAATACCCAGACGCCGACTGTGCCACTATACTTTGCCCGCGACGACAATGACCACGCCCCGGCACGGAGACCGAGCATGTCCGACTTCATTTGTTTCAAACCATCCCTCGTAACGTTCCTGCGTCAGCTGCGCAAAAACAACAACCGTGAATGGTTTGCCGAGAACAAGCAGCGCTATGAGGATCTGGTGCGCGAACCGGCGCTCGACTTTATCTCGGCCATGGGTCAACCCCTGGCCGACATCACGCCTTATTTTGTGGCCGTGCCCAAGAAAACCGGTGGTTCACTCATGCGGCCGTACCGCGACACCCGCTTCGGCAAAGACAAAACGCCGTACAAGACCAATGTGGGCATCCAGTTTCGGTACGAGTTTGGCAAAGACGTGCACGCGCCGGGCTTCTATGTGCATATTGATCCGGACGAAGTCTTCATCGGCGCCGGCATGTGGCGTCCTGACAGCAAACCGCTGCGGTCCATTCGGGACATGATCGTCGATGAGCCAAAGGTGTGGAAAGCGGCGCGCGACCAACGCACATTCAAAAAGCACTTTGAGCTCAGCGGCGAGCAGCTAAAAACGGCACCGCGGGGTTTCGACAAGACCCATCCGCTCATTGACGACCTGCGGCGCAAGGACTTTATCGCGATAAAAACCATCGCACACAAAGACCTCTACGAGAAAACACTGATTCGCGATATGACGCGCACCTTCAAGGCCGCCTCTCCGCTAATGACCTTTTTGTGCAAAGCCGTGGGCGCCCGATACTGATGGAAATTTTTCAGCCATTGCTCGACACCTACAATTACTGGTCGACGCGCGCGCCGCTTCTCACCTCCATTGCAGGCGTCGTACTCCTCATTTTGTTTGCCTTCACGGTGCATCGAATTACACGCATGCTGCTGGTTCGCGGTGCGCGTCGTCTGGCCTCGCAAACCAGCAGTACGTGGGATGACAAACTTATTGGCTTTCGCCTGTTTCGCCATCTCTCGCACATCGTGCCCGCACTGATTATCTATTTTGGCATTGACGCGTTCGATGATATTCCCGCAGGCACCACCGAAATCCTGAAGAACGCCAGTATCGCCTACGGCGTGTTATTCATCGTGTTGGCCACCGGTGCGCTGATCAATGCCCTTAGCGCCATTTACGAGGGAAAACCGGTTTCGCGCGAACGACCGTTGAAGAGTTTTTTCCAGGTCACCAAGATCATTATTTACTGCGCCGGTGCGGTCCTTGTTATTGCAGCGTTGGTCGATCGTTCACCACTGCTGTTTTTCAGCGGACTCGGTGCGCTAACCGCAGTTCTGCTGCTGGTGTTCAAAGACACCATCTTGTCGCTGGTGGCCAGCGTGCAGATTGCCACCAGTGGCATCCTGCGGGTCGGCGACTGGGTGGAGATGCCGCAGTACGGCGCCGACGGTGACGTGATCGATATCGCCCTGCATACGGTGCGCATCCAGAACTGGGACAAAACTGTCACCACCATTCCCACGCATCGATTTATCTCGGATGCGTTCAAGAATTGGCGCTACATGAGTCGCTCCGGCGGCCGTCGCATTAAGCGTTCGCTGCATCTGGACATGTCCAGCGTGCGTTTCTTGCAGCAGGACGAAGTGGATCGACTCAATGAATTTGCCCTGCTGCGCGGGTACATTTCTGACAAGTCCGAGGCGCTCACGCAGGCCAATGCAAAACTGGATGATGATGGCAATGTGAACGCGCGGCGCCTCACCAATCTCGGCACGTTCCGGGCATACATCGCCGAGTATTTGCGTCATCACGACGACATTAACGACAACATGACGCTGCTCGTGCGCCAACTTGATCCCGGACCGCAAGGTCTGCCAATGCAGGTTTACGCGTTCACACGCAGCACAGACTGGGCGGAGCACGAGCGCGTTAAGGGCGACATTTTTGACCACCTGATCGCGATTGCATCGGCGTTTGATCTGAGCGTGTTTCAGTCGCCCGCGGGTAGCGATTTCAGGCGACTTGGAAAACTCGTCGACTGACGTCGGATTCACGCCGACGACACGCAGAATTGATCAGGCGCAGAGGGCTTTGTGCTGCGCGTCCGCCACGACGCGATTGCGTCCGTCTTTTTTCGCTCGATACAGTGCTTCGTCTGCACGACGCATAAGATTCTCCGGCTGTTCGTTGGCGACCGGCTCGGCGGCTGCAAACCCCGCACTGAGTGTGACGATCGCGCCCTCAGCCAAACCCGGGTGCGGCAGCGCCAGTTCGCGCACGGCTGCCTGCAGCCGCCCGGCAATCAGCCACATGTGTGCCACGTCGGGACCGGTCAACACAACAACGAACTCCTCACCACCGTAGCGCGCGACAAAATCCTCCGTGCGCATGGTCGACTGCAGCGCCTGTGCTACAAGCTTCAGACAACGATCACCTTCTTGATGTCCTGCCGAATCGTTGAACTTCTTAAAGTGATCGATATCGATCATCAGCAAGCCCACGGGCGAGTCGCGGCGCAACGCGCTGGCCCAAATCTGGGTCAGTCTTTCCTCGAAGTGACGGCGATTGGCAATACCGGTGAGCGCATCCACCCGCGACATTTGGCGCACCTCGCTGAGCGCCTCCTGCAGCGCCGAAGTGCGCTCGTCCACCAATCGCTCAAGACGTCTTTGGCGACGTCGATGATAGCGCAGCGTCAGTCGGTGACCGGACCAGAGAGTCATAACCACGAACAATAATGCCAGGCCGTGAGCAAGGTAGGTTTGATGCCAGTACGGTTCGACATAGAGTGAGATTTGCGTGCCGGTGGTATCCGTCCCGAAAAACACCTCGCCGCCGAAATGTGCCGCGACGCGGAAAGAAGTCTCGCGCAGCGGCAACGCGTTAAAAAAGGCCGTACGTCGCTGATCCGCACTCTGCCAACGCCCCGTGCCAAGCTGATAATGGAAGCGCAGTGCCTGCGCGGCGTTAATGCTCGGCACCGAATAGTCAATTTGTACAGAATCCGTGCCGGCGGGTATCCGATACTGGCCGTTCGCCGCGGGCGTCACGACCGTGCCATCAACGCGCACGGCCTCGATCGACACCACCGGCGGGCTACCGCTGGCATCCACCCGAGCCGGATCAACGACCGCGAGACCACTGGTGGTCGCGATCCACAGCCTGCCATCACGCGCCAGTGTAGAGGCCGACTGATATCCACCCGACACGCGTGTGGTACGCAGCCCGTCAAGAGTAGAGAACGTTTTGCTGCGCAGGTTCGCCTGTTCACCGCGTGCCACGGCATCGAGATCAGCGCGCGGAATGCGCACCACGCCATCGCGTCCGCCGAGCCACAAGTGACCGGTCGCATCTTGCTCAATCGTCATCACCGAGGTTTGATGCACATTGTGCTCGGCGCTAAAACTAAACAGGTTTTCGCCATCCATGCGCATCAGCCCGCCGCTGCGCCCACCAATCCATACCACCCCGCGATCGTCGACAAACGTCGTGGCGATGGCTTGGTTGTCGAGTCCTTTGGATTGATCGATTCGATCCAAAATCTGTAACGACGATGGCGAGATGATCGTGATGCCGTTGTCCCCGGATAACAGCAATCGCCCGGCGGCATCTTCGCTTACGTTGCGCACGAGATCCGCGAGCAAGCCGTCTTTAACGGTGAGTGATGCCGTGACCTCGACGCCGGTTAGTCGATTAAGTCCACCGTTCGTGCCCACCCACAACTGACCGCTGCGATCGCGAAACAGAGAACCGATTTGATTACCGGCCAAGCCGTTGTCCACGGTGATCGTATTCACCACCTGCTCGTCTCGCATGATCGCAAGCCCGCGGCCGAACGTGCCAATCAAGATGGTTCCATCGGGTTCCACCATGAGCGATGAAACGGCGTTCATCGGCAGGCCATCCGCGGTGGTGTAAT
>JBGCEL010000005.1:0-16264 GCA_045106455.1 Gammaproteobacteria bacterium
GAGTGACTCGAAAGATACTCATTTTGGAGACCGTTTAAGGCATCAAAGCGGTCAGGGTGGTGCGCGTGACACTTGCGGCCGTTGACGCCTGGTCGGTCTTCGCGTTCGCCGCAGATGACGCAGAATCCGATCGATGATCACCGGCCGCAATATGCAAGGTCGTTTCGACGGCGCCACCAAGGGGTATCGGGCCGTGCCTGGCGAGTTCCTTGAATGGCTCATAACCAGCACGCTGCTTTATCGCTTTGGATACGCCTTGCGGGATCAGAAGCCACCAGGGAATGACGTTGCGATTCCAGGCGTTGACGATGACGTCGACGTCTTGCTCCACAAGGTCGCCTTCAACAATCTTGAAGTTCGGCTGCGGTTTTTCGAGGGCGGTGTCTATTGCGCTTGCCAGATGACGGTCTCATTGGAGCTCGTACCTTTCGAGGTCAGATACGGTTGCCAGGCGCCCCATTCGTCCTTATACATGAAAGCCCCATTGCTGGTGCTGTCGAGGGCGAGCTCTTTTTCGAACGGCATGCCATGCTTTGCAACCCGTCACTTGCCTTTCGTCTTTCCGTGCGCCCAGCAGTAGTGTCGCTACCACAAGCGTGATGATCGTGGGGTTTCGGATTGCTCGGGTGTCCGTAAGGCTATGCGCAAAAAGTTCACTGATCGCTTGCCTGTTTAGAAGCTGGGTGGCCTTTTTAGTTCCCCGGCGCCCGACACAGGCTGAGATGACGGGTCCGAGCTAGGCGTCTTTTTGCGTCGATTGCACAAGCGGATGAAAGCCACCGTACGCCATGCGCGTGGCATCGAACACCGGATTGGCCGGATCGGTGAGAGGGGCAATAAGATGCGGCATTCTTGGGTCGGCCGCGACTTTTTTGTGCACCAGATCACGTGATTCGCGTGACGCGAATTTTATCCAGCCAATTACCACGACTTCAGCGGCGCTGGCCTGCACTAGTTCGACAAACGAACGCGTGCCAGGGAAGTCCGGGTCGTCAATGACAAACTCCGAGTATTCCAGCGCGCCATGTTCCGTCCAAATATCGGCGCCGCTCTGGGCGACGATTCGATAGATATCCAGGCCATCGCGTGAAACTGGAAAAACAAAACCGTCTACGTAGTGGTCCATCTTCGTTCCAATGCTATGCCGTATCTTTTCGCGTCGGGCCTGCACTGCTCCCGTAACGGAGCTTGAACAAGATCGACTTCCAGCCGCCAGCGCCCAGTATGAGTGAGACCGCCAGAATCAACTCGACAATCGTCGTCAAAACCGAAGCCTGGCCGTCCGGGCCCAAGCCTTTCCAATCCTGGTCAGGCGTGGAAACGAAATAAAAGATCGCCCAGTACAAGGCATCGGACAATGCCCAATAGAGCCAAACCAGACCCACAAAGATAAACGCCGTGGTCCAGATATCGTCATTGGACCAACGGGATTCGCTCTGCGATGACGAAGCGCTTCCAACCAGCCAGCCAGCCAGCGATCGTGGCCGGAAAAAACCAGGTCGCGCAAAAACACAGAAATGGCACCATCGATGTCAGAATGACGATGACGACGGGAAATCCGGCACCGTATGACTCAACGTAGGGCACAAAAGAAGCAGCACTACGAAGCGCCATGATCAGGAAAACAATAGAGAAGAGCCGGACGAAGAGTGCGACGATTTGTTTTGGCAGCATGGTTGTTCTCCGCGAAAATGTGGGCGCCTGGGCCAAGCGATTTTGCGAGCGTCAATTGGGGAAGGCAGAGCGTGCCGGACCGGTAACGCCTAATTCATTGTCTGGTGAGAGAATAGGAAGCATAAACGCCCTGCAACATCACTTTTCCCTCTTCGCCCTCGAGCGCCTGAAGAAAATATTTCGAGTTGTAGAACAACATCCCGCAAACACCCAGCGCTTGATTATTCGCTCTTGCCGTTTCAAGTATTTCCTTGACATCGGTGAGGCGCAAATCGAGCTCAGCTTGGCTCGAGTAAATCAGGCGTATCAAGCTCATCGGTCCTTATCTCCACTGAAATAAACTCATCAAGTTTATCGACCAGCTACCGATAAACTTTAGATGAAGCTGACCGATGAGGGAAAAAAGAACCATGACGAAATTACAGTGCTGCGTATTATGTGACGAGGATGGCTCTCACGCCTCGGATAATATCAAGGAAACATTGCGAGAGCGCTTCGACGTGGAAGTGCTATCGACGACAGATTCCCCCGACAGTTGAAGAACAGTCTCCTGTCGATGGAAAACCTCCATCTTATGTTGCTTGTTGCCGCGGACGTCCCTCGGCCAATTCAGTCACTGATTCACATGCTCAAGAAGAAGCGAAAATTTGCCAGTGTTTACATTGGAGAAACGAATTTTCAAGGCACGAGACTTATTGACCTGCATGAGCCGTCTTCCGCTCTGAACAATCTTCACAGCCTGGATCGCATGTTCCTTTTTCTGGCGGAGGCGGCGAAGCACTCGCAGCAAGATGCGGCGATGCACAGAGCGAAAATCCAATTGCTCACGCAACTCACTCAGCTCACCCGCGCCGAAATCACGACCGATCTCTGCGTCGGGATGCTCACCGACAGCCTGGCCACGTTATGCCAGGCGGATCATGTCTATATCTACGATAACCAGCTCCAGTGTCAGCTACCTGCCGAGGGCAACAAGCGCTTGAGGGACACGCCCGCTGTAATTCGGCAAGCCGTCGACGAAAAGAAAGTTAAAGTGGTCTTTGATGAAACGAGCGACGATATTGCTGCTCTGAAACAGACCCAGGCCAACATCGCCGGAAGCCTGACATTTCCAATCATCTGTAAAGACGAAGTCTTGCGCGTCATCCACTGCTACTTGCCGCAGGAGATGCTCGACTACATAACGCTCGAGACCATTTCTCTGGTCGAACAAGCGTGTCATCAATTGCGCATTATTCTGGAGCGCATCAAGGCTCAGGAAAATCTGAAAGCCCAGCACGAGGAACTAAGTCGAACACTGACCGAACTCAAGACCACGAAAGCCCAGTTGTATCAAAGCGAAAAACTTGCGTCTATTGGCGAACTGGCGGCGGGCATTGCGCATGAAATCAACAATCCGCTGGCCTTTGTGGCGTCGAACTTCCAATCCTTGATGACCTACGTGAACACGATGGCAGACGTCCTCACCGAGCATGGTGACTTCCTGCAGACGCTAAAGCAAACGACGTCGACTGGCATTGACTTTGGTCCAATAGAAGAGAAGCAGAAACAATCCGATGTCACGTTCATCCTGGAAGATGTCGACGAACTGATTGGCGACTCAAAAGATGGGCTCAACAGAATCCGCGAAATTATTGACAATCTTCTTTCATTCAGCCGAAAAGACAGTATTGAGAAGCAGGATTACGACCTGCGTGAAGGCATTCAGTCCACGCTGAAAATCCTGCATACAAAACTAAAAGGCGGTGTGGTCGTGAAAACCGATTTCGGGAGCACACGAACGCTCGTGTGCAATCCGGGCCTCATAAATCAGGTGTTCCTGAATATGGTGCAAAACGCCGCCGACGCGATGAACGGACAAGGCGAAATTCACATTCGGACATGGGAAGAATCGGATGTACTGCGCATCTCAATTCGAGACAACGGCCCCGGTATTCCACGTGACATTGTCACCCGAATTTTCGACCCGTTCTTTACAACCAAGGAAGTAGGCAAGGGCACGGGACTTGGGCTATCGATCTCCCACAGCATTGTTGAACAACATCAGGGGCGCATTGAAGTTGACTCAGCGCCCGGCAAATTTACCGAGTTTCTGATTTCTTTACCTTTGTTCGCAGAGGCCGCATGAACCAACATGATATGTCCAACCGCATAGCGTCACCGACGGCCAGGTCTTCAGCTCCAGGCCGTTTTGGTTACAGCTGCCGACACAACGATTCGCGAAGTGCTATGCAAACACGACTTCAGTCGCCCTGACCCGCCTTAGGTCAAATCGACCGGGCAAACTGGTCATAGAAATAATTACCGCCGACCGTTAAAGACCACGGTTTTTCTGCCGATAAAAACGAAAGGTACAGTTGACGAGATCGCATTAATGACCGCCACCGCAGGCAACCTACTTATCGTCGACGACGAAACATCCGTCCGCCAGGCTCTGCGACGCCTGCTGCGCAAGGAAGGTTATGCAATCTTCGACGCCTCGGGCGCTGAGGATACAATGCGAATTCTCAATCAAGACCCAATTGACGTCATTTTGTCTGATCAGGACATGCCGGGCACATCCGGCATCGAGTTATTGGTCGACGCAGCGAAAAAATATCCGAATCAGCACCGCCTTATGATCAGCGGTCGATTTCAGTCGCGCGAAGTCGCCGAAGCAATGGACGCCGGTGCGATTCACAAGTTCATGATGAAGCCCTGGGACGATGCCATTCTCAAAGCCGATATTCGCCCGTCTTTTCGCCAAATCATGACCACCCACAATGACCGATCTGGTGGCGAGGCCATTGGCGACGCGCGGGAGGGGGTTTCATCGACAAGTGAGCAGGAGGTGTTCTGGGTACGATACGCCGAAGATCGCCGTCTTTCGCGAGAGCTTCACAACGCGACGCGTAACGGTTCGCTATCGATGGTCTACCAACCGCAAATTTGCCTGCAGGAAGAAAAGGTCTGTGGATTTGAGGCGCGGCTCGCTCGCACTCTGGGCGCCGATGTAGCGCAGCGCTATTTCTTTTCGAAACCACGCCCCTCAAATGATGTCCGCAGATGGGTCGCCAATGGCTGCGTTGGGCTTGTGCAATGACCAAACCCAACATCCTTTTTGTCGATGATGAAGCCGCCGTATTGCGCGCGATGTCTCGTATTTTCAGAAAGGCCGACGTAAACGTACTAACAGCAAATAGCGCCGCGGAAGGTCTGGATGTGCTTCGCCAACACACCGTTAGCGTCATTATATCTGACCAAAGAATGCCGGGCATGTGTGGAACGGATTTTCTCAAAGAGGTCAGATCTGACTACCCGGACACTGTCCGCTGCATTTTGTCTGGTTATGCAGAGATGGAATCGGTCGTCGCGGCGATCAACGATGGCCACGTCTACCGGTTTATGGCCAAACCCTGGGACGACGACGAAATCCGCAAGGCCATTGCAGACTGTCTGCGCACTGCCCAGGGTCTGGCTCAAGAACGTCAGAAGCAGATATCTCTGCAGAAGAAAGCCTCAGCGCTGGAAGACAAAAGCGCCCAGCTTACCGAGCTATTCGATTTGCAAGAGTCTCTCCTGCAGTCGTCGCGGGTCGTGCTGGATCAACTCCCGGTCGGCGTGGCAGCGATCGACGCGCAGGGCCGCATGATTTATACCAATCGCCTGTTCGCGAACGAGTTTGGGCATTTGCCGGGCGTGGCCTTGGGCCAAACCGCAGGCGAGCCCTGGGTCGGCGCGGCGAACGACAAGATAACTGGTCAGACGAAACTGACAGTCAACCAGACTTCGCGTCTTGCGCAAATAAATCGGGTCGAAATCGGTGGTCAGGTCCACACACTAATCGCCATGTCGCCAACCCATACGTGAGCAAAAGGACTGCATTATGAAAGGCATCGTATTTAATATCTTCAGCGATCTCGTTACCGACAAATTTGGTTGGGAAATGTGGGATCAATTGATCGAAAAAACGCAACCCGAATCTGAAGCCGCGTACACCAGTGCGCAAGTCTATCCGGATGGCGAACTCATCGCCTATGTCACGGAGTTGTCGAACATGACTGGCGCGCCGGCGGCGGACCTGATTCGAGTATTTGGTCAATACATGATGCACAAGTTCAAGAAAATGCATCCGGAATTCATGGAAGGACAAAGCGCCAAGTCATTTCTGGCCAGCGTGCACGATGTGATTCACGTTGAGGTCAAAAAGCTGCATCAGGATACGATCCTGCCAACCTTCGAATACGAGGACAACAGCGGCGACACCCTGACGATGATCTATACGTCCGAGCGCAAGCTATGTCATCTGGCAGAAGGACTCGTCAATGGCGTGAGCGAAATATTCGAGGAGACAATCGCGATTGAGCACCCTCAGTGCATGCATGATGGCGCGGAGAACTGCCGCCTGGAGCTGCGATTTGGCTAGTGCTGACCCTTTTCCCGCGGGCCACAAGTCTTCACCTCTTGAGCGGGCGCTAAAGCGCGAGCGAGCGGCGCGCGCGCAGGCAGAACTCCTGCTCGAAACCAAGTCACGTGAACTGTACAAGGCCAATGCGGCCCTGACCGCGGAGCACGACCGGGTCCAGCGAAAGAACGCTGAAATCGAGGCCGCCCACAGTGCGCTTAAGGAGACTCAAGGCAAGCTCGTCCAGTCTGAAAAGCTGGCGTCTGTCGGTCAGCTCGCCGCGGGCGTGGCGCATGAGATCAATAACCCGATCGGCTTCATCATGAGCAATCTGGGCACACTCGAAGCATATACCAAGGTGATGTCGCGGCTGATTAGCGGCTACCGAAAGCACGCTGATGGCGATTTGGATCCTTCTGCCCAGGCGCAGCTGATTGCTGATCTACGTCAACTGGAGGAACAAGAAGACATCGAATTCATTCTTGAGGACATTGAAGGCCTTTTGACGGACTCGATTGACGGCACCAAGCGCGTTAAGGACATCGTGCAAGGACTTAAAAGCTTCTCTCGCGTCGATGATGCCGAGGTTTCAGAACAGGATCTGCACGAAGGCATTGACTCAACGCTCAAGGTGGTCGCCAACGAGATCAAATACAGCTGCGAGGTGATCCGGGCGTATGGAGAGATACCGCGAGTCCCCTGCAACCTGGCACAGGTCAATCAGGTCTTCATGAATCTCCTGGTCAACGCAGCGCAGGCAATGGACACGCCGGGAACAATCACCATTACAACGAAAGTTGACGGCGATTTCGTCGTTGCCGAGTTCCGCGACACCGGCTCCGGCATTCCGCCGGAAACTCTTGGATCGATTTTCGATCCGTTCTTTACCACAAAGCCCGTTGGTTCCGGCACCGGCCTCGGTCTTTCTATTTCCTACGGCATTATTCAGGACCACGGCGGCACGATTGACGTCAGCAGCGAAGTAGGAGTGGGGACGGCCTTCTCGGTTCGGCTACCGCTCAGCGTACCGAGCAACGGTGAGAAATGAGCGCCCAGCCAAACAAAGTGAACCAGGACTCAATTGCGCATGCGTTCGTAGCCCGATCCCAGGCGATTTCGCCGGCGGTTTTGCGCCTCGGCGGCGGAAACAGTAGCGCTCTGACAATTAGAGAGCTTGAGGCGGCCATATCGCTCGATCCGGCATTCTCACTGCGAGCACTGGCGCTGGCGAACTCCGCCTTCTATTCGCAGCAACACGAAATCAGCACACTGCGTGACGCCCTGGTCGTGCTTGGTGCAGAAGTGGTACACAATCTCGCAGCCAGCTTGCTCGCCCGCGCACTCCATGACTCCCCCAAAACGGTGGATGAGGTTTTGTGGGAACACTGCCACGCGGTTGGCCTGGCCTCACAGATGCTGGCTGAAACACATCGCAGAGTGTCGCCGCGATCTGCCTTCGCGGCGGGTTTGTTGCACGATATCGGAATACTGGCCCTGCAATCTCTGGATCACGATGACCCTGAGTCGTATGCGCGGCACGAAGAAATCGGTGGCCAGATCGCATTGTTGCTGGGTATTGCGCCGTCACTATCGAGCGCTATCCGCAGCCACGGCGGGGGCGCAAGCGCTGAACCCGACAACGCTCCACTCGAGGCGACGGTTTTTGTCGCAAATGAGTTGGCGCTTCGATGCGGCTATTCGCACGACCGGGAATCGGCCGCAGACGATCGGCGCCTTCGCGCGAACATTTCTTTTCTTGGACTGGAGGAAGCCGATTTTGATGCGCTGGGCGCCGCTCTGCCCGCTCGCCTCCAAGCATTGGAGGCATCCACACCATGACCGCTATTCCCGCTCAGATACTTTTTGTTGACGACGAACGACCTATTCTCAATTCGCTCAAGCGTCTATTGAGGCCGACAGGGCATCGCGTACATATCGCCAACTCCGGCGCTGAAGCGCTCTCTATTTTGAATGAAAATGCCGTGGACGTGGTGGTATCCGATATGCGCATGCCGGAAATGGACGGCGCGGAGTTTCTGGCCAACGTGGCCAGGCAGTGGCCTGACACGACACGAATGCTATTGACCGGCTATGCGGATCTGACGTCCGCGGTGGACGCAATAAACAACGGCGCTATTTCGCGGTATCTGACCAAACCCTGGCAGGACACCGACATCGTCATGTGTCTGGAACAAGCGATACAAAACTTGCGTCTAACACGCGAGAAGAGCCGACTTGAAAAGCTGAACGCAAAACAGAACCACGAACTGAAATTACTCAACGATAGCCTGGAAGAGAAAGTGGCCAGGCGAACCGAACAGATCGAAGCCGCGAAGAAACAGCTGGCGTCTGCTCACGAGGAACTACAGTCCAGCTTCAGCGCAACCATCGAAATATTTTCAAGTCTGATTAACTCCCGGGCGGGCATCGGTTGCCGCGTGTCGGTGGCGCGCGATGCCCGGGCCGTTGCCCGGGCAATGGGATTGCCGCAAGACGAATGCCAGGCACTGTACGATGCGGGACTTCTATGCGATATCGGCAAAATCTCTCTCCCCGACGCGGCCGTCAACACGCCGTATGTTCGGTTGGATGCCGCGTCACAAAGACTGTATCAGCGCCATCCCATTAACTCTGAGGCAGTGCTGGTCAGCTTGCAGCCTCTCGCTGCTGCCGCACGCACCATCAGGCTGCATTGCGAGCGCGTCGATGGCACAGGCTTCCCGGACAAGATTGCAGGGAACGACATCCCCTTGCCGGCAAAAATTCTCGCTGTCTGCAAATCGTATGCCGACTTGCAGGACGGCAGATTTTTCCCCGAGCGGCACACAGCTGAAGACGCGCGGGCCTACATAAAGGAACAAAAGGGTGAACGTTACGACCCGGAAGTCGTGGATCAGTTCTGCCTGTGGCTTGACAATCCAAAGCGGCGGGCTGATGAAGTGGTGGAAAGAAAGATCACCCTCAGCTTACTGGCCGCAGGAATGAAAACCACACGCGATTTGTTTGATCCGAACGGTATGCTGGTATTGGCGAAGGACCAGACCGTGTCCGACGCACTGATTGAGCGATTGGTCAGGCTACAGAAGTCACTCGACGAATCACTAACGATCTATGTCGAGGCTTGAGGTCCACATGCACACAGACATTCTTCTTGTAGACGACGAACCAGGCGTTTTGCGATCGCTCGAAAGGCTGTTGCGAAGAAACGGCTATCGAGTCGAAAAATTCACCGATGCGTCCGAAGCTCTGGCCGCCGCCGCAGGCAGCGGCAGCTTCAAAATCGTTATTTCAGACTACCGCATGCCCACGGTCAATGGCGTCGAGTTTTTGACTCAACTTCGAAAGCAATCGCCTGAGATCGTACGCATCATGTTGAGCGGCGAAGCGGACCGTGACGCGATTCTGGCCTCCATCAATGACGCGGGTATTTTCCGGTTCCTCACCAAGCCCTGGGAAGACCAGCAGTTGCTCGATGTCATTGGTCTGGCTGTCGCTGAATCTTCGCTTATCAGTGAGACCCATATTGCTCTTCATTCTCATCGTGAACGTGCCGATAGCGAGTATCGACGACAAAAAGCGGTCGAAGAGCTGGAGCTGGAATCACCAGGAATCACCGCCGTAAACTGGTCGGACGATGACACCATCGTTCTTGACGAGGATTTCTGACGGCCGCGCGGGTACCTGGCCCAGCGCGTTGGGCGTCATCTGCAACGACGCGGACTACTGGACTGCGCCATCTGCGGCGAACGCAGTGTTGCTGCTGTCGGGTCTTAGGCTGCTGGCAGGTATCCGCGCCCGGCGGCCGGAAAAACAGACTCCGAAACAACCCCAAATCAACCACATTCACAACCCCGTCCTCATTCAGATCCGGATCATCCGCACCCGTGAAGAACTGCGTCCGCATCAATATGGGTCCAGCCAATGTCGCGCATAAACCCGGGGGTCAGATCGATATCGGTGGCTGCAGAGAATAGGAAGCATAAACGCCCTGCACGAAGTATTGCAAACGAGCGCTTGATCTGAAAAAAGAGTGAAAGTTGCGATACGTCGGACGGGTGTTTGGTAGTCGAGGCTAGGGGAGTGTATTGGTCAACACGCAAAACGTTGCAAAGCGTTGAGCTATGAACTGAGGGTCGAAATTCAGGACGAGTGCGGCGTCGGCGTTGGCAATATCAAACATACGCTCGGAGGTTTGGACCGTCGCGCCAGTAATAATCGTGTAGTCCGCCGACACGCCGGCGATCAGCAGATCGCCCGACACATCGAGATCACCGTTGACGGCATTGTCTTCTGAGGTACCGTTCAGCAGGTCCAGCGTGTACATACCGGCTTGCAGAAAGATGACGTCGCGACTGGTGGAACTGCCCGCCGAGCAGTCATCGACCGCGGCGTTGGTGTTAGCCGCGCGGATCGCTTCACGCAGCGTGCAGTTTCCGTTGACGACATTGTCGTCCGCGAATTCCGTGATTCGATAAAAAGCACCGAATGCGGGGGCGCAGAGCCCGAGCAGTACGGCGGTCGTGAGTGCAGTGAGTACTGTCCGGCGGTAGCCAACGATTGCGCGTGCCATCATGTCATCCTCCCTTCGCTTCATAGCCAATATAGGAAGTATAGCGACGTCAGCAGCTCAATCACCTCAATGGAACAGCGGACCAGGGCACAGACCCGGTCCACATCTCGGCCACACGCACGCCGCCACCGACGCGTGTGGACACGACCACCGGCGCTTAGTCACGCGCGGTTCTGACAACTTAATGCTGCCGGACCGCAGATTTTTTCTGCCCCATTTTCCGCCGCAGCTGATGACCAGTTATTGAACGCAGCTTCCCTAAGCATTCGATAATGTGCGGCTTTGATCAAGTGACGAGCCAAGTTGAACAAGTTGTAAACGGCCGCATGGACACTCAAGAATCTTCCGGCCTGCTTGGCCGATTTGAATCTCCGCATCCCACGCTCCCGCACCCTGGTTGGTTCGTGCGACTGCTCTACTCGAGCGCGCAGCCTGCCCTAGGGGCATTGTTGGCATATTGGGTCGTATCGTGAATGGCCCCGGGGATCAGTTCACGATGAGCGACACCGTAAATCTGCAATTTGTCCGTCACGATTCGTCTGGGTTCCTCGCCATGGCTTCGCAGCAACCGCTTGAAAAAGCGCTTTGCAGCGGCGCCATCTCGGCGGCTTTGAAGAAACACGTCCACGACGTCGCCGTCCTGATCCACCGCGCGCCACAAATAATGCTGCTTGCCGTTGATCTTGACGAAGACTTCATCGATAAAGAATGTATCGCCATAGCCTTGATGCTTGCGCTTCAGTCGCCTGACGAATTTGGAACCGAACTTAATACACCAGAGCCGAATGGTTTCGTACGACACGACGATCCCGCGCTGAGCAAGGAGATCTTCGATGTCCCGGTGGCTTAGATTGAATCGGAAATACAGCCAAACTGTGTAGCTGATGACCTCAGCCGGAAACCGGTGTCGTTTGTAGGTGTTCATCACTGAAGTATCCACCATAGGGAGTTAAATTGTCAGTGAACACGTCGTCAACCCAGACACCCACAAGGTAAAGCTCCTCTACAAAAAAAACGGCGAGCGCATCCCGAAGGACACGCCCGCCGTCTTACAGCTTTACTGTTAGTTACTGACTAACAGAACTCGTCGCAAGGGCCGTCCGTGAACCATGAGAAGCTACACAAACATGCTGATCCGAGTAAGGTCGCGTTAGGCTTATACCAAAGTGCCCGTTACTAACCGAAGCATGCGTAAGGAGCGAGCCATTACACTCACCACTGCCGTTGGTCAGACCTTGGTAGATGCTCACCGAAGACGTAGGCAGATTGTCAGCCGTCCCGTTCACGTGCAGCGTCCAATTGCGGACCCACCACAAGAAGCGGTTTGGCGAGGTATGCGCGTACGCAATGGTTGCACTGGCACTTGGCTCGACGTAATCGGTCGAGTTGTAAGCCTCATCGAAGCAAGCAGCGATGTCACCGCTTGAATCCGAACAGCTGACCAGTTCGTCAAAGCGTGGCAGTGGACGACGATCGTCCGCTGTACGGCCATGACGACCAACGGCCGGCAAAACAAACAACGCGTCTTCTGCGACCGTGCCGCCAGATGCGGTGCCAACAGGCGTAATGTCGTACTCATCACCGGTGTGGCCAAGTGGCACAGTAATGCCGGGATGATCAAACGGTGCTTTCTCTGTACGCACACGGTCATCGGTGAGTGCCTTGAGGAACTCAACCAGATCGTCCAACTGACTGTCAGACAGACTCAGGTGCTCGATATCCGGATCGACATTGGTGCAGCTGCCGTTAAAGCCCGTGGTATCGCAAGTCTGACCACCAACATGGACCCGCTGACGATCGCCACCGCGATTGTAGAACTCAACCACCTGACGCAGCGTCAAATGACCACCATTGTGGAAATACGGACCGGTCAACTCGACGTTACGCAAACCAGCAGTCTTGAACGAGCCGTCAATTGCGTCGCGTTCGTGTGGTCGCACCGGCGTGCCTGACTCAACTTCCAACTTGCTCGCCTCAACGAAGATCGGGTCCGGGCCGTTCAGCAAGTACTTGCAGGATTTGCTCGAACCTTCCGCAGCGTCGGGGAAGTGGTTGTTGTCGCAAGAAACTGAACCATGGAGGTTGCTGCGCACGGTCCAACGTGAATCCGCGCCGTACCAGACAGATGCCCGTTCGCTGTGCGGGATATTGCAATGTTGACCTTGGGCTGCGCAGTCGATCGCATCTGCAGGTGGCAACAAATCATTGGCTGGGCCAGCGTAATTTGGTGGCGCAACCGTACGACACGTCGCATGCCAGTTGGTATGCACACCAAAAGACCAACCGCGGCAATAGATGAGGCCGGTTACGTCTGTCTTGACGGCCCAGTCGTTGCCTTCGCCATACCAAACGGTGCTGGCAACAGATCCGACGTCGCAGTAGCGGTAGTTATTCGCACAATGCCGTGCATCGGCAGCTGGCACTGCAACGGAATCCATCCGGGTTGTCTCCACTTTGCACTGCTTGGCCGTGCCATGTGCAGGGTCGCCAAAGACGCTGTTGTTGCAGCCCAGATTACTGGTCACTTCCGACATGGCAGTCCAACGGCTATCAGCGCCGTACCAGACAGTCGCTTCGGTGCCTTGAGGAATGACGCAAGTGCCGTTCTCATTAGCACAATGCTGCGCGTTGCTTGAAGGCACAGTATCGGAGTACTCGTTGACCACATAGCGGCAATGCTTGGAGTAACCGGGAGCCGGGTCGCCCCAGCCGTGAGGAACATTGCGACAGATTTTGCTGCCCGTAACATTGGTTAGAACGCTCCATTTGTTGGCTTCGCTTGACCCGTACCATACCGTCGCCGTTACGCCGGCTGGAATGTGGCAGGTGTAACCGTGGTTTGCACAAAATTTGGCATTTTTTGCAGGCACGTCGCGATAGTTACGTGACCGGATTTTCTCCTGACGCGTGAACGACAGTGGGTTGCCCCAAGGATCGAGACCACCGACACCGATGTCTTCGTCCGTCGGCGAGACACCGATGTTGTAGAAACCGTTGTCGTATAGCGCATTGTAGGTGTTGCTGGAATCGTCCGAACCAGGAAGATGACCCATGGTCATACGTTCAACCAGGCCGCCTTCTTCATTTTCGGACTGCAGCACGTGGCCAGCCGCCGTCAGGTCAGGGCCCTTGTGGCAAGCGATACATTTACCGTCGCCCAGAAACACGCCCATACCACGGATCGCCGCGGTGCTCATGCCGTGGTTCGACTCGCTGTCGAGATAGCGATCAAGCGGCGCATCATCAGAGACCAACGAAGACTGATAAGCCTGCAGTGCCAGACCCCAGTAAAAAGCGAAGTTGGTTTCCATGTGGCTGAAGCCGTCAATGTCAGACGAACCGTCCCACCACTCGTTCTTGAATGCTTCTTGAATCAGATGGCTGTAACTGGTCGTCAGACCGTTGCCAGCACCATTCGCGTAGGAACCCAGAACGCTGTCGTCCGGATGAACTTCCTGATCGCCTAGCGGTTGCAGATTAAGCAGCTTACGACCGATATGGCTGAATGCGCGACCGTCACAGTTCATTTCGAAATTTGACTGAGGTGGACCAACCGACAACGAGGCAAGTGCCGAGTTCTTCAGGCTGATTCTCTCCGCGTGGTAAGAACCACCCGAATTGCGCAGGACGCGAGCGTTTTCGTTGCGCTTACCAAACGGGTCAACACCGTTGAATCGGTTGTTGGCACGACCATCCCAAAACAGGCGGAACATGAAGCCCGTATTAAAGACCGTCGGCGCGTTACGCGGCTCGACCCGACGCGTATTAATGCCGTCAACGTTGAACAGCGGATCGTTCACTTGCGAACACTCAGAGTCTTCGCCCGTTACGTCGCCATTGAAGTTGTCCTGAACGGAATTGAATACGCCCTGGGAACTTACGACATCGTCGGTGTCAAAACGTATGCCGGAATTGCGATCATTTCTGTCATGCAGCTCAAAAAGCGGCCAGTCATCGGAATTCAACAGGTAGTTCGCATCACCGCCCCCGGAACGGGTGGGTGCGAAGTCTGACGAACCAGATGCGCCGTGTGGGCTAATCTGGTTTTTGAAACGCGAGTCAGCACCCGCGTGAAAGTGACAACTGCCACATGCTTGACCGTCAACGCCGGCCTGTTGGTCCCAAAAAAGGGCCTTACCCAACACGAGCAAGTCGTCATAATCTTTGACGATGGAGCTCAATTGAGAGTCGGAGGGTACGGATACCCCTTTGAGCGATTCGAGCGTGTCCGACGCCCAACTCGCAGTCGTTATACCCGCCGATGCGACGAGCACCGCTGTAAACAGCGATTTCTTATATCTTGGCAACATTAGTTTCATAACCTCACAGTCATTATTTTCTATACGTGTATTTATTAGGAGGATTTCGAGCACACCAGCACACACCTTCATGACTTCCTCATTCAGACGCTACTGGTCGCGGTGGGTTTTCAACTAAGTGAACGTGCCGAACTGCTAGCTTCTTTATTTAGAAGTCTGATTATTATTTAGGCGATGCCTAGGTGAGAGATATTGCCATAAACTTTAGCGAAAAAGGGGAGTAAGCAAATCAGACGCAGTATTTGACATTTGCCCCCCTCATCCATGTTTACGAAATTGGGCTCATTCTCTTGCCCGCTATTGCCGCACGCGAACTGAGTATTGAGCCGCCTGGAGCACGCCCCGGATAGCCTGGCAACAAAATAGAATGACATCCAGATCGGCGTAAGCGCTTCTAGCATAGGTATTTATACTTATGAGCCTACAACCGTCCTCTTCTGCAAATTGCGGCGTCACAAAGATGCGCGCCAAATATTCAGCTCGATGTATTCAGGTAGATAGAGCAATTATTGAGCAATGCATGGCGAAAAAATCACCAGCTTTTCGTTTGACTCACCGCAGCACGACATTCAGAAATTGTCGACTGCTTCACAAGATATGTGAGTGATTTTTGCGCCGTTCCGCAAATATGCCCCACGGCTTCAAAAGACAATGATGATTGTCAATCACATTGCGTCCCAACCGGAATGACCCATTGGCCATCAATGAGCAACTCATATTATATGCATCCATAGAGCAAGGCGGTTCTGACAACTTAACTCCCTTTGGTGGATACTTCACGGATGAACACCTACAAACGACACCGGTTTCCGGCTGAGATCATCAGCTACACAGTTTGGCTGTATTTCCGATTCAATCTAAGCCACCGGGACATCGAAGATCTCCTTGCTCAGCGAGGGATCGTCGTGTCCTACGAGACGATTACGACCCAATATGCCAACAATGCCCCTAGGGCAGGCTGCGGGCTCGAGTAGAGCAGCCGCGAGAATAGGAAGCATAAACGCCCTACACGAAGTATTGCAAACGAGCGCTTGATCAGAAAAATGAGTGAAAGTTGCGATACGTCGGACGGGCGTTTGGTAGGCGAGGCTAGGGGAGTGTATTGGTCAACACGCAAAGCGTTGCAAAGCGTTGAGCTATGAACTGAGGGTCGAAACTCAGGACGAGTGCGGCGCCGAGTGACTCGAAAGATACTCATTTTGGAGACCGTTTAAGGCATCAAAGCGGTCAGGGTGGTGCGCGTGACACTTGCGGCCGTTGACGCCTGGTCGGTCTTCGCGTTCGCCGCAGATGACGCAGAATCCGATCGATGATCAC
>JBGCEL010000006.1:0-26347 GCA_045106455.1 Gammaproteobacteria bacterium
ATTGCGGTGGAAAACGTGTCTTACTACGCGGCGCCCGGACAGGAAATGAGCGAAATTGATTTCGTGCGTGGCGTGCTCGAGGAGGCCGACTGTGGTCTGCTGCTGGACGTCAACAACATTTACGTGAACAGCATTAACCACGGCTACGACGCGTCTGAATTTTTGCGCGCACTGCCGGCCGAACGCGTGCGCTACTTCCACGTCGCCGGGCACTACGTTGAGGCCGAAGATCTGCGTGTCGATACCCACGGTGCGGATATCTGTGATCCGGTATGGGCACTGCTCGACGAGGCCTATGAACACTGCGGCAACGTGCCCACGCTGTTGGAGCGGGACTTCAATATCCCGTCGATGCCAGAGCTGGGTCTCGAGCTCGATCGCATTCGCAGCGCGCAGGCAAAACAGCCCGTTCACAATCATCAAGCGCAAACGGTGCGCGCCTGATGAATTTTCAGGACCAACAGTTTGCGCTGACGGCGCACATCCGCGATCCGGACGGCGCGCCAGCGCCAGCCGGAATTGAAGATCGTCGCATCGCCGTCTATCGCGATCTGTTTTTCAACAACGTCGATAAGCTTCTGGCCAGCTCGTTTCCGGTGCTGCGTAAATTGCTGGGTGATGATCGCTGGCGGCTGCTGGTGCGTGATTATTTTTCCACGCATCGCGCCAAGACGCCCTATTTCAAAGAAGTGCCGCAGGAATTCTTGCAGTATTTACACGAAGAGCGCGGCGCGCGCGATGAAGACCCGGCGTTTCTGTACGAGCTGGCACATTATGAATGGGCCGAACTTGCCGTCTCTTTGCTGCCCGACGCCGAACTACCGGCCGATCTGGACGCTACGCTGTCGCTGCTCGATGGCATCCCGGTGCTCAACAACGCCGCCTGGTCACTGGCCTATCGTTTTGATGTGCACCGCATTGCCATGAATCACCAGCCGGACACGCCGCCCGAACAGCCCACGTTTTTGGTCGTGTACAGGCGCCCCGATTACGACATGGGCTTTCTTGAGATCAATGCCGTGACGGCGCGATTAATCGAACTGGCGCAGCGCGACGAAGGCGCCGCCGGGCGCACGCTGCTGACGCGCATCGCCGAAGAGCTCAATCATCCGAATCCCGATGTTGTCGTCCAGGGCGGCGCCGACATCCTCCGGCAGTTGGCCGAGCACCACATTATTGTGGGCGCGCGCCCCGCCGTCACCTAACTCCTTTTTCGTTTTTAAAGAGACTTATCCCATGGACCGAATTATTGCCATGTACGAGCTGATCACCGCACGACTCAACGTCGTGGGCGAATGGCTGCCCCCATTTTTTCTGCGCGCCATCCTTGCCTTCGAATATTGGGAAGCCGGCATCATGAAATTTAACGGCGACAACTGGTTTAGCCACATCAAAGGCGACTTTCCGTTTCCGTTTAACGTCATCAACGTGGACATCAGCTGGTTTCTGGCCACGTGGTTCGAAATTCTCGGCGCCGTGGGGCTTTTGATTGGCCTGTTCACGCGCTTTTTCAGCGTCTCGCTGATTGTGCTGACCATCGTCGCAACACTGGCGGTGCACTGGCCCAACGAGTGGAGCACGCTGGGTGAGCTGTGGAATGGCTATGCCATTACGGCCAAAGAATCTGGTGCCGGTAATTTCAAGCTGCCACTGCTGTTTATGATCATGCTGCTGCCGCTGCTGTTCAGCGGCCCGGGCAAGCTGAGCCTCGATCATCTGATCAAAAAATGGGTCGATTGATCGGGCTTTAAGTCGCTCACAGGGAGCCGGTCGCCCGACCAGCGTTGCGCTTCTACGAGCCTTTTATCGAACCCGGAACGATGCGTGTCGTTTCGGGTTTTTCTTTGCGCGCAAAAGCGCCGTATCTATCAATAGCCTGCCAATGATCACGCAAAGATAACAACTCACCCAAAGGGAACAGTTTACACTGCATCCAATCGGACATAAACGCCAATGGAGCACCCAATGCGACACTCTCGATCCACCAACAATAAACAATCTGCCGCCAGCGTCGGCGCACTTACCCGGGCATTCGCGCCATTGGCGCTCGCCGTTTTGGTGCCATTTGCACTCGCGGACGCACCGCTGAATGAATGGGAAAGCCTGCAGCCTACCGGCATGGACAACGGCGTTGGCGGCTTGGCTGTCTCGGGCTATTCCAATGCTGCGGGCAGGGGCGTTATGCGCTCGGCTTTCGGCAATTTGTATACTCGTGCCTCAAACGACTCAGCATGGATGCCACTCGACCTCGTGATCGACGGTCAGCCGGTACGAGGGCTGAGCAGCATTACCGCGCACCCTGCCTTCCCCGACACGGTAACGGCCTACGCTAGTTACGGCTCCCCCAATGGTGGCATCGTACGTAGCACGGACGCCGCTCAAACGTGGACGACAATTTACAGCTTCAATTTTTTGGACAGCGCCATTTCCGGGCTTGCCGTCGCGCCCGGCGATCCCGACGTCATCTACCTGCGAGACCAAGACGCCGGAATAATCAAAACCACCAACGGCGGCGACACCTGGAATGTGATTGCGGACACCGCGCCGGATGGCTTCGCAGAGATTTTCATCGATCCGCTCGACTCTGAGATTTTGTACACCTCTGATGACGGTACTTTGGTCAAAAGCGTCGATGGAGGCGTGTCGTTTGCTCCGGCCAACGCGGGCATGAACCCGAACTTTGACTACATTGAAAATCTGGCGATCGACCTGAATAACGGCAACAACCTCTACGCGGCCAGCAGCAACTTCGGCATCGTCTTTAAATCCGTTGACGCCGGGGCTAGCTGGAGCGAGGTGCGCCTGAGTTCGGTCTCACCCAACCCGCCAGTATCCGCGGTGGCCATTGACCCAACCGACTCGACTCATCTGTTCGCGGCCTCGGGATTCTCGGGCAGCGGACGAATTTTTGAGTCCGTAGACGCCGGAGAAACCTGGACGCCGCTTGCAGACCCCGAACGCATGGTAGGTGCGACTCAGAGCATCCGGTTTACCGCGGATGGCGAGGCGATGGTGCTGGGCGGCACCGGCGTCATACTCATCGGCAACGGCGAATTGATGGATTCCAACCTCGGCTTCAACGACTTCAGTTTCAGAGGGGTTCAAGCGTTCGGCCAGAGCGCCGACCAATGGTACGGCTGGAGCCAATTAAGCGGTGTCGTAAGCACCAACCCAACCGCACCGCAGTGGACCAACCGGCGCGCCACCATGGGCCCCGGCACCAACGATTTGCACGTAGACGCCGCCGATCCGCTGCAGCTTTATGCCGCCTCAACCGACGGCTTGTACGCGTCACAAAACGGCGGTGCCACGTGGAATCTGCTGCCCACACCCGGGTTCCCGTTTTTTAGCAGCGTGACCGCCAGCCCCTTTGACATCAACCGCGTGTACGCCACCCAGTCCGGCAATCTGATCGTCTCAGGCGATGGCGGCCTTAACTGGAACCTGTGGCAAATTGACGGCTCGGATCCTACGCCCCAGGCACGCCATCCGGTCGTGAGCTCAGCCGCCGATCCCCTGATCGCCTACGTGGCCACGAATGAGAATGGCCTGTACGCCACCGATGACGGCGGTATCCGTTGGGCACAATCCGATGCCCCGTTCCAAAATGAACGGGTAAACGATATCGAGCTTGATCCGCTGGACGCCAACGGCGTCTACATCGCCACGCAGAGCGATGTCTGGTATTCGCCCGACGATGGCAAAAACTGGACCTCGCTCGGTGCCGACGAAGCGTTTGGTGAAGCCTGGGCGATCGTGGTGGATCCGGTGGTTCGAGGCCGGGTGTTTGCCCGTGGTTCTCAAGGCGTGTGGGCACGCGACCCAAGCACGCAACAATGGCGTTTCGTGGCGCCGCGCCAGCTGGGTCAGGGCGGCGCACTCATCTACGGTGAAATTATCACAGGTGACGGCGTGACCTCCGGACGCGTCGTTGATGCGCTGGTCGATCTGTTTGTGATCCAACTCGACAGCGATTTGGACGAGGTTGGCGATGACGTCGACAACTGCATCCTGACCGTCAACCCGAACCAGATCGACAGCGATGGCGATGGTCTTGGCAACGCCTGCGATGCCGATATCGCCCCGGGAGTGAATGACTGTGTCGTGAATGCGCAGGATCTCGGCGCTTTGCGGGCCGCATTCCTGTCCGTACCCGGTGACGCCAACTGGAACCCTGCGGCCGATTTCGACACCAGCAACAGCATTAACGTCGTCGACCTGGCCATTATGCGTAGCGCATTCTTTGGGCGCCCCGGCTATTCAAGCGGAAATACCGTTTGCAGATAGCTTCGTTCCGTGTGAAACGCGGATCGAGCAAGACGAATGACGTGCGTATAGCCTGTGCATCACACACTGCGTGATGCACAGGTTTTGCAGGCTGACCGAGCCGGCACACGACCGCGCAAAACCGGCACCGCCATCCCGGTGAAGTTGCCTGCCGCTACGCGTTAGCCGCCAAAAAGCCGCAATCTTTCCTATTCAAACGCCCAGAATCGGCCCATTTATGGGCACCTTGTCTCTACATGATGGAATCTCCTATCTGAGCTAAGATGGAAATGGACACGTAAAGCCGCATCAAGCCAGCAACAGACGCCTTGATGTCCTTTCCCATCTGGAGAACCACAATGATCAAGAAAACTCTTCTCTTAGTAAGCGCGAGCATCGCCATTTCTTCAGCGCATGCCGCCACGTTCAATTTTGTCGACCGAGGGCTGTCTTACACGATCGACACGACCAACCCACTGCTTGCCACGGTAAACTTCGATGCTCTGGCGGTGACCACCGGCGCGCAAAGCGACTCCGGTAATGGCGCGAATGACACCGCCTTTACGGTGACTGTCGGCAGTGTGTCGTTTGTCTTGCCCGAGACCGGACCGCTTGGTCTTGATATTGATCCCAGTGGTGTTGCCACCGCCTGCTGCAACACGCAGTCGATCGGCTCTATTGTGCTCGAAGGCACCTACAGCGCCGAGCGCAACGGTACCGAAATAAGCGGCAGCTGGACGCAGACCATCGCGAACGCCGGATTTGAAGTGCCGCGCATCGGCATTCTTGATTTTCCAAACACGGCACCTCTGTTGTCAGACGCGAGAATTTCGACGTCATTTGTCATTGAAGCCCCTGATTTTAGTGAAAATGAGGACTTCTTTTTCGACATCGATTGGCAGACAGACCAATTCGGCACGACCACATTCAATGCGATGACTTCCGTGCCGGTACCCCCGGCATTGTTGCTGTTCAGCTCAGCATTTGGCATGTTCGGCTGGCTTAAACGCTCCAAGAACAGATAGTTTTTTGGCCTGATGGCCGTTGACGCCAGATTCCACTGCATGCGGGGTCTGGCGTCGATGCCAGTGGGACGATACCGTGCGCAAAATGCCTGCCTATTTTACTGTGTAACACACAGGGCATACCGCAAACCTCCGGAATAGCACCCTTCCACGCTGCGCCGTTTGCATTTCACCTATGCACCACATACTGTGTAATGCACAGGCAATAGGGAATAGGGTATGGAACGCGACGTTCATGAAAAACTTCAGCTCGAGATCCGCCGTGGCGCCATCGTTTTGGCGGTGCTCGGTCAGTTGCGCAAGGAACATTACGGCTACTCCCTGCGCCGGGCCCTGGCCGAACACGGCATCCACGTGGAAGAAGGCACGCTCTATCCATTGGTCAGACGACTGGAAACCCAAGGGCTGCTCACCAGCGAATGGCGCGAAGATGCCAAGCGCAAGAAGCGCTTCTACGCCCTCTCCGCTCTGGGCCAAGAAACCCTGAGCAAGCTCACCGAAGAGTGGCTACAGCTCAATCACTGCATCGAGTCACTTCTTAAGGAAAACGTCTAATGCTATGGATTAAAAGTTATTTATCTGAAGTCGGGCGCTACCTCCCGCCCTCTCAGCGTGAGGACATTCTGACCGAGCTCGAGACCTCGTTGTCTGAGCAGGCGCAAGATCTGGCCAACGGTCAGGCGCCCACCGACAAGCAGCAGCAGCAGGTCATTGACCGCATGGGACATCCCATGAAGGTGGCCAGCGGCTATGACAAGCCGCGCTATCTCATCGGCCCCGAGCTGTTCCCCACCTATCTACAGGTGCTCAAGATCGCGTTTGTTGTGGTGGCATTGATCCAGTGCGCCATACAGCTGTCTTTTTTTGTTCTAACTGGCTGGAGCACTTCTTTCTTCGGCCTGTTCAAAGGCCTGCTCGACACGCTACTGTGGGCCAGCGTTGTCGTGACCATCATATTTTTTACGGCCGAGTACTTCGGCGAACGTCTAAATTTTTACGATAGCTGGCGTGCATCGTCGCTCAAACCCCATCGAACTAGCAGCGCCATCTCGTACAGCGACATGATCACCAATCTGGTGTCTGAGGGCGTTTTCCTGTTGTGGTGGAACAGTGCGCTGAGCGTGCAAAACTGGATTCCGGGGGCGGATGGGGTGCTGACCGTGGCGCTTAGCGACACATGGGCACCCCTGTTCTGGCCACTCAATCTGCTGTTTGGTGCGTGGTTCTTGCTGCACGCAGGCGTATTTATTCGCGGACTGTGGCACAACGCCACGCTGTGGCTGGAGATTGGCTTAGGGCTTGCCGGGCTCGCCATCGCCGCCTGGCTGCTGCTCCAGCCGCCCCTGCTACAGATCAGCGGCGCCTTAAGTGAACACGCGACCATTCATCTGGAACGCATTGTGTTTACTGTCATTGTGGTCGTCGCAGGGTTCATCGCATGGGATGTTTACGTCGCGGCAAAGCGCTTGCGCGGTGGCCGCTACGCCGAAGACAGCGCGATCGCGCTGCCCTAGTTAAACCGACGGAAAAGGGTTAAACCAACGGAAAAGGGGTCGCGCTTGCGACCCCTCGAACCTGTGCGCGAAACAGTAGAAATATCAGCGCCGTTTCTTGGGAATCAGATCCGTAATGGTGCCGTCGAACATCTCGGCGGCCATCGCGACCGTCTCAGACAACGTTGGATGCGGATGAATGGTCAGACCAATGTCCTCGGCATCGCAGCCCATCTCGATCGCCAGCGCCGCCTCCGACACCAAATCGCCGGCATGGGTGCCCACTGCCCCCATCGCGATGACCCGATGCGTTTGCTTGTCGAAAATTAGCTTGGTCATGCCAGCATCGGCCCCCATGGCGAGCGCGCGGCCACTGGCGGCCCACGGGAACACACCCTTCTCGTACGCGACACCCTCTTCTTTGAGCTGCTTCTCGGTGGGACCCACCCACGCCACTTCCGGATCGGTGTAGGCCACCGAAGGGATGACCCGAGCGTCGAACGCACGCTTGTCACCGTTGGCGACTTCGGCCGCTACCTTGCCCTCGTGACTGCCTTTGTGGGCAAGCATAGGCTGACCACGCACATCGCCAATGGAGAAGATGTGCGGCACGTTGGTACGCATCTGACGATCCGAATCGATAAAGCCACGCGGGCTTACGGTAACGCCCGCTTTCTCGGCATCGAGCCCGAGCCCGTTGGGACGCCGGCCAATCGACACCAGCACCCGCCCAAACACCTCGTCGCGCTCGCCATCCTTGTCACTAAACGTGACTCGGATCCCCGAATTTTCCGCAACCAGTTTCTCAACTTTCGTGTTTAAGAGAATGTTTTCATAACGTTTTTCAATGTGTTTTTGCAGCGGCTTCACGAGATCTTTGTCGGCCTCGGGAATCAGTGCGTCGGTCAGCTCAACGATCGTGATCGCCACGCCCAGCGCCGAATAGACCGCCGCCATCTCCAACCCGATGATGCCGCCACCGATCACCAGCATGCGCTCAGGCAGCGTGCCAAGCTCCAGCGCACCGGTTGAATCGACGATGCGCGGATCGTCCGGCGCGCCAGGCAACGCGATCGGCTCGGAACCGTTGGCGATGATGCATTGATCAAAACTCAAGGTCGACGAACCGTCGTCACCGTCAATGCGCAGCACGTTAGACGACTCGAATTTGGCCACCCCGTGCACAACGTTCACTTTGCGCTGCTTGGCCATGCCGCCCAGACCACCGGTCAGTTTGCCGATGACCGAGTCCTTCCAGTCCACAATTTTTGCGGTATCGATTTTCGGCGGTCCGCCAAAATCGATGCCGTGCTCAACCATATGCGCCGCATCATCGATGGTTTTGCCGATATGCAGCAACGCCTTGGACGGAATACAGCCCACGTTGAGGCACACGCCGCCAAGCATGGGCCAGCGCTCGATCAAGGTGACCGACTGGCCAAGATCTGCTGCGCGAAACGCGGCCGTGTAGCCGGCCACACCGCCGCCAATCACGACCAGCGGTGCATGGGCATCGGCATCGATAGTATTGGCGACAGCCGCCGGAGCGGCCGTCGGCGTCGGAGCAGCAGCGGAAGGTGCGGCCGGCGCCGGCGCGGTCGTCTCTACGGCGCTGGCTTCAATGTGTGCCAGCACATCGCCTTTGGATACCTTGTCGCCCACGCCCACATCAATCGAGACCACTTTGCCGGCCTGCGGCGCGGGGATATCCATAGTGGCCTTATCGGTTTCCAGCGTGACCACCGAATCTTCGGCGGCCAGCGTGTCGCCGGGCGCGACCAGAATCTCGATAATCTCGACCGCGTCGAAATCGCCCAGATCGGGCACGATAATCGGGGTAGCACTCATGATGGGTCTGCCATCAGCGCGTCGGGATCGCCCAGTAGCTCGCCCAAGCGTGTAATGAAACGCGCCGCCAGCGCACCGTCAATGACGCGATGATCGTAGGACAATGACAGCGGCAGCATCAGCCGTGGTTCAAACGAGCCATCGATGTACACCGGCTTGATGCTGGATTTCGACACACCAAGAATCGCCACTTCCGGCGCATTGATGATGGGCGTGAAGTACTTGCCGCCGATCCCGCCCAAACTCGAAATAGTGAAGCTGCCACCCTGCATGTCTTTGGCCTTGAGCTTGCCGTCACGCGCGGCGCCGGCCATCTCGGCAAGACTGGTGGCCAATGCGTGCACACCCATTTTCTGGGCGTCGTGCACCACCGGCACCAGCAGACCGTCAGGTGTGTCGGCCGCAAACCCCATGTGCGTGTATTTCTTGTGCACCAGCGCATCGCCGTCGGCGTTCAACGAGGTGTTAAAACGCGGGAATTCGCCGAGCGCGAGCACACAGGCACGCATAATAAACGCCAGCGGCGTCAGCTTGATGCCCTGCTCTCGTGCCGCCACTTTGTTGGCCTGACGATAATCTTCGGTGGCCGTGAAATCGGCCTCATCATGCTGCGTAACGTGGGGCAGATTGATCCAGCTGGCCTGCAGGTGCTTGCCAGAAATCTTCTGCACCCGCGTCAGCTTGACCTCTTCCACTTCGCCGAACTTGGAGAAATCGATCTTTGGCACTTCGGGCAGCGACGGTCCGCTCGCCACCGGGCCGCCGCCGGCCATGATGGTTTTGACGAAACGTTTGATGTCTTCGGTCGTAATCCGACCTTTCACGCCAGAACCCTGAACGCGCGCCAGATCCACACCCAGTTCGCGTGCAAACTTGCGCGTGCTCGGCCCGGCGTGCGCCGAACCAAACGTCGCTTCGTTGATGGCGGGCAGCGTTGCTGGTGCGGATGCCGGTGCCGCAGGTACGGCGCTGGGCGCCGCTTTCGCAGGCGCCGCTTTCGCAGGCGCCGGCGCGCTGGCGGCCGGGGCCGACGGCGCAGGTACCGCGGCAGCCGCAACGCCTTCAATGGTGACGATGTGCGAGCCTTTGGAGACCGTATCGCCCGCTTTCACGTTGATACCGGTCACCTTGCCACTGATCGGTGACGGCACGTCCATCGTGGCCTTGTCGGTTTCCAGCGTGATCAGAGCGTCTTCGGCTTCCACCGTATCGCCCACGGCCACCATCAGCTCAATAACTTCGACGTTGTCAAAGTCGCCGATGTCCGGCACGTTGACCGCATGCGCGGATGGCTCCGGCGCCGCGGCGGGCGACGGTGCTGCGTCTGCCGCACTGGGTACGGGTGTCGCATCATTTTTCGTGGCGTCTTCGGCCACCTCAACCACGGCCACCGGCGTGCCCTTGGACACCCGATCGCCGGTAGAGACCAGAATTTCCTTCACCACACCGGCCACGTCGCTCGGGACGTCCATGGTGGCTTTGTCAGTTTCCAGCGTCAGCAGCGGGGTTTCCAGCGCGATGGTGTCGCCAACGGCGATCTCCACCTCGATAACTTCCACCGCATCAAAATCACCCAGATCGGGAACGACTACTTGGACAGTTTTACTCATGCTCGTTCTCAGGCCAGTCGCGGGTTGATCTTAGTGCGGTCGATGCCGAAGCGATCGATCGCGTCGTGCGCGATTTTCGCATCGAGCTTGCCCTCATCGGCCAGCGCCTTGAGCGCGGCCACCGCGATGTAAAAGCGGTCCACCTCAAAGTGACGACGTAGCGCCGCGCGCCCATCCGAACGACCAAAGCCGTCGGTGCCAAGCACCACGAAACGACCAGGCACCCACTGACGAATCTGATCTGGCACGATCTGCATGTAGTCACTGGCCGCCACAAACGGACCGTCAACACCGTCGAAGCAGTCCGCCACGTAGCAGCTTTGTGCTTTCTCAGTTGGGTTGAGGTTGTTGCGTCGCTCGACGTCCGAGGCATCGCGCCGCAGCTCGTTGTAGCTGGTCACGCTCCACACGTCGGCCGCGATGTTGTAGTGCTCACGCAGCAGTTGCTCTGCCGCCAGCACTTCGCGCAGGATGGTGCCCGAGCCCATTAGCTGAACACGATGCTCACCGGCGTCACCGGAATGCAGCTTGTACATACCGCGCAGGATGCCGTCGTTGGCCCCCTCGGGCAGCGCCGGCTGCACGTAGTTCTCGTTCATGCAGGCGATGTAATAGAACACGTTTTCCTGGTTCTCATACATCCGTCGCAAACCGTCGTGCACGATCACGGCCAGCTCGTAGGCATAGGCTGGGTCGTAGGACACGCAGTTGGGAATGGTGGAGGCCAGTACCAATGAGTGACCGTCCTGATGCTGCAAACCCTCACCGGCAAGCGTGGTGCGCCCCGCCGTGCCACCGATCAAAAATCCCCGGGCCTGCATGTCGCCAGCCGCCCACAGAAAATCGCCGACGCGCTGGAAGCCAAACATCGAGTAATAAATATAGAACGGGATGGTGGATACGCCGTGGTTGGCGTAGGCCGTACCGGCCGCGATCCACGAGCACGTGGCGCCCGCTTCATTAATGCCTTCCTGCAGAATCTGGCCCGACTTGTCCTCACGGTAATACATGAGCTGATCGGCATCCTGCGGCGTGTAGAGCTGCCCCATCGATGAATAAATACCCACCTGACGGAACATGCCTTCCATACCAAACGTGCGCGCTTCATCGGGCACGATCGGGACGATCAGTTTTTTCAGCGTCTTGTCTTTGAGCAGCGCACCCATGATGCGCACCATCGCCATGGTGGTGGATGCCTCGCGATCGCCCGTGCCCTGAGTCTGCGCCTTAAAGATGTCCAGGCTCGGCGTTTTGAGCTTGGGCACTGAGATCGTGCGCGACGGAATATAGCCATTGAGCGCTTCTCGGCGCTCGTGCAGATAGCGCATCTCGGCGCTGCCCGGCTCGGGCTTGCAGAATGGGGTCTCCTCGAGATCCTCGTCTTTAATCGGCAAGTTGAAGCGATCGCGGAATTGCGCCAACGCCTCGATATCCATGTTTTTCTTTTGGTGCGTGATGTTCTGACCTTCACCGGCCTCACCCATACCAAAGCCTTTAACGGTCTTGGCCAGAATAACCGTGGGTCGTCCTGAGGGCTGCGACGCCTGATGATAGGCCGCGTAGACTTTCTCTACGTCGTGCCCGCCACGGTTCAGACGCCAGATGTCGGCGTCCGACATGTTGGCCACCATCGCCTCAAGCTCGGGGTACTTGCCGAAGAAGTGCTCGCGCGTGTACGCCCCGCCCTTCTGCTTGAAGTTTTGGTATTCGCCGTCGACCGCCTCTTCCATGCGCTGCTGCAGCAGACCCTGACGATCTTTGGACAGCAGTGGATCCCAGCGCGAACCCCACACGACTTTAATCACGTTCCAGCCAGCGCCACCGAAGGCCGACTCGAGTTCCTGAATAATCTTGCCGTTGCCGCGCACCGGGCCGTCGAGACGCTGCAGGTTGCAGTTGATCACGAACACGAGGTTGTCGAGTTTTTCGCGCACCGGCATGGTCAACGCGCCCATGCTCTCGGGCTCGTCCATCTCGCCATCGCCGCAGAAGCACCAGACCTTGCGGTCGTTGTTTTCGAGCATGCCGCGGTTTTGCAGGTAGCGCATGTAGCGCGCCTGATAGATGGCCATCATGGGGCCCAGACCCATCGACACCGTCGGGAACTGCCAGAAATCGGGCATCAGCCACGGGTGCGGATACGACGACAGGCCACCGCCGTCCACTTCACGCCGGAACCGGCGCAGGTCTTTTTCTTCCAGACGCCCCTCCATGAACGCACGGGCGTAAATACCCGGCGAGGAATGGCCCTGCATGAAAATCATGTCGCCGAGGAAATCTTTATTACGTGCGCGCCAGAAGTGATTGAAACCTACTTCATAGAGCGTCGCCGACGAGGCGTACGTCGCAATGTGGCCGCCATACTCCGAACTGATCTTATTCGCATGCAGCACGGTCGCCATCGCGTTCCAGCGCAAATACGCCAACAACCGCTTCTCAATGGCGATGTCACCAGGAAAAGGCGCTTGCTGATGCACGGGAATCGTATTGAGGTAGGCCGTGTTGTGGCTGTAAGGCAAGTACGCACCGGAGCGCCGGCTGCGATCAACGAGTTGCTCAATCAGGTAGTGGGCGCGCTCGGGGCCGTGCACGCGAATGACGGAGTCAATGGACTGCAGCCATTCACTGGTCTCGGACGGATCGATATCATGTTCGGGCGTAGTTTGGGTCACGGGTCGTGGCGCCTCGCAAGTCTCGTTTCTGTGTGATCAGTTCTAACCGCAGTGCAGCACGTTTGGCCGCCACGGACAGAGCGTCGGAAGATGAAGTCCGGGCGGTGTCCTGCTAGCATCCTCTGCTTCGCTCAAAACACGCTGTCGCCCGGGATTTCTCGTGGCGTATCATCGGCGTTCCACCATTAAGGGTCAAGAATAAGCGCTATGGATTTTGCACCGCCTCCGATTCGACTTCGCACGCTGGTTTCCGACAAGCGACTCACCAACGCCGCCCTCGGCGACCTTGACCATGTCATTGTCGTCATGCCGCACCGTATTCGGCCAAAGGACATCGCCGCGCTGCCTTTTGGTGCGATTATCCGCACTTTGCGAGATCGGGCCGCCTCCAAGACCGGCATTTTGACCGGAACGCTGCAGGCGACCCGTCAGGTGGGTATCACGGCCGTGACCACCGGCGCCGATACCAGCGCCTTCGTCTTGGGCGATCTGGCTCGACGCACCCTGGCTACCGCGCTTGGCAGCAATGCCGCCCGCATTGGTCTGTTCGTGGCGGACGAGGACACGCGCAATGATGTCGTACAGGCATTCGTGCGCACCGCGTTCACGGCGTGCGCACCGCTGGCCCAATACAAGTCCAAAAAGGCGCCAAAGAACAAATTCCGCGCACTCACCGTGTTTGGTGAAAACTCTGTGGATCTCGCTCGCCTGCGCATCGAAGCCGAAGCCAATCATCTGGCACGCTGGTTGGCCGCCCTGCCACCGAACGTGCTCGATGCCGAGGCACTGGTCGATACGGCCGTTGCGCTGGCCGGCAAGCACGGTTTCGAGCACCACGTTTACAACGAAATTGAATTGGGCCAGCTGGGCGCCAACGCCTTTCTCGCCGTCGCCCGGGCCAACGACCACAGCAACGCCGCCATTGTGCATTTGCGTCGTCGCGGTGAAGGTCGCCACATTTCGCTGGTGGGCAAAGGGGTGTGCTACGACACCGGCGGCATCAACGTGAAGCCGGCCAATTATATGAACGGCATGCACGAGGACATGGAAGGCAGCGCCGTTGCCCTGTCCACGTTCATCGCGCTCAGCCAGCTTGATTCCGATCTAAACCTCGAATGCTGGCTGGCGGTGACCGAAAACCGCATCAGCAGCGCCGCCTACACGCCCAATGAAGTGATCACGGCCATGAACGGCACCACCATCGAGGTCATCCATAGTGACGCCGAGGGCCGCATGGCGCTGGCCGACACGCTGGTGCTGGCATCGAAAAACAAACCCGAACTGATGCTCGACTACGCCACGCTCACCGGCGCCTGCGTCGGCGCGCTGACCACCGCCTACAGTGGTGTGTTTACCAACCGCGATGCGCTGCACGGCGATCTGATTGATGCCGGCAAACTCAGCGGCGAACGCGTCTGGCCGTTTCCGCTGGACGCCGATTTCGACAAAGCCATCGACAGCAGCGTGGCCGACGTCAAGCAATGCGCAGCCAGCGGCAGCGGCGATCACATCCACGCCGCGCGTTTCCTGCAGCGCTTTGTCGACAAGAGCGTACCGTGGGTGCACATGGATCTGTCGGCCGGGAATAACAAGGGCGGGCTCAGCCACGTCCAAACGGACACGACGGGTTTTGGCGTGCATGTCAGCACCGCATTTATTCTCGACGGCACGCCGTTCGATACGCTGTCCTAAACGCCCATGACCGACAGCCTCACGCTGGTCCAGCCTGACGACTGGCACGTTCATCTGCGCGACGATGTCGCGCTGGCAAGCGTTGTCGGCCACACGGCCGAGCGCTTTGGACGTGCCATTGTGATGCCGAACCTGCCGGCGCCCGTCACCACGGCCGCGCGCGCACGGGCCTATCGTCAGCGCATCCTCGATGCGCTGCCGGCTGGTGCCGAGTTCGAGCCACTGATGACGCTGTATTTGACCAACGCGACCACAGCGGCGGACATCAATGAGGCGGCAAGCTCGGGCGTGATCGCGTGCAAACTCTACCCGGCCGGTGCCACCACCAACTCCGACAAGGGGGTCAATGACGTCCCCGCGCTGGATCCTGTGCTGGCCGCGATGGCCGCGGCCGGTATGCCGCTTTTGGTGCACGGGGAAGTAACCGACCCTGCCGTTGACGTGTTTGATCGCGAACGCTTGTTTATTGACGACATCCTGCGTCCGCTGGTGCTGCGTCATCCAAATTTGAAAGTGGTGTTCGAACACATCACCACCGCCGCGGCCGTCGATTTCGTACGCGAGCATGCACCACAGATGGCCGCCACCATTACGCCGCAGCACTTGATGCTCAACCGCAATGCTTTATTTGAAGGCGGACTGCGGCCGCATCACTATTGCCTGCCTGTGCTCAAGCGCGAAACGGATCGCGAGAAGCTGGTCGGCGCCGCGATCTCCGGCGAAGCCGCGTTCTTTCTGGGCACGGACAGCGCACCGCACGCCGAGCACGACAAGCAAAGCGCGTGCGGGTGTGCCGGCATCTATTCCTCCCACGCCGGGATTGAACTGTACGCGGAGGTGTTTGCTGCCCACGACGCACTCGCCCAACTGGAGGCCTTTGCCAGTCTGAACGGTCCGCGCTTTTACGGGCTGCCGCCAAACCATAAAACGCTCACGCTCAAGCGTCAGTCCTGGCGTGTACCCGATGCGTACCCTTTTGGCGAAAACGCCAGACTCATCCCGTTTCGCGCGGGCAGCAACATGTTGTGGCAGGTGCAGCGCTAATGGAACAAACACTAACAATGCCGGTGATGTGTGAACGCTTTCGCGGCTTCTTGCCCGTCGTGGTTGACGTCGAAACCGGTGGATTTAACAGCCAGACCGACGCGCTCCTCGAAATCGCCGCCGCCCTCGTGCGCTTTGACGCCGATGGCAATTTGAAGCGTGACACCAGCGTGCGCTATCACGTCTTGCCGTTTCCGGGCGCCAATATGGAGCCCGCCTCACTGGAGGTAAACGGCATTGACCCCAACCATCCGCTGCGTCCGGCGATTGATGAAAAAGACGCTTTGCAGCGTATCTTTCGCGACGTGCGGACCGCGCTGCGCGAGCACAACTGCACGCGGGCCGTGCTGGTTGGTCACAACGCGTCGTTTGATCTGGGCTTTTTAAACGCGGCCATTGCGCGTACCGGCATTAAACGCAATCCGTTTCATACCTTCAGCACATTTGATACCGCGGCGCTCTCGGGCGTGGCGTTTGGTCAGACGGTGCTCGCCCGGGCCACGGTGGCAGCCGGCCTGAAATGGGATGCATCGGCCGCGCACAGTGCCCTGTACGACACTGAGCAGACGGCCGATCTGTTCTGCGAGATAGTGAATCGTTTCCGGCCGGTGTATGAGGCGACGTCCTCAAAGCCGAAAAAATAACGCGCCCTTTGAAGAACGGGCGCGTTTAGACCTTACGCGTCAGCGGCACCCACCGACTCGTCCAGCAGCTTTTTGAGCTCGCCGGAGTTGTACATTTCCATTGTGATGTCACAACCGCCAATCAGTTCGCCCTTCACATAGAGCTGCGGATAGGTGGGCCAGTTCGAATATTCCTTGAGCGCTTCACGCAGCTCCGGATGTTCGAAAATATTCACGGTGGCAAAAGGCTGCCCTACTTCGCGCAATGCTCCGACGGTTTGCGCCGAAAACCCACACTGCGGAAAATCCGGTGTGCCTTTCATAAACAAGAGCACCGCATTGGCGCCCAAAGTCTCTTCAATCTGTTCTTTGGTCGAATCGCTCATGGCTGATAATTCACACTTTTAATTGGAAAATTTAATAGACTCGCGCGACCCTATTCCGGGTCAATCACGTCCAGTTTGTTAACAACGCTTTTGACGCCACGCGTCTCGCGCGCCAATTTTTCGGCCTGCGCTCGGGCCACATAAGACTTCACGCGTCCGTTCAGCGTCACAACACCGCTTAAGGTGTCGACATCGATGCGCCAGCCCGGCGCGTACTTGTCGGCCAATAATTTGGTTTTGACCGAGGCGGTGATGGTGCCGTCATCGATTTGCGTGCCCACGGGGCGATCATCTTTGCCCACCACGTAGCCGCCGGCCGCAGCCCCGCCTACCAGCAGCGCAGCGCAGCCGCTACCGAGCAATGAGAATGAGGCAAGCGCGACAAGTGCGCAGAAACGCAAGGGTGATGTACGCATGGTCAACCGTCCTTAAACTTCGTTGGCGGCAAGCTCACGGCGACGCTCAACGCGGCCGAGAATTGCCTGTTTCGCCGAGTCGTCCAAAGACGGCCAGGCCATAATCTCATCGCTGTGGCGATAGCAGCCCAAGCAAACGCTGCGGGCATCGAGTTCGCACACATCGACGCACGGGGATGCGACTGGCGCATCCCCGTCCAGACCTTCTGTGACAAAGATGGTCATCGAAGGTTCGCTCAACCTTTGTAGTTGTCGGACGCGAAGTCCCAGTTCACCAGCGACCAGAACGCCTTCAGGTAATCCGGACGCGCATTGCGGTAGTCCACATAGTAGGCGTGTTCCCAGACATCGCAGGTCAGAAGCGGCTTGTCTGCGCCGGTCAGCGGCGTGTCGGCATTGGTCGTCTGCTCGATCGCCACAGAACCGTCTTCACGACGCACAAGCCAGGCCCAGCCCGAGCCGAACAGGGTGAGTGATTTTTTGGTGAACTCGTCTTTGAACGCATCGTAGGAGCCAAAGGCTTTGTCGATGGCCGCGGCCAGTTCACCGCTCGGGGCGCCACCGCCGTTGGGGCTTAAGCAGTGCCAGTAAAACGTGTGGTTCCAGATCTGGGCAGCGTTATTGAACATCCCCCCTTCACTGTTACGCACGGTTTCCTCGAGACTGGCGTTGGCAAAGTCGGTGCCTTCAATCATGTTGTTCAGATTGGTGACATAGGCATTGTGGTGTTTGCCATAGTGGTACTCGAGCGTTTCTTTCGAAATGTGAGGCGCGAGTGCGTCCATCGCGTAGGGCAAAGCTGGCAGTTCATGAGCCATGGTCATCTCCGTGAAATAGTTGGAATGGCAGGTCGGGCTGACAGGCAACCCGCTTAAGAATCATAAGGTGGTACGGAGTATAGCAAGCTATAATCAATCCATGAATCTTCAAGAAACTGAATCCATGTTTGAGGCGGTTGCCCGCGCGCTTTCGGAAGATATCGGCGGCGGCGATGTTACCGCAGCTCTGATCCCCGCCGACCGCGCCGCGCGCGCCCGAGTTGTGGTCAAAGAGCACGGCGTGCTCTGCGGCCGGCCGTGGTTTGATCGCGTGTTTGCCGCGCTCGATCCAAACGTCACCGTGACCTGGCACATCGAAGACGGCACGGACGTTGCGCCTGGCGACGTGGCCTGCGAGCTGGCCGGCAACGCACGTATTTTGCTCACAGGTGAGCGTACTGCCTTGAACTTCCTGCAAACACTGTCCGGCACCGCGACGACAACCCGCCGCTACGCTCAGGCATTGAGCGGTTATGATTGCGACATTCTCGACACGCGCAAGACCTTGCCCGGCATGCGTCTGGCGCAGAAATACGCCGTGCGCACCGGCGGGGGCAGCAACCATCGATTTGGGCTTTACGACGTCGTCCTGATCAAGGAAAACCACATTGCGGCCGCCGGCAGCATCCAAAATGCCGTCGACCGTGCACGCCAGTTGTGGCCCGGCCTGAAAGTGGAGGTTGAGGTGGAAAACCTCGATGAACTCGGCCAGGTATTGGCGGCCCAAGCCGATACGGTCATGCTCGACGACTTCTCGCTCAGCGACATGACCAAAGGCGTTGCACTGGTGCAAGCGAGCGACGGCGCACGGCCAACGATTGAGGTGTCGGGCAATGTGACGATTGAGAGACTGCCCGAAATCGCAGCGACGGGCGTTGACTTTATCTCGTCCGGGGCCCTGACCAAGCACGTACGCGCGCTTGATCTGTCAATGAGAATGATTGATTAAAATTAATAAATTCATATTTTTATAGCTGTTTTCTAGAAAATTTATCACGAATATCGCGCACCAGATATTGCACTGCAGCGCTGCGCATGGTGTGATGATAGAGCGACCGCGGGTCGCCATGCTCAACCCCATTGCGGAGACCACGATGAGTCCCATGTTCTGGCTTGCTCTGACACTAATTACTGTCCTGACCCTCGCCTATCTGCGGCGCCCCATGTGGCAATTCACCGTCGGCGTCGCTGCCGTGCTGGCGCTCTATCAGCTGAGTAATGGCGGCGTCAGTCTTCTGCCCTGGCTCTTCGGATTCCTGATTCTGGCCCCGCTCACGGTGCGCCGCTGGCGCCGTGCACTGATCTCCGAGCGCATTTACAAATGGTACAAATCGGTACTGCCCGCGATGTCGGAGACCGAGAAAACCGCCATCGAAGCCGGCACGGTGTGGTGGGAAAAGGATCTTTTCAGCGGCGCCCCCGACTGGAACAAGATGCTGGCCATCCCAAAGCCCACGCTCAATGCCGAGGAACAGGCGTTTCTCGACGGCCCGGTCGAAGAACTGTGCTCCATGCTCGACGACTGGCAGATCAGTCAGGACAACGACCTGCCGCCAGAGGTTTGGCAGTTCATGAAGGACCAGCGCTTCTTCGGCATGATCATTCCGAAAAAATACGGCGGTCTCGATTTTTCCGCGCGCGCCCAGACCGAAGTGGTGATGAAAATCTCCACGCGCAGCGGCGCCGCGGCCGTCACCGTGATGGTCCCCAACTCGCTCGGACCGGGCGAACTGCTGATGCACTACGGCACCAAAGCACAGCAAGAACACTACCTACCCCGTCTGGCACGTGGTGAAGAAATTCCGGCGTTTGGCCTCACCGGTCCGCACGCCGGCTCCGACGCGGGCGGCATGCCCGATGCCGGTATCGTGGTTGAGCGCGAAATCGACGGTAAGAAGCAGCTTGGCTTTGTCGTCAATTGGGAAAAGCGCTACATCACGCTCGGCCCCGTGGCCACCGTGCTTGGTCTGGCCTTCAAGGCTTACGATCCGGACGGACTGCTGGGCAACACCGAAGATCTCGGCATTACTTGCGCATTGATCCCCACCGATACCGCCGGCGTATCCATCGGCAACCGTCATTACACCGGCGCCGCGTTCCAAAATGGACCGAACCGTGGCCACGACGTGTTCGTGCCCATGGACTGGGTGATTGGCGGACAGCGCAATGTGGGCAAGGGCTGGATGATGCTGATGGACAGTCTTGCGGTGGGCCGCTCGATCTCCCTGCCCGCCCTCGGCACGGCCGCTGGCAAACTGGGCTCGCTGCTGACCGGCGCCTATTCCCGCGTGCGTCGCCAGTTCAAGATTCCGATCGGCAAATTCGAGGGCGTGGAAGAAGCGCTCACGCGCATTGCCGGCATTACCTACCGCATGGATGCCTCGCGCATCATGACCGCCGGTGCGCTCGATCTGGGCGAAAAACCGTCGGTGATCTCCGCCATCCTGAAGTATCACAACACCGAAGGCATGCGCACAGTCATCAATGACGCGATGGATATCCACGGCGGACGCGGCATCTGCAATGGCCCAAGCAACTATCTCAACGCCACCTATCGCGCCGTACCGATCGCGATCACGGTGGAAGGCGCCAACATTCTGACGCGCTCCATGATTATTTTTGGACAGGGTGCGATCCGCTGCCATCCGCACGTTTTAAACGAGATGCTGGCCGTGCAAAACGAAGACACCAAGCAGGGTCTGATCGATTTTGATCGCGAATTTTTTGGTCACATCGGCTTTACCATCAGTAACGCTGTACGCTCCGTCGTACTGGGACTCACCGGGTCGCGCATCGTGCGGGCGCCGGACACGGGCCCGACTGAGAAATACTTCCGCCAGCTCACGCGAATGTGCAGCGCTTTTGCGTTTGTGGCCGACATCACCATGCTGATGCTCGGTGGACGCCTGAAACGCAAAGAGAAAATCTCGGGTCGCTTGGGCGACGTGTTGAGCCACCTCTACATGGCCTCTGCCATCCTCAAAAAACATGAAGACGACGGGCGTCCATCCGCCGACCTCCCGCTGGTGCGCTGGGGCCTGCAGGATTCGCTGTATCGCAGTCAGGAGGCACTCATTGGCGTACTGCGCAATTTCACCGTCCGTCCCGTCGGCTGGCTGATTCTGCGCCTCATCTTCCCACTGGGCTACCCGCAGAAGGCGCCCAACGATCGCCTGGGTCAAAGCGCTGCCAAGCTGCTCCTTAGCCCCTCGGCCACGCGCGAGCGTCTGACCGCCGGCGTGTATTTGCCGCGCGACGTGGAAGACCACATTGGCATGATGGAAATTGCGCTGGAGAAAGTCATTGCGGCCGAGCCACTGGAACGCAAAGTCTATGGCGGGCTGAAAAAACGCGTGCGTCCGTACAACTTTGACGAAATTCTGCCGGACGCCGTGGCCAGTGGTGTCATCACGGATATCGAGGCGCAGGCGATTCGCGAAGCTCACGTGCTCATTAACAAGGTGATTCGGGTCGACGAATTTGCGCCACAGCTCGCGGGCGAAGCGACCGAGCCGGTGGCCGAAGCCGCAGGCTAAAATCTACTGGCCTGGAATCGCCTGAACGTCTGACACACGGCGTGGTTCAGCCACGCCGTAGCCCTGCGCGTAGTCGACACCCAACTCGCGCAGCTGCTCGATAATTTCCGCGTTCTCAGCAAACTCGGCGATCGTCTTTTTGCCGGTAAGCTTGCCGATGGAATTAATTGATCGCACCATTTCCCGGTCAATGGGATCGTGCAAAATGCCCTTCACAAAGCTGCCGTCGATTTTCAAGAAATCGACCGGGAAAGATTTGAGGTAGGCAAACGATGACAAACCGGTGCCGAAATCATCCAGTGCGAACTTGCAGCCGAGTTCTTTGAGCGAATTGATAAATCGGTTGGCTTGACTAAAGCTCTGCACGGCCGCCGTCTCAGTAATCTCAAAACAAATTTTTGATCCATCCATTGAGCGTCGACGAAATTCGTTGATCACAAACGGCAGGAATTTGTCGTCGCCGAGGCTCTGCCCCGACAAATTGATTGAGCACATCGCCAGCTTGCTGAGTTCGCCAGGATTTTCGAGCAACCAGTCCAGCGCGTGCTCAATCACCCAGCGATCAATGGCCGGGGTGATGTTGTAGCGCTCGGCGGCCGAAATAAACACATCCGGTGAAATCAGCGCGCCGTTGGAATCGCGCATGCGCAGCAGCAGCTCATAGTGATCGCCGCGCTCCAAATCCGGCGCATCGCTGAGCGGCTGGATGTACTGGCGGAACAGCTCGAAGCGATTCTCATCCAGCGCATTGTTAATGCGGGCCGCCCACTGCATTTCGCGGCGGCGGCGCATCATTTCGATATCGTTTTCGCGGAAGCAGTGCACGCGGTCACGGCCGGCATCTTTGGCCGCCGCACAGGCGCTGTCGGCTGCGCTGAGCACGCTGGCCATGTCGTCATTGTTTTCGCCGACCGGCACCAAACCGATGCTGACACCCAGATTGAACGTGCGCTCATCCCAGACAAATTTGAAGTCCGAGATGGTCTTGCGCAGCGTTTCGGCAATCTCCATCGATTCTTCGAGAGAGCACGATTCAATGAGTAGACCAAATTCATCGCCACCGAGTCTGGCCAGCGTGTCACGCCAGCGGATCTTGGCTTTTAGCAGCGAACCGAGCTGGCTGAGCAACGCGTCGCCGGCCGTGTGGCCGCAGCTGTCGTTGACCATCTTGAACTGATCAAGATCCATGTAGCAGACCGCGTAGGACGTCTCGCCCGCTTTGGCCTTCTCCAGAGCATGCTCCAGACGACTCTCGAATTCGCGCCGATTCACAAGACCGGTGAGGATATCGTGACTGGCGTGATAGCTCAGACGACGATTGAGCTCACGCGATTCGCTCACGTCATGGAACACCAGTACGCCGCCAGCGATCGCGCCATTGCCGTCGCGAATGGGTGACGCCGTGCTTTCAATGTACAGCTCGTTACCGTCACGCCGAATAAGGAGCGTGGGACGAATGGATTTGATTGAGCGCTTGCGTCGAATCGAGACCGCCAGCGCATTCTCGAGCGGCTCGCAGGTTTCCTCATGGAAGCCGCGGAAAATATCATCCACCGGTCGACCGGCGGCCTCATCCAGCTTCCAGCCGGTGAGTCCTTCGGCAACGGGATTCAGATATTCCACCAGGCAGTCGGCATCCGTCGTGATGACACCATCACCGATGGACTGCAGCGTAATTTGGGCGCTCTCTTTTTCGCGGAACAGCGCCTCTTCGTACAGCTTGCGCTCGGTAATATCGAGCTCGACGCCCACCAGGCGGCGCAAACGGCCGTTTTTGTCCGGCCGGGCTTTGGCCCGACTGAGCATCCAGCGCCACTCGCCGTTGCGATGACGCATGCGATGAACGCTTTCAAATAATTCTGTGCGACCGTCAAGGTGGTCGCGCATTCCGGCCTGCACGCGGGCCAGATCGTCGGGATGTACCAACGCACGCCACTCCGGCAGATCTTTTTGCTCGGCGTTTTCATCGTAGCCCAGCATGCGCTTCCAGCGCGGCGAGAAATACACTTTGTTGGTGGCTGTGTCGAAATCCCACAATCCGTCGTTGGCGCTGTAGAGGGCCAACTCGTTGCGCTCGCGTTCGCGCTCAAAGGTCTCGAAAGTACGCAGCCGCTCGAGACCACTGGCGAGACTTGAGCCAATCAGCTTGAGCAGCAAATGCAGGTTTGGGTCCCACTGATCCCGTGGCTTGGAATCGCAGAAACCGAGCAGGCCGGTTGGTTGACCGTTGACGCAAATCGCAATCGTTAACATGGAGCGCATGCACGCCATTTTTAGCACCGGGAAGTCATTCGCCATCTCGGTGTCAAAGTAGTGGCTGTCGAGCACTTCCGATAATTTTAAATGGGCCAAACGCGAGGACAGCCACGGCATGTTGGCCAGCGTCATCGTTTTGAGTTTGTCCGGAGCCGCCTTGGCGGGTGCTGCAGACACACTGTGCACATCTGCAACGCTCTGCCCTTTGCTGTCGAACAAAGCAAAAAAGGCACACTCTGCGCCCACAGCAGGCTGCAGTCCGGCGAGCCCCTCTAAAAGAGTGGCCTCCCAACTGTCCATGCTTAGATTCTGAAAATCGACGGCTACTTTGGTGTAGAGAACATCAAGTCCTCTACCTGCGTCACGCTGCTCAGTCATTGAACGTCAAATACCCGATTACGGGGGCCGTCAACCCGCCGGCACTGACTTTCACGCTTCCTTGCGCGACCAGTGCTTTGTCTTTTTAAAAAACCCATCGAAGCGACTGTATTTATTTGAGTTTTGACGATAACTCATTTTTTACAGGGATGGTATTCCCCGCCACGGCAGTGTGCCATAAGGCGCAAACGCGAAACTGCGACGCCGGTCGCATTTTGCTCATTATGTGACCACATCACCTCCCATCTGTGACCTGAATTCAACGTCAATTGTCATAACGCAATGCGCGGGCTAGGTTCGGTGCACGTTGCGCAAGCTTCGCGCGACGCCACCACATGCAGATCGCAGGGAGATCACAAATGATGGGCAAACCACTGGTAATTCTCATGTTATGCGCCGGACTCGCGCACGCGGCGGGGGCGTCCAAGCCACTCCCCTCCCCCGAACGAAAAGTCGTCGGCGATGCCGCCCCTTTATCGATTCGTCCGGATCTCGGTCAGGCCCGCGCAACCGCTGAGGGCAAACAACTCTGGACCGACAACGTTGCTCGCCCCGGCGCGAGCTTTCTGAAGGTGCATTTAAGCGACGTCAATTTGCGCAAAGGCGACCGCCTGACCCTCATCAACGGCAACGGGCGCGTGATCGAACACATCACCGAACGCGGGCCGAAAAACCGCGGATCGTTCTGGGCTCTGTCTGGACAGGGCGACAATCTGATCCTGCAGTTCGAATTTCAAAACGACTACGCTGAGGCGCCGTTTTTGGTCGACAGCGTGATCATTGGCAACGACGCCATGTTTGGCAAGCCCCGCGATTCGGGCTCGCGCAGCATCTGCAGTCCGGCCGATTTCGAGGATTCGGTTTGCTACGAAGGCGACACCGGCAAATGGACCAATGCACGCGCCTCGGTTGGCGTGATGTCCGTGGGCGGCAATGCAGCCACGGCCATGTACTGCTCCGGTGCCAATATCTCCGGCAGCAACACCATCTTGACCAACCAGCACTGTGTTGAAAACCAGGCCGACTGCGACAACACCGAATACGTGTTTGACGCGTACACCACCCAATGCGGAGTAGCCGCACCGCTGTCGGAATGGACCAGCTATCGCTGCGACACGGTCCTTGCCGCCGAACCGTTTATTAACTGTGACGCCGCCCCGGGCGATCTGGACTTCGCTCTCACCACCGTTCAGGGCGACCCCGCCTCACTACACGGTTTCGTGCAGGTGGACAGCACCCCCATTACGTCGGGTGAGGAGATCTACATTGTTCAGCACCCGGATGGCCGCCCTCAGGAAATTACCGTTGGCAGCGGCGCCGATGTGGAAGTCGACGGCACCGTGCTGCGTTACTACAACACGCTCGACACCGAAGGAGGCAGCTCCGGTTCGCCGATTTTCCGTGCCAGCGACAACAAACTCATTGGCCTGCATCACTGCGGCGGCTGCACAACCGCAGGCGTTGGCAACCGCGGCATGTTGATCAGCGACATCCTGCCTCTGATCGACGAGTTTCTGTGCGCCGCCGGTAGCATCGACCTGCGTGTTGCAGGGTTAAGCGTGCCGGTGGAAGTGGCCGGCAATGGCGATGGTGTGGTGGACCCCGGTGAGCAATGGTCCTTTACGGTTACCGCTCTCAACAACTCCTGCGACACGGCGGCCACCGGCGTCACGGCCGATGTTTCCATTAGCAGCGGCAACGCCACGCTCGGCACCACAACGCTTAACTTCGGCGATCTGGCGGCGGGCATCAGCGTCGCCAGTGCACCCGTTGTGTTCACCATTCCGGCCGACGCGCCGTGCGGCGACACCGTGGTGTTCGACATCGACCAGGTGGCCGACAACAACGGCGCCACCTTCGACGGCCGTACCAATGCACTGAGTGTCACCAGCGGTGAACAGGCACCCGAACTGATCGCGGGCGAGAACTTTGCCAACGGCCTGATCGCCTGGACGATCGAAGATGGCGGCACCGGCACCGGCGCCGCGGCGACCTGGACCACCACCAACCCGGGTGGTCGCAGTCTCACGCTCACGGCCCCTTATGCCATCGTCGACTCCGACGAACTGGGCAGCGGCGCCGCGATGGATGAAGGCCTGATTAGCCCCATCTACGACGTCACCGGTTACGACAGCGTGCTGTTGGAGTTTGTGCACGACTTCAATCACTACACGGGCGGTCAGCCGGAACGTGGTGACGTGGAAGTTCGCTCGGGCGCCACGGCGGGTCAGTGGGTAAACGTGGCAGCGTTTCTTGATGGTGACGCCAGCGGCGCCGTCAGCAT
>JBGCEL010000007.1:0-69672 GCA_045106455.1 Gammaproteobacteria bacterium
TATTTGGTCGGTCTGATCTACGACAACCCGAACCCGCAATACGTGGTGAACGTGCAGCAGGGTGTGCTGGACGGACTGCGTGGCACGGGCTTCGAGCTGGTCGTGCATCCCTGCGATCGCAAGAGCGACACGTTTTTGGAAGACGCGCGCAAATTTGTCGAGCTGCAGAAACTGTATGGTGTAGTCGTCACGCCCTCGGTGTCCGAAGACGGCCGACTGGCCGAAGTGCTGCGCGATGTTGGCTGCGAGTATGTACGCATCGCCTCGGTCGCGCTGGATCTCGATGAGCGCATGATTGTGACCAACGACCGCGTGGGCGCGGCCGAAGCCGGCAAGCATCTTGGCGAGCTTGGGCACAAGCGCGTGGGAATGGTCACCGGACGACGCAGTTTTCGTTCGGCGCGCGAGCGGCGCGAGGGCTTCGAAGAAGGTCTCGCTGAATTTGGCGTGGCGCTTAAGTCCGAATACGTCGCGCAGGGCGACTACACTTTTGAATCGGGTCTGGCGCGTGGCACGGAGCTGATTGATCTCGATCCGCCGCCGACAGCGATCTTCGCGTCAAACGATGAAATGGCCGCAGGGGTGATGCAGGCGGCTTTGGTGGCCGGGCTGGAAGTGCCTGAGGAGCTGTCCGTCGTGGGGTTTGATAATTTCCAGACCGCCACGCGGATCTGGCCGCGCCTCACCACGGTAGGCTCGCCGATTCGTAAAATCGGGACAATGGCCGCACGGCAGTTGCTGAGCGTGGCGTTCGACAAAACGATCGAGGTTGAGCGCAATCAGACCGTGCCCAAGCTGGTCCGCCGGGAATCGTCCAGAAAACCCCCGGAATAGAGAACAAACAACGAGTTATGTGCTTTTGCATATAAAATTGACACCGGTTACCATTCAGACAAATTTAACTTGAGAGACGCGCACATGTTCAAGAAGACCTATCAGGCCACGCACCCATCCATGATCGACGGCATCAGCAACGACACGTTGCGGGATCTGTACCTGGTGCAGGAGATGTTTGTTGCCGACACGGTGAGTCTTAACTACAGCCACAACGAACGCATGGTCGTGGGCGGTGCCGCGCCAATCTCCAAAACCATCAGCCTGCCGGCGCAGGACGCTCCGGTCGAAGGCGCACCGTTTTTGGAGCGACGCGAGCTGGGTGCTGTGAACGTGGGCAAGGGCGCCGGATCGATTACTGTCGATGGTGAAACGTTCGAGATGAAGCCGCGCGATGGTCTCTACATTCCCATGGGCTGCAAGGACGTCACGTTCACCTCAGACAACGCGGACGAGCCGGCTCGTTTTTATCTGGCTTCAACGCCCGCACACGCGCGTTTCGAGCTGAAGAAAATTTCGATTGAAGATGCCGTACCGGTAGAGCTTGGCTCGCTGGAAACCTCTAACGATCGTGTGATCTACAAATACATCGTGCCGGAGACCTGCCAATCGGCGCAGCTGCTTTTGGGGCTGACCATTCTCAAGCCCGGCAGCGTGTGGAACACGATGCCGCCGCATTTGCACGATCGCCGTTCGGAAATTTATTTCTACTTCGATTTGGGCGAAGACGAAAAGGTGTTCCACTTCATGGGGCAGCCCGATTCGATGCGTCACATTGTTGTGAACGACAGCGAAGCGGTGATCTCGCCACCGTGGTCCATCCACATGGGCAGCGGCAATTCGAACTACGCCTTTATTTGGGCGATGGGTGGCGAGAACCTCGACTACACCGATATGAACGTCCTGGACATATGCCAGTTGAAATAAAACACGTTCGGTTTCTGGCGTTGCTCGCGAGCATTTGCCTGCTCGCGGGCTGCGCGGACGCGGGCAGCGAAAAAGTGCTCACGCTGGCGCACGGTTTGGATGAAGGTCATACCGTGCACAAAGCCATGGTGCTGATGGGCGAACGTCTGGATGAGTATTCAGGCGGCACTATGCAGATTTCAATTTATTCTGGCGGACAGCTTGGCTCCGAGCGCGAGACGCTGGAGCTTCTGCAAATTGGTTCACTGGCCATGACGAAAGTGTCGGCCAGTCCGCTCGAGGGCTTTGTACCAACGCTAAAGCTCTTTAGCATTCCCTACATCTTTAAAGATCGAGACCATCATCTGCGCGTGCTCGACTCGCAAATCGGCGAGCAGTTACTCGACTCGCTGCAGGCGGCGCGTCTCAAAGGGCTTGGCTATTACGATGCTGGCAGCCGCAGCTTTTATACCAACACGCGTCCGGTTGAAACGCCGGCCGATCTCGAAGGCCTGAAGATTCGGGTGATGAAAAGCCAAACCTCTGTGCAAATGGTGGCCGAGCTGGGCGGTAGCCCCACACCCATTTCGTTGGGCGAAATCTACACGGCTCTGCAGCAGGGGGTGGTGGACGGCGCCGAGAATAATCCGCCAACGTTTCATCGCATGCGCCACTACGAGGCCGCCGGTTTTTATTCTTTAGATGAGCATACGTTTGTGCCCGACGTTCTGCTCATGAGTAAGCGCTTCTGGGGCGATCTATCCGAGCAAGAGCAGGGCTGGCTTAAACGCGCGGTGCGCGAGTCGGTCGAGTACCAGCGCGATCTGTGGCAAGCGGAAACCGAGCAATCCATCGAAGCGGTGAAGTCCGCCGGTGTGGTCGTGACCTATCCCGACAAAGCACCGTTTCGTGCGGCCGTGCAATCGATGAAAGCGGCATACGCTGGCACCGAAACCGGCGCGCTGCTCGATGCCATCAAGGGTATGGAGTAGCGAGGCATGCGTATCGCCGGGTCCATCAGCAAAGGTTTGGGGTATGCGCTGGCGCTGCTCATGACGGCGATGGTGGCCTCGGTGGTGTGGCAGGTGTTGTCGCGCTATTTGTTCGTGGTGCCCGCAGCGTGGACCGAAGAGCTGGCGCGTTTTCTGCTGATCTGGATCGGTATGTTGGGGGCGGCGTACGCGTATCGCCAGGGCAGTCACTTAGGCATCGATCTGCTGGCCAACAAGCTCAGCGCGTCGGGTCAGCACAAACTACATGGTGTCGTGCATTTGGTGTGTCTGCTGTTCGCCGTGGGTGTGCTGATTGTTGGCGGCGGCGCGCTGATGTCGCTGACCTGGGAGCTCAAGCAATACTCTGCGGCCATTGGGCTGCCGATCGCTTACGTGTATGCAGTGATTCCAGTCAGCGGAATACTCATTGTTTTATTTGCCGCTGAGGCGATGCTCAGCGGACCAGAAGAGCGAGTGACGTAATGGAAATGCTCGTTCTGGTGTTGGTGTTTGCGGTGTTGTTTGCCATTGGCGTGCCGATTGCGTTTAGCATCGGCGCCGCCACCATTTGTGCGTTTCTATTTGCGGTCGATTTCATGCCAGCCATGACAACGGTGGCACAGCGTATGGCCGGTGGCTTAAACAGTTTTGCATTGTTGGCCATTCCGCTGTTTATTCTCTCGGGTCAGATCATGGCCCGTGGTGGTATCGCTCGTCGCCTGATCGATTTTTCTAAAGCCTTTATCGGTGCGCTGCCGGGCGGGCTCGCGTTTGTTAACGTGATTTCGTGCATGCTGTTTGGTTCGATCTCGGGCTCCGCGGTGGCGGCCACGTCGGCGATCGGCGGCTTCATGGTGCCGCAAATGAAGCGCGAGGGTTTCGATCGCGATTTTATTGCCGCACTTACCGCGACGGCCTCGTCCACCGGCTTGCTCATTCCTCCAAGCAACATTCTTATTGTGTACGCCGTGGCCAGCGGCGGTGTGTCCATCGCAGCCTTGTTTCTTGCCGGCTACCTGCCGGGTCTTTTGATGGGGCTGGCGCTGATGATTGTGGCGGCCGGCTACGCGCGCAAGCACAACATGCCCCGTGGGCAGCGTGTGAGCGTGGGTGAAGCAGGGCGTCGTACTCTGGCGGCGCTGCCGAGCCTGCTGCTGGTGGTGATCGTGATCGGCGGCATTCTGGGTGGCGTTTTTACCGCCACTGAGGCGGGCAGTATCGCGGTCGTGTACTCGCTGATTCTGGCCGTGTTTGTGTATCGCGAAGTGAAGCCTGCGCAGCTTGCTCAAATTCTTATCAAGTCGGCAGAGACCACTGCCATTGTGATGTTCCTAATCGCAACGTCAATTGCGATGTCGTGGTTGCTGGCCTACGAACGCGTACCGGCGGAGCTTGCCAGCCTGCTGCTTGGCATTAGCGACAATCCGCTGGTGTTGTTGCTTCTGATCAATCTGTTTTTGCTGGCGATCGGCATCTTCATGGACATGACGCCGGCCGTGCTGATTTTTACACCTATCTTTTTGCCCGTGGCGGTGCAGCTGGGCATGACGCCGCTGCACTTTGGCGTGATGCTCATTATGAATCTCACGATCGGTTTGTGCACACCGCCGGTTGGCAGCATTTTGTTTGTGAGCTGCGCAGTGGCGAAGACCAGTATCGGCAACATAGTACGGCCTATGGTGCCGATGTACGTGGCGCTCATTGTCGCGCTGCTGCTCGTGACTTACGTGCCACAGTTTAGTGAGGCGCTGCCGCGCTACTTCGGATTAATTGACTAAGGATTTTTTGATGACCGACGCAAGCCCTTTTGATCTCACCGGCAAAGTAGCGCTAATCACCGGTGCCACACACGGCCTGGGCATGGCGATGGCCAAAGGTCTGGGCGCAGCCGGCGCCACGCTGGTGATCAACGGCAATTCGTCACAGGAAAAAATTGATACGGCGGTGGCGGCTTACAAAAACGCTGGTCACACGGCCCACGGCTATCGCTTCGATGTCACCAATGAGGACGAAGTGGGCGCGGCTGTCGCGAACATTGAAAACGACGTGGGCCCCATCGACGTGCTGGTGAACAACGCCGGCATTATCCGCCGCATTCCGTTGCTGGAAATGCCGCTGGATGAGTGGGAGAAGGTGGTGCGCACGGATCTGACCAGTGTGTTCGTGGTGTCCAAGGCAGTGGTGAGCCGGATGGTGGCGCGCAAGCGGGGCAAGGTGATCAACATCTGCTCGATGATGAGTGAGCTTGGGCGCGATTCAGTGGGCGCGTATGCCGCAGCCAAGGGCGGCTTGAAAATGCTCACGCGCAACATGGCCACCGAGTGGGCCAGACACAACGTGCAGGTCAACGGTATCGGGCCGGGCTATTTCGCCACGGAGCAGACCGCCCCTATTCGGGTGGACGGCCACCCATTCAACGATTTTATCGTCGGGCGCACGCCGGCCGGGCGCTGGGGTGATCCGGATGATCTGCAGGGAACGGCCGTATTTCTGGCCTCTGGGGCCAGCGATTTTGTCAATGGGCAAATCATCTACGTTGACGGGGGCATCCTCGCGACGATTGGTAAGCCCAGTAATGAGTAGCGCCGTCAGCCGCCAGTTCTGCGTTTTTTTATATTGGTCTGACCAATTTCAGGGGATTGGAAAAGACAAAAGGTTGACGATGTTGATACCAATGGTTTATATAACTGGTGCGGAATTAGTCCGAGCCAAGAATGCGAATCTTTCGCCAGGGGAAACACAATGAAATTACAGCGTGCAATTGCACTTCTCTTAATCATCAGGAGCGGCGCTGTCTTTTAGCTCGACCGCTATTGCGCAAGAGGAGGGGCCGATTGAAGAAGTGGTCATCACCGGTATTCGCGGCTCTTTGCAGAGCGCTATCGACCAGAAGCGGGATTCGGACAAATTGGTCGAAGTGATCGTGGCGCAGGACATCGGTAAGCTTCCCGACCAAAACCTCGCTGAAGTGCTGGAGAACATCACCGGCATTCAGATTACGCGTACGGCTGGTATCGGTACCGGCGTGCAGATTCGCGGCACGAACGCGAACCGCGTAGAAATTAACGGCGTATCTACCGTGAGCTCGGGCTCCGGTCGTAGTGGCATCAGCTTTGAAGATGTGAACGCCGCCATCATTTCATCGGTTGAGGTGATCAAATCACCGGACGCCAAAACCATCGAAGGTTCGGTGGGTGGCACGATCAACCTCAAAACGATTCGCCCGCTCGATTTGAAAGAGCGTTTGGGCGTCGCGCGACTTCAGGGTGAAGACAGCAGTCTCAGCATCGAAGGCGTGCAGCCGCGACTCTCCGGCGCCTTCGGCGACAATTGGAGCACAGACGCTGGCGACTTCGGCTTCGTGATCAGCGGTAGTTACACCGAACAAGAATCGGTGTCGTTCCGGCCACGTACTGACCGCGACAACCGCTCCTCGCCGCCCGGCGCGAACCCGGCAGAATTTCTTGGTATCCAGTTCCTCGTACAGGAACAGGAAAACTTCGATTACGAAACCACCAACATTGCCAGCACGTTTGAGTGGGCACCCAACGACGAGTTGCGGTTTTCGTTCGATGCCATTATCAATGAGCAAGAGCGTAGTCAGGACAGCTATCGTCTGCAGGCGTCGGGCGTAAGCTCGCTGCGTAACATCAGCATCCCAACCGCGTTTGAAACGGTCGATTTCGGCATCGGTCCGGGCATGTTTCCGGCGGCTCAGCAGGGCATTCTTGAGCCGGATCTGGCTAACGATGATGACGATCCGAACTTGCGCTTCTCGAGTGACACCGGTTCCCGCGTCACCGACAGCAACATCTTTGTGTTGGCCGGTGAATGGGGTCGCGATCGCTGGACGGTGAGAGGTGAAGTCGCTTCGTCCACCTCCGATACGGTCAATCCAAACTTAAGCACCACGTTGAACTTTATTAACCCAAACTGTCCTTTGGACGGCACGAGTAATGACAACTGCGTACCGTTCATTTACGACCTGTCCGGTGGTTCATTGTCGTGGGGTATCAACCCGAACTCCCCGTTCTCACCAACGTCGGCCGACCTGCTCGATCCGAACAACGTGGTGCTGGATCAGGTGGTCGTGGGTCGTAACACGACCGACAACGAAGAGACCGCGTTCCGCATCGACGTCGGCTACGATCTGGAGTGGAAAGCCCTCACGTCGTTGTCGTTTGGCTACCGTTTCAATGATTCGTCGAGCCGCTTCAATGATGTAGAAGATCGCATCGGTGGCTTTAGCCAGATGGTCGATAGCCCCAACGGCGCTCTGTTTTCGCAGCTGCTGGTACCGGGCCCCGACAACTACAACGATGCGGACGGCCGCGACTTGTTCATCGGCGACTTCCTGCTGATCGATCCTGACCGGGCATTCTCTGATCCCCAGGGCGTGATCGATATTCTGCAAAACGCAGTGATTGCGCATGATCCGGCCAGCCCCGATATCCTGAACCTGCAGTCGGATCAGAACCAGTTCTTCGACGTGGGTGAGAAAACCTCTGCGCTGTATGCACAGGCCAACTTCGAATCCGGCATTTTCCGCGGCAACTTTGGTGTGCGCTACATCGATACCGAAGTGGATTCCGTGGCCTTCGGTCCTGAAGATGCCAACGGCGATCGTTCGCTGCAGTCCACGAAAGGCGACTACAGCTTCGTGCTGCCGCGCTTCAACGTGATTGCTGAAGTGCGCGAAGACATGCTGGTGCGCTTTGGTTATGGCTCGGACATTCGTCGTCCGAACTTCAACGTGCTGAACACGGCGTTTACGTTTGATAATCAGGAAAACTCGGTGGTTGCACTGGGTAACCCGGGTCTTGAGCCTGAGGAAGTTGATTCCTGGGACATCTCGTGGGAGTGGTACTTCGCACCTTCCGCGGCGTTGAGCGTGGGTTACTTCAGCAAGGATCGCACCAACATTTTTGGTAACGACTTTGACGGTGCTCTGCTGATTGATGATCCGACCACGACCAGTGGATTCGCCCGCGAAACCGATCCTACCTGCCCCGGCGGCGGTATCTTCAATCCAACCGTGATTCCAAACGTTTTGGGTGATCCCAACACCGTCGGTCTGTGTGTGGACGTCACAAGTCCTGGTAATGATTCGGCCACCACCACGCAGAAAGGCTTCGAGCTGGCACTGACCTACGATCTGTCTGAGTTTGAAGATCGTTTGGGCTGGGCATCGGGCTTCGGCGTGATTGCCAACTACACGCGTCAGGACTTCAGCGGTGGTTCGCTGGAAGACTGCACCTCGGGTCGTGGTCTGCAGGTTCTGGGCGACGTTTGTCAGCCCCGCGGTCTGCTGGACTTCTCTGAGAACGCCTACAACTTTACGCTGTATTACGAGAAACATGGCCTGTCGGCACGCGCTCGCTACACCTGGCGTGAAGGTTTCCGTACGCAGGACTTCGGCGGCGGTGCCAACACCAGTGGTAGCAGTACCTTCAGCTTCCCGGTCAACACGCTTGATCGTGGTCAGCTGAACGCGAGTGTGAACTACACGGTGAACGACAACTTCGACATTGGCCTTGAGGCAGTTAACCTCACCGAAGAGCGCATTGATCAGCGCTGCGTGAGCGAGTCGGGTCCTTTGTGCTTCGTCGGCTTCCCGGATCGTCGTATCGTTTTTGGTGGTACCTACCGCTACTAATTAACGACGTTCAAGCTTGATAAAGAGCCCCGGCGTTTTGTCGGGGCTTTTTTTTGCCTGCCGCTTTTGCGTTCAGGCCGGTGAAGCAGACTCGTGCTGTCCGCCCTATCACCACTTTATGTGACTGACACAGCCCGTCATGCATGGGACGCTCATGCCCATCGTTCATCCACGCTGGAGTCCATGTCATGACCACTTCATCCCTCGCGCGCCTCGGCGCTGCGCTCTGCGGCCTTATGCTGTTCGCCTTGCCCGTTCAGGCGCAAATTCCCGCGGGCCTGAATTATCAGGGCTATTTGAGCGACGCCGCCGGGCAGCCGATTGATGAGCCGGTGAACGTCACGTTTTCCATGTATGCGGTAGCGTCTGGCGGTTCGCCTCTGTGGACCGAAACCATGTCGCTGGTGCCGACGCAGGGCCTGTTTGCCACGGAGCTGGGCGTCGGTTTGTCGCCTTTTCCGGCAGGGCTTTTTTCCACCCCGGTGTGGGTGGGTATTACCGTTGGCAATGACACGGAAATGACGCCACGGCGGGGCCTGACGACGGTGCCCTATGCGCGCCGCGCCGCGGATGCCGACACCCTTGGAGGGCTGCCCAGCGCCGCTCTGAACCAGGCGGCCGACGTCTCCACATTGTTTGGCAACGTCAGTAACCTGTCGTCGCAAATTAGCGGTGTTCAGAGTGGCGTAAATAGCAATGCCAGCGACATTGGCAACATCGGCACCGATGTTGCCGGTATCGAGCAGGACGTGTTCATTTTGCAATCCGACGTCACCGCGGCCGAGGCGGATATCAACAGCATCGAGGCCACATTGCCCGGTCTGCAAAATCGCGTAAGCGGTAGTTGCGCCAGCGGCTCGTCCATTCGCCAGGTTTTATCGAACGGCAACGTGACCTGCGAAACGGATGACGCCGGCCCGTGGCTGTTCGATGGTGACGCCTATTTGAATAGCACGAGAGTCGGGCTTGGCACCTCCGCCCCAGCGGCGACGCTGCAAATTGATGCCGCGCTTGACGTAGATCCGTTTCGTGCGCGCGTGCAGAGTGCCACCAAACTGCGGGTGCATGCGACTAACGGCAGCGTGTCGGTGGGCACCAGCGCCGCAGGTCCGACGGATGGTCTCTATGTCAGCGGGTCGGCTGGAATTGGCACCTCCAACCCCAACGCTCGCCTGGCCGCATCTGATATCAACTGGCAGTTTGTGCTCGCCAATCCCGATACCGGTGGCAACAGTTGGTACCTGGGGTCGAGTGCTAACGCCTGGGCGGCCGGCGGTGGCAAGCTCGTTATCAACAGCACCAACAACTCCAATGGCGCGGCGTTCGTGATTGACAGCAACAAGGACGTCGGCATCGGCACTACCGACCCGCTGGGCAGGCTGCATATTGGCAGCGGCACCGATGTCACGCCATCCGGCGGTGGCTACGTCATTGCCGGCTCGGCGACCAGCTCCAACATTGCGTGGGACAATAACGAGATCATGGCGCGCAGCAACGGGAACGTTTCAACGCTGTCGCTGAACGCTGAAGGCGGCGAAGTGCGGATTAACTCAGGTGGTACGCGGGACAGTGATGCGTTCGAAGTTCGGGGTCGTGCCTATTTTGATATCGGCGGCAACGGCGGCATGCGGTTTACCGCGACCACCTCCAATCCGACCAACGCGTTATTGGAGTCGACGCAATTTGAAGAGGGTTTGCTTGGCATCGGCTCGCGCCCGTTTTGGCGGGTTTACAGTCGGGAATTCTATGCCCAGTCGCCGATCGAATACCGCACCTACTCGGATCGCTCGCTGAAGCAAAACGTGACGGCCATTCCGAACGCGCTGGACATCGTTCAGGCCCTCGAAGGTGTAACCTACGAGCTGAACAAACATCCGATGGATAATCGCGAACGGAGCCTCAGCGCGGAAGAAGAATATGACCGCACGCACCAGCTTGGTTTCATTGCGCAGGACGTCGAGAAAATTCTGCCGCAGCTGGTCAAGACGGATGACTCTACCGGCCTGGAGTCAGTGGGCTATATGGCCGTTATCCCGGTTTTGGTCGAAGCCATCAAAGATCAGCAGCGTCAGATTGAAGAGCTGAAGGCCGAGGTGGTGAGTCTGCGCTAAGCGGGTAGGTATTGATGGCCGGACGTCTTCGGGCGTCCGGTCGTCCCCGAATCGGTGGCCCTCAATCTCTGGCGCTTCGACGCAGCACAACCCCGATACTCAAAATCGCGAGTGAGCACGTGGCATACACGCCGCGTCCCCACAGCGGATTGGGAATCAGTGTCATGAGCATCATACCGGTGCCCATCACCATGACCATGGCGCCAAGCTTCTGGCGCTGCTGCCGGTCATACTCATCCTGTTTTTCATCCGCGACGACGGGCGTTTCGAGGTCCGCAAAGAAGTCGGCCGTGCCTTGCTTGTGGCGGTCTTTGTCGGCGTTGTAAAAAAGCGTCGTCGACCAGAAGAATGTGGCCGTGATGAACAGATGACCGCCGATCGTGAGGATAAGCTGCAGATCCGCCGCCTCGCGCCGCGTTAGCGCATCGATGCCAATCAAACTGGCAAAGACGTCCGCCGTAAAGACGTTGGCAATGAACCATGAGACAAACAGCCCTAATGCAACGGTGACCCACGGCGCCCACTGCGGCGTTCTTTTGACAAATATCCCAACGATCAGTGGCACCAGCAGCGGCACCTGAATCATGGTCGATAGTGACATCATCAAATCGAACAAGCTGAGTTCTTTTAAAGAGGTGAAAAACACCGCAAAGCCAATAGCGATGATGCCGCCAATGGTACTGACAACGCGGCTGATCCAAAGTAGTTTCGCGTCGCTGACCTCACGACTGCGTTTTGCCATGTAGGGCTGATACACGCTGCGCACAAAGATGCCCGCGTTTTTGTTCAAGGCCGTATCCATGGACGACATGGAGGAGGCGAAGAGTCCGGCCAGAAGCAGTCCGACCGTGCCCACGGGCATCGCGTTACGGGTGAACACCAGATATACGGCGTCGGCCGCTTTGTTGCCCAGCTGCGGATAGGCCGCCGCCGCATCCGGGTACAAAATCGCTGACGCCCACGGCGGGATAAACCAGATCAGACTGCCAACGCCCATGAGCACCATCGCAAGCAACGCGGCTTTTCTAGCGTTCACCGAATCTTTGGCGGTAAGAAAGCGATACGAATCATGCAGGTTCATGATCGTGGTCATTTGTTTGGCCAGAAAGAAAATCAGCGAGCACACCAGCAGCAGGCTGTAGTTCATGTTGGGGCCCATCATGAACCCGCTGGGGAAATTCATGACCATCTCGGTCGGGCCGCCGACCATCACCAACGCCACAATGGCGCACGCGACTGACACCACGGCCACCACGATGGTTTGGACGAAATCCGATGCCACTACGCCCCACGCGCCGGCGAGTACCGACACAAACAACACGGCGAGCCCGGTCATGACAATGGTGAGATTGACATCGGCATTGAAGACGGCGCTGCTAAAAACCCCCAGCGCGTTGAGCCAAATGCCGGCGTTCATGAGACTGAAAATGATCAGCGCCCATGAAAAAAACAGCTCGTTCTCGGAGCCAAAGCGACGTCCGATGCCCTGCGTAGGCGTATCCACGCGCATCTGCCGAAAGCGATGCGCAAAATACGCCCAGCCGCAAAAATAGGCGAAGGCGTTGGCGATAAAAACCAGGCTAACGGCAAAGCCGTCGGTAAAGGCCTTGCCGGCCGCGCCGGTGAATGTCCACGCTGAAAACTGGGCCATGAACGCGGTGGAGCCCACCATCCACCACAGCATTCTGCCGCCACCGCGGAAATAATCACTGGTCGAGTTTTTTGCCATGCGTTTGAACGCAAGGCCGATGCCCACAATCAGCAGAAAGTAGCCGCCGATCACCAGATAGTCGTAGATCACGCGCTTTAGTCTTGCTGCAGATGGCTCACATCTGTCCAGCGATCGTTTGCGCGAATAATATCGATGAGCTGTTGATACTGACTGCCTTCTTTGAACGACTGGTAGTGCCCGGCCGTCTCGCCACGGATGTCTTTCACAAACTGGCGAATCAGGTATTGCCAGTTTCTTTGCGTATCGTCTTTGACGTCGGGAACATCGGCTGCGATTTCGGCGGGCAACGCCACCTCTTGCCACTGTTTGTTCTCGCCGTACAAATAGAGCGGCCCGCTACCGTAGTGCCCTTTGATATAGATCGCGCCTTTGCTGCCGTAGAACGCAATGTGGTCTTCGTTGAAGCGCGGCTGCAGTCCGCCATGTCGGAACAGCACTGACACGGGTTGGGAGGCAAGCTCACTGTGCAGTCGTGCCAATACGGTGTATGACCACTCCACGTTGCTCTGACCCCATTTAAGCGACGGATCGTCCAGATTGTCGGGGATATGCTCGCGCCGGGTTTTGAAGTTGTGCACGCCATCGACAATAGGCGCTTTGCCCAGATCATCACGCACGTCCGCTTTTATATCCAAAATCTTCTCGCCAATCACGGAGGTGACGATGGAGAGCTTGTGCGTGAAATTATTATTCAGCCGGCCGCCGCCGTCTTCTGCGCGATGCGACCAGCCGAAGGGGATGTCGCGTTCGAGATTGAAATGGGAAATGCACTCCACTTCCTGGGGCTCGCCAATGGCACCCTCGGCGACGAGTTTTTTCGCGTGCATGACCTCAGGCATATAGCGGAAGCTGGCGGCAAACGCGGTCTTTACGCCGCGCGCCACCGACAGTTCGTAAAGCTTGCTGGCGCTTGGGCCGCACTGCGTCAGCGGTTTGTCACAAAACACGTGACAGCCGTGGGCAATCGCCTGGGTGATGGGCTCAACGTGCGCGCCACCCGGCGTGCCGATGGACACGATATCGGGTTTGCAGGTTTTGAGCGCATCTTCCCAGTTCGTGCTGGCGTAAGGGATGGCCAGTTCTTCGGCTACGGATGCCACCACGCTTTTGGTCCGGCCGACCATGCCGACGACCTCGGTGCCTGCCGAACGGAAGGCTTCGGTGTGGCCCTGGCCCGCGTAGCCGGTTCCGTGTACCAGTACTTTTAGTTTTGTCATGCGCTGCGGATCCTGTTGCGTTCGTGGTTTGGATTACTGGAGGTCATACGGTCCGGTCCAGGTGTAGGTGTGGTTGCCCACGCGGATTTTGTGCTTGGTATCGAACGATGCGTCGGTGTTTGCCATGACAAAAACGCTGGTCTTGCCATCCACGTCTTCGATCGACACAGCGGTGTAATCGGTCGCGTCGTAAACCACTTGAAGTTTGGCGATATGACTTCTGGCATCGGTGGCGCGTTCAGCGACGGGGCTATAGTTGCCGTGGGGTTCGACCACAGAAACAAACAGAGCATCGTCGGCGTCGTTTCGTCGAATCATGAACGCCGGATCGCGGCGCAGATTAAAATCCGGGTCGTTGGCACCGATACGCGTGAGCTTGAGTTCGTCTTTGGCCTCGGTGACCGAGGTCAGGGTGTAGAATTTCTGGTTGCTCATCCATGCAAACTGCGTGTTGCCATCCGGCGCGGAACCTTCGGCCTCTACGTATAAATGCTGGTAGCCGTTCTTATCGCCAAGGGTTTCCAGACGCTTGGGCACTGAGTAGTCGAAGTTGGTATCGAGCACCTGGCCGAAAAAGTAGAACGGCAGATCGTATTGGTGCTTCTTGTCCGACGCCACTTTTAAGATGTCCAGCAGCACGGGCTTGTTGAAACTTTCATGGGTGATCAAGGCCATCGTGCGTCGCATGTCGGTGCCCGGATACGCGTTGGACTCCGTGGCGCTCACCACTTGAATGTCGTCGCGGCGATCGTCGTAGAAGTACAAGTTGGAGTGATGCTTGCTGCCGATTTCGTATTTCCCTTGAAAATGGCTGGTCTCATCCTGCGTGAGCGTGTTGTGGGCGATGGTTTGTTTCGCCCAGGTTTTGTTCTCTGGCAGATAGTTGCCGCCACCTTTTTGCTCAACGTTTACGAAGCGAACCAGTCCGTAGTCCTGCAGTATTTCTTCACCGGCTTCGTGCAGAGAAAAGGAAAGTTTGTCGTAGTGCCCGTGACTCAAGCCTTGGGAGGTGTATTTGAACACCAGCGAAAGCGCTTCATCGTTTTGACGTAGCACGGCAACGCCGCCCTGCTTGCCGTCAGCGCCGTCAGACAAATTTACCGATGCTTTTTGGAATGGCTTGGCTTTGCCCTGGCTGACCGCGAGGGCTACGGCGAAACCAGAATCGTCGAGCAGCACTTGACCTTGCTCTTCGGCGATACTGAGAAGTTGCGGATCTTGGTCGCCGAAAAGATACGCCACGTTGACGGCCGAGACCACGGCTGCTGCGTTCACGGACATGCCCTTTTGGCCGTCGTTGAGAGCGAAAAATTCACCCTGCGCATCCGACAAGTTCAAAAGCGCCGCCACGGCATTGAGCAGCACACCGTCTTTGTATTTAAAGATCTCGAGGTCGGGACGCACATTGTTCAGGCCTTGAGCAAAGACCAAAAACGGATACATCGCGTAACGCTGATAATAAGGGCCCTCGGTGTAGTAGCCGTCCGGTGAGAACGGCTGTTCCAGGTTGGCCAGGAAGCCGGCCTTTTGGCCCGCCACCTTAATAAAGCCGCCGTCGTTGTCTTTGGTGCCGATTTCCAGGCCGTCGTCTTCAATGCCGTGCAGGGCGCGCTGGATGAGCTCGTCGTCGTCCATCACCAGGCCGATCATGCCGACCGCGGCATTGCCCCACGTGCTGTGGTTGTGGATGCGGTTGTAAAACTGCGGGTTTTCCAAAGAGATAAAGTCTGCGAACGGGCGGAAGAGGTTGTTCTCCAGTCGCTCGCGTTCGTCGGGAGTCAGCTCGTTGTAAATCAGATCGTAGGCCTGACTCATGTAAACGAGCCAGTTGCTGTCATTTAGGCACTGCCAGAATAGTTTGCCGCGCGCGTACGATCGGGTTTGCGGGTGCAGCGGCAGATCGTTGTACATCGCCTCATATTGAAACAGCATGTCACGCACGTAGTTGGCGTATTTTTGATCTTCAAGAATTTGAAACAGCAGACCGGCTTTCTGCGCCATGAAAAAATTCTGCTTGTGCTGCGAATGCGTGTGGCCGCCGGAAAAATCTTTCGGCAGGGGCGTATCGATGCCTTGTTCGATTTGTGCATCCACCTGCGCTTGTACGGTGGCGAGCGTGGCATCAAACAGCGGAACGTTGCCGAGCGCAGCGCGAATTTTCTCCGCGCCGGATTGGGTCATGACAAGGCTTGGGTGTTCGCTGGCGGTCGCTTCAATGGCGCCGCCGAGTGCGGTCAGTGACCAGGCGATTGCGAAGATTTTTTTCATGGGGAGTCCGTGGTGAGCAAGCGATGTGGTGTGCCGTCGCGGCGGGTGCTCTTTCGAGTCTTTGTCCGCATTGCGATCATAAGTCATTGATAACCAATTGATTGCAATGTGTCAACCTATTGTCTATTCCAATGTTTAATTTTTGGTATGATCAATTGAGCCCGGATCGATGCGTTTGCAGACCGGGGCTCCCCCCTCGGGGTGTGTGAACAGACTCAAGTGAGAAAAGAACATGAAAAATCAACGGCTCTATCATGCTGTGGCTGACCAGATTAAGACCTTGATTAGCGACGGTTCGTTCCCGCCGGGGAGTCGACTACCCGGTGAGAGGGATCTGGCTGAACGCTTCAAGGTGAGTCGGGTCACGATCCGCGAGGCCGAAATTGCGTTGCAGGCGCTGGGTTACCTGAAGATTAAAACGGGGTCGGGCGTTTATGTGCTGGATAACGCCGAACACGCCAACGGGAATCTGCCGGACGTCACGGCGTTCGAGCTGACCGAAGCCCGCTCGATGTTTGAATCCGAGGCGGCGGCGCTGGCGGCGCGCCAGATTAACAGCGAGACACTGGTTCGATTGGAAGAACTCATTGAACGGATGTCGAGCACCGATCCTCAGGATGAAGAAGATTCCGAAGAGGCCGATCGCGAGTTTCACCTCACGATTGCGGCAGCGTCCGGCAACACGGCGGTCAATTACGTTATTGAGATGCTGTGGCAAATGCGAACCGAGTTGCAGCCGGTGCGGGATGTGCATGCGGCGATCTGCTCGAAAGAAGACAAGATCAATCGCGGCACGGAGCATGCCGATATTATCAACGCGCTCAAAAATCGTGACGCCGCCGCGGCCCGCGAGGCAATGCAGCGACATTTCAGACATCTGCTGGAATCGATGATTGATGTTACCGAAGAACAGGCGATGCAAGAGCTGCGCCAGCGTGCGTCCAAGAGTCGCGAGCGCTATTTGAGACGTGCGCGCGGTTAGATTTTCTCCCCAAAATTACAACGTTTAAGAGTGCTGAATATGCAAATGGCTTCAAGAGTGCATCTGATTGCTGTGTCCGTGGTGTTGTTTCTAACGGCGTGCGCGCACAGCGGCGGGATGAGCGGTGATGGCAAGCTGGTTCGCAATCAGGCTGAGTTTGATCGCGCCGTCGCGAGTTTGCAGCCGGGCGCTAAAGTGGTATTGGCCAACGGCACGTGGACAGACGTTGAGCTACGGCTGCGCGCAAACGGCACGGCGGAGCAGCCGATCGAATTGACGGCTGAGGAGCCGGGGCAGGTCATCATTTCGGGGCAGTCCAATCTGGCGTTTTCCGGCTCGCACATTGTTGTTTCGGGGCTCGTGTTCAAGGATGGCTTCACGCCCACCAGTGAAGTGATTTCGTTTCGCACCTCGAAAGACGCGCTGGCCAATCATTCGCGCGTGACCAATACCGTTATCGATAACTTCAGCAATCCGGAGCGCTACGACTCAGATACCTGGGTCGCGATCTACGGCAAGAACAATCGTTTTGACCACAATTCGCTTTTGAACAAGGGCAATCGCGGCGTCACGCTGGCCGTGCGTCTTAACTCAAAAGCCAGCCTCGAGAACGATCACGTTATTGAGTACAACTACTTCGGCCCACGCGCCACGCTTGGCTCAAACGGTGGTGAGACCCTGCGTGTGGGAACCAGTCATTTCTCGCGTGAGTATTCGAACACGAGCATTCGCCACAACTACTTTGACCGCACCAGTGGCGAGCTGGAAATCATTTCCAGTAAATCCTGTGGCAATAAGATTCACGACAACGTGTTTTTTGAAAGCCAGGGGACGCTGACCATGCGTCATGGCCACTACACCACCGTTGAGAATAACTATTTCCTCGGCAATCGCGTGCCGAACACCGGCGGCATTCGCATCATTAACGAAAACCAGACCGTCCGGAACAACTATCTGTACGGGCTCACCGGGCATCGCTTTCGCGGGGCACTGGTGATTATGAACGGCGTGCCCGACGGCCCGATCAATCGCTACGACCCGGTCATCGACTCGGTGCTTAACAACAACGTAGTGATCGACAGTGATCATATCCAGCTGTGTGCCGGCGCCGACGATGAACGTTCTGCACCGCCCACCGGCACCTCGATGCACAACAACATCATCATGACCAAAACCAACGCCGAGCCCTTTACCGTGTACGACGACGTGTCGGGGATCAGCTTTCAGGGCAACGTGGTGAATAATGAAGCGGCCGTGCCGTTTGCTGGTGGCTTTGAAAAGGCGGTGTACAGCGTCACAGAAAATCGCCACGGACTGCGCGTGCCGGCTCAGTCGCTGATCGACGCCAGTGGGTTTGGCGAGATCAAATTGCCGGTGGCGAAAGACCAGACCGGTGCGGGTTTCTACGCAAAGGTTGACCCGCAGACGGCATTTGGCAGCGGCAAAACTGTGTCAGTAGAAGCCGGCACCGATACGATTATTAACGCGCTGAATAACAGCCAGCCCGGTGATGTGCTGGTGTTGGCCAACGGCGGTGAATACCTGATGACACGCTACGCGTTTGTTCGTCATCCCGTCACCATTCGGGCCGCGAGTGGCAGTAAGCCCGTGGTGCGCTCGGGTAAATCGAGTTTCTTCGTGATCGAAAACGGCGGCGCACTCGAACTTGAAAATCTGTGGATGGACGGTGCCGAGTCGCCGGATCAGCCGGGCAACAATGTGGTTAGCACCAGCAAGTATTCGATGAACCGCAACTACTCGCTGATCGTGCGTGACAGTAAAGTGACCAATCTGGACGTGAACCATTCGTTCGATTTCCTGAAGGTGTATCGCAGTACGTTCGCCGATGTGATTGAGATTCTGAACACGCAAATGACCAATGTGACCGGTTCGGTTCTGGCGCTGGATAAAGAGACGGACGATCTGGGTATGTACAACGTGGAAAACCTGAACATCAAGAACAGCCAGTTCACGGATATTCAGGGTGCGGTGGCGAATATTTATCGCGGCGGTACCGATGAGAGCACGTTTGGGCCGATCGTCGTGGTGGAGGGTAACGCGTTCTCGAATGCGGGGCAGGGCAAGCGCAATAAGAGTGGTGCATCACTCAAATTCCACGGTGTACAGAAGCTGCATGTGTCGGATTCGAAGTGGGAGGGCAGCGCGCCGCTGGAATTGTTTTTGACCAACGGTGAGCCCATTACCGTGATTGATTCCGTGGTGATGAAAGACACGGATCAGATTCGTTCAAACAATGATGGCTTCAAGGCGCGGAACGTCCGCTATGATTGACGGGCTGCCGTGTTCGGGGCGATCATAAAGTAGTGTTTATGCTGCTTTATAGATGGAAAAGCCTCTTAATGTCTGATTAATACGCCATTAACTCGGAAAATTTGTGAATTCTTTGTGCGCTGTATATGATGCACTAAAGCCTAATATCGGGCTTAGTGAGTGACATATCGTGCACAAAGACAATTTTGACCTCGCATCGAGTGAACGTATCGAAGATGCTCTAAGCGAGCGTCTTGAGCGTTTGCGTCTGAGCCGCAACATCACTCAGGCCCAGCTTGCCGCCGCCGCCGGAGTGTCGCGCAGCACCATCAGCCGATTGGGCAAGCAAGGCAAAGGCATTTCGCTGGATAGCTTTATCCGAATTTTAAAAGCCCTTCAGCTCACCGACCATCTGCATCAACTCCTGCCGGACCCCGATCTGAGTCCTCTGGAGCAGCTCGATAAAAAGAGCGCATCACCGCGCCAAAGAGCGCGCCCGAAAAAAGCCTCGGCCACCAAGTGGAGCTGGAATGAGGACGCCTCGTGACGACCGCAAGCGTCGAGCTCTGGGGCAGGCGGATCGGTGCGGTGACCTGGGTACCCGAGCGCAGCGTCGGCGTTTTTCAATACACCCCGGAATTTGGGGCGAGTGGGATTGAAGTCTCGCCGTTGGAAATGCCGTGGCGAGAAGCGCCCTACGAGTTTCCAGCGCTCAGTCCTGCCACCTTTAAAGGCTTGCCCGGCATGTTGGCCGATAGCCTGCCCGACAAATTCGGCAACGCGCTGATTAACGTGTGGCTGGCCGAAACCAATCGCACCGAATCGAGTTTTAACCCGGTCGAGCGGCTTTGCTATACCGGCGTACGTGGTATGGGCGCATTGGAATACCGGCCGGCACTTACCGATGCACCACACAAAAGTCGAGCACTTGAGATTGAGCGTCTGGTGGCACTGTCGAACAGCGTGCTAAACCGACAGCAGAGTTTGTCCGGCGCGCTGTTGGGTGATGACGATGCCAGCGATATTGAGGACATACTTCGTGTCGGTACCTCAGCCGGCGGTGCGCGTGCCAAGGCCATCGTCGCTTGGAATAAACGCACGGGGGATTTTCGATCGGGTCAGCTCGAAACGCCCGCAGGGTTTACCCACTGGCTCATAAAATTTGATGGCGTCGACAAAAATAGCGATAAAGAGGTCGCCGATCCGCAGGGATTCGGTCGTATTGAATACGCCTACTACCTTATGGCGCGTGCCGCCGGTATCACCATGATGCCGTGTCGTCTGCACGAGGAAGGCGGGCGTGCCCATTTTATGACCCGACGTTTTGATCGCATGGAAGATGGGAGCAAGTTGCACTATCAGTCGTTGTGCGCCATGCGCCATTTCGATTTCAACCTCGCCGGCGCCTATGCCTACGAGCAGGCGATTCAAACCATCAAGATGATGGGCTTGCCCGCCATCGATCTGGAGCAGCAGGTACGGCGTGCTGTATTTAATGTAATTGCGCGAAATCAGGACGATCACGTCAAGAACATCGGCTTTGTTATGAACCAGCAGGGCGAATGGCGCTTGTCGCCAGCCTTTGATGTGGCCTACAGCTACAACCCCAACGGCGCATGGACATCCACGCATCAAATGAGTTTGAACGGCAAGCGCGATGGCTTTGAACTCGATGACTTGGTGCGCTTTGCGGCGCAGGCGGGACTGAAGCGGCGCAAAGCGCTCGTGCTCGTGAGAGAAGTTGTTGAGGTGATTGCGGACTGGGCCGCGTATGCCGATGAGGCCGGCGTGTCGCAGGCACACAGCGATCAAATCGGTCAGCGCCTGCGCGTCCGCCAAATTCACTCAGAGTTGCTGGCCATCTAATCGGTTTGCGCTATAAACGCGCGCAATGCCTCAACCCGACCGCGCCCGATGGGTAACGTATCGCCGCAATTGAGAATGACCCGGCAGTCACGACCGCTGCGCACAATGCGCTGAATTTTATTTCTTGCGATCCAGTGCGACCGATGAATTTGAATGCCGTCGTCGTTCGCCAGTCGGCCTAAAGCGTCGGTCATACGGCCACGAATCAAACGCGAGCCTTGCGTCGTGTGCACGCTGAGATAGTGATCTTGCGCCGTGACGCGGAGGATCGCTTCACTTGGCCAGTCATCGGTCGATGAGTTGGGCGAGAATTCCGGACGCGCACTCGCCGTCGGTGGCGTGTCTCTGCGCAATGGCGCGCTGCCCATCAACGTTCCGTGCATGAGCATGAGCGTGAGCAGCGCCATGGGACCTGCCAGCGGCAGTACAAACAGCAAAAATTCTAACGGTGGATCGGGCTCTTTGGGCAGCAGCGGTGTGAACTTTAGAAAGTGCAGCTCGATCGTGGTCATCACAACGGTGGCAGCACTGGCAATGATGCCGAGCAGCTGCCGATTCTCAATACGGGTTGCCAGCGCCCGATAGAAGGTAGCCGCTTGCGATACCACCAGAGCACAAATGAGCAACCACAGGGACGTGCGATGGAGCAGCCCCAGGTTGTCCGTGTCACAGGCACCGGTTGCGGACAATACAACCGCGAGCGCCGTGATCAAAGCAAGACACTGCCGCATCGCGCGGTCCGGACCATCCACGACAATTAGCGACATTTGGCGAATCTTCCGTTGTTGATCAGATGCCTGTAACTATAGCATTGGGTCGCAATTACCCTGGGGAGTGAAAACCGCGTGTCGGTGAGAAGAAAAATAGTTGTGGCCGCAGTCCTGATATTGGGTGCGGTGATTTTTTGGTTTGGCGCTCCGGTCTATGGCTTCAAGGCGCATCTGGGCAAGGTGCCGTTGTCACCGTTTGGCTGGCTGGCATTGCCAGACGAGGCGCCCGCCGTGCAGCAGTTGCACGTGTCGTCTTTTGCTACGGCCGGTGACAGCGCGCTGCTGAGTCTGCAGCGGCATCGCCAAAACATCGCGGCGCCCGCGTTAACCGCTGCGGTGGCCGTGGACGGTCAACTGGTTTGGAGCGGAGCCGTCGGTTGGGCAGATCTTGCGAGCGCGCAGTCCGCCACGCCCGCGACGGTATTTCGTATTGGCAGCACATCGAAGGCGATCACCGCAACGCTTTTCGCCCGCTTGCAGCAACGGGGAGTGGTGGAACTGGATGCGCCCGTCGCGAGATACCTTGAGCCATTGCCGAACGACGCATGGCGCGCGATGACGCTGCGGCAGTTGGCGACGCATCAGAGTGGTTTGCCACACTATAAAGAGAACACCGATTTGCCCGGACTCTACGCCTCGATTGCTTTGAACAAGCACTACGCTGATGTGCGCGATGCGGTGGCGGTGTTCGATGATAGCGAGCTGCTTTTCGCCCCGGGTAGCGATTTTCACTACTCGACGCTCGGTACCGTGCTGCTGGCGGCCACGTTATCCCACGCAACCGATACGCCCTACCGCCAGTTGGTGAGCGATGAAATTCTGCAGCCACTTGGCTTAAGTACCATCGCGGTGGCGCCACGATCTGCCAGGGGACACGCGAATCACGCGACCTCGTACTACGTGGACGGCCATCGATTTCGTCGCTGGCGGCCGGTCGACATGACGCATCGTCTGCCGGGCGGCGGGTTTGTCGCAACGTCCAGCGACTTGGCCAAGCTCGGTATCGCCTGGCTCGACGAGCAATTTGTGTCCGCGGCCACGCGTCAAACATTCTGGTCGCCACAGCCCCTCGCCAATGGGCAAATCAATCCCCAGCACTACGCACTGGGGTTTCGCTGGAGCGAATGGGAGTCACCAAGTGGTCGGCGCTATCGCCACGCGAATCACGGCGGCGTCAGTCGCGGTGCACAAAGCTGGCTTATGATTCTGCCTGAGCAACGCATGGCGATCGCGATCAATACCAATCGCAAGACCAGCGAATTTGGTGACTTCGCGGTGGTCTATCGAGAGCTTCTGACGGCGTTTGCGCCAGACTAATTATCTTCAAACTGCTGCTTGCGATTTCGTCAGACCAATGCGCCACTCGGGCAGATAGCTTAACGGCGTCATGCCGACAATCGCGCGGAAATGCGCTGGGAAGCGTGCCCGCGACATGCCGGCCGCTGCCGGTACCATGTGTGTGCGGGCCGCTTGCTCTCGGCGGTCATGCGCACGGCCCCGTGATGCAAAAAATGAAGGTAGCCGATCTGTTCGTCCGGCTCGTAGCTGGCGGCCTCGCACAGGGCCCCGGTCTGCACGGCATTTTGAACTACGTGGCTGCTACGGTGCTGATTGCGTTGCCTTTTCTACTTGGCCTTAGCGGGCTGCTGGTGGTGGCCCTCACCACCACACAAGAATCGGCGGCCGCCACTGAGGCGGTGGTAGCAAGCTGATTGATCTCGACACAGCGAAACACCGCAGCTGGGATGGTCTCAGGTGCGGTGCTTAATTTTCCCGGCCAGAGTGCTCACTCTGATGTTGTGATCGCCGATCGAATGCGCTCGGCTTCCTGCTCGTCGCCCGCAGCTTCGTAGATCTTCAGCAGGGTTGCCATAGCCGACTGTGCTCGTGGGTGTGTTTCGCCAACGGTATCGCTGAGTTTTTCAACGCTGCCGCGCAAAATGACTTTTGCATCATTCAGCCTACCTAGTTCGAGCAGAGCCTTGCCAAGCGTGGCATTCATGTCAGGCAAAAAAGGGAAACCTGGATTCGTGCGTTTGATGCGTTCGATGCCCTCGCGCAACAGCGGTTCGGCTTGCGCTGCATCGCCACGCAACAACAACAAGCGCCCCAGCTGCGCTCGAACCATGGCGTGCTCCTGATGGTCGGCATCGAAAAACCGATTCAGCACGTCCAGCGCATCGCCGAAACGTTGCTCGGCCAGATCCAGTTCGCCCCTGCGCCGATGAATGTCGGCCAATCCGTTATACAGATAGAACAAACCCGAATTTCCCTCGGGCAACAAGCGCTGACTAAGCAACACGCCCTCGTTCAGTATGGCCAGCGCCTCGTCGTGCTTGCTCTGGAAAATGAGCACCTGCGACAAATTGTGAGCAAGCTCGATGCGCCCTACGTCGTCGTTGCCGAATAGTTCATTACGCAGCGCCAGCGCCTGTTCATAAAAGTCTTGCGCTTTGTCGTACTCACCGCGATGCATTTGCAAAGAACCGTGCGCGAGGAGATCTCGGGCAATGTCGATGTGCACGTTGCCGTGCAGCCGTTGATGCATGGAGAGCGCTTCGTCGAATCGCGATTGGGCTTCGTCGAGTCGTCCCTGACGCTGCATCACTCGACCGAGTGTCACGAACGTGCGGGCGAGGTTGGCCTCGTCGCTGAGTGCGCGAAAGAGATTTTCAGCATCGATTGCCAGGGTTTCGGCGTCGACGTATTGCCCCTGACGCTCGGCGATGAGCGCGCGCTTGTAGTGCGTATTGGCGAGGCCTGCCTGGCCATCTCGTGGCAGTACCGCATACAGCTCGCCCGCTTCCTCAAACAAACGCGCGGCTTCGGGGAGAGCAGAGAGTTCGAGGTAAATTTGCGCCAGTGTGGACAGCAGCTCGGCGCGGATTGCAGGTTGGGTGGTGAGTTGGCTTCGAATGTTGGTGGCGCCTTCATCCAGAAGCTCGCGTGCGGTGATGGTGAGACCTTTCGATTGATTTGGGCCCGAGAGTTCAAAAATACTCTGCAGAAAAGATTTGGTTTGCTCCGCTTTATCACGTTCCAATGCAATGCGGGCGGCCTGTTGGTCAGAGGTGATCGCGGCGTTGAACGAGACGCCGGCAAGGCTAAGCAACGCCAGCGCCGCGAAACCTGCAAACCCAAGTCCCACGCGATGCCGTCGCGCGAAAAGACGCGCTCGACGCCATGCAGACGGCGGTTGCGCCTGAATGGGCAGCCCATCGAGATAGCGCTCAAGGTCGGTAGCCATGGCCTCAACCGACGAATAACGATGCGCCGGATCTTTAGCCAGCGCTTTGAAGGCGATCGCCTGCAGATCCGTGCCGAGATCAGGGCGCCGCGCACTCATTGGCACCGGCGCGCCGTGCGCGGCATGGGCGTGCATGGCAGGCAGGGTCATGTCGTCAAACGTCAGAGGCAGTTCGCCGGTGAGCAGGTGGTACATCAAGACGCCCAGCGAGTAGACGTCCGTGGTGACGTCCACGGCCTCGCCACGCAGCATTTCCGGGCTCGCATACGCCGGTGTAACCGGGCGTTGGGCGAGTTGCGTGTGCGCAAGGTCATCGGCGTGGGGCTCGAGTACCTTGGCGATGCCGAAATCGAGCAGGCGAACCTGATCGCGCACGTCGACCATGACGTTGGCCGGCTTGATATCCCGATGAACCACCAGATTGCCGTGCGCATATTGCACGGCTCGCATCACTTTGAGCAGCAGACTCAGGCGAGCGTCGACGCCAAGTCCGTGCTCATCGCAGTACTGGTCCAGAGGTGCTCCCTGCACGTAGTCCATCGCAAACCAGGGGCTGCCATCGTCTGTAATGCCGCCATCGACTAACCGCGCGATATTGTCGTGACTCAGACGCGCAAGGATCTGGCGTTCGGATAAAAAGCGCGCCCGTGCCGTGTCGCTATTCGCGCCCAGTGGCAGCAGTTTTAGCGCCACTTGTTGTTCATAGTGCTGATCCGTGCGTTCGGCCAGATAGACAGCGCCCATGCCGCCGCGGCCCAGAAGCGATAGCAGGCGCCATGGGCCCACCGCCTGCGATGGAATCGAATCATCATCGCCGGCGAGTGCGCTCAGGCCAATGCGTTGTGACAGCGAATCGAAGTAGGCATCGGCGGGTCCGGCAGCTTCGAGCAGCGAGTGGACTTCGGCCAGCAAGCTGGCGTCGTCGCCGCACTCGACATTGAGCAGTGTCTCGCGTTCCGCGTCATCTGCGTTCGCGGCCAAAAGGTAAACATCGCGTGCGCGTTTGGAAATCACTGGGCCCCCACTTCTCGGTACACCCACGCGCTGATGACAGACCAGTCGCGTTTGATGGTCGCGGCAGATACGTCAAGCGCTTGTGCGGTTTCATCGATCGTCATGCCGCCAAAAACACGACATTCGAATACGCGGCAATAGCGTGGGTTGTCGCTTTCCAGTGCCCCGAGTACCTGATCGATGGCCAATACCTCATCGAGCGTGCGGTCGCCCACGCTTGCGATGTCGGTGAGCGTTACCGGGTTCTGATCGCCGCCGCGTTTTGCAGCGGTAACTCTCCGTGCGTAGCTCACGAGAATTTGACGCATGGCTTTGGAGGCGGTGGCGTAAAAATGCGTGCGATCACGATAGCCGCCCAAATCCGAACCGGCCAAGCGTAAATACGCCTCATTAATCAGAGCCGTGGTGTTGAGCGTGTCTTGACGTCGCATGCGGCGACGCTGAGCGCGGGCGATTTTTCGCAACTCGACGTACACGCTTTGATACAGCGCGTGGCTGGCCTGCGCGTCCCCGTCGGAGGCTTCACGCAGCAGTTGTGTAATCTGGCCGTCGCCACTCACGATGCCACTCTCCGAACGCTTTTTTTCATCGGTCACTAGCATTATAGGCGCTCTTTCATGGTTGAGCGGCCTGCTGCAGTCACGTTTTTGACTGTACCTGGTCACCAGCGGCTCCGCGTTTGTCATTACTGTGGCAAACGCGAAACCGGCAAAATTTGGCTCATTTGCCCTGAGCGCGCCTCTCCGGTCGCGCGATGAGCCACTGTTGGCGTCCTTTGCGTTTGCTTAATCAACGTGCACGCCGCGCCTTTGTGTGGTGCTGCCGATTCGAGCACATCAAAGGAGAACTACCGTGATTGCACAACACTGTTCAAAGCGCCGCTATACGCTGCCCGATTTACTCGCGCCCTTGTGGCTGATCATTACCTTTATGACCGCAGCCTGTGTCCAGGCGGCGGATGTTCCGTTGCCAACGCGCGACCAAATTCCGGGCGGCCCCCCATTGCGGGTTGATGACGCCCGTGCTGTCCAAAAATCAGGCGATGAGCCGGAGACCGTGACCAAACAAGGTGTGCCGCATGCGCTCGGCGCCGGTACGCTGGTTAATATCGCAGAAGTGCCGCGTATGGCGCCGCGGCCGCGGCCCAAATCAGTGGCCACGCACAAACAAGGCGACGGCGCCGCGACGGCAGGCGGCAAGCCTGCGCGCGCCAAGCCGACACTACCGAGCGTGCCGGCCACCATCGAGGACTTTTCTTCTGATCAGCGTGCGACGGGTGATTTGCTGTGGCAGTTCGATGGCATCGATCGCAGCCAATCCAGCTACTTTCCACCCGACACAAACCTTGCGGTGGGTCCGCAGTATCTTGTCGAAGTGGTGAACAGTGGTTTTGCGGTGTACGCCAAAAACGGCGATCTCGCGCGTTCGTATCTAACCTTCGACAGCTTGCTTGCCGGCAGTTTTCCGGACGGGTGGGAGGGTTATACCTTTGATCCACGCATTGTGTTCGATCCCACGCATGAGAAATACGTGATGCTGATCCTCGGCAAGGACGAGGGCAATGAAACATCGGGTTACTGGCTGGCCGTATCCCAAACCGATGATCCGCGTGACAACTGGTGCGTGCGTGGTCGCGATGTCTCGAACCCGTCGGACCCGATGCCGACGTGGCTGGATTTCGCAGGACTTGGCAGCGATCCGTACGGCGTGTACGTCACGGGCAACTACATTTACTTTGATGGCAGCGGTACTCGGGGCGCGGCGATTCATAGCTTTCCATCGGAATTGATGACCGGATGTGGTCCCGTGAATGGCGCGGTTATTGAAGACATCGAATGGCCTAACTCTCAGATTAGGGCCAGTTCCCTGCAGCCAGCGCTGGCCCACACCAGCAATGTGAATGAAGAGACGTTTTTCGTAAACACCCATCCGGACTTTGGCGATCAAGTGATGCTGAGCCGCTTGTCGGGCAATCGCTCGAACAATCCCAGTCTGACGTCCGTGTCGATCCTCATCCCAGCGTACGGCGCCGTCAATGAGACGGTCGAGCAACCCAACAGTGCGAACCGGATTGATGGCGGGAGATCGAAAGTGCTGTCCGCTGTGTACGTAGACGGGCGGATATTATTCTCGCTCGCGACGTTGGTGGGGGCGACACCGCGAGCGTCTGGGTGGCTCACTGTCGAGCTCGCGACCGGCACCAATTCGGTGGTCGAGGACAAACTGTATTGGCTTGGGGAAGGGCGCTACGTGACGTATCCGGCGCTGGTTTACGGTGGTGACCAACGGGGCGGCAATCTGGCGTTGTTTGGCAGCGAGACCGATAACGAGACGTTCCTGACGCCCGCCACGCGCTACCCGTCAGGCTTTGTTCGCATGTATTCCGACTGGCAAAACGGCACCGCCGGATCGGGCTATATCCTGCACGAGGGTGACGGTCCTTACGCGGTGTTTGATGATATCGGCCGCAATCGCTGGGGCGATTACAGCGGTGGTGCCTACGACTGGACCTGCGGTCATGCCTGGGGCGCGGTCGAATCTGCCACGGGTCCCACCAGCTGGAAAACCACGATTGCCGCCATTGAGCTGGATGGAGAGGGCGGTTGTCCCATGATCTACGTCACCAGCCCCGTGCAAAATCAGCCGCTCAATAGCGGCGGCACGTTTCACATTCAATGGGATGCGTACAATCTGCCGCCAACCGACGATATCTATTTGTTCTACGACACCGACGACGATCTACCCGTTCAAATTGGTGCTGCGATAGCGGTGGATCAAAGTGGCTATTTTTGGCAAGTGCCGGAACTTCCCGCTAACGATGTACGCATCATCGTTGGCAGCTACACCGGCAGCGAATACTCGGCGCTGCACTATTCAGACAAGTTCACCATTGTCGATACGCAGCCGCCCGCGCCCAATCCGCTGGAGTGGCAAAACGCCCCGACCGCGACCGCCACCGATACTATCGCGATGTCCACGCTCGCGACCGACGGCAGCGAAAGAAACGTGAGCTATCTTTTCGAGTTTGCGGGCAATCCCAACGGTGGTAGTGGCGGTATTAGTCGGGACTGGGGATTTTTGCCGGCCTATCAAAACGCAGGGCTGCAACCCAATTACGAATATTGCTATCGGGCCATCGCACGTGATCCGTCGCTAAACACGACCGGCTACACCGCAACGGAATGTGTCTTCACGCTCGCGGAGGCGCCGAGTGTCGGTGGATTTCAGGACGTCGCGGCCACCAGCATTACGGTTGTCGCTAATACCGGTGCCAATTCCGGTGCCACCACCTATCAGTTCGAGAACCTCCAGCTTGGGCGTCTTTCAGACTGGCTCGACGAACCGCTCTGGCAGGACACGGGGCTGCTGCCCGATCAGACGTTTATTTATCGGGTGCGGGCGCGTAACGGCAATGACATTGCCAGCGCGTGGACCACGCTCGGCGCTATCACCACAACAAACGACGATGCGGACGGCGACGGTGTATTGGCCGCCGACGATAATTGCCTGAATACACCCAATGCGGATCAGCGCGATACCGACGGCGATCGCTTTGGTAACGCCTGTGATTTCGATGTATCGCAAGACTGCGTCGTGAACGTGATCGATCTGGGTATTGTCCGTCAGCGCTTTTTCTCGACAGATGATGACGCCGACTTTAACGGCGACGGCATTGTCAATGTGGTGGACCTCGGACTATTGCGCACTGGCTTCTTCGCGCCGCCGGGTCCGAGTGGTCGGCCAACGTTCTGTTCCCAAAGCCAGTAGCGGCTTTGCCCGACGACCGCTCTCCCGTTTGCGGTCGTCGGGATTTTTCTATCAATACCGTCTGATTTTGGGCTGGCGCCATGAAATGGGATAATGCCCCCTCGGGATGTCCGAACGAGCTTCAGGGGTAGATTGAGTGAAAATTATTCAGGTGGTTAGTCTTGCCATGGCACTGACAGTGCTGCCGGCGTGTTCCACGTTTGAGGTGGAGGGCAACGGTTTCGTGACGCCTGAGGCGATGGTGGGTAGCGAGACCGTGCATGGCTCGCTCTACGGCATTGATTGGACGCAACGCAGCACGGAGAAGTGCGGTGCCGACAGTCTGTTTCGTGTGGAATACCATACCAATGCCGCGTTCTTGCTCGCTTCGGTGGCGAGTCTCGGTCTTTACGTGCCGCAAACCGTGCAGTGGTGGTGCTATTCACCCACCGAGTCGGAGGAAGACGAGGAGGTCTGGGACCCGACTGCGGGTGTTGCAGGCGGGGTAGCCCCATGAGCGGTGAGCGCAATATTATTATCGGATTGGATGGCACCTGGAACGAACCGGAACGCCAACCCGACGGCACCGTAACCGGCACCAATGTGGTCAAATTTCTTTCGGCGCTGATGAAGCGCGGTCAGGCGCAGCACTATGAAAGCGGCGCGGGTACGCGAGCATGGGAGCTGCTGCCCGGCGGTATCTACGGTTACGGTTTGGATAAGCGCATTCTCGGCGCCTATCGTTTTTTGCGGCGCTGCTACGCCGACCCGAAATTCTCGCCGGAAAAAAACAAGCTGTTCATTGTTGGCTTTAGTCGTGGTGCCTATGCGGCACGCCGATTAAGCGGTCTGATTGCCCACAGCGGCATCCCGGTCAAAGCCTCTGACGTGGATCGCGGTTGGGAAATGTATCTGAACCGCGATAAAGCCAGCGCCAAACTTATGAAACAACAGGGCCGCTACATCGATGCGCCGATCGAGATGATTGGCGTATGGGACACGGTGAAGGCCACCAACGATGCTAACTACAACGATTCCAAACTAAGCCCGAACGTGGTCGCCGGCTACCATGCGATGGCGGTGGATGAGCGGCGGCGGTTTTTCCCCGTGCTGCGCTGGGGCGAAGATCGGCGCGTACGTGAAATGTGGTTTTCCGGATCGCACTCGGACGTTGGCGGTGGCTGTCAGACAATGGATTTGTCGGATGTTGCGCTCATGTGGATGATTCACTGCGCCGCCAAACACGGCGTGAAATTCAAAAAAGGCTATATCGAACGCAACATCAATCCAAAAATACCCGGGCATTTTCATGACGCGTTCACGGCCATGTGGAAACCCTATGGCGCTAGTGATCGGCCAATAACGACCAGCTGCACCGTACACGATTCGGTCAAGAAACAACTGAAGGCGGATCCGCACTACGCACCTGAGAATTTGCCGTTGAAACCAAACTTCGTGAAGGTCTGAACGCATCGTTTTTGCCGCGTGGCGCAAGCTCCACGCGTCCACGCGGCAATCATTTTCGTGTCGTTGCGGCGACAATATTTCCAGCGCGCCTCACCCTAAATCGGGTAAGCCCGTGGTGTGCGATTTCGCAGGGCCATAGATACTTCGATCTCCTTCACTTACCCCGGGAGTACGACTATGACCAAGCGTGCACACCAACTTCTTGTCTTTTTCACTTGTAGCCTTTTTCCCCTATCTTTTGCTCACGCCGGCGACGCGCCGCGCGTGTGGTATCCGCTAACCATCGATTTCAACGGGCCAGAGGCCAATGAAACCGATGACAGTCCCAACCCGTTTCTCGACTATCGACTGGTCGTGACCCTGCAGCGTCCGGACGGTACGACGTTTACCGTGCCGGGTTTTTTCGACGGTAACGGCAATGGTGCTGGCGAGGGCACCGTGTGGCGCGTTCGCTTTGCACCGGACCAGCCCGGGGTTTGGAATTACACGGCGTCGTTTCGCGAGGGTGACAACGTAGCGATTGAGCTGGGCGCGAACGCCGGCAACGCCACGTCGTTTGATGGCGAAACGGGCCAGGTGGATGTTCAACCGCGTGACCCGAATGCACCGGGGTTTTTGAGTGAAGGAGTACTCGAATACGTGGGCGGTCACTATCTTAAATTCCGCGACGGAGATTTTTGGATTAAGGGCGGTGTGGATAGTCCTGAGAATTTTCTGGGCTACGACGGTTTTGATAACACCGTGGCACCGGGGTTTAAGCACCGCTATCCCACGCACGTTGCCGATTGGAATAATGGGGATCCGAATTTTACGAGTGCAGACAGCGGTTACGATGGCCGGGCAATCATCGGCGCGCTGAATTATCTTGCTAGCGAAAACGTCAACAGCATCTATTTTTTGCCCATGAATCTTGGCGGCGATGGCAAAGACACCTATCCGTTTACCGGCTTCAGTGGTTCTAGTTTCGATAACACGCACTACGACATCAGCAAGCTGGCGCAATGGACCACCGTGCTGGATCACGCACAACGCAAGGGGATTGCGGTCAATATCGTTCTTAACGAAACGGAATCAGCGAATGAAAACTGGCTGGACAATGGTCAGCTTGGTACGCAACGACGCTTGTTTTATCGCGAGCTTGCGGCGCGCTTCAACTTCCTGCTGGCCAAGAAATGGAACATGTGCGAGGAAAACGACTACGACGTTCCGTTGCTCAACTCTTTTGTTGACTACCTGGCGGCCCAGGACCCAAGCGATGCGGCCATCACCGTACACACCAATCGCGATGGTTTTAACGACTACAATCAAATCGTAGGCGATGCGCGCTACTCGGCTACCTCCATTCAGTACTCGCCCGATCAGGCGGGCAGCCACGTGGAGAACTGGCGCACAAACTCCGCTAACGCCGGGCAGCCCTGGGTGTTGGACATGGACGAAAATGCGCCTGCCAATACGGGTCTGAACAGCGGCAACGCGGTGGATCTGCGCAAACGCGTCCTGTGGGATGTCTTGCTCAGTGGCGGCAATATCGAGTGGTATTTTGGTGGCAATGGTCAGCCCGAGGGTGGCGATCAAAATACCGAAGACTTCCGCAGCCGCGAGCAGATGTATCGCTATATGTGGTTTGCACGTCGCTTCATGCAAGAGGAGCTGCCGTTTAACGACATGCTGCCGGATGACAATTTGGTCAACGGCGAAGACTCAGATTTTGGCGGTGCCCAGGTATTCGCAAAGGCCGGTACGCACTATGCGGTGTACTTGCCGAACGCGTCGGGCAACCCAACCATCGACTTGAACGATGTTGCTGGCAGCGTCACGCGGCGTTGGTTCAATCCCCAGAGTGGTGAATTTGAGGGCAGTGCGGCGACACTAAGCGCGGACGCTGTGATTAGCATCGGAACCCCGCCTTCGCGGACGAACGAGGATTGGGTGGTGCTGTTCACCGCAGCGGATACCGAGACCGATACCGACAGTGACGGTGTTGCCGATAGCCGTGACAACTGCACGCTCATATCAAACGCGGGCCAGCGCGACACCAACGGTGACGGCTTCGGCAACGCCTGTGACCCGGATCTCGACGGGGATGGCGTCGTGAACGCGGTGGATTTGGGTCTGCTGCGTGCCGTGTTTTTCAGCGCGGACGAGGATGCGGATTTCAATGGGGACGGTGTGGTGAATGTGCTCGATCTAGGGATCATGCGCACGTTCTTCTTTCAAGCGCCGGGCCCTGCCGGCTAGACTCACTTTAATCTGAGCGATCTTGGGCGCCCGGCCGATGCTCCATCGGCCGTGGCGTCCCAAGTTTTTCGCCGCTCTGGCGTGGCAATCCCGTCTCAAGTTTTGCCGCCACTTGCCGATGTTTGTTGTACTTAAGGAAACCCCTGCCTGGCGGATAACCACGCCGTCAAACAGGCTTAGTTATGGACAAACTCACGATGCTGAACGCGTTGCGCCTGCACAAAATCTCCCATCGTCTTTTTCTTCTCGTCATGCTGACCGTGATGGCTTTCGTCAGCATTACCACAGTTATGCTGTTTCAGGCCAAGAGCGGCATGATGGAACAGAAACGCGTCAAGACGCGCCATGTTGTTGAGGCCGCGCACAGTTTGCTCGGTCACTACGAAAAATTGGTGCGTGAGGGGGCGCTTTCAGAGGCGCAGGCGCAACAGGATGCGATGTCGGCGATGGCCGACCTGCGCTACGAGGGCGGTGAATATTTTTGGCTCAACGACTTCGATGTCAATTTGCTGATGCACCCCTACAAGCCTGATTTCGTGGGCACCAATCTGAGCGAGCTCACTGATGCCGCCGGTAAGCGACCATTCGTTGAATTTGTCGCAACCGTGAAGGCGGATGGCGCCGGGTTTGTTCACTACCAGTGGCCTAAGCCGGGCGCGGAAGATCCAGTGGAAAAGGTCTCGTACGTGAAGGGCTTTGCACCCTGGGGATGGGTGCTCGGCTCGGGTGTTTATGTTGACGATATCGATGCCATGTTTTGGGCGCGGGCGCGTAAGACCGCCCTGATCAATTCGTTGGTCATTGTTGTTGTTGTATTGCTTTCGACTTTGGTTTCACGCGGCATTACACGTCCGCTCAGCCGCGCCGTTGATGTGGCCACGTCCATCGCCAATGGCAATCTGGACAATAAAATTGAAGTGGGATTGAACGATGAATCGGGGCAAATGTTGCGTGCGCTTGAATCCATGCAACAACAAATTCGAGAACGAATCGAACACGATCATGTTGTGGCGGCCGAAACGGATCGCTTGAAACTGGCTCTGGATAATATTCATGCCAAAGTGATGGTGACCGACACCGAACACAACATCATCTACGTCAATGCCACCACCGATCAGATGTTCCGTGCTGTGCAGAGTGAGATTCGTCGGGATCTGTCGGCGTTCAGTGTTGATGATTTGATCGGCGCCAGCATCGACGATTTCCATCATCACTCCAACCATCAGAGACTCATTCTGGACGGCCTGAGCGCCGAGCATCATGCGGAATTTAAATTGGGGGGACACACCTTCCACGTCGTGGCCAATCCGATTCTCGATAGCGATGGCAAGCGGATTGGGTCCGTATTGGAGTGGGCGAATGTCACCCGCGAACGCGCAGTGGAAGATGAGGTGGCCTCTATTGTCGAGAGCGTCATGGCCGGGGACTTAAGTCGGCGCATCCCGCTTGATGGTAAAGACGGCCTGTTCGCGACCTTGAGTAAGGGGATTAATGATCTGGTGCAGATTAGCGACGACGTGATTAACGACACGGTACGCGTGCTCGGATGCATGGCACGAGGCGAACTCACCACACAAATCGAGACCGAATACGCCGGTGCCTTCGAGGAGCTCAAAATCAATGCCAACGGTACGATGTCGAAGCTGTCCGAGGTGATCGGTGAGCTTAAAGTCGGTGCCAACCACATTTGTGCTGGGGCGCAGGAAATTTCCGAAGGCAATATCGATTTATCGCAACGTACGGAAGCTCAGGCGACCAGACTTGAACAAACCTCAAGCAGTATGGAGCAGATGACCGGCAACGTTAAAAACAATGCCGACAATGCAACGCAGGCCAATGAGCTCGCCGCAAGCGCGCGTACTCAGGCGGAAAAAGGCGGGGCGGTTGTCAGTCAGACGGTGGCGGCAATGGCCGAAATCAATGATTCGAGTACGCGCATTGCGGATATCACCAGTGTCATCGATGAGATTGCGTTTCAGACGAATCTGCTGGCGCTCAATGCGGCGGTTGAGGCGGCACGAGCGGGAGATCAGGGGCGTGGTTTCGCCGTGGTCGCAAACGAAGTGCGCAATCTGGCGCAGCGTAGCGCGAGCGCCGCCAAAGAAATTAAAGACCTTATCGACGACAGCGTCGGGAAGGTACACGATGGCTCAATGCTGGTGGATAAGTCGGGCAAGACGCTTGAGCAAATTGTTGAATCGGTCACCAAGGTCAGTAATTTTATTGCTGACATCGCCAAGGCCAGTCAGGAACAGTCCGATGGCATCGATTCTGTGAATCGCGCGATCACCAAGATGGATGAAATGACGCAGCAAAACTCCGCGCTGGTGGAGCAGGCGGCAGCTTCCAGTCAGTCAATGAGCGATCAAGCCAAGAGCATGCAGCAAATGATGGCGTTTTTTGACGTCGGTGATGCGACGTCGCAATCGTTGGAGGAGGCGCCTCAGGTAGAGCGACGCCAGGCATCACGGCCGTGGTCACAGACTAAGGTGGCGTCGTCCGCGCCGGCCTCAGAGCCCGTGCCAGCAAACGTTGCCAACGGTGAATGGAACGAATTCTAATCATCGATCAGAACGCGCAGTAGTCTTCTTTCTCCACCAGATCGAAGGCGAATAGAAATCGCGCCATGCCGGAAAGTACCGCAAATGCCATGGCCATTTCGATCACCTGCCCCGCCGAGAAGTGACGGCTTAGGCGCTGCCACGTAGGCTCGTCGAGCCGTGCACCTTGTGCCTCCATCGACACTAAATCAGCCAGTGCCAGCACGGCACGCTCGGCATCGTCGAAGGCCTCGCTGGTGGCATCATCGATACTTATGATCTGCTCATCGCGCAGGCCACCGTCGCTGGCATCCAGCCGGTTACCCTTGTTGCATGAGCGGCAGCCGTGAACAGTGGAAAGTCGCAATCGGCCGAGTTCCATATAGCGACGCGGTACATCGCCGCCGTAGAAAAAATCTTTATAGAAAGACTGGGTATACCAGTCGAACGCGCGTGGGGTATGGCCTACCCCCGCCACAAAGCGCGCTTCACCCCGCCGCTCGAGCGACCGTTCGAAGGCCTGCTGCAGCGTGGCGGGCAAGGCGGATTTATCGAGAAACGGAAATACAGAGGGCGTGGACATGGTGGGCTCCGAAAGGCGGCGGAGGTATATTGTGCCATGCCTGAATTTGTTGTCATTTAGGGGTGACGTTTTGCGCTCAAATCCCTTATTCTGAAGGATTGCAGCGTCACCGGCTGTGGCGGTCCCGAGGACGAAAAATTGGCACCTGAAAAAGAAAATTATCGCGCGCTCGAATCGAGTATTCACACCGATTTGAAGGATCGTTTGTCGTACGGCAAGTATCTGCATCTGTCCCAGATTCTTAACGCTCAGCACATGCGCTCCGAAGAGCATGACGAAATGTTGTTTGTCATTATTCATCAGGCCAGTGAGTTGTGGATGAAACTCGCCGGTCACGAGCTGGATGCGGCGATTCGCTATGTGACCGCAGACGACCACCGCAAGGCGTTTAAAGTGATTGCGCGCGTCAAACTTATCCTCGAGCAGCTGAAGCAGTCGTGGTCTATTTTGGCCACCATGACGCCCGTGGATTACCTCAAGTTTCGCGATACGCTCGGGCCTGCCTCAGGGTTTCAGTCTTACGGCTATCGCAAGATGGAGTTTTTGCTGGGCAATAAGAACAAACGTCTGGTTACCGTGCATCGGCATAACCCGGAGGTGCATGCGAGCCTTGAGAAAATACTGCACGCGCCAAGTTTGTATGACGTGGTGTTGCACAAGCTCACCGACGCCGGCTTCGAGATTGATGAGGATCACCTAAAGCGGGATTTCAGCGAGCCTTACGCACCAAATAAGTCGGTACAGGCAGCGTGGCACGCGGTGTACACGAATTCAGAGAAATATTTTGAGCTCTACGAACTCGGCGAAAAGCTCGTCGATATTGAAGATGCGTTTCAGAACTGGCGCTTCAAACATATGTACACCGTGCAACGAATCATCGGGCTGCGCCACGGCACCGGCGGCTCATCGGGTGTGCCGTTTTTGAGAAAAGCGCTCGATATCAGTTTTTTCCCAGAGCTGTTTGCACTGCGCGCCGAGCTCTAACTCGGAAACGAAAATTGCGCGCTTTCGCGCACGCCACCGGATGGCCAGCGTTGCGTGATTTGTTTACGTCGCGTGTAAAAGCGCACGCTGTCCGGCCCATAGGCATTCAGATCGCCGAACAATGAACGCTTCCAGCCGCCAAAGCTGTGGAACGCCACCGGCACCGGCAGCGGGACGTTAATGCCCACCATGCCCACGTTTACCCGGTCAGCAAAAAAGCGCGCTGCTTCGCCATCACGCGTGAAGATGCAGGTGCCGTTGCCGTACTCGTGGCTATCGATCAACTCGAGTGCTGCTTCCTCGGAGGTTACGCGTACCACACACAACACCGGGCCGAAAATTTCGTCGCGATATATGCGCATGTCGCCGTGAACGCGATCAAAAAGACAGGGCCCCAGGAAAAAGCCGTTTTCGTGTCCCTCAACCACCAGGTCTCGGCCGTCGACAACAAGTTCAGCGCCCTCTTCGATACCCAAATCCACATAGCTCGCGACCTTGTCACGATGCGCCTGAGTCACCAGCGGTCCCATATCCGTACCTGAGCGGGTACCGTTGTTCACGCGGATGTCGGCGATGCCGTCGCGCAGCAGTGCCACCACTTTATCGGCCGTTTCGTCGCCCACACACACCACGACCGAAATCGCCATGCAGCGCTCGCCGCAGGAACCGTAGGCCGCACCGATCAGCGCGCGCGTTGCGTTGTCGAGATCGGCATCGGGCATGATCACTGCGTGATTTTTCGCACCACCAAGCGCCTGCACGCGTTTGCCCTGCTTGGCGCCTTCGCTATAGATGTATTCGGCGATCGGCGTTGAACCGACAAAGCTGATCGCCTGCACGCGCTCGTCGTGCAGTAGAGTGTCGACCGCCTCTTTGTCGCCATTGACGACGTTGAACACGCCATCCGGCAGGCCGGCCTGAGTAAAGAGCTCTGCGATATAGAGTGCCGCGGAGGGATCTTTTTCCGACGGCTTAAGAACGAACGTATTGCCACAGGCGATGGCGGAGGGGAACATCCACATCGGGACCATCGCCGGGAAGTTAAACGGGGTGATGCCCGCAACGACACCGAGCGGCTGAAAATCTGACCAGGCGTCAATGTTTGGGCCGGCGTTACGCGAATATTCGCCCTTGAGCATTTGCGGTATGCCGCAGGCGTATTCCACATTTTCGATGCCGCGTTGAAATTCGCCCATGGCATCGTCCAATGCCTTGCCGTGTTCTTCGGTAATTAACGCCACGATGCGATCGGCGTGCTCCTCCAGTAACTGCTTGGCGCGAAACATCACGCGCGCTCGTTTTGCTGGTGGCGTGTCGCGCCAATTTGCAAAGGCCGTCTGAGCGGTGTCAATCGCAGAACGCATGGTGTCGGTGTTGGCGAGCGTTACGTGGCGCACGATGTCGCCGGTTGCCGGGTTCGTAACCGGGGCCGAGCGACCGCTATCGGCAACCATTTTTCCCGCGATAAAATGGCCGACGGCCTGAGCCGTCGTGACGTCGAGTTTGTTCGCGCTCATAAATCCTGACTCCGTGGGCGTGCTGCCCGTGTTAAACGATCTTCACGCTGTGCGAGATATTCTTAATAACCATGTAGTTGTGCAGCCCCTCGGTGCCGCCCTCGCGACCGAAACCGCTGGACTTCACGCCGCCAAACGGCGTTTCGGGCAGCGATGCCTCCAGCGTATTGATCGACACGTTGCCAGCCTCAATGTTCTCGACCATGGTGTCGACGTAATCGGCCCGATTGGTGAAGCCGTAAGCGGCCAGTCCGTAGGGCACCGAGTTGGCTTTTTCGATGGCTTCGTCGAGCGAGCTCACCGGGTTCACAATGGCCAGAGGACCGAACGGTTCTTCCTGCATGACGCGGGCATGGTCGGGCACGTTGGAAAGTACTGTGGGTTCGAAGAAGTAGCCTTTGCCATCCATTGGATTGCCACCGGTGCGCACCTGAGCACCACAGTCGCGTGCGTCGCCCACCAGTTCGGTGAGCGCGGCAATGCGTCGCGCGTTGGCCAGCGGCCCCATCTCCACGCCATCGCGCGTGCCGTGCCCCACCACCGTCTGCGCTGCGCGTTGCACGAAGGTCTCGGCGTACTCATCAAAAATACTCTCATGCACGAAAAAGCGCGTGGGTGATGTGCAGACTTGCCCTGCGTTGCGCATGGCGCGCACGGCACCGGTCAGAGCGGCCGCGGAAACGTCGGTGTCTTCGCACACAATTACCGGTGCGTGTCCGCCGAGTTCCATCAAGACCGGCGTCATATGTTGTGCTGCCAGCGCCGTGAGATGAATGCCCACCGACGTGGAACCGGTGAAGGCGACCAGTCGCACCTGATCCTGCCGGATCAAATGATCGGAAATATCGGACGGTGTACCAAAGACCAGATTCAGAACGCCCGGTGGCAGGCCCGCGTCGTGAAACGCGCGCGCAATGTGCAGAGCGCCCGCGGGCGTTTCTTCGGCCGCTTTGAGAATAATCGAACAGCCGGATGCAATCGCGCCGGCCACCTTGCGGCAGGGTTGGCTCATCGGGAAATTCCACGGCGAGAAACCCGCGACGGTGCCGATCGGCTGATGATGCACGATGTAGCGCACGCCCGGCGCACTTGGAATAACCCGGCCATAGGTACGCGTGGCCTCGCCCGCGTCCCACTCCAAAAACTCACAGCCGCGAATCACCTCCATGCGCGCCTGCGCCAGTGGCTTGCCGTGTTCGGCCGTGATGCTGGCGGCGATCTCGTCCTGACGTTCGCGCATCAGGCGGGCGGCTTTGATCAGCGTGTTGGCGCGCTCAACCGGCGGCGTTTTACGCCAGACTGCGAAACCCTCGGCGGCCGAGGCGAGCGCGTCGTCCAGATCGCGGGTGTCGGCGTGCGGCAGGCGACCGATCTGCTCCTCAGTCGCCGGATTGACGACCGGCAGATCGCTGCTGGTTTTGCGCCACTGACCGTGGATATACAAATGCAGATCTGGATAGCGGCTCATGTCGAAGGCTCGTCGCTGGCGTCGGGTAAGAGCAGCGTCCCATGCCGTTGGTCTTCGCGGCAAGTGAATTGAATGAATTCAGGTATCGGAAAATCGGATAGCTGGCCGTTAGCGAGTTTGCAGCGTTTTGGCGCTTTGGCGTAATGCCTGCAAAAACGCGCCGCTGGCCGGGGAGAGACTGTCGGGGCCGCGATAAGAAATACCGACCGGGCTTTGGCCAAACGGCACATCCCAGCCAATCTTGGCAATCAGGCCTTTGCCGAGGTCCGCCGCAACCACTTGATGGGGCATCAGTCCGACCAAGTCGCGCGTGCGCAAAAGAGACCGGTTGGTCAGGTAAGACACGGACTCAATGACCATGCCCGGCACATATTGATCCTGACTCATAAAAAACTGATCCACCTGCCGGCGCAGCGTGGTCTCAAGTGGTGGCAGAATCCAGTCGAACGGTTTGAGTCGTTTGAATGACACGGTGCGTTTGTTTGCCAGTGGGTGCTGCGCGCCGCACACCGCAACAATGCGATCGTCCATGAGGGTTTCCTGAACCAGCTTGGTGCGATGCCGATAGGCGGGCAGGCGGCCCACGATCATGTCAATCTCGCCAGAAAAAAGCGCCGGGACCAGCGCGTCATTGGTGCCCTCAACTACTTTGATCGCCACTTTTGGGCGATCTTTCAATACCGCTTCGATGGCGCGCGGCAGCAGGCTCGGTGCGGCAGCAAGCAATGTACCCACGACCACGCGACCGCTGCTGCCTTCGGATAAGTCGTCGAGCTCCTGGGCGGCGTTTGAAACCTGCGCAATAATCAGCTTGCCATGACGGATCAAGGTTTCGCCGTACGCCGTGGGAATCACACCGCGATTGGTGCGCTCGAACAGCTTGACCTCGAAATCCAGCTCCAGATCCTGAATCAGTTTGGTGGCGGCGGGCTGCGAAATTTGCAGCTCGCGCGCGGCGTTTTGAATGCTGCCAAACTGTCCGACGGCCACAAGCAGCCGGAGCTGACGCAGCTTCAAACGCGTTAACGCACGATCCACAATGCGATTATGGCGCGCGCTCATCCGATCACGATCGGTTCGTGTTGCTGCGCGAGTTTAGCCAGCACGCTCATGGCCGCCAGCGCCGAGCTGCGCGGGTTGTCGGGCAGTGAGCGGCCGCGGATTTCGAACTTGAATTCGCCAAAACGGCCCCGTGCGACTATTTCGTGAATGTTCTCGTGAACGTTGGGATCGGCGATCAATGCGACGCGCGTAGCGTCAAAGCCAATGCCGGCCAGCGCGACCGCGGCCGCCACGTTCGCATTCTTGGGGTAGTTGATGGACGCGGCGCGGGCGCTGCCCTCGAAGTGAGTTTGCGCCTCGCCCTGCAATGCGTCGAGGTTCAGCGTGTCCTGCGCGGGCGAGCCGGCCCATCCCTGCGGCGGCTTGCGTCCAATGTAGGTCACGCTGTCCAAACCGCCAACGCGCGCTGCGCGCAGGGCATCCAGCGCCCCAATCGCGCCGCTCGCTAAATGCAGTCGTGCACCGCCGTCACGGGCCGCGCTGGCCAGGTCTTCATGCAGTGACTCATCGGCCAGTGCACCGAGCGATACCGTGATCACATCCACGCCAGCGCGCAGCAATTCGGGGCCGTACTGACGCAGCGCGGTATGCCCTGCGCAATCCAAAACGCACTGCGTGGCCGTTGGCAGATTGACAACCTCCGCGATTCGAAGCGTCCGGTCGTCGGCCTCATTCAAACGCGATGGTTTGACGATCAGTGCCTCAATCCGATGCCCTGCCGCGCGCGCATGCTGCTGGACGTATTGCCCAATCGCGCCGTTGCCGATGATGGCGATATGCATAGTGATTTCCCGATAACTCTATTCATTATTGCAGGATCAGGCGCGCTGGGTATAGTGAAACGCTATATCTGTTTTGCGGTATTCCGCGGCCGCGGCGGGTATACCGTTGTTTTGTTTTCTAATCTGGAGTGCACGGCCATCAACTACTCGAAACTCGATGCGAAGGATTACGCGCGTGAGCACATGCGCGGCATCTGGGCGGCGGCGCTCAATCCGTTTCACGACGACTTGTCTTTTAACGAGGCCGGTCTGCGCGCCAACATCCAACACTGGGTTGATGATCTGGATATCAAGGGGCTTTTTATCGCCGGGAAACAGGGCGAGTATTTTTCAATGAGCCTGGCCGAACGCAAGCGCAATTTTGAGATTGCAGCGGATGAATGCGCGGGAAAGGCGGCGACCATTGTGTCGGTGTCGGATCAGAATTTCGACACCGTGCTTGAGCTTGGACTGCACGCGCAACATTGCGGCGCCGACTACATTGTGGTCCATTCGCCGGTACTGAGTTTTGTGCACGAGCGCGGTGAGGTGCTCTACCGCTATTACGAAGCGCTGTGCGACAAACTGGATATCGGCATCGCCATGTGGAGTCACCCCGACTGCGGCTATCTGATGCAGCCCGAGGAATGTGCACGCATCGCTGAGCTGCCCAACATCGTTGCCATCAAGTATTCCGTACCGCGTGATATGTACGTGCGGCTGACGCATATGGTGGGCGACAAAATTCAGGTCTCCACCTCGCTTGAAGACGACTGGCTCGACAATATCGAAGAGTTGGGCTGGCGGCTGTATTTGTGCTCGTCGCCGCCGTTTCATTTGCAAACCAAAAACGATCAGCGCATGAACGAGTACACGCGACTGGCGTTCGCCGGTGAGTTTGAACAAGCACGGCGCGTGCGCGACAGCCTTGATCCGGTGCGTGCCGCCATGAAGCGCTCGAAACCCGCCGACAAACCGCAGGCGTTTGGGAAGTACTGGCAGGAATTGCTGGGGCAGGTGGGTGGTCGCGTGCGACCGCCAATGTTAGAGCTCACCGCGGCCGAGAAGGCCACCATTCGTGAGGCGTTCGAGGGCTGTGGCCTTAAGCGCTGACGCGGCGTAGGGGCATCGTCATACAGCGTGGTCCGCCCCGGGCGCGCGAGAGTTCGTGGCTTGGAAAGGCAAACGCCGTTTTGCGCGTGGGGAGGGCGTGTTGTTGTTTCAGGTCCAGCTGATCGGCGTGCACAATGTCGTAACCATTGCGATCGAGTTCTTCGAGCGTATGCACGTTGCGATCGTACAAACAAATCACGCCGTCACTTAAGGCGAACGCGTTGGCGCCATCGGTCCATTGTTCGCGACTTTGGGTGATGAAGCTGTCCTTGCCGCCGCAGTAAACCGGATTGAGATCGATGCCAACGGCGGCTAGCGCCTCGAGCGGTGATTCGAAATAACGCGCATTGCCGGCGTCATCGTCGCCATCGATGGCGTAGGCCAGAGCGCCTAACGACTGCGCGCCGCCGGGCATGATCATTGGGCTGTACATCAGGACTTCGTCTTTGGAGATGCGCGTCAAAATCGTGTCGAGATGCATCTGCGCGCGATTTTCGGGCATCAGCACCACAATCAAATGTTTAAAATGCGGATCGCGTGCCAGCAGTTTGCGCAAGGCAAATATGCCCTGCTTGGAGGTGCGTTCGCTCATGCCCACCAGGCAGGTGCCGCGTTCGAACAGCAGCACGTCGCCACCTTCAATCGTCGTGGCGCCATACACGTTGGTACGGCTTTGCAATCGCGCGGCGCTTAGGTCGGCAAGTACACGTGGCTGGCCGAGGCTCGGTGCGTTCTGAAACGCGAATGACGAGAGCAAGCTCTCCCGAATTCGCGCGTCGTTTTTCATCGATGAAAACATCACCTGCTCACCAATGACCACCTGAGCATCGCGAGAAAAAAGAAGATTCGGCAGCGGCGACAGATCGAACAGATGCTCAGGGTGCTGCGAATCAGCGCGCAGGCCTTCGATGAGCACGCCGGCCAACGCTTCAGGTGAGAGCGCGTTGAGCGTGGTTTTGGCGCCGGGCGGCACGCTGTGGACCGCCGTCACCAAATCCAGCAGCGCGGCGTTTTTGTCCGCGTCCTGACTCAGTGCCTCAACCAGCAGCTCGCGAAAGTCGGTGACCTGGATGCCGTGCGCGCGCATGAGGTTCGTGAACAGATCGTGTTCTTTAATCGCGGTCTTCATGTACACCACATCGTCAAACAGCTGTTCTTCCATGAGCGACGGCGTCATGTTTTCAATTTCATTACCAGGGCGGTGCACGAGCACGTGAGCGAGGCGGTCAATTTCTGTACGGGCGTTTAGGCTCATGATGGTCAGGTCGTCGACGGATGGAGCGCAGATTATGCGCGCCACGCAGACGCTTGGCTACGCCGCGACGAGGCGAACAGAGGCTGCGACATAACACTGTCTTCGAGTTTGGATTGGGCGTGGATGGCCTGTATCTTTCGGCTATGTTTTCTGCCCGTTCAGTCTCTGATCAAAGTTGTGCGCGCGAAGGCGCGCGATTGTGCCGCGTGGCTCTTGTCGTGGGTCTGGGCGTGGCACTGTGTGTGTTTGCATATCCGACATTGGCACAAGCGCCGACAACAACAGCCCGCGCATTAGAAGCACCGCCACAGCTTGACGGGCGCGTGCTGGAGGATGCGGTGTGGCAGAGCGTTCTCCCGGCGAGCGGTTTCACGCAAACCCGCCCCAATGAAGGGCAGCCGGCCACGCAGCGCACCGAAGTGCGTATTGGCTTTACCGATGAGGCGCTTTATATCGGCGTCATCTGCTATGACGATGCGCCGGAGCAAATGATCGTTGCCGACAGCCGCCGTGACTCGTCGCTGCTTGAGACCGACAGTTTTCAAGTGATCCTCGATACGTTTCGCGATCGCCAGAACGGACTGGTGTTTGGCACCAATCCGTCGGGGCTTGAGTACGACGGCCAGATCATCGCTGAGGGTGAAGACGGCATTAATCTAGATTGGGACACCAACTGGTCCGTGCGCTCCCACGTATTTGATGTCGGCTGGAGCGCCGAGATGGAAATTCCATTTTCTTCGCTGCGCTACGGCAGTGCGGATGTCCAAACCTGGGGTGTCAATTTCCAGCGCAATATCCGCCGACGCAATGAGGCCTCTTACTGGGCGCCGTTGCCGCGGCAGTTTGGTTTGTTTCGTGTCTCGCTGGCCGGGCGGCTTGAGGGCATTGAGGTGCCGCATCAGCGCAGCCTCAAGTTTATTCCCTACGCGCTCCTGGCATCCAAGCGCGGTGGCACGTTGCCGCCAGGCACGACGTCGGATGAGGAAGTCGGCTTTGACCTCAAGTATGCGCTAACACAAAGCCTCATTCTCGACGCCACCTACAACACGGATTTTGCGCAGGTGGAAGTGGATGACATTCAGGTCAATCTGAATCGCTTCAGTTTGTTTTTTCCCGAGAAACGTCCATTTTTTCTGGAGAACGCCGGGCAGTTCACGGTGGGAACGTCGAGTGAGGTTGAGCTGTTTTTCAGTCGTCGTATTGGTGTTGGGGCGGGAGGTGCGCCGCTGCCCATCGATGCGGGCGCGAGGCTGTCGGGCAAGATTGGGGCTCGTACCAATCTTGGTTTGTTGCACATGCGCTCGGATGCCGTACCGGGCATTGCGCCGCGCAACGATTACTCCGTGGCGCGCGTGAATCAGGAGTTTGGTAATCGGTCATCGATTGGCGGCATTGTTGTAAGTCGCGACGGCGATGGCAGCAACGGCGTTGATCCGGGCGACGATTACAACCGAAGCTACGGCCTCGACGGTCGCTGGAACATTGATAACTCGTTGGTGTTGTCGGGCTTTGTGGCCAAGACTCACACACCCGGGCGGCGCGGCAAGGATCATTCGTACAAAATTGCGCTGGATCAGGATACTGAAAATTGGGCCAATTCTATTGCGTACACTGAAGTCAGCGAAGACTTCAATCCCGAGGTCGGGTTTTTGCGTCGCACGGCCTATCGTCGTGGCCAATTTCGTTTGTTCCGTCGCATTCGCCCCGAGAACGCGTGGGGTCTGCAGGAGCTTCGACCGCACATTTCCTACAGCGGTTTCTGGGATTTGGACGGTTTCTATGAGTCGGGTTTTTTGCACGTCGATAACCACTTTGAGTGGAAGAACGGTTACGAAATTCATACTGGTGTGAACTTCGTGCATGAGGGAGTAAAAACGCCGTTCGACATTATTGATGGCGTCACCGTGGCCGCCGGTGAGTACGATAATCAAGAATTTCAGTTTGTTCTTATTACCGATCAGTCGGCGCCATTGAGTTTTGATTTGACGTCGCGCATTGGCGGCATATTTGGCGGTGATCGCGTGAACATCGAGCCGTCGCTGAATTTTCGCACCAGTGAGAAATTTCGCGCGGAACTGTCATGGAACTATAACGCGCTGGATTTGCCGGGCCCGGATGGCCGGGTCGACGTCAATATTGGCCGGCTGCGAATGTCGTATTCGTTCACACCGAAAATGTCCCTGCAGGCTCTGCTGCAATACGACGATCGCAGTGACCTGCTGGCGACCAATCTGCGCTTCGCCTGGCAGCAGTCGGCCAATGCAGGCCTGTTCGTGGTTTACAACGAAGTGGATCGCGACGGTCTGGTTGGATTTACGGCGCCGCAGCGCGAACTCATTATTAAGTACAGCCGCATTTTCGACGTGCTCAACTAAAACGCTGTGAGCTCTCAAGTAGAGATCGTCAGCGCGGCAGGTCTGCGTGCGCGCTTAAGCACGCTTGGCGCGGCCCTGCATCGGCTGCAGGTGCCGACCCGTGACGGGCCGATGGATGTCGTGCTGCGATACCCAAATGCTGCAGACTATGTGCACGACGATGTGTACATGGGCGCGGTGATCGGGCGTTTCGCTGGCCGCATTGCGGACGGCCGCTTGCCGCTGGGTGGCAATGTGCATCAGCTCAATACGCAGGGCGAACCAAACGGGCATTGTTTGCATGGCGGCGCAGAGGGCTTCCATCGCCGCGAGTGGGCGAGCGTAACGCGTGATGAGACCTGCGAAATGACGTACGTCTCCGCGGACGGGGAACAGGGTTTCCCGGGCGAGCTCACAACGCGTGTGCGTTACGCGGTGCATGGAATGCGTTTGAGCGTAGCGTTTCGCGCCACGTGCACGGCGCCCACTGTGGTGAATCTCACGCAGCATGCGTACTTCAATTTGAGCGGCGAGCCCACCATCGATGGCCATTGGGTGCAAATTATCGCAGATCAGTATGTGCCGCTTCGCACGGATCTTATTCCGGCGGGCAATCTGAACGATGTCGCCGATACACGGTTTGATTTGCGCTCGCCTGTCAAGCTGGCAATGCGCTTTGCGGCAGGCATTGACAGCTACGACTGCTATTTTGTGAAGCGTCACAACAACAGCAAGCAAGCCGTGGCCCAGGTCATCGCACCAGCGAGCGGTATTGGATTGAGCGTGTACACCACGCAGCCGGGACTGCAGTTTTACAGCGGCCACTATCTCGATGATCCGTTTCGCCCGCGCCAGGGTCTGTGTTTGGAGACGCAAGGCTTCCCGGATGCGCCCAATCAACCGGCGTTTCCAAGTGCTCTGCTGCTGCCGGGGCATACCTACGAGCACACCACCGTGTACGAATTTAGCGTGTGAGCTCCACCAGTTCGTAGCGATTCATCATGCCGCCGTCGATGCTGCCGTAGACCAGAATCGAGTCGTCGTCGGCCGTGACCCACATGTCGTAAGTCGGATGGGTGACGCCGCCCATGCCTGGGCCAACGTCATCGATGTAGCGGTAGTGACGGCAATCGAACGTACCGGCGGCCACCGTTTTGGATTCTTCCCCAACATACTCCAAACCGATTTTTACCTCGGCAATCATCGGCGGTGTGGCGCCGCGATGATCCGGTGAGGGCAAAAACGCGCGAATTTGTCGGCGGTGCGGTCCTTTGCTCAGATCCATGCAGCGGGTCAAAAAGCCGTCGCCGACCACCGGGTGAGTACCAAAGCCGTCAAAGACACCGTTGGTCTGCACTTTTTGCGACAGCCGTCCAATCGATGGACCGAAACTCTCACATTCCACGACGCCGTGCGCCTGATCATGATGAAACCAGCCGGAGCCCATGAGCTTGTCGTCGACCGTAAGGTGCACGTGCAGGTGCTGCGGCACGCCGTTGGCATCCAGGCTGTAAACAATGTCACGCAACACATGGGGATCGGGTTCTTCAATTTCACAGCGCGCCCGCATGATCATGGAGCCGTCGCCGTGGTGAGTGAAGCAGAACTCTTCGCGTCCGCGCTCCTGATCCATCATTTCCGGCTTTTTGGAGGTATAGAGAATTTTTCCGGTAACGGTGCGGTGGCGCATGCTCATGTTGACTGTCCTGTATCGTCGGTGAGCCTCGATGGTGTCATAAAATGTGAACGCGCGGCCAGACGGGCTTGAATTCAAGTCACTCATGTATCATTTACAGATCGGCTCCGGGTGGAGTTTTTGGGGAATTCTAAGATGCTACGAATCGGCCTTTTTCTTGCGACCAACCTGGCGGTAATGTTCGTTTTGAACCTTATCCTTACGCTGCTGGGCCTTAACAACGCGAACTCCGGTTACGCCGGCATCCTGATTATGGCGGCCCTGTTCGGCATGGGCGGCGCGTTTATTTCGCTGATGATGTCCAAACGCATGGCGCTGCGCTCGGCGCGCGCGCGAGTCATTGAAACCCCGACCACCGAAGAAGAGCAGTGGCTGGTCGGCACGGTGCAACGTCAGGCGCAAATTGCCGGCATAGGCAATCCGGACGTCGCGATCTTCGATTCACAGGCGCCCAACGCATTTGCCACCGGTGCCAACAAAAACAGCTCACTGGTCGCGGTTAGCACCGGTCTTATGGCCACGATGACACGTGATGAAGTGGAGGCGGTGCTCGGTCATGAGGTGAGTCATGTGGCCAATGGCGACATGGTGACGCTCACTCTGATTCAGGGCGTGCTCAACACGTTTGTGATGGTGTTTGCGCACGTGATTTCATCGGTGGTGGATGGTCGTCGTGGTGGCGGTGGTTACAACCGCACCGGCTACGGTTATGGCGGCGGCTTTGCCTATCGCATGGTCTATATGGCGGCGCAGGTGGTGCTGGGTTTCCTGGCAACCATTATCGTGCGCTGGTTCAGCCGCTTGCGCGAATACCGTGCAGATACCGGTGGCGCGAAATTGGCGGGTAAGGAAAAAATGATCGCGGCGCTGGAGCGATTGCAGTCGTTGCAGCAACCCGCGCAGTTGCCGGCGCAAATGCAGGCGATGGGTATTAACGGCGGCTTGCTGGGGATGGCCGGGCTGAAGAAACTCACGATGACGCATCCGCCGCTCACCGAACGGATTGCCGCCTTGCGCGCCAGCAGCTAGCGGTTTTCTATTCGAGCTTGTAGCCCACGCCATAAACCGAACGAATAATTTCGCTGTCGCCGGCGTCGTCCAGTTTGTGGCGCAGGTTTTTGATGTGCGAATCCACCGTGCGATCACTGACGACGCGACCGTCAGTATAGATGTGGTCCATCAGCTGATTGCGTGAATATACGTGGCCGGGCTTGGCGGCCAACAGCGCCAAAATACGAAACTCGACCGGCGTGAGCTCAAGCGGCTGGTCGTTGAAAGTGGCTTCGAAACGCTCGGTATCGATGTGCAGCCCGTGTTCGGCCGCAGGCGTCGCGCTGTCGTCGGGAGCCGCGCGTCGCAGCACGGCGCGAATGCGCGCCACCACCTCGCGCGGGCTGAACGGTTTACAGACGTAGTCGTCGGCGCCTAATTCCAGGCCCAGCAGTCGGTCAATTTCATCCACCCGCGCCGTGACCATGATGATCGGAATCTGAACGAACGCGCGCAGCTCGCGACACAACGTGAGGCCGTCGGTGCCCGGGAGCATCAAATCGAGCAGGATCAGGGCGGGTGGGTGTGATGTAACGCGCTCGATGACCGCATCGCCGTGATCGATCCAATGCGTGGCGTAGCCATCTTTGTGCAGGTAATCGGCCATCAGTGTGGCCAGCTTTTCTTCGTCTTCGACGATCAGAATTTCAGGGGAAGTCATGGTCGTGCCATTGTGTCTGCAAGAGGAAGGGTCATCACCACGGCCAAACCGCCGAGATCCGAATCGTGCGCGCCAATTTTTCCACCGTGCGCAGTAACAATCGCCGCGCAGATCGACAGCCCCAGGCCGGAACCGCCGGTGCCGCGGTTGCGCGATTCCTCCACGCGATAAAGCCGTTCAAACAGCTTGGCGTGACTGCCGGCGGGAACGCCGGGGGCGGAATCTTCGAAGGCGATGTGCACATCGCCGGCCCCGCGCGAGCAGGTAATTAGTAATGAACCGGGTTTGTCGGTGTAACGCAGCGCGTTCTCAAGCAGATTGCTAAACAACTGACTGAGGCGGTCTGCGTCGCCGATAACATCAATGGGAATGTTGGGCAGCTTGCTCTGAACCTTTAGACCCGCGCTTTCGAGTCGCGCGTGGTTGGTCTCAACGATGCCGCCGAGCAGTGCGGTCAAATCCAGTCGTTCACGCTGATAGCTCAGGCCACCCTGATCGGATTCAGACAGATGATGCAGATCGCCCACAAGTTTGGTTAGCCGTGAGATTTCGCTGAGCAGAGACGCGCGCGTGGTGTCATTGAGTTCGCGGACGCCGTCGTCAATGGCCTCAATTTCGCCGCGTAGTACCGACAGCGGTGTGCGCAGTTCGTGGGCGATGTCAGCGACCCACTGTTTGCGCGCTACCCGGCTTTGCTGCAGTGATTCTGCGAGCTGGTTAAATTGGCGCGCGACCACGCCGATCTCGTCTTTGCGTGTGGCATCCACCCGGTGTTCGTATTCGCCCTTGGCGACAGCGCTCACGCCGGCTTTCAGCGCTCGGATAGGGCGGGTGAGCTGGCGTGCCATGATTGCAGAAATGAGCGCGGCAAGCGTTAGTGCCAGCGCTGTTGTGAGCCACAGTGTGAGCTTCTGATCACGCGAAAACTTGCGATCCAGTGCGGCGCTTAGCGGCGCTGCGGGCTGCAGAGCGATAAAGCCAACGTTTCTACCGTCAACATCGATCGGGACACGTCGCGCCGTCCCGTCCTCGGGTTGCCAGCCGACAATGGTCTGGCCGGAAGCATCAAGCAGGCCGATGCGTACTTCGCGTGGGGGCGGGGGGCGACCACCACGTCGGCCGCCATCGCCCTCGGGTGGCGGACCGAAATTGTCGCGGTCGCGTCGTCGTTCGCCGCGGGGGCCTCGCTCACCACGTTCTCGCAGGTAGCCACCGCGAATCACCGCGCGCCATTGTCGCCTGTCTTGACGCAAATCGTCCCAGCCGCCATCGGCGGCGTAGATGTCGGCGAGATTTGTCGCCAGACGGGCCAGGCGCTGGTCTTGCTGAGCCTCAACATAGCGCACGAAGCTGCTTTTGAAATTCCAGCGGGTAATGCCCGCGCTGAGCAAAACGACCAGCATGCTGACCAATGTCAACGCGAGAAACAAACGACTCCCAATTTTCATGGCGCTAGGGTAGCAATTCGTGCGCGGCTTGCGGCGAAGTGCACAGAATTTCCATATTTGTCGCGCGTAAACATTCGTCTACGAGTGCATGGGCAGGCCAAAGCGCGCGAGGCGCGTTGTATACTTCGCGCTTCTGTCCGCACCTTGAAGTATCGAACCTTGCGTTGGAGATTGATCATGAAGCGCGTTTTCAAAACCCCCTACACTTTGATTGTTTTGGCTGTGATGGCCTTCGCAGGCGCGGCCAATGCGCAGGATAATCTGCGCCAAACACTGTTTGAGGAAGCCAAGGATGCGCTGATTGCCGCGAACAAGGCTGAGGCGCCCTATCTGGCCCCAACGGCTTACGAGCAAGGCGCCGGACACTACAAGAAAGCTGAAGAGCTGCTTGAGCGCGGCGGTAACATCGACCGCATTCGCACCGAGCTTGGCAAGGCGGTCAAACAATGGTCCGGTGCGCTGGATGCGGCGGAAGTTGCTCGGATTACTTTGTCGAACGCCATTTTGGCGCGGGCGGATGCCGCCAGTTCAGAGGCGGAAAAATACGCACCGGAGGCATGGGGAGACGGCGTTAAGCAGTTTCGGGATGCGGCGATTACGCTTGAAAGCGGTAGCCTGAAATCGGCCGAGCGCAAAGGCTCCAAGGCCGAGACGTCGTTCCGTGCTGCAGAGCTTGCCGCGATCAAGGCCAATTACCTGAACGAAACGCAAGGGCTGCTGGATCAGGCCGATGAGCTCAAAGCCAAGCGTTATGCGCCGACCACGTTCGCCAGTGCAACGTCGCTGTTTGCCGAAGCCGAGCGTGAACTAACCGCGAATCGCTACGATACGGATCGGCCCCGGTCGTTGGCCCAAGATGCCAAGCATGAAGCGCGCGTAGCGATCTATCTGGCGGAGAACTTAAAGCGCGTTGAGCGCGAACGCGCCGACCTCGAGGCGTTCGTCGTAGATTGGCAAACGCCGCTGCGTCGCATCGGCGCTGCCCTCGATATTCCCGTGTATTTTGACAATGGCTACGAAGAACCGACGGCCAAGCTCGTGACGCGAGTAGAAGAGCTGCTCGAAACCAGCCGTGTACAGGCACAGGATTTGGCCGAGCGCAAAACTCGGCTGCGCGATCTTGAAGCGCAGATCGCGACGCTGGAGGATCGCCTGGGCGGTGCGTCCGAAGAACGATTGGCGCTGGCCGCCCAGCTTGATCAGCAGGCGCGCATCAAAGCCAAGTTCGCGACCGTCGAGCGACTGTTTACACGCGACGAAGCCGTGGTGCTGCGTTCGGGCAATGACATCATCCTGCGACTGGTGGGTCTGACCTTCGACAGTGGCAAAGCCGATATCGATTCCGACAAATTTGCGCTGCTGTACAAAGTGGAGCAATCAATCAAACAGTTTGATCGCAGCACGATTGAGGTGGAAGGACACACCGATGCGTTCGGTAGCGATGAGACCAACCTCGAGCTTTCCACCGAGCGGGCGGATGCAGTGAAGACCTACATGATCGGCAGCATGGGACTGACCAGTTCGCAAATCAGCGCGATTGGTTACGGCGAAACGCGTCCGATTGCGAACAACGAAACCAAGGAAGGCCGGGCGAAGAATCGTCGTATCGACGTTGTGATTCATCCGCAGCTGTAATCCCGGCTTTTGACGACCTCGCGGTGGGGCAGCGCTTGCTTTCTTAGATGAGAATAATTATCATTCTCATCAATGGACAAGAAAGTCACGCCTGCTCCGCCTGTGAATAAATCCGATCAACAGGCTTTAAACGCAGACGAACTATTCGCGCAGCGAAAAGAGGTGGCGGTTCATTACCGCGGAGAGGTTTATCGTTTGCGCCTGACGCGCAACGACAAACTGATCCTTACAAAATAACACCCGCGCAAGCCAGCCAGCCCAACGCCAGCACGCCAGCGACGGACATCAGGAGATCATGATGTTCACTGGATTGCTGTGGCTGGTTGCGACCAGCGTATCCCCGGGCGCTGTGCCCACCGCCCCTGAAGAATCGGCGCCACGCCAACTCGAAACCGTTACCGTCGAGGCCTCCAAAACGCCCTTGGCCAGCGCTGAGCTGGCCAGTCGCGTAACGGTGATCGATGCCGAACGCATCGACGCCGAACTGGCACAAAGCATCGACGACCTTGTGCGCTACGAGCCTGGCGTCGATGTCACAGGTCAGGGTAGTCGCTTCGGGTTGTCCGGGTTTTCGATCCGCGGAGTTGGCGGCAATCGAGTACAAATTGAAGTGGACGGTGTGGCCACGGCGGACGCCTTCTCGATCGGCAGCTTTTCCAATGCAGGACGCGATTTTGTTGATGTCGACGCGCTGAAGCAGGTTGAAATTACTCGCGGCCCGGCCTCAGCGGTGTTCGGCTCGGACGCACTTGGTGGTGTTGTGAGTTTTGTGACCCGTGATCCGGCCGACTACCTCAATGCTCGCGACAGCTATTTCGATTTTAGCGGCGGTTACAACGCCGTGGATCAAAGCACGCTGCTACGGGGCACGGCCGCGCTGGCATTTGGAGATATGTCGACGATGCTACGGGTGTCGGCGCGCGACGGAGAGCAACCGAACACGCCGCTGGCCGATCCGCTCAGCTTCTCTTCGCTCAACACACTGTTCAAATTTGCCTTTGGCGATGCTAGTCGCGGCGCGCCGCTGTTGACCTTCGAGAATTTCGATTCAAGCCGTGTCACCGATGTAATCTCGCTACAGCGCACACAGGATTTCACAGCCATTTTCGGCTTTCCTTACGAAATCGAAACCACCGACGTTCGTGGCGATGATCGGCGCAGCCGCCAGCGCGTGAGTTTGAGTCAGTCGTGGAACGATGGCGCGTTCGGCCTGGACTATCTGCGCTGGCGTGGCTATTTCCAGGGAAGCGAAACCCGTCAGGATACGTTTGAGGCGCGCACGACTCGCATCATGGGTATGACTGATGCCGTTGAACGTGACCGCCAGTTTCAGTTTGCTCAGGATCTCGGTGGGATCGAGATCAACGCGGCCAGGCGGCTTCTGATCGGTCGGCATCAACATGCCTTTAGCTTTGGCATTGAGTACGAGGTGGCGGATACCGAGCAAATTCGTGACGGCACGCAAACCAGTCTTGACACCGGTGAGACCACCTCCCAAGTGGGTCCGGATCTGTTTCCAGTGCGCGATTTTCCGATGTCGCGCACACGTCGCACGGGTGTTTATGTGCAGGATCGGATTGAATTGGGCTCCGTGACGCTAATACCGGGGCTGCGCTGGGATCGGTTTTCGCTGTCGCCGAATGTCGACAGTATTTTCATTGACGACAACCCGGGTGTGCCGTCCGTCGCCATCGCAGACAGTCTCATTACGCCGCGGTTGGGCATGTTGTGGAACGTCGCCAATCAATGGCAGCTGTACGCGCAATATTCCGAAGGTTTTCGAGCCCCGCCGGTCAACGATGTAAACGTCGGCTTCACAAACTTACAGTTTGGCTACACGAGCCTGCCAAACCCGGATCTGCGCTCTGAGTCTAGCGCGGGACTTGAGATCGGTGTGCGTTTTGATAACGACGTGCTGTCTTTTGATGTGGCCGTTTTTACCACTCGTTACGATGACTTCATCGCATCATTTCAGCCAGCCGGGATAGATCCGCTCACCGGCCTGCTGCAGTTTCAGTCGGTTAATCTCGACGATGTGGAAATTCGCGGTGCTGAGTTTCAGGCACAGTTCTGGCCGCAGCGGTTGCCCACGGGAATGTCGATGCGGTTTTCCGCTGCGTTCGCCGAGGGCGAAAACCGTTTGACCGGTGCGGCGCTCAACAACATCGCGCCACTCAACGGTGTTTTCGGTATCGACTATCGCGATCCCGCCGACAAGTGGGGTCTGACGCTTGCCACACGCTTTGCTGAGCGCCAAACCCAGGTTGATGAGGTGGACGGCGCGGTGCTGCAGCCGGCTGGTTTCGTCGTGCACGACGTCGTCGGGTTTTTCAAGCCATTGCGTTCCGTGCGGTTGCGCGCCGGACTCTACAACCTGACTGATGTGACCTACACCGCGTACCTCGATGTCGCCGGTCTGGCCGCCACAGTCGCCAACCCTGAACGTTTTAACCGCCCGGGACGTGAGTTTAATGTCGCGTTCGACTGGCAATTTTAATCCCACTTGCGATCTGGAGTTTTCGATGAAGTACCACCGTATTTGTTTTTGTTTGTTCGTACTGGCAGCGAGCGGTTGCGCAAGTACCCAGTACGTTTCGCAGGCGACACCCGCGGCCGACTACGTGTCCGTGGCCAATCCACACTTTGAGCGCATTGCGGCCCAGTCAGATGCGCTGGGTAAGGACCGACACGCCATTTTGGCGATGCAGGGCGACTATCGAGTCGATTTTCAATTTCAGGAAACCGTGCCGTTGACGCCGAATTACGAATTTCACGACGACAAATTGACCGGCGGGTTTGAAACGGTGGTTGTGGTTGAGGAGTCGCCAGAGCGGATTGTGTTGCAGCATATTCTGGTTGCTCCGGGTGGGGCGGTGATAAAACACTGGCGTCAGGACTGGCTGTATGAGGCGCCCGAGCGTTTCGAATTTGTAGCGGACCAACAGTGGGAGGTGGTGCCCGTGGCAGAGCAGTCGCGTGATGGTGCCTGGACGCAGTGTGTCTTCGAGGTGTCCGATGCGCCGCGCTATTGCGGCACGGGTCGCTGGAATCATCGCTACGGCGTCTCGACATGGACCAGCGACCGCAGCTGGCGCCCATTGCCACGGCGTGAGTACACCAAGCGCGATGATTACAATGCGATCAATGCCGAAAACCGGCATACCATCACGCCGGCCGGCTGGACCCATGAACAGGACAACACCAAGGTGGTGCGTAACGATCGCCACTCGTCGCAGTCATTGGTACGGGAGTTTGGTTTCAATCACTACCGATCAATCAGCGGTTACGATTTCTCGCCGGCCCGGTCTTATTGGGAGAGAACGTCGGGGTATTGGTCGCTGGTGCGCGACGCCTGGCAGCGCCGGCTGCAGCCGGGGCAGACGCTAACGCTGGATACCGATGTTGATGGCATGCCAATCATCATCGCGACGTTTGATCAGGCGTCCCGCGCGGCGGAAACGGCCACGCCTGCACAGCAAGAGGCAATCGAGAAGACGCTGGAGGAACACACCACCGTGAGCGTGAAGCGCTCCAGCGCCAACTAAGTTTGGGCTGCAAAGATCGTGGCTGCTGAGTGGCTACTGAGCGGCCATGATCTTGCGAATGTCTGAATCATCCCCGGTCAGCTGCCAGTGCACCAGCGAAATAGGCACGCTGCCAGCGTCGTTGAGTTCGCCGAAAAACTCACCCAGTCCGTAGGGTTTCTCGCGCGACTCGGTTTGTTCCGTGCGCACGGCCAGCAGGCGCTCGAGCAAATACTTGCCGGTCACGTAGCTGGTGCCGTAGCCCGGCTGACGCAGATACAGATGCTGCTCAAACTGCAGCAGCTCGGGCTCGTTGCCCATCCAGTCGCGCGGCGTCCATTTCACATGCACCGTGCCGGCCTCGGCCATCGTCATCTGATTGGCGTGGGCGTACAGCGAGCCTAATCCGCGTGCGGCGCGCTGGGCCAGCATGATCCACACGAGTTCGCGCGAACGGGGTTGCACGTCGTACAGGCCGGCATGCATAAACATTTCCTCGACGCCCGTGGCGGTGCCCTCATTGCGACTGTCGAAAATGTTGTACAGCAGCGCGCCACGACGTATCGGGCTGGCGTGCGGTTCGTCGTCCATCTGGGCCAGGTCGAACCAGTGGTAGAAATGTGTGTAGAGCGGCGTTGGGTCGTAGTGCGCGGCGATCCAGAAGAAATTGCGCTCGTTTTCTGGCACAAAGCTGCCGAGCCGTGCGAACAGCGCCGGGCGGTGGTAGTCCCTGTATGGCAGCACGTCTTCTTCATGCATCCAGGTCAAGAAACGATCGGCCGAGCGACGGGCCAGCGCGTCGTACTCCTCGGCGGTGTTGGCTGCGCGCAGCGGCGGCAGCTTGCGGTTGCGATGTTCTTCGAGTTTGAGTGACGACCACGATCGGTCGAGCTCGCGTTGCAACAGCCGCACTTCGTCTTGCCACGTGAGCGGCACGTAGTGCACCTGACTCATGTACCAGTTGTATTGCTCGATGCCGATGCCGGAGGGGCCTGTCTTGCCCGGGGCTTCGGCTTTGAGCCACGTCACCAGCTCATCGGTGGCGCGTCGGGCGTCCTTGATGGCGCCAAGAAACTCGCGATCATAGTTATTGCCGACCGACGATTTGATGCGCTCGAGCAATTCGCCCTGTTGCTCGATGTTGCGAATGCCGGCGACCCACAGGTCGCGCGCATTGCCGGTGAGATTTTCGCGCGCCTGCGCCATCAAAGGCGGGATCACTTTGAGTTCGCGCAGCATGCGTGCCCGTTCGGGCGTAGTGAGTGGGAAGGTGTAGGTCCACAGTTCCAAAATCGCGTGGTGGGTGGGGCCTTCGTGGGCCGGTACGTCGCTCTTGTAGTCCCAGATGGTTTGATAAAACGCCGGATCGCGCTCGAACTGGCGCAGTACGCGATAGTTGAAATCAAAGCCGTTCATCTCGGCCCGCACGATGTGCCAGTCCACCTGTTTGGCGACGGGCCAGTCTGCCGTCTCGATGGCGTTGAGCCTGGCCCGAAACGTCGCGAGCTTTTTGTGTGCTGCATCGAAGCGTGCAGCGGAGTAGTCGGGTGCACCATCACGCCACGGTGGCGTTTCGAACGCGCGCCAGTCGGCAAACAGCCCCGTCAGTTTTTCATAGTCATCCAGATCCGCCAGGGCGGGCGTCGTGAGCATGAGAAGCGTCGCGACGGCGGCGTGTTTCACGGCGCGGGACGGCACGGGCCGCCAGAGGAATGCGAAAGGGTTCATGCTGCGATCCTGCTGCGTGTCATTCAGGCGTTCGTTTTCTCGGGCTGGTCGTCGTGTTCCTGATTCTCGGCCTGCAGCGTGTCCTGCGCCGCTGAAATGTCTTCAATGGGCTCTTCAGCAAACGCATCACTGGCCTGAACGGCGTCATCCGCCGCGTCCGCCACAATCGCCTCGGTTGCCTCCTCGACGGGAGCTGCAACCGGCTCCTCAACAGCCGGCTCGGTGTCCGCTTGTGCCGACGAGGTGTCGGGCTCAGCGGCTGGTTCTGCGGCCGCCGGGGTGACGTCTGTGGGCGGCTTGTCGGCGGCGAGCAGCTGTTCCATCGGGACAAACGCGACCGCTTTGTCGCCATCGCCCTGCTCAAACAGCGCATCGGCACCGGAGGCCATGTGATCGTAGAGTTCGCGATAGTTTTGTCCGAGCGCCTGGAAGTGCGTGGCCGTTTTGCCAAAGTGCTCACTCACTTCTTCGCGGTACTGCTTGAGCTCCGCGCGCGCCTCCTCCACTTCGTTGCTTTGTTTGGTGGCGCCGGACTTGCCGACGGCGAGCCCCAGCAAATAGCCAACGATCAGCACCACAATGCAAATACCAACAATCGCAACGGGTTCCATATTTGGGGTTCTCCTTGAACTAAAAAATCAGAAAAGGCGACGGCCGATCACAATACAGAAGAAGCCTTCCGGCCATCAACCGTGGCGCGTGTGGATACACAGCACCGCTCGCGTGCCGCCGGTTTCAGCGCCGCTGTTACATCTGGAAACACCCAGATCGCAGCGGGTGGCGCAATTTGGCGATGCGCACAGCTGTTGTGCGGGATCAGCAAATGTTATAAATGTATATCATTTGTGGTCGTGGCCCGACCGCGACCGGCGGCGCACGAGCGCCCGCCGACTAGACTTTCAAGACAAACATGAAGAGTAATATCCATGGAAACCAGCCTGAATCACGATATGGACTTACCCAAGAACCGCGACGAATTAGCCCGTCAGCGTTTCGCTGCGGGCTTACGTGCCTACGTGCTGACCGACGCCGCAACCCAGATGCGCGACGACTACGAACAAAATATCGAGCCGGATTGGGTGCGCGACAATGGCCAGCCCAAAGACGGTTGGGAAGTGCATCGGGCGATTAAAGGCTCGGACGCGTTCAACTTCTACAGCAGTCTGCGCTGCACGGCCCAAGAGTTGGTGTGGGACACGGTGATTGATACCGTGGATCGGCACAGCGCTACGCTGCGTGATTCCTACGAGCGCTGGCATGCGGATCAAAGCAAGGCTCAGGGCACGCTAAGCCTCGATCCTGAGCTTGCGATTCCGGACTATGCGAACGCCGTGGACGTGCATTTGATGCCGGGCAACTACGGTGGCACCGGTGCCGAGATTGCCCCGGGCGCTGTGTACGACCAAGGCTTGAACGTGTTTGCGTTTGGCATGATGGGACGACGTCTCAACGACATCGGTTGGTCGATGGCCAAGTACTATCAAGCGCGTCGGCCTGATGACAAGCCACAAGTGATTGTCGATGTGGGGTGTTCAATTGGGCACAACACGCTGCCTTGGAAGCAAACCTATCCAGATGCCAACGTGTACGGACTCGACGTGGCCGGCGCGTGTTTGCGCTATGCCCATGCCCGCGCGCAGGCGATGGGTGTTTCGGTCAATTTCGAGCAAAAGAGCTGCGAGAACCTGGGCTTCGACGACAACAGCGTAGATATTGTCTTCAGTTCCATGTTCCTGCACGAGCTGCCCAAAGACGCCATCGATGCCTACATGGCCGAGGCTCATCGCATATTGAAGCCCGGCGGCGTGATGCTCAACATGGAGTTGCCACCGAACGATAGTCTGAAGCCCTATGATTCGTTCTATCTGGATTGGGATTGCTACTACAACAACGAACCGTTCTACAAAGGCTTTCGCGATCAGGACTACCGTCAGCTGTGTAGCGATGCCGGCTTTGCCGATGATGCGTTTTTCGAAGCCATCATGCCGCGCTTTACCTACGTCGATGAGCAGACTTTCGTGGATGCCGTGAAGGGCCCCGTTGAGTTTGACGAAAACACCGGCCGTTTGGCCGACAGCATTCAGTGGTACGGCTTCGGTTCACGCAAGGCACAGGAGTCCTGAAGGTGGCATTGAGTCGAAAAGTCAAAGGCGGGCGCAAATCGTTTTATTCCGATCCGGAGCTTGATCGTTTGCTGGCGAGGCTGGCGCGGTTGATGGCCGAACACTGGTCGGTGAAAGAACGCCTGCTTACCATCGAGGCGTTGCTCAAACAGCAGGGGCTGATCACCGAGGAGCAGATTGATGCCTTTGAGCCTGATGAAGCGCTCGAAGCCAAGTGGAACGCGCAGCGCGATCAGCTGATTCGCTCGGTGCTCGAATCCGGTCGCAACGTCGAGTCTTGAATACATCTCTCGCATTGACGTTTTGCCCCCAATAGCTCACGTCTAACAACAACATCAGGAGCGCGTCCCATGGAATCCTATTCGTGGATGGTTTTATTTCACATCATGCTATTGGTTTTCTGGCTCGGTACCGACGTGGGCGTGTTTCTGGCGGCCAAAATGTCCGAGCGCAGCGACCTGAGTGTGGAGACGCGTGGCACCGTCATGCAGCTTGGTATGGTGCTCGATCGGCTGCCGCGCACCGGCGTCATCCTGATTCTGCCCAGTGGGTTTACGCTGCTGGATCGATTGGGCCTGGTGAGTCTGCCGACCGCACTACTGGCACTCATCTGGGTGGCGGCCGCCGCGTGGGCGATTGTGATGTGGTCGGGGTTTTTGAAACCCCACTCCGCGGTTGAAGCGCTGTCTCACAAGATCAATTTCTTCGTACACGTGCTGCTTGTCGCGGTGCTGGCCTATGTGTTGTTTGTTCTGTGGGGCACCGCGCTGCCAGTTTGGGCCTGGGCCAAAATTCTGTGTGTCGCCTGTGTGCTGGTTTGCGGTATCGCCCTCGACGTCACGTTCAAGCCGGCGGTCATTGCGTTCACTGACATCATGACCAACGGGGCAAACGAAGAACGCGACGAGCGCTATCGCATTGCCATCCGTCCGGTGTATCGCTGGGTGCTCGGGATTTATTTTTTCGTGATTCTGGCGGCGTACTTCGGCGTTGTGAAACCGGCTTTTGTATAAAATTTCACGCGGATCTGCACAGTGAGTGAGGCCTACCCGACACTCTTTTCGCCGGTCGAGCTGCACGGTGTCCCACTGCGCAATCGAATCGTGCACGCTTCCATGACCACGAAAATGGGGCGTGAGCAGAAAATTACCGAGCCACTGCTCAACTATTACCGTAATCGTGCGCAGGGTGGTGCGGGTCTTATTGTCACCGAGCCCCTCGCCGTGCAGCCGTGGCACGGTCAGTATTACAAGGTCGATGTGTTTGAAGACGGTGCCGGCATCAAACGCTGGGCCACCGACATCGAACAACACGATTGCCGTCTGATTGGGCAGCTGCAGGATTCGGGGCGCGGCCGTCACGAAGAAGGTAAGCATCCCTTTGCCATCGCGCCCTCGGCGCTGCCCGACGATCTGAGCTGGACCGTACCGCGCGCGCTCACCGATGAGGCCATCGAGGCGCTCGTCGAGCGATTCGTTGAAGCGACCATGCGTCTGCAGGATGCCGGTTTTAGCGGCGTCGAAATCTCGGCCGGACACGGGCATCTGTTTCATCAATTTCTATCGCCGTGGTCGAATCTGCGCGAGGACCGCTGGGGCGGCAGCGTCGAAAACCGCACGCGCATCGTGCGCGAGCTTGGTCAACGCATTCGGGAGCGCTGTGGCGCGCGCTTTATCATTGGTTTGAAACTACCCGGTGATGACGGCATTGCCGGCAGTGTGGATGTGACCGAAGCTGCACGCTTCACCGCGCAGCTTGCTCTGCCGGATGTGTTTTCCTATTTTTGTCATGCGCAGGGTTCGCATTCGCCGTGGCTTGAGACCCACGTACCGGATATGCACGGTCCGCGCGTGCCCTACACTTCGATCACGCAGGCGATGCGTGAACCGGCCGGCGACGTGCCGCTGATGGCGCTGGGTCTGATCACTGACCCGGCGGAGGGTGAGCGCCTGCTGGCCGATGGCGATGCCGAACTCATTGGCCTTGGTCGGCCCCTCGTGACCGATCCATCCTGGCCGAACAAATCTCGCGACGGGCGCGCGGCGGAAATTCGCTACTGCGTGTCGTGCAACACCTGCTGGGCGACCATCATTCGTGACGGCCAGCCAATTGCCTGCGACAACAATCCGCGTGTAGGCGAGACCCATGAGGCCGACTGGTGGCCAGAAGCGGTCACGGCGCAAAAACGCATCGTCGTGGTTGGCGGTGGGGTAGCCGGTATGGAGGCGGCGTGGGTCGCGTCCGCACGTGGCCACGACGTCACGGTGCTGGGCCGCGGTGAACAAGTGGGTGGCAAAACCTGGCTGCAGGCGCAGTTGCCCGGCGGTGAGAATTTGAGCAGCGTGTACGACTATCAATTGTATGCGGCTCAGCGCGCCGGCGTCGACGTGCAGATTGCGGGTTTTGCAACGGCCGATGACGTGCTGGCGCTCAAGCCCGATCACGTTGTGCTGGCTACAGGCGCGACCATGATCTGGCCGCGCGAATTGCCCGAAGCGCTGCGCGACGAGGGTTTTGTTCTGGATCTGCGCTTACTTATGGTCGACATGCTGGACTACAGCGAAGCGCAGGGCGGCACCGCCGTGATCCTCGATCATGACCACACGCACGGAACCTATATGGCGGCGGAACATCTGCGTACGTTATTTGATCGCGTGGTGCTGCTGACGCCGCGTGAGACCGTGGCGCAGTTTGAAGCGCTGGTGGTGCGCCAGGGTATCTACCGACGCTTGAACGAACAGGGCATTGAGGTGATGCCTTTTACCCAGTTTGGCGATATGGCCGCGCTGGAAGAGGGCGCCGTGATGGCGCGCAATATTTACACCGGCAATGAAACGCGCATTGAAGACATTGCGCTGATCTCATACTCCACGCCGCGGCGTCAGGATGATGGTTTGTATGAGCCGCTGGTCGCGGCGGGGCTGAGTGTTGAGCGCGTCGGTGACTGCCGCACGCCGGACCGTCTGCTCGCGGCAACCCAGAGCGGTCACGAGCTGGGCAACACGCTTTAGATTTCTTCACGTTTGGGAGTTTTATCCAATGCAAAAAATACTGGTGCTGTTCAATTTGCGCGACGGCGTTGACCCGGCGACCTATGAGGCGTGGGCGCGTGACGTGGATCTGCCCACGGCACGTGGTCTGAACGCGGTGACCTCGTTCAACGTGTACCGCTCGGCGGGTCAAATGCGCACGGGTGAGCCGGGTCCTTACGAGTATGTCGAATGGCTTGAGATTACGAGTCCCGAGGCGCTGGGCGCGGACGCGCAAAGTGACGCCATGCAGGCCGTGATCAAGGCTTTTGGTGAGTACGCTGACAGTCCGCAGTTCATTTTGATGAACGACATTGAGTAAGACAATGAGCATGCAAGGCAAGGTGGCGCTCGTCACAGGCGCGGGCCGTGAGAAGGGTCTGGGTCAAGGCATTGCACGGCGGCTCGCGCAGGCGGGCTGTAACGTGGTGATCACTGATATCGGCACGGCGGCTGAGCACATGCCCGAAGACAAAATTGGCACGACAAGCGAAATGGCGGCGGTAGCCAAAAGTATTGCCGATGAAACCGGCGTGACCGTGTTGCCCATCAGCTGTGACGTGCGCGACGAGGACCAAATTGAAGCGGCGTTCGCGCAAACGAAGGAGCGGTTCGGGCGCTTCGATTATCTGGTGAACAACGCGGGCATCGGTTACCTGCTCAAGCCTATTGTCGAGGTGTCGAAATCCGAATGGCAGGCCGTGCTTGATGTGAATCTGATGGGTGCGTTTTTAATGACCAAGCACGCCGCACGCATCTTGATGGAGCAGGGCGAGGGCGGTCGGATTGTAAATATTGCGAGTCAGGGCGCTAAAACCGGCTTTCCGCATCTGGCGGCGTACATCGCTTCCAAGCACGGCATGATCGGGCTCACCCGCACCAGCGCCATTGAGCTTGGTGCGCACCAGATTACCGTCAACGCGGTCTGTCCGAATCATGTGACCACGGGTCTTGGTGCGGAGCAAAATGAGTATTTCGCCAAATACCGCGGTCGCAGCGTCGAGGAATATCGCGCCGATATTCGCGCACGAAATCCGCTGGGGCGCGTGGGTCTGGTGACCGATACGGCCAACGCGGTCGCGTTTTTATGTTCCGACGAGGCGTGTTACATCAACGGCGATGCGATCAACGTAAGCGGTGGCGAGGAAATGCACTGAGTTGGCAGGGCTTCGAGAATTTTACATCTCAAAAGCTCAAATGTTACATTGTTATAACAATTCGACAGAAGCGGGCATCCGTTAGGGGAAAATTCATGAGCAACAACGCCTTACTAAGATTAAGCATCAGTGCGGCATTGGCTACCGGCCTCGCCATTCCAGCGGCGACAAGTTTTGGCCAAGGACTAGAAGAAGTCACCGTGACCGCGCAGCGACGCGAAGAAGGCGTGCAGGATATCCCCGTGGCCGTGTCGGCATTTTCGGCCGAAACATTGCGCAACACCGGTATCACCGAGGCGCTCGATATTGCGAAAATCGTGCCCAACTTCGTGGCCCACAACAACACGGGTCTTGGCACCGCCAACCTGTATTCCATTCGCGGCCTGAACAACACCGAATCGATTGCGACGTTTGATCCACCGGTCGGCACCTACGTCAACGACTTCTTTATTCAGCGCCAAAACGCCAACAACTACGCGTTCTTTGATATCAACCGGGTAGAGGTGCTGCGCGGACCGCAGGGCACGCTGTTTGGTCGTAACACCACCGGTGGCGCCGTGCGCATGATTTTGAACGATCCGGCCGCCGAGTTTGGCGGTTATGCAGAGGCCGGTGCCGGTCGCTTTGGTCGCACACATTTTCGCGCCAGCGTCGATAATCCGTTTTCCGATACGTTCCGCACCAAGCTGTCGGCTTACTACATTGAAGACAACGGTTTTGTGAGTAACACCACCACGGGTGAAAACGGCTTGAACTCCGAGGATAACTTCGGCGTGCGCGCCCACGCCCAATGGGATGTGGCCGACAACATCGTGTGGGATGGTACGTACACGTTTGTTAAGACCGATCATGCCAACACCTTCAATTTCGCCAACGATGATGGCAATCGCTTTACGGCGACGGGTTTGGTTGAGGACGGGGCACCTTTGAGCGGCCTGGTCACGGGCGACAAGCAGAATTTGCCGATGGGCAACGAAACCGAATCCATGCACCTGACCACCGATCTGAAGATCGATCTTGCCAGCGGGGCCCAGCTTGAACTGTTGGCCAGTTACCTCACGCTGGAACAAGATTTTCTGCTCGATTTTTTCGACGGGCCGTTCAATACCGGTGGTTTCACCATCGCCAACGACGGTGAGCATGACCAGATCACACTGGAGGCGAAACTCTCGGGCAGCTTCTACAACGATCGAATCAACTACACGGCCGGCGTTTTCTATTTTAATGAGGACAACGAAACCGATTTGGCGCAGATTTTTAATCTGGGCGCGATCGGACTGGCACCACCGCCTGTGGGTTTGCCGCTGTTTCAGTACGATCGCACGCTCGACAACGGCGTAAGCTCCTGGGCCGTGTACGCGCAGGGTGACTGGGCGCTTAACGACAAGACCACGCTGACACTGGGTCTGCGCTACACCGACGAAGAAAAAGACTTCGGTATTCGTGACAACGGACTGGCGTCAGCGGGTGCCGTCATCAATAACTCGGATTTGACCGCCGCCGGTGTGCCGCTGGAGCAGTCCGAGTCGATTGTCACACCCCGCGTGGCGCTCGAATATCAGTTTAGCGACGACATCATGGGCTATGCCTCTGCCACCCGCGGCTTCAAGTCCGGCGGTTGGAACGCCCGCGGCACGGCGGCGATTAACCTGCAGCCGTTTACCTCGGAACGTGTTTGGAGTTATGAAGGCGGTTTGCGTAGCGAATTTATGGACAGCCGCTTGCGTGTGAACGCAACGATCTTCCGCACGGATGTCACCGACTTCCAGCTGCCCTCGGCGTTTGAAGATCCGGATTCAGGCGCGATTACGTTCATCACGCAGAACTTCGCGGATATGGATATCAATGGTGCCGAGCTTGAAATTTTGGCGCTGCCGGTGGATCGCCTGACGCTGTTTGCGAACATCGGCTTTATGGATGCTGAGTACTCAAACCTGAACCCGGCGATTATTACCCAGCAGGCAGAATGCCGATCGGCGGGGACACGTTGCCTGCAGGGTATTGTGAATGCGGACGGGGATATCTCCGAACCCCAGCGTACGCCCGATACGCAGATCTCGGTCGGCGGCTGGTACGAATTCCAGCTCTCGGACACCACGACCTTCACGCCGCAAATCACGGCCGTGCGTTATGGTGAACACAACGTCAGCACCTCCGGTGACGTGGCCGCGCAAGTGGACAACTACACGGTGGTCAACGCCGGTTTCACGATTGCGAACGACGAGAACAACTGGTCGATCAACGCCTCGTGCAAAAACTGCGCGGATTCGGATCAGCTGGTGTCGTTCCTGGCCGGCTTTGTGTATCTGCAAGATCCGATGACCTACTCGGTCACCTTCAATAAGGGCTTCTGATCTAACGCGAAAATTTCAAGCGTTTACGCGCAGGGGCGGCTCGGCAACGGGTCGCCCCTGTTTAGTTTTGGGCCTCCAGTTCCCAATGCCGCGAATTCGCGCGATTTTTGCTACTATCCGCGCGCGCGAAAGACCTTCCAATCACTCTAATTTCTGGGCAACGTCATGATCACTACCGCTAATCTCGCCATTCAGTTCGGTGCCAAGCCGCTGTTTGAAGATGTGTCCGTTACGTTTGGTAACGGTAATCGCTACGGTCTCATCGGGGCCAATGGCTGTGGTAAATCCACGTTTATGAAACTGCTGGCCGGCGAGTTGGAAGCCAGTGCGGGCAATGTGTCGGTGGAGCCCAGCGTGCGACTGGGGCGCCTGCGCCAGGATCAGTTTGCGTTTGAAGAGCACCGCGTGCTCGACACCGTGATTATGGGCCACGCGCGCTTGTACGAGGTGATGACCGAGCGCGATGCGTTGTATGCCAAGGCCGACATGAGCGACGAAGAGGGCATGCGCGTTGCGGATCTGGAAGTTGAGTTTGCTGAAATGGACGGCTATTCGGCCGAAGCGCGCGCCGGCGAGCTGCTTGAGGGCATCGGCATCCCGGTGGACGAACACGAAGGACCCATGAGCGCCATTGCACCGGGCTGGAAACTGCGTGTGCTGCTCGCTCAGGCGCTGTTTTCCGATCCGGACGTGCTGCTGCTCGACGAGCCCACCAACAACCTCGATATCCACACCATTCGCTGGCTTGAAGAATTTCTGGTGGGCAGTCGTTCGACCATGATTATCATTTCTCATGACCGCCACTTTTTGAACACCGTGTGCACGCACATGGCCGATCTGGATTACCGTTCGCTCACCGTGTTCCCGGGCAACTACGACGAGTACATGATTGCGGCGACCGCGGCAAAAGAACGTGTGTATGCCGAGAATGCCAAGAAGAAAGCGAAAATGGCCGATCTGCAGGCGTTTGTAAGCCGCTTCTCGGCCAACGCCTCGAAGGCGCGACAGGCCACCTCGCGTGCTCGCCAGCTCGAGAAAATTACGCTGGAGGAAGTAAAGCCCTCCAGTCGCGTGAGTCCCTACATTCGTTTTGAACAGAACAAGCCGCTGCGCCGACTGGCTGTGGAAGCCGCGGGCATCACCAAAGGCTTTGATGAGGGACCGCTGTTCAAGAATCTGGATCTGGCGATCGAAGCCGGTTCGCGGGTGGCGATTATTGGTCCAAACGGTATCGGCAAAACGACACTTTTGCGCTGTCTTTTGGGACAGCTTGAGGTGGACGCTGGCAACGTTAAGTGGGCTGAGAACGCCCAGACCGGCTACTACGCGCAGGACAACACGGACCAGTTTGCCGACGAGGAAAGCCTGTTCGATTGGATGAGCCAGTGGCAGCCCAAGGGTGGCGATGAACAGCTGCTGTTGGGCACATTAGGACGCATGCTTTTTTCCCGTGACGACACGAAGAAGTCGGTGAAGGTGGCATCAGGTGGTGAGCAGGGCCGACTCATGTTTGGTCGTTTGGTTTTGCAAAAGCCCAACGTGATGTTGATGGACGAACCCACCAATCACCTCGATATGGAGTCGATCGAGGCGCTGAATCTTGCCCTCGAACACTATCCCGGTACGCTAATTTTCGTGAGTCACGATCGCGATTTCGTGGCCTCTCTGGCCACGCGCATTATCGAAATTACGCCCAGCGGCGTGATCGATTTCACGGGCACCTACGACGAGTATCTGCGTCAGCAGCTCGCCGCCTAACATCTCGTGGCCACACCGCTGCACAACAGTTATCTGTCGCTGCCCGACGTTCTGCGGGTGGCGCAGGCACCGGCAGCGGCCCCCGCTCCAGAGCTCATCATCTGGAACCATGCGTTGGCCCAAGAGCTGGGTCTTGTCTCCTGGCAGGACGACGCCGCGGCGCGTTGCAGTGGCGCTCGCCTGCCGCGGTTTGCGACACCCGTAGCCCTTGCCTACGCCGGCCATCAGTTCGGTCAGTTTGTTCCACAGCTTGGCGACGGCCGGGCGCTGCTTTTGGGCGAACGCATCGATGTGCATGGCGTGCGTCGCGATCTGCAGCTCAAAGGCTCCGGGCGCACGGTGTTCTCGCGTGGTGGCGACGGCAAGTCGCCGCTTGGGCCGGTGTTGCGTGAATATTTGGTGAGCGAAGCGATGCACGTCCTGGGCGTGCCAACCACGCGGTCATTGGCCGCGGTGACCACCGGTGTGCCGGTGCTGCGCGAATCGCTGTCGCCCGGGGCGGTGCTGACGCGTGTGGCACGCAGCCATGTGCGCGTTGGCACGTTCGAATTTTT
>JBGCEL010000008.1:0-18235 GCA_045106455.1 Gammaproteobacteria bacterium
CACCGGCGACCGCGATGCGGGTCGCGACCAGTACTTCATGGACTCAGCCGAAGCCGTGCACTGCTTTGTGGAGGCTGACGCCGTGGACGACAGCGGCAAGCTCACCTGCGCCAAAGCCGACGCTATTAATAAAATTGGTCATGCGCTGCACGACCTCGACCCCACCTTCAAACGCTTGTGCCGACTACCGCAAATTGCCTCATTGCTGCGTGAGCTTGGCTATCGCAAACCCAACGTCTGGCAAACCATGTATCTGTGCAAGCCGCCGCGCATTGGCGGCGAAGTGCGCTGGCATCAGGATGCCAGCTATTTGGGCACACGACCGGCCACGGTCACGGGCATCTGGATTGCGCTGCAGGACGCCACGCGCGACAACGGCTGCCTGTGGGTACAACCCGGCGGACACAGCTCACCGCTGCGCGAGGTTTACGAGGTAAGTAGCCCCGGTGCACCAGGCGTTTTAAAAACGCTCGATGACACACCGTGGCCCGAGAGCACGGCGGGCGTTCCGCTGGAGGTCGCGCCCGGTGACGCCGTGGTGTTTAGCGATCACATGCCCCACTACAGCTCGCACAATCATTCGGAGCATTCACGCCATGCGTTCGCGTTGCATGTGGCGGAGAACAACGCCATGTGGTCGACGCGTACCGGGCTGCAGCGCCCTACATTGGGCCGCTTCCCGGTCTAGTGAGCGCTTTGCTCGCGCAACACTGTTGCCAGCACCTGACCAAAACGCCAGACGTCTTCGAATGAGTTATACAGCGGCACTGGCGCCAGACGCACCACGTCCGGCTCGCGAAAATCGCTAATGACGCCATGCGCGGTCAATGCGTCGAACAGCGTCTTGCCGCCACCGACCAGTCGCACCGACAGCTGACACCCGCGACGCTCGGCCTCTGACGGCGTTATGAGTTCCAGCGACACGCTGCCCGCTTGCTCCACCACAGCGCGAAAGACAAACTCAAGAAACGCCGTGAGCTTCAGGCTTTTCTCACGCAATGCACTCATACCCACTTCGTCAAAAATAGCGAGTGACGCGGCGAGCACGGCCATGCCCATCACCGGCGCATTGCTCAGCTGCCAGCCTTCGGCCCCGGGAATGGGATTGAATCCCGGCTCCATTAAAAACCGGCTTTCCTTGTCATGGCCCCACCAGCCACCAAAACGCGGCAACTCGGCCGTCGCGTGGCGCTCATGCACAAACGCACCGCCCACATTGCCGGGGCTACCGTTTAAATACTTGTAGGTGCACCACGCCGCGAAATCTACGTTCCAGTCGTGCAGCGATAGCGGCACGTTGCCCACGGCGTGCGCCAAATCCACACCGATCGGCACGTCGGCGTTGTGCGCGGCCGCGGCAATCGCCTGGATATCAAAAAACTGCCCCGTGAAGTACTGCACGCCACCGAAAAACACCAGCGCCAACTCGTCGCGATGCGCCTCGATCGCCGCAATGATGTCCTCCTCCTCGATCACACGCGTGCCCGCGCGCGGTCCCACCTCGATGATGGCCTCGTCCGGATCAAAGCCGTGGTAACGCACTTGCGTTTCGAGCAAGTAACGGTCCGAGGGAAACATTTTCGCTTCGCTGATAATTTTGAAGCGCTGTACGGTCGGCCGATAGAACGACACAAAAAGCAGATGCAAATTGGTGGTGAGCGAATTCATGCACACCACTTCACCCTCGCGGGCGCCGACCAAACGTGCGGACGCCGGAGTCAGGCGCTCGTGGTAACTCAACCACGGGTTGGTACCCTCAAAATGACCTTCGACGCCAAGACGCCCCCAGTCATCAAGTTCGACCTCGAGTGCACCACGCGCGGTTTTTGGCATCAGCCCCAGCGAGTTGCCCGTGAAGTACAGTGCGTCGCGACCCTCTGGGCCGAGCTTCGGATGCACAAACCGGGCGCGATAATCGCGCAGCGGATCGGACGCATCACACGCCGCCGCGTACTCCCGCGTATTGGCTATCGTCATGCCGGCACCGGTTTGTTGCCGGGATGCAGCGTGCCGCACTGTCCGCATAAACGGGCTTTTTCGTTAGCCTGAAAAGCCGCGAAAAGTGGCGGCAGATCATCAACAATGCTCTTGAGCATCACCTCCGCCCGATGCACCAGAGCGTTGCACTCAAGGCAATACCACTCGAATCCATCGACGGCACCCTCAGGTCGCTGACGTTCGAGCACCAAACCAATACTGTCGGCGGGCCGCTGCGGCGAATGACGCACATGCGGCGGCAGCAAAAAGATATCGCCTTCGCGAATGGGCAAGTCCTGCGGTCCGTTTTCATCCATCAGGCGCAAAATCATGTCGCCCTCAATTTGATAGAAAAACTCCTCAGTCGGGTCGTCATGATAATCGAGTCGCTCGTTGGGGCCGCCCACCACCGTGACCATAAAATCGGTATCCGCCCAGATCTGCTGATTGCCCACCGGCGGCTTTAGCAGATGGCGATGCTCGTCGATCCAATGACGAAAATTGAGTGGGCTGGAATAGCTCATGACATTGCTTTCCTATTGAAGTTGATCAAGCACACGGGCGACGCGACTCACACCTTCGCGCAACACGTCATCCGCAGCAGCGCCCGAGAAGCGAATCGAGCGATCGTCGCCAAACGCAGCACCCGGCACTAGCGCCACGTGCGCTTCGGTGAGCAGAAGTTCACACAGGGCCACGCTGCCGTCAATGACCGTATCGCCAAAGCGCTTGCCGTACAGCGCGGTTGTGTTTGGAAACACATAGAACGCCCCATCCGGCACGTTGCATTGCATACCTGGAATATCACTCACGAGCTCGCACAACAGATCGCGCCGACGTTGATACGCCGCACACATCGCTGCGCTCGACGAGCGATCCGCATTGAGCGCGGTCACGCCAGCCACCTGCGCAAAGGCGTTGGTGCCGGACGTAAACTGCCCCTGAATTTTACCGACCGCGGCCGCGATCCACTGCGGCGCCCCCAGATAACCCAGTCGCCAACCGGTCATCGCAAAGCCCTTGGAAAACCCGTTGATGGTAATCGTGCGCTCGGCCATGCCGGGCAAAGTTCCGATCGACACATGTGGCGTGCCAAACGTGATGTATTCGTAAATCTCGTCGCTCACCACAAACAGATCGTCGTGCTGACAAATCACGGCGGCCAGCGCTTCGAGCTCGGCGCGCGAGTACATCGAGCCGGTGGGATTGGACGGTGAATTGAGCACGATCAGTCGGGTCGCAGGCGTAATCGCGGCGGCCAGTTGTTCCGGCGTTATCTTGTAGTTTTGCTCAATACCGGCACTGACCACTACCGGACGGGCCCCTGCAAAACGCGCCATCTCAAAGTATGACACCCAGTACGGCGCCAGCAGAATGGCTTCATCGCCTGCTTCAAGCAGAGCCAGACAAACATTAATTAGAGACTGCTTGGCGCCGGTAGAGACCACAATGTTATCCGGCGCATAATCCAGCGCATTTTCGCGCTTGAATTTCGCCACGATCGCTTCACGCAGCGCCGCCACGCCCGGCACAGGGGTGTACTTGGTGTGACCGGCCGCCAGCGCCTCGACGGCCGCCTGCTTGATGTGATCCGGCGTATCGAAATCCGGCTCGCCCACGGCAAGCGAAATCACATCCTTGCCAGCACCGCGCAGCTCGCGTGCGAGTCGCGCCATTTTAAGCGTTGCCGCTTCCTGCATGGTGGCAACGCGTTGTGTCACTCGTGTCATTTTACATTCTCTTCAGATTGAAGCGGTGGGTCAGATTGAAGCGGTGGGCTGAGGCCAAGCATTGAAAGCGTCGCGTGGCCCAGCGCGGTATCCGGATCGGCCAGATCCAATACCACGTCAAAATGATGACGCCCGGCAATCTCCCGCACCACGCAGGACTGCCCGTGGCGCGTCAGGTGGCGCGCATAACAATGACTTTCGCGCTTGAATTCATCGGGCTCGTTGGCGCTAAACACCATGTGCACCGGGCAAGTGTGGCGTGGCATCAGGCGTCGCGGACTGAGCAAATTGATGCCCTCGGTCGAAAGCGACAGCGGCTCGTTCACATAGGACTGCGCCACGACCGACAGATCGTAGACCCCGCTCACAAGAACCGCCCCGGCAATAATTTGTTCCGGCAGTTCGAACTGCGTCCAGTCGGTGAGCATCAGCATCGCGGCCAAATGCGCACCGGCGGAGCTACCGGCCACGACAATGCGCTTGCGATCCAAACCGTACAGCGCACACTGTCGATACAACCAGACCAGCGCCTCGCGCGTCTCCTGCACAATCTCGGCCAGTGAAGCCCGCGGCGCCAGCGTGTACCCAAGCGCGGCCAGGCCACCACCGTGGCGCGTCACATCCGGCGCGGCAAACGCCGAATCGGCGCGACTCAGCTGTTGCCAAAAACCGCCGTGGATATACACCAGCAACGGCGCAGACTGATCGCCTGCGGGCAAAAATAAATCCAGTTTCGCGGCATCGCCTGCGGCGTACTCCAGCCCCTCATGCAAACAACCGGCAGCGCGCGCCGCCTCCCGGGCAGCCGCGCTCCGCTCGGCGTAAATCTGCAACTCGTCGTCGAGACTGGCGACAAAACGACTGGGTGATACGCAGGCATCAAGATCGGCTTGCGACATCGTACGCGCTTCGCCAGTTTGCGCATCGTGCCAGTGCAGGGCCATTAGCGCTTCACGTCGAACGCGTCAGCGTCGCGATAAAACGGCAGGCGCTCGCGCAGTGCGTGCAGAGCGCCCAGATCCAGCGTAGCGAATTCCAACACATGGCGATCATTCGCATTGACCACATCGTCGCCCAGTGCGTCGACCACCGCGCTGTCACCAAAATACTCGCGTTCGTTGTGATCCGTGCCCACGCGATTCACGCCGGCAACAAAACACTGGTTTTCGATCGCCCGTGCACGCAGCAACGTATTCCAGGCGGTGCGACGCGGCTGCGGCCAGTTCGCAACAAACAGCATCAGATCGCAACTGCCCGCATGCCGACACCACACCGGGAAACGCAGGTCGTAGCAAACAAACGGCGCAAGTCGCCAACCGCGAAACTCGATAACGCTGCGTTCGTTGCCGGCAGTGTAAACCTCGTGTTCGCCGGCAAGCGTGAAGCTGTGCCGTTTGTCGTAGGTACTCATTGCACCATCGGGATACATAAACACGAAACGATTCACAAAATGCTCACCGTCGCGAATCGCGAGCGAACCGCAGATCGCGGCATTGCGACGCGCCGCCAGCTCGCGCATCCATGTGACGCTAGGGCCATCCATGTCTTGCGCACACTGCGCCGGCGACATGGAAAATCCGCTGGCAAACATCTCGGGCAACACCAGCAGGTCAAAGTCGCCCGCGTCGTCGATCAGCGCATCAAACTGCGCATGATTGCCCGGCGTGTCGTGCCAAAGCAGAGGAACTTGCGCCAGTGCGACGCGCAGCACGTTAGCCATCGCCAAACTCAGACGGTGGCCTCGGCGCGGTAGGTGTCTTCATCCAGCTCACCCTCCCATTTGGCCACGGCCACGGATACGGCCGCGTCGCCGGTCACATTTACCACGGTACGCATCATGTCGAGAATGCGATCGAACGGCAGAATAAAACCGATAATCAGCGCGGTCTGCGCGTCATCGATGCCAATGACCGACAAAACGGTAGCCAGCAAAAACAAGCCCGCAGAAGGAATACCCGCCGCCCCGATCGACACCAGCGTCACCGTCAGCGCAATCAATAAATACTCGGTCATGCCCACCGCCACGCCAAACACCTGCGCGGCAAACATCGCCACGATGCCAAGATAAAGCGCCGTGCCATCCATGTTGATCGTCGCGCCCAGCGGCAACACCGAGGAGGCCACCGTGCGATTTACGCCAAGGTTTTCCTGCGCGCAGGTCATAGTCACCGGCAGCGTCGCCGAACTCGAGGCCGTGGAGTAGGCAATCGCCTGCGCGTCAAAAATGCCGCGGAAAAAACGGATAGCGGGCAGCCGTAACAACACTTTAATCAGTCCACCATGCACCAGCACGATGTGCAAAATGCAGCCGCCGTACACCACCGCGGCAAGCACCGCGAGATTCGCCAGCGCCGCCGGGCCAAGGGTGCCAGCCGCCCACGCTACCAGCGCGAACACACCGTAAGGCGCCACTTCCATCACCATATGTGCGATTTTCAACATGACGTTGGCGGCCGAATCGATAACCTCGCCCACCAGACGTCCACGCTCGCCGGCAAGGATTACGCCCACACCAAACAAAATAGAGAACAAAATAATCGCCAGCACATCGCCGTCGGCCAGCGCGGCCACCGGGTTGGTCGGTACGATGCCAATCAAACGCTCGGCCAGCGGTGCGGCACCTTTGATCGGACCGGGCGCCGCGCTCGACACGTCCACGCCCGCACCGGGCGTGAAGATGGTGCCGAGCAGCAGTCCAATACTGATCGCCGCGGCCGTCGTCAGCATGTAGATCGCGATGGTCTTGGCGCCCAGCGAGCCCAGCCGCTTCGGATCGCCCATCGCCACCACGCCGGAAACCAGCGTCGTGAAGATCAGCGGCACTACCAGCATTTTGATCAGGCGAATAAACACGTCACCGACCCATTTGGTCAGCCCGACGGCATCGGCAAAGAAGTAGCCCACCACGGCGCCCAGTGCGAGCGCGATGAACACGCGCCCCCACAGCGGCACCTGACGCACCGCACCAAGCCAGTACAGGCCGCCGAAAACGGCCAGAGTGATCGCGAGATAAATATAATGTGCTGCGGTCAACGGGTCTCTCCGAAAAATGTCGCGGACATCCTAACAGCCCACGCCGCGCAGGCCATCACTGCACTGCACCAGTTGGAGGCGATGACCCGCTGGCTCTCTAGCGCTATAGTGGTCGGCCGATTTTCCAAGGATACCGCCGTCATGCGTCGAATCATGTCCCTGATTGCCGTTTGCCTCTTTGCCTTGGGCGCGCACGCGCAGGACGACGCGCCGCCCAAACCCGGACTCAACGAGGCCACCTTGAAGGGCCTGTCGATGCGCTCCATCGGCCCGGCTTTGAGCTCGGGACGCATCTCCGACATCGTCATTCATCCCGACAACCCGCGGCACTGGTACGTGGCGGTGGGCAGCGGCGGTATTTTTGAAACCGTGAACGGCGGCACCACCTGGACGCCGATCTTCGAGGACCAAACCTCCTATTCCATCGGCAGCATTACGCTTGATCCCAACAACCCAAGCACCATCTGGGTCGGCACCGGCGAAAACGTCAGCGGCCGTCACATGGGCTTTGGCGACGGCGTGTACCGCAGCGACGACGGTGGCGCCTCATGGACCAACATGGGACTCAAAGACTCCGAGCGCATCGGCATGATTCGCGTCGATCCGCGCGACAGCGATGTGGTGTTTGTCGCCGCTCAGGGCCCGCTGTGGTCCGGCGGCGGCGACCGTGGTCTGTTTAAAACCACCGACGGCGGCAAAAACTGGAACAAAATTCTTGGCGGCAATGAGTACACCGGTGTGGGCGAGGTGCATCTCGATCCGCGCAACCCCGACGTACTCTACGCCAACACCTGGCAGCGACTGCGTAGCGTCGCCGGGCTTATGAACGGTGGTCCCGACTCGGGCATCCACAAATCCACCGACGGCGGTGACACCTGGACCAAACTCAGCAAAGGCTTGCCGGATGAGGTGATGGGCAAAATCGGTCTGGCCATCTCGCAGCAAAAGCCCGACGTCATTTACGCGCAAATCGAACTATCGCAGCGCAAGGGTGGCTTCTGGCGCTCTACTGACGGTGGCACCAGCTGGGAAAAACGCAGCGAATACATGCCCGGCGGTACCGGCCCGCACTACTACACCGAAATCTTTGCGAGCCCGCACACGTTCGACACCATCTATCAGATGGACGTCTGGATGCACATCAGCACCGACGGCGGCAAAACCTTCACCAAAACCGACCCGAATCAAAAACACTCGGATCACCACGCTCTGGCCTTCGATGCCACCAACCCGCGCTATCTGCTGGCCGGCACCGACGGCGGCGTGTACGAGACTTTCGATAGCGGCGCGACGTGGATGTACTCGGCCAACTTGCCTATCACGCAGTTTTATAAAGTGGCGGTGGACTACGATGAGCCGTTTTATAACGTATACGGCGGCACACAGGACAACCAAAGTCAGGGCGGTCCGTCGCGCACCGACAACGTGCTGGGCATTCGCAATTCAGACTGGTTTATTACGCTTGGCGGCGACGGCCATCAGTCCGCGGTCGATCCCACCAACCCCAACATCGTGTACGCCGAATGGCAGCAGGGCAACCTGACGCGCTACGACCGCGCCACCGGTGAGTCGGTCTACATTCAACCGCAGCCGGCCGAAGACGAACCCAACGAACGCTTTAATTGGGACGCGCCTATTTTGATCAGCGCGCACGATCCGGCCCGTCTGTATTTTGCGAGCCAGCGCGTGTGGCGCAGCGATGATCGCGGTGATTCATGGCGCGCGATTAGCGACGACCTGTCGCGCGGCATCGATCGTTTTACCCTGCCCATGATGGGTCGCGTATGGAGCTACGACTCCCCGTGGGATCTGTACGCCATGTCAAAATTCGGCAGCATCACGTCGCTTGCCGAATCGCCACTGAATGAAAGCCTGATCTACGCGGGCACCGATGACGGTGTGGTGCAAACCTCTGAAGACGGCGGTCGCAACTGGCGCCGCACCACCACACTGCCCGGCGTACCGGAATTTTTCTTCGTCAACGATATCAAGGCCGATCTGTTCGATGAGAACACCGTGTACCTGGCCGCCGATGACCACAAGACCGGCGACTTCCGTCCATTTTTGCTGCGCAGCCGTGATCGCGGTCGCACCTGGCAGAGCATGCGCGGCGATCTGCCCGACCGTCATTTGGTGTGGCGTCTGGTGCAGGATCATGTGAATAAGGACATGTTTTTCGCCGGCACCGAGTTTGGTGTGTTCGTGACGCTCAACGCCGGTCGCAACTGGGTGAAGCTCAGCGGCGGCGTGCCCAACATTCCGTTCCGCGATTTAGTGATCCAGAAACGCGAAAACGATCTGGTGGGCGCCACGTTTGGTCGCGGCTTCTACATTTTCGATGACTTCTCGCCGCTGCGTGAATTGAGCGCGCAGAAGCTGCAGTCTGAAAACATCTTATTCAAACCCCGTGACGCACACTGGTACGTGCCCAAGCGTCCGTTTGGCTGCGCGGCCGCAGGCTGCAAATCCAGCATGGGCAGTCAGCTTTACATCGCAGACAACCCACCGTTTGGCGCCGTCATTACGTACTACTTGAACGAAGACATTCTTTCGCTCAAAGACGCGCGTCGCGAGCGTGAAAAAGCGCTGGAAAAAGCCGGCTCGAACACGCCGTATCCAGGCTGGGACGGACTCAAGGCCGAGGCGGTCGAAGACGCACCGGTCGTTATCCTGACCGTGCGCGATGCCGACGGCAACGTCGTACAGCGTATTGACGGACCGGTGAAAGCCGGCTTCCATCGCATCGCCTGGGACCTGCGTTACCCCGATGCGGGACCGTGGTCTGAGGCCAGCGCCCGTCCACCGTGGCAGCCACCGGCCGCTGGCGTTATGGCACCGCCGGGCACCTACTCGGTCACGATGGCCGTGCGCCGTGACGGCAAGCTTGGTGAGGAAAGCGAGGCACAAGAATTCAATGTTGTGTCCATTCGCAAACCGACGCTGATGGGGCCGTCGCAAACCGAACGTTTGGCCTTTTCACGCGAAGTGGAAGCACTTATGGGCCAGGCACGCGGCGACCAGCGCACGCTCGGCGAAGTGGATGAAGCGATGAAAAAACTCAAGAGCGTGATCGGTCGCTCATCTGCGGATTCGGCGCTTTACGCCCAAACCCACGCCCTGCACAAACGCGTTCTCGATTTGAAAGAACGCCTTGGCGGCAACCCGCAGCGTGACATCGCCAACGATCCGGGCCCCGTGGCCATTCTTGATCGAGTGGGCGTCGCGAGCTTCGGTGAACGCAGCTCGCTGTACGGACCCACTACCACGCAGAAAACGAGTTTGGATATTGCCAAGCGTCAGTATGCAGAGCTGACCAAAGAGCTCGATACGTTGCTCGGCAAAGATCTGCCGGCGCTTAAATCGAAACTCGATGCGGCCGGCACACCGTGGTCACCTGGCCTTGGTTTACTGCGCTCGCCTTAGTTACTGACTGGAAACCGGGCCCCACACCACAAACGGGGCCCAGTAGTAAGGGTGACGATGCGCGAACTGGCGCTGTGTTTTGCGCAGCGCCACGACCGCATCGTCGCCTTTTGATTGCTGCTGATAAAACGCCGTCATGAACTCCGCGGTGGCGGCGTCTTCCACGGCCCACAGCGTGGCCACCACGTGACGCGCACCACGACGCTGCGCCGTTTGTGCAAACCCGTCCATTTCCCGGCCGTCCGCGCCCGGTGTCGCCAACGCGGTTTCACAGCCTGACAACGCCAACAGCTCCAGTCCGTCCAGCGACAGATTGGCATCGCGCAAATCCTGTAGCGAGAGTTTCTGGCCGTCGCCCAACAGCAAAAAAGATTCACGCTCGTTTCCCGGTACAAAGCGGAAATGGCTCGCCACGTGCACGCGATCAAAATCGGTCTGCAGCGATGTAAACAGCGCATCGCGATCAAACTCATCATCGGCCCATATGCCGCCTGGAAAGGCGCCCTGACTATCATCGCTTTCACGCCGCACAATGGCATCAACCTCGGCGAGCGTCGCGGGCAACGCGGGAAAACCGGCCAGCGCGCGACTGGTGGCAAAAGCGGCGACCCGACCCGGTCGTTGGGCGCTGGTGGTCACCTGGGGGGCCACCGTCGCACGCGACAGCGTAAATTTCTCCGTCAAAAAACGTTCGCCATCGTGCAGCGCACTTAATGGCAAATAGCGCAGCGAAGCATCGAGATAGACATGCAGGAACGTCACTGACGGCGTCGAGGCTTCCAGCTTCTCAACCAGCGGCCCGAGCAAATCCTGATAAAGCGCTTTTGATGACGTCAGTGGATCACGCTGCGGCGACGCAAGCGCTTCACGTAGCGTCAGAACGCGCGCCGCAATCTGGCGTTTACCCAGCGGCAACTCATGACGCCACGCCTGACTCATGGTCGTCGCAATCACCTGCGTGGTGGATGCCGACACCACGAAATACAGCGCCGCATGTCCTGGCGCCAGTGGCCGTGGCGGCGCCGATGCCACCGGTTCGTTTTCCTCGCGCGGCACGCTGAGGCGTTGGCGTTCCATCGCCAGCGCCGCTCGATAGGCCGCCGCATCTGCGTCTCCGTTGCGCAGTGCTTTTTGTGCGGCCAGCAGTCGCTCTCGGGCTGCCTGTTCTGGCAAGGTAAACACCATCTTGCGCTGGGTGCTGGTACTGCGGCGCGTAAAGTCGAAATACTCCTCATCTTTGAGCATATCGAGGACGCGCTGCGCCTCCAGCAAACGATCCTCATCCGCCAGCCAGACCGCAGTGTCACGATAGGTATCGGCGCGCCGCCGTGCGAACGCGCGCTGCAAACGTCGGCCTAACGTGCCTTGACTGGCACGCAGCGTCTGCAGGGTTTCGAGCGCCATCTTGGCGAAAAAAATAGCGGCCTCAGGACGACCCCCAGTGTATTCGTGCGTGGCCAGCGCAAACCAAGATCGCCAGCGCACCTCCAGCGCATCGCCCGCCGCCAGCGCCACCAGCGAGGCCATCAAATTTGCGTCCGCCGCCGCAGTGCGTCCCAGTTTTTGTTCCGCGTCGGCAAGATCGCGATACGCCGCCGCAACGTGGCGATGGGCCGGTCCATAAATAGCCTGATAGCGCTGCAGCACAGTCTGCAGTGTCTCCCGCGCCCGCTCGTATTCGCCCAGCGCCAAAGCGGCCACCGCCACCTGATGACGAGCAATGGGCACGTCCCGGTTTTTGGGATCACGCGCCTGATGCAGACGCGCGCTGGTTTCAAAGCTATTGAGTGCCGCGCGATGGTCCTCATGTTCCATGTACGCTCGACCCAGACCAAAGTGCATGATGGCCGTGCGCCGATGCTGCTCACCAAGTCGCCGCGAGGTGATCATCACCGCCTCTTGCAGGAGTTCGATGGCGCGCAACGGTTCGCCCATGGCGCGATGAACCGCCGCCAGATTGTAGAGCGCCGAGGCCACCTCCTCGTGATGGTCGCCGTAAAACTCGCGATCGGCCGCGAGCGATCGCTGCACGAACGACTCGGCCAGATCGTAGCGACCCATGTTGTGGAACACGACGGACAGATTGTTATTGATTTCCGACACCAGCGGATGACCACGGGCGAAAATACGCTCACGCGTGCTCAGCGCGGTGCGATAGGCCTCGATCGCCAGCTCGTTTTGGTCGCTGGTGCCGCGTGCCAGACCCACCACGTTTAGCGCCTCGGCGAGCAGCGGCGCATCCGAACCCCACGCGCGACGCGCCACCTCGCGCGCACCCAGCGCGGCGGCCACGGCCTGTTCGTAGTCGGCACGCATGTACTGCTGCACGCCCTCTCCCAGTCGCAGCCGCGCCGCGGTTAGTGGGTACGCCAGCAGGCGATCCCCGTGCGTGCTCTGCAAAGACGCATACAATTTTTTGGCCGCCTCCGTGTGGCCCTCGTTCGCCAACAGCGCCAGACGCGTGGCACCCAGATGGCGCCGCGCCGCGTGCTGCGGCGGGAGTACGCGCTCCGCCACTTGCTGCGCCAGCACCAGCACTTCATCTCGTCGCGCCGTTTGTGCCAACTCGTCGAGCAGCAGAGCCACTTCCGGCGCGAGCAGTGCCGCTAACCGCGGCTGCTGTTTCGCGGACCGCGTCAAATGCTCCGCGGCCTGCTCTGCAAGCTCTATCGCGCGCTCGCGTTTGGCATCATGAAACGCCAGCATGCCGCGCGCCAACGCCGTCAGCGACGCCTGCGCACAAGAGCGCGGACACGAAGGATCACCGAGCAACATCTGAGCCGCCCTGGCCGTCGCCAGATCGCCTCGATCCAGGGCCCGAATCACGGACCAACCGCGCAGCGCGGGATGCTTCGTTGCCGCCGAATTTTCTGGAGGCGGATGCGCAGCCAGTCGCTGCAGCCAACCGCTTTGAATGGCGACAAACTGACGCCAACCACCCACGTCACTGGCAATATCCATGTCGAGCACTTGCGCCTGCAGCGTCTGAAACTCGTCACTTCTGGCGACCATCGTGTCGTGCACGGCCGCGAGCTCAAAGGCAATGTAGCCACAGACGCTTTCTTCGACCGACGGGCGCATTTGCGCATGGTCGCGCAACAGCTCGATGCACGACGCCTCGTCACCCAGATTTTTTGCCTCGTCATTGAGCGCGTCGATAAGAATCGAACGCGCATTGGACGGCACCTCCGCCAGCCCCTGCGGCTGCAGCCAATGGTCAGCCGGCTCGGCAACGGCAAACACCGCGCACACAAGCAGCAAAATGCTCAACCCGATGGGGCGGCAATTCATCTGGCCACGCTCGCTCATTGCAACTCCCAACCGCCCTTAAATTCACCTCGAAGGTAGCCGGAAAATTGACAAAATGTCACTATTGACTGGCGTCTGGCGTGAAAATCCCTCAATGACAGGCGTCGATAGGTCATGAATACGATATGGCCCTCGAATTTCAGGGATTATGGTAAAGAGGGGCCTGTCCCGATGACCGACTGGTTACGCGGTATCCAGCCGCGCGAACTGGTTGCGAGGCTGCGTGCCCGCCGGGCAAACACCAGCGCCCAGGATATCGAGGACGCCCTGCAGGACGTGCTTTTGAATATCCAGCGCAAACTGCAGTCGGAAGCGCCGCCGCCGATGCCCGATCATCCCGATGCGTTCATCATCAAATCGGTCATCAATCGACTCAACTCGATGTACCGCGCGCGCCGGCGTCTGGTGAGCGACGTCTCAGACGAATCGCTCCACCGTCAACTGCACCAGAACGATCTTGGCGACACGCATCAGCCTGAACAAAAAATTGAGGCGCGCGAGCGCGCTCAACTGTTTGCGCACCTGGTCGCGTTGATCGATGCCACCGGCGAGCCCCGTGCAGATGATGCGATGTCGGCCGTGTTTTTCGCACTGCAGTGTCGTCTCAAAGAAGAACTCACCGACCAGCAGTGGATTCTGTTGCGCATGCGCGCGCTGCATGGCCGCGGCTATCAGGACTGCGCCGACGCGCTGGGCATCTCGCTCGGCAGTGCCCACAACTGGACGCGACGCACGCTGACCATCGTGCGCGAGTGTCTCGAACAATTTGGCACCGCAGCGGGTGCTTTGGACTACGACGATGACTGACCCACGCAACCACACTGACACGGCAGAAACTCTGGCGGCATTGCTCGCACAAACCGGCACGGCGCACGGAGAGACTCCCGCACCGGAAGAATTGCGGGCTTGGGCCGCGCGCACTCTCGAGCCGGCCAGACGCGCGGAAATTGACAGCTACATCGCACACGACCCAGTCGTATTCGAACGCGCGATGCGCTATGTGGACGAGGCCAAAGATGCGCCGGCGAGGGCCCGCCCTATGCTGGCCCTCGCCGCGACGGTTCTGGTCGCCTTCGCCGGCGCGACGTTCTTTTTCATGAACCCGACGTCACCCGAGCGCTCTATCCCCGCCGGGGTTGAGCGCAGCGCGCGAGCACCTATCAGCGACTGGCGCGACGTCGCGTTTCGCGCAGGCGTTGAGCGCAGCACTGCATTCGAAGCGTTAAACCTGAATTTAACGACCTGCGTCGACGGCGACCGCTGCCCGGAATTGGCGCGCACTTTGTATACCTATGGCGGTGCGCTGGCGAAGCTCAGCGCAGCCTGTCGCAACAATGTGCCGCCATCGGCCGACGCCCTCGCCGCTTTCGCGGACACCCAGCGCACGTTTCGAAACAGCTTTGAGCTGGCGCCCTGGAGCGAACCGCTGGAAGTGGCTCTGGCATCAGCGACACCGGATTGCGGCGCCGTCAACGCCCTGCTGGAGGCCCCGACCGGAGCGCAATAACTTCGGTTTGCCACGCGCATCGCGTATGGTCGCCCCATGAGTAAAACAAAGCAGACTGCTCCGGACCCGTGGCTTGGCTTCCAACGCGTCATCATCGGTGTTGCCGATCTCGATACGGCCCTCGATTTGTGGGTCGAAGAGATGGGCTTTGACGTGCTCGCACGTATCGACGGTATCGATCACGGACTCGATGAAATGTGGGGTCTCACCGACAACCGCGTGGCCGCTCAGGCGTTGGTTCGAACCCCGGGGCAATCCCGCGGAGCGCTGCATTTGGTTCAATTCCAGAAGCCGACAGCAACGGTGCGCGAAGACGCCAACGCGTTTGATTTGTGTCCTAAGAATCTGGACGTGCACGCCAAGAACATTGCTGACCGCGTGCACCGTCTGCGCCGCGCCGGTTACGAATTTCGTGGCGACGAGCCCGTCAGCTCGACGGCACCGGACGGCACCAAGTTTGCCGAAATGCACATGATGGCGCATGACGACATCAACGTCGTACTGCTTGAAATCGCCGATCACGAAATGCCCTTTTCCACCCACGGCTTCGCGGGCATCAGCCCGCTCATTAGCGTCGTACCCGACGCCGAAGAGGAAAAAGCGTTCTATAAAGACATCCTCGGACTCACCTGCCAGTCGGATAATTATCTCGACGGCCCGGACATTGAGCGCATGATCGGTTTGCCCAAAGGCACGGGATTGGATGTCAGCATTTGGGGCGATAAAGACGCCCTGATGGGCGCGCTCGAAATCGTTAGTTACCGCGGCGTCGACGGCGCAAATCTGTATCCGCAGGCCATGCCACCGGCACGCGGCGTGCTACGCGTTGGCCTTCGCACACCGGATATCGGCGCCTGGCGCAAGCATCTGACCGCCAAGGGCATAGAGTTTGAAAATCATACGGATCTGGAGCTGCGTATCGCACGCACGGACGCCGTGAGCTTCCCGACGCCGGCCGGACTCATGATCGAGATTCATCAATTTAGTTAGAGCTTGCGGCGCGCCTTCAAACGCTGGCTTTGAGCCACTTGGCTGATTTTTCGGCGCATTTTCGCCAGCCAGCGAACGGCCCAGGCGAATTCCGTCGATAAAATGGCCAACCCGGCGGCCAGGGTGAGCACACCCGGGCCGAAAAAGACCAGCATGAACAGGCCGGCAACGACCAGTGTTCCGCCTACAATGGCCACCACGACGCGTCGTGTAGTTCTGCGGGTTTGATTCATAAACGACGACATCCTGAACATAGGTGTGAACGACGACAGCGCGTGCACCGAGGCCTGTTACTGTACTACCATCGCGCCGCGGATAACGCATTTGCTCTGCTTTTTCGACCACAGTTCCATAACGGAGGTTCATTGTGATCGCCAAAACGTCCAACCGCTCCCTGCTTGTCCTGTCCATCGCCGCTGCACTAACCGGCACATCATTCAGCCACGCCCAGCAGGGCACGCTGGAAGAAGTGCTGGTAACCGCGCAAAAGCGCGAAGAGAATATTCAGGATGTACCCCTGTCGGTGACCTCGCTATCGGGCGAGCAGCTGCGCGTTATTAATGCCGCGGGTGCGGACATTCGTGCGTTATCAGCACGCGTGCCAAGCCTTCTGATCGAATCATCCTTCGGCCGCACGTTCCCGCGTTTTTACATTCGCGGCATCGGTAACACCGACTTCGACGCCAACGCCTCCCAGCCCGTTTCGCTGGTGTACGACGACGTGGTCCTCGAAAACCCGTTTGTGAAAGGTTTTCCGATGTTCGACATGGATCGAGTTGAAGTGCTGCGCGGGCCACAGGGCACGCTGTTTGGCCGCAACTCGCCAGCGGGCATCATCAAATTCGATTCGCGCAAGCCGTCGCAGGAATTCGACGGCTATGTGGACGCAAGCGTCGGCACCTTCAGCCAGATTGATGTCGAGGGCGCCGTTGGTGGCCCCATCACCGATACGCTGTCGGCCCGCGCGTCGGTACTCATTCAAAACCGCGATGACTGGGTGGAAAACGACGGCGTCGCCGGCGACACCGAAGGCTACGAAGAATTCGCGGCGCGGGTGCAGCTTCTGTGGGAACCCAACGATCAGTTCAGCGCCTTGTTTAATGTGCACAACCGTGATCTCGACGGCAGCGCGCGAGTGTTTCGCGCCAACATCATTCGCGAAGGCAGCAACGATTTTACCAACACGTTTGATCGCGAGCGCGTGAACACCAACGGTCGCAACGATCAGGAACTCGAATCACTCGGCGGTTCGGCACGCCTGACGTTTGATTTTGCCAATGGCATGACGCTGACCTCGATCACCGGTTATGAAGACGTCTACATCCCGATTTCAATCGGCGATATTGATGGCGGCTCGCCGGACGGACCGGGGTTTATTCCCTTTCAATCCACCAGTGGCAACGAGGCGGACGTAGAACAGTTCACGCAGGAATTTCGCCTCTCGGGCGATGCCAACGACACGTTGTTTTGGCAGACCGGTGTGTTTTTCTTTGAAGAAGAGCTGTTTGTTCGTCAAAGCGCCTACGATGCGCTCGGCCTGTCTATCGGCGGCGAGGCCCTGCAGGCCCAGGACACCTCAGACTTCGGTGTCTTCGGACATGTGACCTACAACCTGACTGACCAGTGGCAAGTGGCCGGCGGCCTGCGCTTCTCGGATACCGAGAAAGAGTTTGTCGCCTCGCGCCCGTTCAGCTTTATCGGTCCGCTGGACCCTGTGATGGCCAACCCCGATGACTCGGCGATCAGCTGGGACGTCAGCGCCACTTTCCAGGCTACCGACGACATCAGCTACTACGGTCGCGTGGCCAGTGGCTTCCGCGCGCCGAGTGTTCAGGGGCGCACGCTGTTTGGCAACGACGTGACCATTGCGGACAGTGAAACCAACACCTCGTTTGAGGTGGGTATCAAATCGGAGCTGTTGGACAATCGTCTGCGCCTGAACGCGGCGGCATTTATGTATCAGCTGGAAGATCAGCAACTCACGGCCGTGGGCGGCACGACCAACACGGCGCGCCTGCTCAACGCCGATCAGACCAATGGCTATGGTTTCGAGGTCGACGCTGAATTTGCGGCGACCGATTCCATTTACCTAACCGCGGGCCTGAGCTACAACAACACTGAAATCGATGATCCTGATCTGTCGGTCAACGTTTGCGGCTCGCCCTGCGGACCAACCGATCCGCTCAACGCCGACGGTCGCGCCATCATCGATGGCAATTCGCTGCCCCAGGCCCCCGAATGGATCGCCAATTTCACCGCGCGCTAC
>JBGCEL010000009.1:0-138065 GCA_045106455.1 Gammaproteobacteria bacterium
GCCCTGCGCAAGGGTATCGAATGCCATCACGATCAGCGCATCGCCAGCGAGCACAGCGAGGCGCTCTTCAAACGCGACGTGCAAAGACGGCTTGCCCCGACGCGTGGCCGCATTGTCAAAACACGGCATATCGTCATGGACCAAAGAGGCGCAGTGAATGAGCTCGACGGCCGCTGCAGCATTGACCGACAGGCCCACATCATCCGTGGCACAGGCTTTGGCAACCGCCAGCGAGAGCTTGGGCCGGATACGAGCACCACCAGGGAAAAGCGCATAACGCAGCGCTTCGGTGAAGCGCGGCGGACAGTCTTCGTGATCCGCAATGGCGACGGCAGCCTCGATAGCTGGTTCGATTAGTGCGATTGGGTCCATTGGACTGACTCCCTGATGGTCATGGAATTCATGAAATTGTCAATTCTTGTTGTCACTTACTATGTCATTTAGCATAGACACTCAATCACGTAAAGGTCAATGGACCCGATCGCCATGCTTTTGCGCCGCACAGACTACTTCGCCGACACCCTCCACGACCCCGTGTCGCAACCGAACTTCCCTGCCTTCGATAACGAAGTGGCAGACGGTGGCTATCAATGGTGGTACGTGGACGGCACCAGCGATGATCGTAAACACCACATCGTCATGATCGCGTTCGTGGGCAGCGTCTTCTCGCCGCATTACTTCAAAGCGCTGGGTACGCCTGAAGCGCAGGCCGATCAGTTCTGTGCGTTCAATCTGGGCGTTTATTCGCACCTGAAAAAGCGCTGGGTCCTCACGGAGTACGACAGCGCCCACAGTCAGCGCGACGCCACACGCTTTGAACTCGGCCGCAACCGGCTGCAGTACGACGGCACGGCGCTGAACATCGATATCAACGACCGCTCCATGCCGTTTGCGCGCCCCGTACAGGGACATTTGCGCGTAGAACCGATGTGCCAGACGGATGCGCCTTTAACGCTGCATTCCGCGGGTCAGCAACAGTGGTGGCCCTTCGCACCGGCCGCGCGAATCGAACTGGATCTTCCAGAACCGGGCATCAAGTGGTCGGGCAAAGGTTACTTCGACACCAATTGGGGCTCGGTGCCGCTGCAGAATTGCTTTAAGGAATGGCACTGGAGCCGACAACACATCGGCACCGCGACGCGCATTGCGTATCACTCCGTTCACCGTCGGGGTGAAGGGCCATCGCTTGCGCTGAACATTCATAAGGACGGGCGTGTCGAGAACTGCGCAACGCCGCCGGTACACGAATTGCCCAAGGGGCTGTGGCAGATGCGCCGTCCGATCGCGACACTGGAAAAACCAACGCTGGTGCGCACGCTGGAAGACACACCGTTCTACACGCGCTCGATTGTGGCCACGCCCTCCAGTGCCAACGCACTGGCCATGCACGAGAGCCTCTCTATGGAGCGCTTCGTGCAGCCTTGGGTGCAGCGACTCCTGCCGTTTCGAACGCGCCGCTAGCTCAGCGGAGCGCGTGCCGCAAACGCGGCGTCTACCAAAAACTTTACTTCTTTAAGCGGCGGCGCGTAGTTGCGCGCACGGGGTCGGATGGTTGACGCCATGGATCGAGCCAGACGCATCGCCTTGCGTCCACGACTAACAATGGCGCGATGATCAATGGAATTGAGCCCCAGTCGCTCGAGTTCGCGACCGATGTCAGAATAAATCCAGCGCGCAGCATTAATGCCCGGACGACAGCCCACTGGCAGCTGCGCGATACCGCTGGCCGAGCGCTCATAAAGCCCCTCGGCGGCGTCCAGCAATTGCTGCACGACGTTGCCGAGCCCCGGCGTCCACTGCGGATCCGCTAACCATTTCTCATGATCGATGCCCTGCTCAGCCATGAGATCCAGCGGCAAATACAAACGGCCTGAACGCGCATCTTCGCCAACGTCACGGGCGATGTTGGTCAGCTGCATGGCCACCCCAAGATCGCAGGCGCGTGCCAGCACGTCGGGTGCACGTGCGCCCATGAGCATCGCCATCATTGCACCGACCGTTCCGGCGACGCGTGCCGCGTAGTCGTAGAGTTCTGACATCGAGCTGTAGCGACGACCCGCGACATCCCATTCAAATCCTTCGATGAGCGCCGCCGGCAGTACCATCGGAATACGAAAATCGCGCAGCACTTTGGCCAGGGCGCGATCGGCCGGACACGACATCGGGTTGCCCTCGTACATGCGCTCGAGGCGATGATGCAGTTCGGCAATTGCACGATCGTGGTCGGTGCCTTGATCGACGGCATCGTCGGCCAGCCGGCAAAACGCGTACAGCGCCGACGCCGGCTCCCGTACCTCACGCGGCAAAATTAGCGACGCGGCGAAAAATGAATGTGATCCCACCCGCAACATTTCGCGGCAGGCCGCGATGTCTGAGCGAAATGACGATTGCTCTGATTCGTATTCAGCTTGCATAAGTCCGTACCCGTTTTTATTCCATGGCGCCGGTGAGCACGTTGGCGAGGATCGCCTCGTGCACCAGTGGCGCGTTTTCCTCATGAGCCAGATGTCCCAGTGGCCCCAGTCTTACAATCTGCGCGTCGGCAAGACGCGCCTGCGTGTCCATAGCTTGCGGCGGTGGCACGGTCATGTCGCGTTCAGCGACCATCAGTACAACCGGCACCTCAAGCGCGGGAAGATCACGCTGCAGTCCCCATAAATCCCAATTGGCCATCATGCTGAGTGTCGCTGCCACGTGATCGGGCGTTGCAAACAGCTCGCGATAGCCATCCATATACGTGTCGTCAATCTGTGATCCGGTGCTGGCAAGAAGCCGCTCGACACTGCGCGGATCGCGCGCTCGACGCGCGATAAATCCAGCCACCCAACCGCTGCCCGCCAATGCGCGCGCCAACGGCGCGAAAAGCTGCCCTGCGGCACCACCAAAGGGCACAAACGCACCGTTGATGGAAAATATTTGCGCGCAGTTCAGCGCACCACTTAGCACGGCCTGAGCCGCCAGGGCAGCGCCGGCCGAATGGCCGATCGCCACCTGCACTGTAAGTTCTTGCGCCACCAGAAACTCACCCAGCGCGGCCGTCATTCCTTCGAGTGACACGGCCTGCTCATCAATGAGTCGGCTGCGACCGTGGCCCGGCAAATCGACCGCCACAACGCGATAGTCGGTTGCCAAAAGCGGCATGAGCTCACGCCACGAGTGCACCGAAGAACCCGTACCGTGCAACAACAGCAAGACCGGTCCCTGCCCGGTCTCGCACACATGCCAATCCACGCTGGACGTGCGCACCTGATACGACTGCACGCTGGTGTGTGCCGACGTCTTCATCGCCGCGGCAGCCATTAGTGACGCCCCTTCATGCGGCACGCACCACGGTGTCGGCCAAAGCACCCGCATCGGCGTAGGGCAGAGGCACGTAGCGCGCGCACAGGCTGTCCGCCAAACGACGCGCGCGGTCACGCGGCCGTCGTGACGTATCCACCACAACGGTGGGCACATTAAGCGACACCAGCTCGCGCGCGGCCTCAAGCGCATGCTCGGTGGCATCCGCGTGGCCCGGCGTTCCGTCGCGACCGACATTGCCATGGCCGTCGGTCAGAAAAACAATATTGGGTTGTTGCCCAAGTCGCAGCACTTGTTCGCACAGAGTGCGCGTGACGTCGATGGCATTGGCGAGCGGCGTGGCACCACCACCCGGCAAATCGGCAAGCTCACGCCGCGCACGGGTGAGTGATCGCGTGGGAGGCAACAACACCTCGGCGCCGAGCTTGCGAAACGCAACAACCGCCACTTCCGCACGCGTGACGTAGCACTCGCCCAGCAGCAACTCCACCGCGCCCTTCACTTCTGCCAGACGCTGTGCCGCCGAAGACCCGGAGGCGTCCACCACAAAAATGGTGGTCTGTCTGGTTTGAGTTTTATATCGCGTAACGCGAAAATCCTCTGGCAACACACGCAGCCGACCAGGCTTTGCACCGCGCAGTCGCTGCCACGGTGCCGCGGCTTTCGCGGTCGCCAGAATATTGAGTTTGTCGTCGCCCAGCCGGGTCACACCGCGCACCCCAATGGGTCGACCGCGCTGCAATTTCGCTGCAGACGCGCCCGCGCCGCGACCGGCCTCGCGCGTCTTGTTTTGCACACCCGCGGCCAACGCCTTGAGCAAGTGCTCAGGCAATACCGCGCGCGCGGCCTGAACCACGCTGTCGCTCATCTCTGTACGCCCGTCGGTGTTTTGATCGGGCGTTTCATCCTGCGCTGAATCTTCGGCGGCCTCAGGCTCTGGCGGCGCCTCTTGTGCATCGGGCAGAGTCATATGCAGGGCTCGATGCGACAACACCAGGCGCGCGGCGGTCGCGGCTTCCTGAGTGCTTACCTGCGACAAGCCATGCAGCGCAGCAAGTGCGCGCGCAGCCGTAACCGCAAGTTGCACTGGCCGCAACGAAAACACACCGAGTGCCAGCGCCGTCTGCGTGAGTGCCGCGAGCACGTCCTCAGGTACATCAACGTGACGCATGGTTCGGCGCACGGCATCAAGATCGACCGTCGCATCGAACACATCACGTAACGCGCCCGGTTCAAGATGATCCGTCCACAGCTCGAATGCCAGACGATCGGCCAGTGATGTGGCGATGTGCTCGTCTTCTTCCAGACTCTCATCGAGTGCAATGACGCCCATCGCACAATCGGCGTGGGCCGATATGCCTTCACGCTCGACAATGACTTGTCGCTTATCTAACGTTTGGCAAATAAGCCCGACCACGCGCTCGCTCAGGCGTTCGGCCATCGACAACACCATCAAACCGTCATGGCTGCGCATTAACAAACCGTGTGCGAAAAGCGGTCTTCCGCTTTGCAACGTGGCGGCAATATCCAAACCACCCACCAAACGATCCTCGGTGGTATTGATCGGTACGCTGATCTGCGGGCGATCACCCATTAAATCTTTGAGCAACGCCAGAGCGGCGCTGCGACCGGGACCCGGCATGCCACGCAGGGCGATGCCACCCAGACCCACCGGATCGATCGCCAGCAGCTGCAGCGCCAGAGCCGGCTCATCCTGCTCAAGCTGCGGGGCGTCGGTCATGCGGCAAACACCTCGTCCAAGGCGCGATCGATGCGCACGTCCGTGCCCGATTCATCCAGCGGATTGCGCCGCAAGCGATGACGCAGAGCAGGGTAGGCGATACGTCGAATGTGCTCGCCCGTTACGGCCTTGTCACCGTCATACGCCGCCAGCGCACGGGACGTGCGAATCAATGTGAGTTCGCCGCGCAGTCCGTCGGTTTGCAGTGCGACACACAGTCGTGCGCACTGCTCGAGAATTTCGTCCGGCATGCGCACGTCAGGGAGCGCTTCGCGCGCCTTCACGATTCCGCGACGCACGGCCGATTCCTTACGCGACCACTTGCGGCAAAATGCTGCCGGATCCGACTCAAACGTGTCGCGACGCCGAATCACCTCGATACGCTCAGCAATATCGGTTGGCGTGCTCACGTGCACCGAGAGCCCGAAGCGGTCGAGCAACTGTGGACGCAACTCACCTTCTTCCGGGTTGCCGCTACCCACCAATACAAACTTGGAGGGATGCAACACACTCAGGCCTTCGCGCTCAACGCGATTTTCGCCCGAAGCCGCCACGTCGAGCAGAAGATCCACAATGTGATCTTCCAGCAAATTCACTTCATCGATGTACAAAAAGCCACGATGGGCACGCGCCAGCAGCCCGGGCTCAAAGGACTTCTCACCGTGCACAAGTGCACGTTCGAGATCGAGCGACCCGACCACACGGTCCTCGGTTACGCCCAGCGGCAAGTCGACAACGGGCGTGGGCTGATCTTTTGGCTTGAGGTCTTTATTGCCTTTGCAATGCGTGCACTGAGCGTAGATACGATCCGGCTCGCAGCGGAAAGGACAGTCGGTGATCGTGGCCGTCTTGGGCAACAAACCGGCAAGCGCGCGCACGGTGGTCGATTTACCCGTGCCACGATCGCCAAACACCAACACGCCGCCCACGCTCTGATCCACAGCGGCGACAATAAGCGCCAGCTTCATTTCTTCTTGCCCAACGATGGCGGTAAACGGAAAGGGTTTCATACGAGAACTTCTAGCTTGGGCGTTGATCGCGCTGACCGACACCCAGTCGCCACAGCGCACGATCGGGCACGTTCAACATTAGAAATACGTGTTCGAGCATGGCCAACGACAACAGCGTGGCGCACAACACCGAACTGGTGACAACAAACATCGAAGACGCATCAAGAATTTTGCTTACCCACAGTGCAACGCCAATCGTGGCGCCAAGCATGGACAGCGGAAACAGAGGATTCATTGACGCCCGTGCCACGAAACTGGACAGGTATTGCAGGCGCGTGGGCAGCAGATCCATATGCAGATTGCGCACGCCCAAAAATATGTTGAGCTTGGCGCTCCAGCGCATGGCCCACAAAATCCCGTAGGTCCAAAGCCCCACGCGATTGGGCGAACCCAGCGTCAGCATGCACAGCAGCGCGCCGGTCGCGACGATCGCCAGCTCATGATAGAGACTGGCCTGCACGCCAAGTACAAAGCGACGCCCCGTACTGCAGTCATCGGGACAACGTTCGGGCCGAGGCCCTGTGACGAAGCCCAGAAAATAACTGATCTCATGCCAGGACCACACCAAAAGTGCACCTGCAAAAGCGGCGTAAGCACCCAGCGTGGTCGACATCTCGGCCGTGCGCGCGATGACCACCAGCCCGGCAAACGCCAGCACGGTTGCAATGGTTAACGTGCGTGGAAACGACGCCTCAGGCAGACCCGTTCGATACAGCATCGCCACCGTAAAGCCCCACCACAACGCGATGGCCACAATGATTGGCAGAACGATGCTCATCAACGAATCAGCTACCAGTTCGGTACAAGACGCGTGTTTTCCGGCAACGCGTTCTTAATAACCGGCAAGGTATACAAACGAGCAAACACGGCGGCCGCACCGACCGCGCAGGCGGCTTTTTTCAGGCCACCCACAATGCCGCCACGCTGCGCAGCGCGCCCAGCCGAATCGCTGAGCTTGCGCAGACGTTCCATGCCCGAACGAAAACGCGGATCATCGACGTTCAGAGTAAATGGAAAAACCTGCTCGCTGATCTTCGAGGTGATGTGGAATACCTCGTAGTCATAATCGGTGGGTGAGAAACCCATCGCCTTGTGCATTTCCGGACGCTGGTGATCCCGCACATACATCGTGCCGTAAACCGCCAACAGGAAAAAACGAATCCACAGCTTATTGTGCCCTTTGAGTAGATGCGGATTGGCGCGCAACATCAGTGCGAACACCTCCCCGTGACGAAATTCGTCATTGCACCAATCTTTAAACCACTTGAACATTGGGTGGAAGCGCAGTTCCGGATGACGCTCAAACTGGCGATAGATGGTGATGTAGCGCGCGTAGCCAATCTTTTCGGACAGATAGGTCGCGTAATAGATGAACTTCGGACGAAAGTACTTCACCTTCTTTTCTTTGCGCAGGAAGCCAAGATTCACGCGCATATCAAAATCGGCCAACGACTTATTAATAAAGCCGGCGTGCCGTGATTCGTCACGCGCCATGTAGCCCATGACTTCGGCGACGTCTTCGTTGTTCACCGCTTTCTTGATGTCGTTGTACAACGCACAGCCCGAATATTCGGACGTGACGGACGACACCATGAAACCCATAAACTCTTCATGCAGCGCCGGGTCTAATTCCTGAATTTCCGCGCGGAACGATTCGTCATCGCGCTTAAAGTGATCCGTGTTCGCATCGGCGCGAAACTCTGCCATCAACTCATCCCACTCACGACGCACGGGCTCAAAACTAAGCTTGTCGAGCGCCTTGTAGTCGGTTGTGTAGAAACGCGGGTTCAGCACCGTCTCGGTGTTGGCGGCCTGAGTCGCTTCGTTCACAGGTTTGGCGGCTTGAGTAGTCACTTCACATCTCCTTCACTGTGCCGACGCCCCCTATGGGCGCGGCAAGGTAGCGGGCAAAAACGCCCGCGTTAATGGGTCCAAATGCCACCAGGTCTACGTGGCGTTCCGTGACTGGATCGACCAGCAACAAACGGCCATTGTCATAGCGGCGTACATGAAAGGGCACTTCGGCGCCGACTGAAAGCGGGTGGCGATCGCGCGCCAATCCGCGCAGCGTGGCGCGTAGAAAACCGTTCGTTCCCGGGTCGAGCGCTTCAAGCTGATCACCCGTCGTATCGTCAATCACAATCACGCGGCCGTCACTGGCATCTTCAAAACGCAGGCTGCGCTCGGCCAGCATTTGCGCCTCAATCACCACCGGCACGCTGCGATCTTGGGTAAAGGAAATCCAGCCCACGCCAACCACGGTGATCAAGACCAGCGACAACATGCCCAGCAAAGGCAGCTTCGGCACCGGCTCATGAAAGTGACCGCTCATCGCTCTATTGCCCCGCTGGCGCCATTGCGCCGAAGTCTTGTGCGGAGGGTTGCACCAGATTGTTGTCCACATCGTTGGCGCTGTCGGCAATCGCACGAGCGAATCGGCCGGCAACGTGTTCGGCGTTGGGCACGCCGCGCAATGTTGGCAGGGAAGAGAACGGATGCAGCAGATTACAGTGCGGCCATAAAATTACGTAGCTCACGCGCTGGCCGGCCACCAGTGTCAATTCGATATCACCGGTGCCGTCTTTGTAGAGCTTGAGCTTGCCATCCTGCAGTTCTTTAAACGGCAGATTGATGGTCATGGGCATCGTGACGCCTACCCGCATAACGATGCGTTCGTTGGTGATCGTGTACAGCGACGTACGGCCCATCATCCACGCAAACAACGTAAGCAAACCGGTCGCGATCACGGCCAAAAAGGCCAGCAACGACACGGAAGCCACGATGTGCGGCAGCGATTCACCGGCCGGAATCATGACGCCCAACTTGAAGATCAAAAGCGCGACAAAATAAAGTGCCACTTTGCGTACGTGAAAGGTGCGCAACGCAATGGTCTTCCACTCGGGCACGCCCTGCCAGACGATGCGTTCACCGTCGGGAAGCGCTTCGGGCAAGCCCGGTCGCGCTTCATGTTCGTGCTCGGTCAGGGTGCTCATATGATGGGCTCCTGACGTTTACGATCGGCGTACAGTTTGCCGCCGGCGAAATAACCGTAAATTTTATCTTCTTCGAGCATGGTCACCTGATCCGGTGAGGCCAGTGCCGGCACGTCAGCAAACTGATGCGCGTAGATGGACTGCACCTGAATCTGACGCTTGCCCGCCTTGATGCGACTGAAACCGATTGGCAGCAGAACGTGCTTGTTGCCGTGTTCCGCGCCAAGGTCCACTTCAAAAAACATGATCATGGGTTCAGCGAGATCCACCCAGACGTCGGCAACCACGCCCGCTACCTTGCCGTCACCAGCAATCACATCCATACCGCGCGGATCCGGATCCTGTGCGGCCACGACAAAATCTTTCGCCACGCGCATGGGCACAATGCGCGGATCACCGTGCAGCGTAGGGTCAGGATAGTCCGCCCGATCAGACCAAGCGGCAGGCCCCACACCGTCGACCAGCGGGTTACCCGTTGGTACCAGCGGCGCTCCGGGATATTTGCCAGCGGGCCGTGCGGCCAGCTCGCGCTTTGGCTCGACACGCGGCGCACTCACAATACCGTGATGTTCCGTTTCAAAATTCTTCTGCGCGCCCGGCGACGGAAAGCCCACCACGGCGACACGACTCGTGCGATCAGAGCGATCCGATTCCAGCGGATAACCTTCACGTTTGTCCTCTTTGCGGATGTAAATAATCAATCCAGCAAAAAACAACCAGAAGAGCGTAAATACGATCTCAACCAGATCGATTTCTCCGATGCCCATAACGAGCCTCCACGTATTACTTTTTAATTTGGCATCTCTGCCAAGCCCAAACCCGAACCCTCTTCGCCAGGCGTTCCCGCATGGCGCGCCAGCGGTCCAATGACCACGAGCGTGACAAATAGAAGTGCAATTTCGATGTAGTAGACCGCGCCGTAGCCGGTTGCTTCACTGACCAAACCCGGCCCCAGCGCGCCACGCTCTGCGAGGGTGGCCACGCCGTCACGGACAAGTCCGCCGAGCGCAATCGCGCAACCCGCGCTGGTCGCCTGCACCGCGCCCCAAGCACCGAGTGCCAAACCACTGTCGCTCTCACGAGCAAGCTCCATTGACGCCACCATGGTGCCCACGGCAAACAGACCGGCCGCGAAGCCAATCAGCGTCACACCGATGCGAAACAAAAGAGCAGACTGAACACCCGCCGTAAGTGCGATGACGCCAAATGCAAAGACGCCAAACATGGCGCCGTAGCCGGCCAGCCGGTTGGCATCCAAACCCTGATTCAATTGGCGCGCCGCGACCACAAACGCGGTCAGCGTGCCGAAGGCCAATAGTGCGGTCAGCATGGTCGTGCCGCTGACAGACAGACCGAGAACCTGAGCACCGTAGGGCTCAAGCAAAATATCCTGCATTGTGAAACCCAGCGTCCCAAGCGACACGGCGACCAACAAACGCAAACTTGCGGGGTGACGTCGAAAGCTCACCCAGGCATCACGAAATTTTGGCGTTGGCTCGTCGCTTTGCGTGCGCGACGGTGCGCGCGCTTCCTGCTTCCAAAGTGCCACCATGTTGAGCGCAAAGGTCAGCACCGCGGCGCCCTGAATGACGCGAATCAAACGCATCTGACTGAAATTCTCCAGCAGCGCGCCCAGCAACAACGCGCTGATCAGCATGCCGATAAGAAGCATCACAAACAGCAGCGCCACCACTTGAGGACGATCTTTTTCCGGCGCCAGATCCGTCGCCAGCGCCAGTCCGGCCGTTTGCGTCGTATGCAAGCCCGCGCCCACCAGAAGGAACGCCAGAGCCGCGCCAAGCTGACCAATCCAGGGTGCACTCATGCTGTCACCGGACAACAGGATCAAGGCGAACGGCATGATGGCCAGACCGCCAAACTGCAGTAACGTGCCCACCCAGATAAACGGCACACGACGCCAGCCCAAATGCGAGCGATACACGTCGGAGCGAAATCCGATCAGCGCACGGAACGGCGCAAACAGCAACGGCAAAGCAACCATCAGCGCCACCATGGCGGATGAGATGCCCATCTCGACAATCATGACGCGATTGATGGTGCCGGTGAGCAACACCACGGCCATGCCCACGCTAACCTGAAACAGCGCCAGACGAATAAGACGCGACAGCGGTAAGTCATCGCTCGCGGCATCCGCAAACGGCAGCAAATCACGGCCCACGCGGGACCAGAACGACACGCGCTCAAGTGGCAACTTGTCGTTCGCTGCGCTCATGCGCGAACCAGTCTCACAGCCGTCGATGTGTAAAAGCCACTGCTTACCGGTTGCACATCGTCGATATGCCAGTTGGCAAGCTCAGGCTTGGCATCGATCGCCTGACGCAGCGCACGCTCCGAGACTGGCTCGATGGCCGGTGCACGGTGCTCCAGATTTGGAATCAGACGGCCGACTCGATGCATGATGGTCAGCGCAAATGTTTTTGGCGCAAACGTAAACAAAATGGCTTTGCGCGTGCGCGGCGCATAGGTGGCCAGCATATTGACCAAATGATCGCAGCCGTAATGGATCATCGAATCCATCGCCAGCACGTAGTCAAAATCGCCCAGCGCATCGTCGAGCATATCGCCGACGTGAAACTCAACGCGAGCAAGCTGTTCCTCGGGGATACGATCACGCGCAATGTCGATCAGCGTAGGACTCACATCGGCGGCCGTAACGTGTGCGCCGCGCGCGGCCGCAATTTCGGTCACCGCGCCCGTGCCGCAGCCGGCGTCGAGCAGACGAGTGTTGTCCATCACCGACGGTAGCCACGCAATTAAATTGTCACGCATGTTGTCGCGACCGGCACGCACCGTGGCACGAATACGCCCTACTGGTGCGTCAGAGGTAAGCGTTGACCATTTGTCTGCGGCGGTCCGATCGAAGTAGGCTTCGAGTCGGTTCTTCCTTGCCATGTAGTCCGAGGATTGCATCAATCAAATCCTAGGAAATCGAAAATTTCACGATCCGGCATGGGTTCTGCAATTAGCGGCTCGGTGCCGTCCCACAGAGACTGGGCCAAACGCAGATACTCATCCTGCACGGCCTTAAGCCCTTCGGCGTCTTCCATTTCAAACAGCGTTGATTTTTTCAAACGGCTGCGACGAATTACGTCCAGATCGCGGAAATGCGCAATTCGGTTGAGGCCGATTTTTTCATTGAAACCGTCAATTTGATCGGTATGAGAACTGCGATTGGCAATCACACCGCCCAAGCGCACTTTGTAGTTTTTGGCTTTGGCGTTAATCGCGGCGACGATGCGGTTCATGGCGAAAATCGAATCAAAATCGTTCGCGGTAACGACCAGCGCGCGCTCAGCATGCTGCAGCGGCGCGGCAAAACCACCACACACCACATCACCCAGCACGTCGAAAATCACCACGTCGGTGTCGTCGAGCAGATGGTGCTGCTTCAACAGCTTCACGGTCTGACCCACAACGTAGCCACCACAACCGGTACCGGCCGGCGGTCCGCCCGCTTCTACGCACATCACACCGTTGTAGCCTTCGTACACAAAGTCTTCGGTTCGCAATTCCTCGGCATGGAAGTCCACGGACTCGAGCACGTCAATCACGGTGGGCACCAATCGCTTGGTCAGCGTAAAGGTGGAATCGTGCTTTGGATCGCAACCGATCTGCAGCACGCGCTTACCAAGCTTGGAAAACGCGGCCGACAAATTGGACGATGTCGTGCTTTTGCCGATACCGCCTTTGCCGTACACAGCAAATACTTTGGCACCTTCAATCTTGTCCTGCGGATCAAGAGATACCTGCACCGAACCTTCACCATCGGTGCCTTTCGGAACCATATTTACGGGAATCGGAAATTGGGCCTGACTCATGCTGCTACTACCTTTTCAATACCTTCGAGACGATCGTCGAATTCGTCGCCTACCTCTTTAAGTTTTTCGAGCGTCTCGGCGTCGGGCGTCCAGTAGTTGCGCTCATGCGCTTCCATTAGACGACCGGCGACACGCGCGGACGCAGCCGGATTTAATTCCGCCAGACGCTCGCGCATCTCGGGATCCAGCAAATAAGTTTCGGTCAAGTGTTGATACACCCATGGATCGACCTTGCCGGTGGTCGCCGACAAACCCATCGTGTTGGTCACGTGGGATTCAATCTGACGCACGCCTTCATAGCCGTGCTTGAGCATGCTCTCGTACCACTGCGGGTTGAGCACACGCGAACGAGTTTCGATGGCGACCTGAGAGGCCAGCGTGCGCACTGCGTCGCGACCGCTGGTTTGATCGCCGATGTACACCTCAACATCACGACCGCTGGCATGCTGCGCCGCTTTGGTAATGCCGCCCAACGTATCGAAATAGTGATCCACGGTGGTCACCCCAAGCTCGACCGATTCGAGATTCTGATAGGCGATATCCACCGACTTGAGCGCGCGCTGCAAAATTTGCGGCTGGCGTGTGGCGACGCCGTTGCGGCCGAATGCAAAGCACTTACGGCGGCTGTAGGTTTCGGCCAATTCGTCTTCGTCTTCCCACCGACCGTTGTCCACCATGTGATTGACGTTGGAGCCATAGGCGCCGTCGGCGTTACTAAATACTCGCAATGCCGCCGTTTCAAAATCACAACCGGTTTCTGCCTGATGCGCCAGCGCGTGCTTGCGCACAAAGTTCTGCTCCAGCGGTTCGTCGGCATCGGCGGCGAGGAACGCCGCTTCGGCCAGCATCTGCGCCTGCTGCGGCAAGATGTCGCGGAAAATACCGGACAGGGTCATCAACACGTCGATGCGCGGACGACCCAGCGTTTCTAAATCAATGAGCATGGCACCGCTAAGACGACCGTAATTGTCATAGCGCGGGCGGGCACCCATCAGCGCCATGGCCTGGGCCACCGGGCGACCTTCGCTCTTAATGTTGTCGGTACCCCACAGCACGAACGCAATCGATTCGGGCTGCTTGCCAGAATTTTGATGGTGTTCGGTGAGCAGCAACTCTGCCTGGCGCGCGCCTTCGTTCATGGCGTGCACGCTTGGGATGCGAAATGGATCAAAACCGTGAATGTTGCGACCGGTCGGCAAAATATCGGGCGACTTCAGTACGTCACCACCCACCACTGGCGGAATGTAACCGCCGTCAAGCGCGTGCACGATCGCGTCGCTTTCGGGGCAGACGGCCAGCTGCTCGTTCATGTGAATCATTGAGACCACGCGCGGGTCTTCGCTGTCTTTGAGCGCGCCGCTCATGATCTGATCCACGGCGTCTTCCGGCAATGGCGATTCCGTTTCCATGTCGGCCACGGCGGTCAGCATGGAGCGTCGATCATCTTGCGTCATCGGCTCACCGACCACATGCATCCCAAGAGGAATGAGCGTCTTGCGCAAGGCATCCAACTCGCTCATCAACGCCGCGACGTTGGTATCGAGTTGGTCGTGCGCCCACAACGGCTCGGCGCTCGCCAGTTCCAGCGGCGCGGCCTGACTTTGAATCGTGGCGGCCAGCGACAGCCGCTCGTCGTCTTCGGGCGCCAGCGCACGGAAGCGATCGACCGATACCTGCAGCTCACCAAGACCCTTGTACAAATCGGTTTGCACGACGGGCGGCGTGAGATAGCTAATAAGCGTGGCGGCCGAACGGCGCTTGGCAATCGCGCCCTCGGACGGGTTGTTAGCGGCGTACAAATAGAAATTGGGCAGATCACCAATGAGGCGTTCGGGCCAGCATTTGTCGCTCATGCCCACCTGTTTGCCAGGCATAAATTCCAGCGCGCCGTGGGTGCCAAAATTGAGCAGCGCGTGAACGCCGGCGTCTTCGCGCAAGTAGCGATAAAAAGCGCTAAACGCATGGGTTGGCGTATGGCCTTTTTCAAACAACAGACGCATCGGATCGCCTTCGTAGCCAAACGAAGGCTGCACGGCCACAATCACGTTGCCAAAACGCGCGCCCATCACAAAAATGCCGCGGCCGTTGGCCAAAATTTTGCCCGGCGCTGGCCCCCATTGAGCTTCAAGCTCGGCCAAATGAGGTTCGCGACGCACGTAGTCGTCAACGGGAATTTGTTCGAGCACGTTGGCTTCGGTGCCGTACTGCTCGCGGTTGCCCTCAAGAATGGCTTCGCGCAGCGCGTCAACGCTTGCAGGCACCTCCACCTGATAACCGGCGGCCGCCATTTGCTTCAAGGTGTTGAACAGCGATTCAAACACGGCGAGAAACGCCGCTGTGCCGGTCGCGCCTGCGTTGGGCGGAAAATTAAACAGCACAATGCCGATGGTGCGCTCGGCACGCTCGGCACGGCGCAAAGTAACCAGACGATCAACACGGGCCACCAGCGCCTCAATCCGCGTTTCGTGGGGCACCATGTCGCGCTCACCCTTGGCCGCGGCATCGTTGGCGCGTCCTGCAAACAAGGTAGGGGCTACCGCACCGTCCAGTTCGGGAATGGCCACCATCATGGTGGTCTCCACCGGCAACAAACCGCGCTCGGATTCCGACCACTGATCCAGAGATTGAAATTCGCTGGCGTGGGCCGCGATGTACGGCACGTCCAGTGTTTTGAGCAGCTCGCTGGCCGCATTGGCATCGTTAAACGCCGGCCCGCCCACCAGTGAAAAGCCGGTGAGCGACACCACAGCATCGACACTGGCAACGCCGCTCTTCATGAAGAATTTTTCGATGGCCGGGCGCGAATCAAGACCCGATGCAAAGGCCGGGATTACTCGATAACCGAGACCCTCAAGACCTTCGATGACCCGATCGTAGTGACGCGCGTTGCCGGCCAATACGTACGAGCGCATGAGCAGCACGCCCACGGTGCCGCGACGATCTTTCTTGGCTCGCGGCAGCTTGCCAAGCTGGTCGGTAATGCTGACCTTGGCGCGTGGATGGTACAAACCAACATCCGGATAGGTTTCCGGCGCCGCCACTTTGAGGTTGCCACGCAGACCGCTTTGCTCATTTGCATAGCGATTCACAAGTGAAGCAACCAAATTCACAATGTTCTTTTGCGACCCGGCGAGCCAGTACTGCATCGCCAGGAAATAGGCACGCACGTCCTGCGCGGTACCCGGAATAAATTTCAATATGCGCGGCAGTCGCGCCAGCATCGCTACCTGTTTGGCGCCTACCTGAGGTTTTTTCTTATTGCCGCCACGCAGTTTTTTCAAAAGCGCCATCGGGCCGCGCGCTTTGCCGGCCATAGAAAACTGGCCCAGACGCGTGAGCTTCATGACTTCGCCATCGCTCATAAAGCACACCATGGCGTCGCACTGATCGCGTCGCGCTTTGAGCGCCGGCAACACCGTTTGGATGTGTTCATCCATGAACAACATGCAGGCGATCACAAGATCCGCAGACTCAATGTCGCCAATGCAGCGCGCGACGGCTTTGTCATCACCCGCCCATTCACCGGCGCAGTGCAGCCCCAGCTCGAGATTGGGCATAGCAACACGCAGTTCGGCGAGCGCGCGCGTCGCCGCGCTGGACAGGTGACCGTCCAACGTAACAATGGCAACCCGATAGGGCGCGTCGCTAACGACCGAAGTGCGCTTTTGCTTCATACAATGTATCTACCGTGATATTGGCCAAACCCTGATCGCGCGCAAACGTCTCGGTGTTGCGCCGCGCTTTACCGCGCACGAAAAATGGAATTTTGGACAGCGCTTGCTCGGCATCGCTCGTCCAAATCAATTCACCGTCGGTGGTGATCGCCTCAGGGCGCTTCTGCTGTGCCGCCTTGTCGGCCGGGACGGAGCGCCCCAGATGTGACGCTGCGACGTTGTCATTAAATTCAAAATCTTCGCGGAACATGCCCAGCAGGTGTTCTTCCAGGCCCATCATCAATGGATGCACCCACGTATCGAACAGAACGTTGGCACCCTCAAAACCCATTTGCGGCGAGTAGGACGCCGGGAAATCCTGCACATGAATCGGTGAAGAAATAACGGCGCAGGCAACGCCAAGCCGTTTGGCAATGTGGCGTTCCATTTGCGTGCCAAGCACCATCTCCGGCTGCAACTCGCTCACGCGCGCCTCAACGTCCAGATAGTCGTCGGTAATCAGGGCTTCGACGCCGTATTTTTTTGCAGCAGCACGTACGTCACGTGCGAACTCGCGGCTGTAGGTACCCAGACCCACCACTTTGAAACCCATTTCCTCATCGGCAACGCGGGCGGCGGCGACCACATGGGACGCATCACCAAAGATGAACACGCGTTTGCCCGTGAGATAGGTGGAGTCGATTGAGCGCGAGTACCACGGCATGCGTGAGGTTTCATTTTCAAGCACCGCCGTCGGATCGACGCCGGCGACGTCCGCCACTTCCTGAATAAACTCACGCGTCGCACCGATACCGATAGGCACCGTGCGCACGATGGGTTGTGCGAATTCCCGCTCCAGCCAGCGTGCCGCCGTGTCGCCCGTTTCCGGGTACAGCAAAACATTGAAATCGGCGGCGCCCAAATCGGCGATGTCGGCAGGCGTTGCGTGCAGCGGTGCCACCTTGTGTACGTCAACACCCAGCTGGTTCAACAGGCGCGTTATCTCAATGATGTCGTCGCGATGACGAAAGCCCAACGCCGTTGGACCAAGCAAATTGCAAGTGGGCCGAGTACCGGGTTCACGCTCAGGGCGTGGGGTGTTTGGCGGTGGCGCGTGGGGCCCCGCGAGCGCACGCACGATGTGATAGAAGGTTTCTGCCGCGCCCCAGTTTTCTTTGCGCTGGTAAGAGGGCAACTCCAGCGGAATGATCGGAATGGGCAACTCGAGGGCGTCGGACAAGCCACCCGGATCGTCCTGAATCAGTTCGGCGGTGCACGACGCACCCACGATCATCGCGGCAGGCTTGAAACGCTCGTAGGCCTCGCTGACCGCGTTTTGAAACAAGCTGGCGGTATCACTGCCAAGGTCGCGCGCCTGAAACGTGGTGTAGGTGACCGGCGGACGCTTGGGCGTACGTTCGATCATCGTAAACAACAGATCAGCGTAAGTATCACCCTGCGGCGCGTGCAGCACGTAATGCAGATCATTCATCGCCGTGGCGACGCGCATAGCGCCGACGTGTGGCGGGCCTTCATACGTCCAGACGGTGAGCTTCATATTGCCAGCGCTCCGCGTCGTGCCAGCGGGCGCGCAAAAAGCTCGGCGCAATCGCCAGCCTGCTCATAACCCTGAATCGGCGTAAACAACAATTCGATTGACCATTTGGTGGTGATGCCCATCGCTTCCAGCGGATTCGCCAGGCCAAGGCCGCACACCACCATATCGGGCTGCGCCGCCTCGCATCGATCAAGCTGTTTTTCGACATCCTGACCTTCGCTGAGCTGCACGCTGGGATCCAGCATTTCAAGCTCATGATCCAGATGCTCGCGGTGCAGATAAGGTGAGCCAACTTCCACCGGCTGCATAGCAAGTTCGCGCGACAGAAACCGCGCCAGCGGCACTTCAAGCTGCGAATCGGGAAAGAAGAAAATACGTTTGCCGGCCAGCGCTTCGCGCGAGTGTTCAAGTGCCGCTTGCGCGCGCTTGCGGGCGGGCGCTGTGACCGCTGCAAACGTATCAGCGTTCACATCGAATGCGGCGGCGGCGGCCTGCAACCACGCGGTGGTGCCTTCATCGCCAAGCGGAAAGGGTGCGGGCAAGCGTGTCGCGCCGCGTTGCTCGAGCGCAGCGGCCGTATCACCGAGAAACGGCTGGGCAAGCAAATACAGCGTATCGGGGCCTACCGGCGGCAACAGCGTTGAGGCCCGCGGCGGCAGGAAGTCGACACGCTCAATGCCAAATTCAGTGAGCAGACGACGGAACTGATCTTCCACCACATCCGCCAGGGCGCCCACAATCAGAAGCGACTTGCCCGGCGCTGCGTCTGGCAGTGCCGGTACCAACGAGGCCAGACAGGCGTCTTCGCCTTGGGTAAACGTGGTTTCGATTCCGCTACCCGAGTAGTTCAATACACGCACAGCGTTTAGGTATTTGGTCGACAGGCGTTCCGCGGCACGCGATAAATCAAGCTTGATCACTTCCGACGGACAGGAGCCCACGAGAAACAACATCTTGATGTCAGGGCGACGTGAGAGCAGGCGATCCACTTCGCGGTCGAGCTCTTCGTTCACGTCAGCCAAACCGGCGAGATCGCGCTCATCGATAATGGCGGTGCCAAATCGTGGCTCGGCGAAAATCATGACACCAGCAGCGGATTGCATTAGATGCGCACACGTACGAGAGCCGACGATGAGAAAAAATGCGTCCTGAATTTTGCGGTGCATCCACACGATGCCCGTCAAACCGCAGAACACTTCGCGCTGCCCGCGCTCTTTAATAATTGGTGGCGACTCGCGGCCCGCACCATCGGCCGCGCGACCAATGGCGTTAACAGGTACAGAGACCGACGCCGTCACAGCATGTCTCCGGCCATCACCGTTTGACCGGCGGCAGGCGGGGCCTGACGCGCGAGGCGAAACTTCCACAGAAACTGCGCCGCGTTAATGATGTACGCCGCGTAAGCGGCCATCGCCAGATACATCTGGCCGGTCACACTCAGGAAACCAAAGAACACGGCAGCGAGGTAGGCCGTGTGCAGGGCCAGCACCAACATGCTGACGAGATCTTCATAAAAGAACGGGCCCGCAAACAGGTAACGATCAAAGACGTCTTTCTCCCACAGGGAGCCGGTGAACATAATTGCGTAGAGCAGCATGGTCTTAACCACCACGGAGACGGTGGCCACCTCGGCCCCGACGCCGAAGGTCAAATAACGCAACACCAAAAACAGCGAGATCAGAAACGCGAGAAACTGCAGCGGCGCCAGAATGCCTTGCACCAGCGTCCAGCGTGATGAATCGCGTCGCGCCCGTTGGTCGGGCGTATATAAGGTGAGGCTGGGCGTCGCGTTATTCATGGACTTCGCTTGTAAATAAAAAAAGACACTCTCAGAGGGCGTAAAAACGCCCGCAGTTCAGGGAATCTATGTCGGCTAGCCAAAAGTGTCAACTTGTCACTACGTCAATTGGTATTGACAATGTCCAGCCAAAAGTGTCTAGTATCTTGTGGCAAATGTATTTGCCTTGAGCGAGTGTATGATCTTGGGACCTATTTAAGGCCCGGGAGGGCTGCACCATGGCCATCAGCTCAACTGACGACGACCTTGATCTTTGCGGCAATGCAGCAAAGAGCGATGTTGATCCTGGGACGGCCTTGCTGTCCCGCACGATTGAGGGGGAAATAATCCCGCGCCTGATGATGACGTTCAGTGTTTTACCCAGCCCACTCGCGCCCCCTGAGGAACGCGACGCCAGCGGCATCTTCGACGACGACCAGGAGGTCATCGACGAATTGATCCAGCTGCTCCTGCATCACGACGCCGACGTCGCGGTGGAGTTTATGCAGGCGCTGCGCGAAAAAGGGGCCACTCTGCGCGACATGTACTTAGACCTGCTGGCTCCGGCCGCTCGTCAGCTTGGCGAAATGTGGGAAGAGGACACGGCGAACTTTGCCGAAGTGACGATTGGCGTTAGCCGCCTGCACCAAATTTTGCTGCGCTTCAGTCCGTTGTTTTGCGCCAACGCCACCGAACACGGTGGCCCCGGACATACCGCGGCCATTTTCGCGCTGCCAGGTGAAACCCACACGTTTGGCATTTTTATGGTGGTCGAGTTTTTCCGTCGTGCCGGCTGGGATGTGTTCAGCGGCTCGTTGGGCAAAGACAGCGAAGTGCACGAGTTGCTCAGCACCCATCACGTCGATCTTGTGGGCCTGTCGGTGAGCTCCAGCAAACAAATGGACAAACTCCCGGAGCGCATTGAGAAACTGCGCAAGGCATCGCGCAATCCAGATATGCATGTGCTCTGCGGCGGCAGCCTGTTTGCGCACAACCCGCATCTGGCCAAAGAAGTGGGTGCCGACGGTTACGCGCCTGACGGCAAAGAAGCCGTGAGCGTCGCCGCGTCTTTCATGGACAAGAAATAGACGATTGCCGGCAACCGCCTGCGATCCAGCATAGAGATCCAGTGTACAGATAATGAAACGCCGCTCATCCAATAGCTCCGTGCTAGCAAAGAAATATGCGTCCAGTATCGGCATCGATGCTCTGTCGCAGATCGTTGCCAGCGCCAACGACCTGGCCATTGTGATCGATGGCGATGGGGTCGTGTGCGACGTTGCCGCAGACGCCGATTTCGACATCCTCGATTTCGCCCAACAGTGGATCGGTAACTCGTGGATCGACACGGTGACGATTGAGAGCCGTCCCAAAATAGACTCTATTCTTAGGGATACAGGCAAAAAGCAGCCGTCCCGCTGGCGTCAGGTCAATCATCCGTCGCCGTCCAACGATGCTGACATTCCAATCATGTATCGCGCGTTTGGCATCGACGATCCGAAGCTCAAACTAGTGATGGGCCGCGATCTGCGCCCGCTTTCAGCGCTGCAGCAACAACTGGTTGATGTGCAGCAATCCATCGAGCGCGACTATTCGCGTCTGTACCACGCTGAAACGCGTTATCGCATGCTGTTTCAAATGGCGGCCGAATCCATTCTTATTGCCGACACGGGCACGGGTACCGTGGTTGAGGCGAACCCGGCTGCTGCGCGACTGCTCAGCAAACCGGTGAACAAGATTATCGGCCAGCCGCTCACCGGCCTGTTTGCCAAAGAAGACGCCGACACCATTTCAAGCCTGCAGGCGCGACTGCGTGCCGCGGGCAAATCGGAAGACCTGTCGGGCACAACGCGCGGCGGTGTTCCGGTCAATATGTCCGCAACATTTTTGCGTCGCGAGGACGCATCGCTGTGTTTGCTGCGTCTTTATAATGCCGGCGCCAGTCAGACCTTTGAAAAGGTTGAGAACGGTCAGTCGGCCGTGCTTGATGTCATCGAGCGATCGCCTGATTCATTTGTCGTCACCGATATGAACGGCCGCATTCTGGCCGTCAACGAAGCGTTTATCGAGCTGTGTCAGGTCGCCTCTGAAATTCAAATGATCAACCAGCCGCTGGACCAGTGGCTCGGTCGACCCGGCGTCGAGGTCGACGTGCTGCGCAAAAATTTGCGTCAACGTGGCGAAATACGCCACTTCGCGACACGCGTGAATCCTGAGTTTGGCGTCCCGGCGGATGTCGAGCTATCGGCCGTTGCCGTCAACCATGGCGATCTGCCCTGTCTGGGCTTTGTGATTCGCCACGTTTTGCACCGCAACCATTCGAGCAGCAAATACGTGAGCCAGCCGCTGGGTCGCTCGCTGGAACAAATGACCGAGCTTGTGGGTCAAGTACCCATGAAAGAACTCGTGCGTGAAACCACGGATATGATCGAGCGCATGTGCATTGAGGCGGCCCTCAAGCTCACGACAAACAACCGCGCATCGGCTGCCGATATGCTGGGCTTGTCTCGCCAGAGCCTCTACGTGAAGCTCAATCGCTACGGAATTGGCGAGCCCGACAGTGGCGACTCGGACTGATCAAAAGACAACCATTTCCAGTGTTCAATGTGTCATCTTTGCCTGACTGTCAATTTCTCTTGACTGTCTGATACCCCCGCGCTACGTTGGCGCTATGTCTCGTGCGACCGCACACCAAGCGGTGGTAAACCGACCCCAATGGTCGGCCTACCTGGAGCTTTTAAAACCCATTACCTGGTTTCCGCCGATGTGGGCGTTTGCCTGTGGGCTGGTTGCCTCCGGCGCCGCACTGGGTGATCGCTGGTTATTCGTGCTCGGCGGCGTACTGCTCACCGGGCCGCTGGTCTGCGGCACCTCGCAAATTGTGAACGACTGGTTCGATCGCCACGTCGACGCGATTAACGAACCCAATCGGCCCATCCCCTCCGGTCGCGTCCCGGGCAAACAGGGTTTGTGGTTTGCCATCATCTGGACCGGTGTCTCTTTTGCGATGGCCGCCGTGCTGGGCCCGTGGGTGTTTGGCGCCACCATCGTGGCACAGCTCCTTGCCTGGGCCTACAGCGCACCGCCGCTGCGCCTCAAGCTAAACGGCTGGTGGGGCAACAGCGCGGTCGGCGCGTGCTACGAGGGCCTGCCGTGGGTGACCGCGGCAGCCGTGCTGAGCGCGGCGATGCCAACCTGGCATTCGATGGTCGCTGCACTGCTTTATAGTATCGGCGCCCACGGCATCATGACGCTCAACGATTTCAAATCGATCGAAGGCGATCGCGAAATGGGCATTCGCTCACTGCCGGCGCGCTACGGTCCCGATGTGGGCGCGCGTTTGGCGTGCTGGTTTATGGCCGTACCGCAGGTGGGCGTGATTGCGCTTTTGGCTTATCTCGAACGGCCACTGCACGCGGCCGCCGTCGCGGGCCTTCTTATCGTGCAGCTCTTTCTAATGCGCAAGCTCTCGCGCGATCCTTTGAAACTTGCGCCCTGGTACAACGCAACGGGCGTCACGCTGTTTGTCAGCGGCATGATGATCACCGCATTTGCGATTCGCAGCGTGCTCTTGGCATGAGCGCGCAGGGCCTGAGCTGGTTTGGCATCGCCCGACTCGGACTCGTGCAGGCATCTCTTGGCGCCATTGTGGTTCTAACCACCTCCACGTTTAATCGTGTCATGGTGGTGGAGCTCTCGCTCGCCGCTGTGTTGCCGGGCCTGCTGGTCGCTGCCCATTACGCCATTCAAATTTTGCGTCCGCGTTTTGGTCACGGTTCGGATCAAGGTGGGCGACGCACGCCGTGGATTATTGGCGGCATGGTCGTGCTTGGCCTTGGCGGCACGCTGGCGGCGGCGGCGATCGCCGTAGCCGCGACCTCTACCGCGCTCGGTCTTTTGCTGTCACTAATTGCGTACCTGCTGATCGGTGCTGGCGTTGGCGCCTCCGGCACCTCGCTGCTGGTTTTGTTGGCCGATCAGGTGAGTCCTGCGCGCCGCGCGGCCGCCGCCACTATCACGTGGGTCACCATGATCGTGGGCTTTATCGTTACCACCATTACCGTGGGCAAGCTGCTCGATCCGTTCAGCATGAACAAGCTCATTACACTTACCGCCGGCGTTGGCGTAATCGCCGTATGCGTGACCACGCTTGCCATCGCAGGCATCGAAAATGCCGCGAATCGGGTAGAACGTCAGGCTACAACGCCAGACGAAGCGGGCGATTTCAAACAGGCGTTGCGCGAGGTGTTGAGCGAACGCAAAACGCGCCGATTCGGTTTTTTTGTGTTCTTGTCGATGCTCGCCTACAGCGCACAGGATTTACTGGTTGAGCCTTTCGCCGGCGCCATCTTTGGTTTTACTCCGGGCGAATCCACGCAACTCGGTGGCATCCAGCACAGCGGCGTGTTGCTTGGCATGATTCTCGTAGCGTTAATTGGCTCGGCGTACGGCAAAGGGCGCGAAGCGCCACTACGCTTTTGCATGATCGGCGGCTGCATCGGTTCGGCTGTCATGCTCGCCACACTGGCGCTGGCGGCCGTCGTCGGCAATCCCTGGCCATTGACCGCCAATTTGTTTGGGTTAGGCGTCGCCAACGGGCTGTTTGCCGTCGCGGCGATCGGCTCGATGATGAGCATGGTCAGCGAAGGACACGAAAATCGCGATGGCGTTCGCATGGGTGTTTGGGGCGCGGCACAGGCCGTTGCGTTCGGGCTCGGCGGCATTATCGGCACGGCCATGGTCGATGTCAGTCAGTGGCTGCTCGGGTCGGTGGCCATTTCATATGCGCTGGCGTTTGTTTTACAAGCCAGCTTATTTCTTTGCGCGACATTCATGGCCATTAGCTTGAGTCGCGAAGCAGCACGCGTGCTGCGCTCACCGCAACCTACGCTTAATCGCGTAGCAGGATAAAGGGTACACACCATGGAACACTATGACGTAGCGGTAATCGGGGGCGGCCCCACGGGCGCGACCGCAGCACACGATCTGGCGCGCAAAGGCCGCAAAGTTCTGCTGATCGACAAGGCCGGTCGTATCAAGCCCTGCGGCGGCGCGGTGCCCCCGAAACTCGTGCGCGAATTTGAGATTCCGGAGTCACTTCTGGCAGCAAAAGTCACCACGGCGCGCATGATTTCACCCACCGGCAAGGAAGTGGATATGCCGGTTGGTGGCTGGGTTGGCATGGTGGATCGCGAAGTATTTGACGAGTGGCTGCGCGAACGCGCAGCGAGCGCAGGCGCAACACGTGCTACGGGTCAGTTCCGTCGCATCCTCAACGATCTGAAAGAAGATTCGGTCGTTGAATACACGCGCAAAGGCGAAGTATTCAAAGTGCGCGCCAAAACCATTATCGGCGCGGACGGCGCGGCCTCACGCGTGGCCAAGGATTACATCCCGGGCGCGAAAGAACTGCCCAATGTGTTTGCCTACCATGAAATTGTTGAGACACCCGAAAACCCCGCCGAGAACTTCGACGGCAAGCGTTGCGATGTGTTTTATCAAGGCAAAGTCTCGCCGGATTTTTACGGCTGGGTCTTTCCCCACGGCGGACAAATTAGTGTCGGCATGGGCACGGCTCACAAAGGCTTCTCGCTGCGCCAGTCGGTGGACACGCTGCGCACGGCTGTGGGTCTTAAAGACGCAAAAACGGTACGCACGGAAGGCGCACCCATTCCGTTGAAGACGCTCAAGCGCTGGGACAACGGCCGCAATATTGTGGTCTCAGGCGACGCTGCCGGGGCCGTGGCGCCAGCGTCAGGCGAAGGTATTTACTACGCTATGATCAGCGGACGCTTTGCGGCCGATGCGGCCGACGAGTTTCTGACCAGCGGCAATCCAAAAGCGCTGAAACTTGCGCGCAAAAAATTCATGAAACTGCACGGCCGCGTGTTTTTTATTCTCGGGATGATGCAACGTTTCTGGTACACCACCGACAAACGCCGCGAACGTTTTGTCAGCATTTGCCGCGACCCGGACGTGCAGCGTTTGACGTGGGAAGCCTACATGAACAAAAAATTAGTGCGTGCCAAGCCGATGGCGCACGTACGAATTTTCTTTAAGGATCTGGCCCATCTTGTCGGGCTTGCCCCCAACTCCTGAGTACGTTCGTTTCATGACCAACAGTCGCTACTGGCCCGCAGCACCGATTGCGCTGGCCCTGTCGTTTGCCGTGGCCGCCGTGGGCGGATCGCTCACCGACCTTGGAAGCTGGTACCAGGCGCTGGAGCAACCCTCGTGGAAGCCGCCCGACTGGGCTTTTGGCCCGGCCTGGACCACCATTTTTTTGCTGTGCGCCGCGGCCGGTGCGCTAGCGTGGGTGAACGCCACAAACGCGGCGCAGAAAAAACAGATTGCTATCGCGTTTGCCATCAACGCTGTGCTCAACGTGATGTGGAGTGGGTTGTTTTTTCATCTGCATCGTCCCGACTGGGCGCTATGGCAGGTTGGCGTATTGTGGCTATCGGTGCTGTCGCTGATTGTCGTATGCGGTCGCATCTCGAAGCTGGCAGGTGCCCTGCTTGTGCCTTATCTGATCTGGGTCGCGTTCGCATCCACCATCAACTTTGGTGTCGTTCAGCTCAATTTTTAAGCGCGAATGATCGAGACGCTGTTACAACCCGCAACGCTCATTATTATCGGTGCGTTAATGGCACTCGAGACGCTCGTGTTGACGCGTGTTTTCGCAAAACGCAAAGATCGACGCAACGTCGGCATAACGCTTGGCAACGCGACGGCGGGCGTGTGTTTGATGGCAGCGATTGCCAGTGAGATGGCGGATCAGGCGACGTGGTTGACGGGTGCCTTCCTGATCGGTGCGCTGATCGCGCATATGACGGAAGTCTGGCTGCGTCTGCGCTGACGCAGCCAGATTTAAACGATCTGTTCTTGTCTACTAGCCTTTCGGCGCGTAGGTGGCACACCAGCCTTGTGCATTGACGAGTTTGCCGCCGAAGATAGAGCAGGGGCCCCATTCGTCGCCGTCGTTACCCTGGAACAAGACGCAGTTTTTGCAGTAGTGGTTGGCCGATGCGGCTTCGCCACGTCGTGGGTGCTTGGCCAAATCTACTTCCGCGGCGTTGTGCTTGTAACCTAGCGATGAGGCCACGGGATCATCCTCGCTCACGCGTGCCGCGTCGCCGCTCGGCGCTGCTGCAGGGGCGGGGGCGGGGGCTTCAGCGACGGGTGCCGGCGCTGGTGCCGGTGCTGGCGCCGCTTCAACCGGTTTCGGTGCAGGTGCCGGATCCGCTTTCGGAGCCGGTGCGCTCGAGGAACTGCTCGAATCGCCGCCGCCGCACGCGGTTAGACCCGTCAGCGAGCCTGCCACCACGGAAACACCAGCAAACCGCATGAAATCGCGTCGTCCGATAATCTTTTTGTCTTGATCAGCCATGGTTCATTAACTCCCAGCAGGCATAGAAAAATTCGTTCGCGAAGCAACCAGAGGCTGCTCAGCCCGCAATACTAGCGCAGGCACTCCGCCAATTGTAGCGATCCCCGCGCTTCACGCGCGATAAATACGTTTGGAAACAATCCTTAACCGCAATGTCGCCCGGCGGCACCACGCACCGCAACGGTGCGCATGGGGCTCGATGGCGTCACGTTGCGGTGCATGACTCACCTTTCAGGCCTGCTCCAAAGCCTATGTGCATAGTATCCACTGGTTTGGCCCGCTTCTTGCTCTCGTGTTGTTGCACGCCATGAATCGACTCAGGTCGGTCATTAACTCGTACGACTCGCAGGACAAAAGAATGATTCGCAAAACGCTCGCTACACTCACACTTCTTCTCGCCACGGCCGTTACTGTTCACGCAGAAAGCAATTTTTCCGCCAACGCAGGCGTGACCAACAATTACATTTGGCGTGGCCTCACGCAGTCTGAAAACGTAGCGGCGGTTTCTGGCGGCATCGATTACGCCAGCCCGTCGGGCTGGTATGCCGGCACCTGGGCCTCCAATGTGAGCTACGCGCCAGGCGACGTGTTCTCTTACGAGCACGATCTGTATTTCGGGTTCAGCGGTGAAAGTGGTGCCCTGTCCTACGACGTTGGCTATCTTTACTACAACTATGACGAGGAAGCGGAGTTCGACTTTGGCGAAGTGTACGGCAGCATCAGCTACGGTGGCTTCTCGGCCAGTCTGAACATCCTCGCCAACACCGAGGCCGACGAGGGACCGGAACAGGACTTCGGGTTCGGGCAGGCCTTATATTTAGGTCTGGACTATGCCACCGAGGTGGGTGACGGTGTGGAACTTGGTTTCCACGTGGGCTATCACGATGGTGATTTTAATGAAGCGTTCAACGGTGTTCCCGACAGCTACATCGACTATAACGTGACGCTCTCAAAGAACGGGTTTAGCTTCATGGTGTCCACCACCGATCTCGATGACGCGGGTCCTGAAGGTCTGGACAACGACGCACTCAAGTTTGTCGTGGGCTACAGCGTGGACGTCGAGCTCTAACCGCGGGCGTAATCCCGCTGGCAGCGGGTACCCGGATAGTAGTGCTGCAATATGGCGTGATGGTCATGGCCACCGACCGCCATGACGGCGGCGCCGATCTGACACAAACCGACACCGTGGCCCCAGCCCGCCCCGTGCAGGACAAACCCATCGGGCGCGTGTGCAGATCCCTCCGGTTCAACCACAAACGCTGAACTAAGGAGATGCGAATCGGACAGCAGCCGACGTATCTCCAGTTCTTTGCCAAGCGTCATCGAGCCGGTTGTCCCCACGACACGCAGACTCACCAAACGACCGGATGCACCGCGCTCGACCGGCTCGAGCGCGACCGGTCGGCCAATATCGACGTGGCGTTTTTCCTGCAACCAGTGGGCGATTTGCGCAGGCGAAATGCGTGCGGACCAGCGGTAGAAATCCGGCGTGGTGCGCCGGTCCCGCTCGGGCAGGATCAAATTCAACACGCGCTCGTCGCTGCACTGGCAGTAAGCATCCGGTGGCCGCTTGAGAAACAAACGAAAACCCTCTTCCGTGGTTAGATCGTGCGCGGGTGCCTGTGTCTGCGGGCCATCAAAAAACGACACCAGATAAGGCACCGGCTCATCCCCCCAGGCCGCGCGCGCGTCTTCCACCACGCCACCACAGGATTTGCTGTAGCGGGCATCGCAAATATTGCCCTCATAGGTCAGCACTTCACCGCGGGTTTGTGCAATCGCCTCGCGCACGGTCTTTGTGCTGATTCGGCCCAAGCCGTGGTAGCGCTGACAATGATCCTCAGCGCACACGTCGAACGCCGCGTGGGCCGTTTGGTCGTACCAACGCTGTCCCCTTACGTTTTCCTGCCACGGCGCGCGTGCGGTATCCGCGTGAGCGCGTTGCGCCAACAGCCAGCTGCGCGAAATAACGCTGTGCGCCTTAATGAGTTCGAGCGGGCAGTCGGCCGCCATTTCCGAACACACTACCGACGCTAGGTAGGTTTCCAGCGGCACGTCGTTGATCACACGCAGACCTGCCTCATCGCACTCCACGCGCACGCCGCCCGCAAACTGCTGCAGCTCGTCTTCGGCCCAGTGGAATTGATGCCCCACGCGCGAGGTCAGGGCAAACGTCGCGTTCCCCGGCACCAGCTGCCATGAGTTGGCGTACGACGCCGTGCGCGGGCCGGTGATTTCGAGAGTGTCGGCCCGACGCTGCACCTCATAGGTGCCGGCCGGCCAGTCGTCGCCAGCGCGGTCAACAAAAGCCTGATTCAGGATCACACGAACACGGGTTTTGCCCTCCAGCAAACCGACGGCGATCGTAGGTTCAGACGCGGCGCTCACGACATCTCCAACGCATGACGTAACTGCTCGGCACTAACGCATACTTCCTGAAAAATACGCTCGAGATCCGAAGCGACCACGTTGTGATATTGATCCTCATCGCAAACCACCACGAGTCCACCCATCTCCAGTGACGCCGGGCTGATCGCCAGAGCCTGCCCGGGCTCGAAAAAATTGGCGGGCCGGTGGCGTACGCGTGGAAAGATCAGCACATTAAAGTGCTCACCGCGAAACGTGGTCAACACGTTCACTTTGGGTTCGGGCGGCTCTGCGTCCATGGCGGCGAGTTGCGCCAGCACATGCTCAGTCCACTTCACGGCATCTTCCTGACGCGCGGCTCTGATGTGCACGGCGTTGCGCGCTCCGGCGCACAACACACGTACGCCGCTGCCGACATCGAGCTGCGAGTGATCGAAAATGGGCATGGGCGATCGTCGGCCGGCCTGAAAATGGAAGTGATCCGGTGCCGATGCACCGCAGTGAGGGCCGTTATAAAGCAAGAAATAGTCGCTGCCCAACGCGCAAGCGGCGCGCAGCATCGAGACCAATCGATTCGACAGGCGTTGTGGCACGTGGTCGCGCGCCGCCAGTGTCAGATGCTCGGGCAGGGCCGGAAACGGATTCGCCATCACCATCAGATCGTCGAAGGCGATGCCGCGTTCCTCAGCCGGCAAATTGGATTCACACAAAAAGCACGGGCGCTCGGCAATCGAGCGTGCGTCGGTTTTCGCAAACGTCGACACGCTGCGGCGCACATTGGCCTGCGCCAACAATGCGCTGTCGCCGCGGGCCAAAAACCGCGTTGGCATGGTGCGCAGTGCACGTTCACCGTCGCGCAACGCAGGCCAGCTGTCGCGTTGCTGCTGCAGCAAAGCGGCAACCGCCGGCAGCAGCGCCGACGGTTCGTGCACCTGCGACAGTAGGCGTTGCGACCACATTGTCGTCACCCGGCCCGTTGTCGCGCCATGATCTCCAGTGAGCGCAGGCGATCTTTGTACAGGTCGTTGCGATTGGCTTTGTCGATAGGCAAATCGCTGTCCGTGTTGCCCTCCCAACGCCGGCACCAGTAGAGCGAATCGTAAATACGCCCGACGCGATAACGACGCGAGAGTGCAAGCGCGACAGCGTAGTCTTCTCCAAAGCTCACGTTGGGAAAACCGATTTGACGCAACGTGGGCACATGAAACGCACGCGGTGCCCCTAAACCTGCAATGCGCAGAGCGTTGTTGTGGCCGTTTTGGTCACTCCACTCACGGTGATCAATCAAGCCCGGCGCGATGGGCTCAAGATCAAAATTCACGGTGGTGTAGGAACCCACCAAAAAGGCGAGCTGTTCGCTGCGCATCTGATCAACAATACGCTGCAGTACATTGGTCTGCGCATACAGATCGTCGCTATCGAGCTGCACCGCAAATTGTCCGCACTGCTGATCGAACACCGCCGCGTTCCAGCAGCCTCCAATCTGCAGATCGTGCCGCTCGGGCACCCGATGAATCAGACGCGCGTCCTGTGCGGCCAGATCCGCGAGCACCTGCGTGGTGCCATCGCTGGAGTGGTTATCGACCACGATCACGTTGAAATCAAAATCGGTGATCTGATCCAGAGCACTGCGTGCCGCCTCGCCGATCGTTTTCGCCCGATCACGCACGGGAATAACCACGCTTGCCAGCACGACATGCTGCGCCCGCGACGCGATCGGGCCCGCCGTTGGCGGCGGACAATACGCATCAATGCGGCGCAAATGATCGGTGGCAACGTGCTCATACTCACGCTGCGCGTCCTGCGCGGCGTCGCTAAGATAGTCGAACACTTTAACGCCGGTGCGTGTTTTTGCTGCGGCCGCGCGGGTGTAGAGCGGCTCGGGCAGGTGCATCAGCGCACCGTGTTCGGACAAGCGCAGGCGCAGCTCATACCAGCCGCTATAAAGCGTGGGACTTGCACCCGCATGCCGGATTCGCTCGCGCGCGGTCTGCACGGCGGCGCCGTCAAGCCACACCAGCGCACCGAAATTAAACGCATCGCGCACACTGCCAATTTGATATGCGATCAGCGGCATCATGTGCAAAGCGCCAGCAGCATCGCGCTCATAAAAATCGCTGTACACCAGTGCGGCGCCGCTGTCCGACAGGCACGCGGACAAGCGTCTGACGTCCACGTCATGCAGCGGCGTTTGCCCGGCTGGGATCAGCGCAATATGGCGAGCGCCGCTGTGCAGCGCTAACGCGAGCGCCGCGTCCATGGCCTCGCCACCTAGCGGATGAGGATGCGCCACCTCATGTCCGCTGTTTTCATCTGAGATAGAAATGACGCAAGGCACTGCATCGTTCTGCTGTGCGATGCGTGCCACGCTTTGCCGTGTTTCGGCGGTGGGGGCGATAAGAATCCAGGCGATGTCTGTCATGGCTTTTTCATCGTCAACGGGCGCCAACCAACGAGCACCACAAGACCCCAATTATGTCACGACAATGCACTGAAAGAGTGGTCGCGAATCAGATCGCGTTCAATCACGCGGGCGATCGTCTCCGGAGCCTCAAAGTGAATCATGTGCCCGACACCGGTCACATTTTCATGCTTCAGCGCCGCCACACCCGCGTCGGTCACCGTGGCGCGGAAGCGTTCGGCGTGTTCACGCTCACTGCTCGTGCCGCCAACCATCATGGTGACGTTCGCCCGAATGCTCGACCAGCACGCCAGTGCTTCGGCCGCACGATACAAAATTGGATTGGGCAGCTTGTGCGCCGGGTCGGCGTGCAACCGCACCACGTCGTCCGCGTGACGTGATGCCCAGGCCTCGGCCACGAACAGCGCTCGCTCTTGGGAGAGCCGAGGTGAACGAGCGCGTACGCGCATTGCCAACGGTTCGAACGCTCTGTAGGTGGCGTAACGTGGCGTGGCGTTCTCAGCCTCAATCCAGCGCCGCAAACGTTCGGGCGCGGCGCTTGCGTCTGAGTCGGGCAAGCCAAAGCCCTCCACATTAATCAGCGTGCGCACGTGCTCTGGAAAAACCCCGCTGTACAGGCTGGCCACGTTGCCGCCCATGCTGTGCCCCACGAGGTCAACCGGCTGTCCGTCAGAGTAAAGCGCAAGCAACGCATGCAAATCGGCCAGATAATCAGGGAACCAGTAGCCGCCAGTGTGCACAGACAAACCGAAGCCGCGCCAGTGGGGCGCCACAATGTGCCAATCCTTTTGCAGCTCATCCACGACGAACTGAAAGGTTTGACCGTTATCGCCCCAGCCGTGCAGGTAGAAAAAGCGCGGCGCCTCTGGATCACCCCATTCGGTGACCGCGATGTCCAGCCCGCGAATATCGCAGCGTGACCGGCGCCCGGCGTTTTTCGCCTGATAGACCGCAGTCATCGACGTGGCGGCCGACTAAGAACCATGATCCGGTCCAGCGCGCGCTGGGCGTTACGTGGTCGCAGTACATCGTGGGATTCGAGCATCTCGCACTCGTCCTGCACCATCTGCTCCACCGTGACCGGATAGAAACGACAGTCCTCCGGGCGATCCGCGTAGATGGCACAAGTGAAAAAACCGGGACGCGCCTCTTGCAGCCACGGGCAGCGTGTTAGCGGCTCGCGTGTTAACGGATCGAACCAAATTTCATCATCAAGCACGTACGCGGCGATATCCGGGCGCCGGGCTCGCCATTGGTCCAGATCTTGTGCCGACGCGCTAAGATCTTGTCCGCCATAGTTGGTGCAGCACTTGCCGCACTGATTGCAGTCACGCATGGGCGGCCAACGTCTTGCGCATTTTGATCACGAGATTTTCTGCTCCGTTGGCACCGGGGAAATCCCGTCGCGACACTTCCCTGTAGCCGCAGGCCAGGTACAGCGGTTCGCCGGCCGTGGTCGACCCCAGCTCAATGGTTTTGAAACCTGCCGCACGCGCAGCGTCTTCGCCCAGCGAGAGCAGCAGCTTGCCGACGCCGCGCCGCGTGAAATCCGGGTGTGTATACATTGCCCGAATGCGCGCCGGTTCGGTGGCAGGATCGGACAACGTGTCGTCGCGACCCACGGTGTGATTACCACCATAAAGCGTGCGCCGCTTGCCCCAGCCACCGCAGCCCGCCAGCGCATCGTCGCTGCGCGACACAATGAGAAAATAGGTGCCATCGTCAATGAGCGTTTGATCCACACCCATGGTTTCTTTCGCCGCCTCAATTTCTTCAGGCGTGAGAAATGCCCGCATGTTGTGCTCGATCGCGCTGCTCATCAGCGCCATGATGGCCGGCACATCGTCCGCGCCTGCGATGCGCACCAAAAAATCGGGATGCTCTTTCATGCTGCGGAGTATAGCCGGGTCGCGGAAACTACGTACGTCGCCTCGAACAGCGCGACGACCTACCCGCGACGCGAATATTCGGACGCATTACGTCCGCTTCAGTAGCTCGCTTGCTGCCCGATGACCCTGCGTCATGGCGGCATCGCTGTTGGCCGCCGCCTCTGCATCTGAATTGCCAATGGCAATCCGGCCAAACGTCTGGCGACCAATCACCCACGGCTTGCTGGCCTCGTCTGGCCAGTCCGGCTCCCACAAAAGATCCGGGCTATAGGCATAGCCGTGCGACCAGCGGTTGACGGTGATCCCGGCAATGTCGCGCTCGGCATCGAACCCCTTGTGTCCCACCGCCTGATCCAACTGATCGAGCACGTGGTGTTCGAATGTGTCGAACGAGGTACCGAGCATTTGACGACGCCCGGCGCGCCACTGCTCTGGTCCCTTGATGTCCGCAAAGTAGGGGACGTGACACATATGCAACGCCATTGGCTCGTCCGGCGAGGCGCCGTACTGATAGTCGCCCATTGATACCGGGTAATCGAGCTCGACCTGTTTATAAAAATCGCGCGTGTAGTACACAAACGATGCGCCCAGATCGGCAAAGGACTGCCAGTTGCGCACGGCGACCTTCGTGTACACCAACGGCACTTTCACGTTATACGCAAGACCGGCGGCCTGAGGTTTTGAGAGCTCGGGACACAGATACGGAATGGCGCTGTTGTAGCAGGCCATAACGCACTGCTTGGCACGCACGGTGTAAGGCTTGCCGTCGCGCACGTAAGTGACGTCCACCGCACTTTGATCCGGCGTGTGTACGGCATTGACCACAGTGCTGTTTAAGCGCAGCCGCACATCGGCGCCGGTTTGATCGAGACGCTCATAATCCACCCGCGCGGTCACCACATCCTCCATCGTGGTGCCGGGCACGACATCAGGTCGTAAAGCGCGAACCAAAAGTCGCGCGACCGAGGCGTTGCCGTCGGGGAAATGGAAAATATAGGGCTCGTCGCCACGATAGCCCTCGCGCGGCATCGTATGACGCAATCCCGGCATGCCGCCGCCATCGTCATAACTTTGCACGGCCAGAGCCGGAATCTCATCGGTGCCCACGCACCAAAAACTGATGCCCCAGCGGCGGTACATCTCCAGCACCTGCGGATCGACCTTGGCATAGTCTTTAAGAAAATCGTGATAGCTGAGTGTGCGCAGCGTTTCGCGCTTTTGTTCGCGACTGAGCCCGGGCAGGTAGTCGCGCTCTTCGGTAAACAAGCGCAGCAAGTCGGCTCGGGCGGTCTCATTGAGCGGGGTTTGGGCAATAAACTCCGGCCACGGCACGTCGCCATAACCCACCGCCAGCTGGCGTTTCCCAAACGTCTTTTCATCAAACACGATGGCTTTGCCCAAGCCCATTTTTTCAAACAGGGTTTGGTCGAAGTATTTGTAAAAACGCTGCACGTCGACACCAATGTCGCGCAGCATTTTTTTCGACACGTCGCTGTAGGAAGACGGCGTATCAATCGATTCGGTGCCGCCGTAGGAAATGTGGGTGCGTGCGCCAATCTGAAATTCGTTGCGTTTGGCGTGGCCGCCAAAATCGTCGTGATTGTCGAGCAACAAAATGCTGTCATCCGGCCGCGCCTGGCGCCACGTATGCGCGGCGGCTAAACCGCTGATGCCAGCACCCACCACCAACAAATCTACCTGCTCATCAATGTTCTTCGTCGACCAGGTTTTGCCCGCCACGCGCGCGTGCATGGTTTCCCACGAGCCATCGTGGCTCCCGCGCAGTCCGGTTTTCCCCGGCGGGTAGGCCACCTGATGCGCCGCACCACCGTGGGCGCCAAAAGCCGACACCCAGGGGTTGAGCAAAGAAGCGCCAAGCGCCACCTGCGTACCGTTTAGAAAATCGCGACGCGTAATTTTGGGCATTGTAAATTCTCGCAATTAGATCGTGACGCGCTACTGGCCAAGCGCGATGGGGGCGACAAACCAGGCCACCAACGTAATTAGAAAAACGGCGATCAAATTAAGTCGCAAGCCGGCACGCGCCATGGTCGCCAGGCGAATTTGTCCGGTGGCGAACACCACGGCGTTGGGACCGGTTGCCATGGGCAGCATAAAGGCGCAGCTGGCTGCGAGCGCCAGCGGCGCGGCCATCAGCTCAAGCGGCAAACCGGTTTCCAGCGCCAACGCACCAAGCACGGGCATCAGCGCAGAGGCCGTCGCCACGTTGCTGGTGACCTCAGTGAGCGCCAGAACGGCGGCCGTAATCAGGATAATCAACACCGGTGTGGGTAGCGTCGCCCAGCTCGCAAGGCCCTGGCCGATAAACGTGCTCAAGCCCGTGGACGAGATTGCCTGGGCCAACGACATGCCGCCGCCAAACAACAGCACCACGCCCCAGGGGATGCGCTCCGCCGTGCCCCAGTCGAGCAGTCGCTCGTTGCCATGACGCTTGCCACCGGCGGGCACCACAAAACACAAAACGACGGCAATGATCGCTACAACATGATCGGTGAGACCGGCGAATGGCGTAATCGAGCCGCCCGACCAACCCAGTTCAATGGCGTTGATCGGTCGCCGAAATACCCACAACGACGCGATAAAACCAAACACCGCCAGCGTGCGCCACTCAGGCGTTCGCATGCGACCCAGCGCGGCCAGTCGCGTTGATACCTGCTGCTGCGCATTACCGACGCCCGTCGCGGGTACTTTGAACGCCCAGCGCGTTAGCACAAACCACGCCAGCGGCAGCATCAAAGCGACCATGGGCAAGCCCAGCAGCATCCACTGCGCGAAACCGATTTCGGTACCCGTGGCATCGTTGAGATAACGCAGGATGATTAGATTGGTGGGCGTGCCGATCGGCGTGCCCAAACCGCCAATCGAACAGGCGTAGGCAATGCCCAGCAGCAGTGCGAATGTAAACGGTCCAGGGCCGTCCTCGCCCGCTTGCACCGACGCGGCCACCGACAGGGCAATCGGCATCATCATGATCGAGGTGGCCGTGTTGGAGATCCACATCGACAACAGCGCCGCCGCCAACATGAAACCACCAATCAGCGTGGCCGGTCGGTTGCCCGCTTTGGCCACAACATTCAATGCGATTCGTTCGTGCAAATCCCAGCGCTCAATGGCCTTGGCAAAAATAAAGCCGCCCATGAGCAACACGACGATGGGATGCATGTAGGGCGCGGAGGCCTGGGCCATGGAGCTCACACCGGTCAGCGGAAAAATGACCAGCGGCAAAAGCGAGGTGACCGGAATCGGCACCGCCTCGGTGATCCACCAGATCGCCATAAGAATGAGCGCGGCCAGCGTGACCCAGGCGGGCGACCAGCCGGAGCCCGTCACATCAAGCGTGGCCGGTGGACCAATCAACAGCACCAGAAGTGCGATGACTGGCCCGGCGTAGAGACCGAATCTGGAGAAGGACGTGTTCGACAGGGAGGATTCGGGACTCATTGTGCTCGCAGGCTGGATGGAGGATCAGACGCATAGTAACGCATTGATCCCACCGGCAAGTCGATCACAGATAGGGCGTTTGGTCGCATTAGCGACTCTGTTGGGCCGTATTTAGGCCTTAAGTTGAAACCTTTTCGGTCGCCAACGCATCTGTTGAAGTACGGATAGGCAAACCAAGAGGATCGAGACCATGAATCGTTTACAGGAAATTAGCCTGAAATTGGCACAGCAGGAACAGCACGATGAAAAGCGTCGCGCTGCGCCCACCGGCGCTCCGACCTGGCGCGCGAAAGTCCGCAAGATGATGGCGCTATCGCGTAAGCGCACGCCGAACGAGCCGTCCGAACACTAGGCCGATCGGCTCTGTATAACTACTGCACCACCTGCACTTCCACCGTGACTTCTTCGGTTTCAAATACGGCGCGTACGATACTCGTGCCCACCACCTGACCGGTCACCACACCACGACTGCCGGCAAGATTGCTGACACTGGCCGCGTTTGACGAGCCCACCGCAATGGTCCAGGTGGCGTCTTCAGTGACGTCCTGCGTGGACAGATCCGAAAACTCAGCCTGCGCTTCGAGCTGCAACGTGCCGCCCAACGCCACTGAGAATGGCGCCGTGCCCACGATGTCCAAATCCACCAGCGTGGCCGACGTACTGCTGTCGGTCACGGTCAGCGTCGCGTCGCCCTGCAGCGCGTTGCAGCTGGCGCTAATCACCGAGGTGCCGGCCGCGACCGCCGTGGCGGTACCCGCATCATCCACCGTGGCGACACTGGTGGTGCCACTGGTGAAAGTGGCATTGCCGGTGATGTCCGCGGACGTGCCACCGAAATTGCCAGATGCTGTAACGGTAGTGGTGGCATCCACCACAATGGAGGTGGCGGCCAGCGACGTGGTGATCGCCGTGAGGCTATCCGAGACGACGACGCTAAGCGCCGTAGAAGTGACGCCGTCAAGGCTCGCCGTCACCTCGACGGTGCCCGCCTGTACGGTGTTAAGCAGACCAAGTGCTGTGACATCAAACGCCGCGGCGGTCGCATTGCCGCTGACCCAGCTCACCTGATCGGTCACGTCATCCGTACGACCGTCGGCGAACGTGCCGGTGGCCGCAAACTGCGCGCTGGTGCACACATCGATAGGCAATGCGCTACTGCTCACGTCAATGCTGAGCAAACCGGCCGAAGACACGGCGAGCATGGTGGAACCTTCCACTCCGCCGATCGACGCGGTGATGATGACGCTACCGTCCGCTACACCGGTGACCACGCCGCCGGCGGCAACCGTGGCGACGTTGTCGTCCGATGAACGCCACGTCAAAGTACTGGCCAGATCGGCTCCGCTGGTGCCTTCGACCGCCGTAAGATTTAGCACCTCGGACACGGCGATCACATCTTTAGACGTGGCCACCGTGATGCTTTGAATACCGAGATCTTCAATCGTGACGCGCTCAGCCAGCAGGTCGGTGTCACCATCGCTGCAGGCGCCAAGCACCGCTACCACAAAGCCGGCAAGCAGCAAACGAAACGAAACAGATTTAGAAGTCATAGCGAAGTCCAAAGCTTACGGCCCAGATGTCGACGTTGCTGTCATGAAAAAAACTGTTGAACTCCAGCACGGCCGTGGTGCTTGGCAACCACTCGAGTTTTTCCTGCGCACCGAAGCCGTAAGCGAATCCACTGAGGCTATCTTCGAGGCCATCGGTACTGGGCCCCTCAAACGACAGCGACGTCGCGGCGTAGCCGGCCACAGCGAAAAAACGAAAGTCATTGCCCTGATTAGTTTCATAGCGCAAAAACGCGGCCGTCAGATTATCGGCCTGCAACGTGAGTGTCCCAACACTGTCATCCCCGATGCCCGCCAGCGTTTGCACTTCCACGCCCCAACCGGAGGTGTGCGTGGCGCCCGCGCGCAATTTCAAACCCAAACCACCGAAATTTGCATCGGCCACGGGTATGCGCAGGTAAGCGGCATCGATGCCGGCGTAATAATCCACCGCAAAGGCTGTGGGCGTGGTGGCCGCGGCGAGCGCAAGACCGAAAATAAATCGCATCAAAATGAGTCTCCCAAACGACATGGGGCGGGTAGGCCGCACGTGGGCGTACTGTTACCTGAATACGCGGCGATTACAATGCGCCACTCAAGGTCAGAGTTCAGATCAGTGCAATAGGTTCCGGCCTGACCAACGGATTGGGCTAACTAAGAAATCCGGCCGCCACCTGCTGACGCGCCCACCACACGGCGAAGAAACTCAACGTTAAGAATGCGGCTTCGAGCCAGACCTGTGACGTACGAATCACACTGGCCACGTCCGCAAGCACAAAACCCCGAAACATGAGCACCACGACCAGCACCAGTGAGGCGGTATAAAGCGGCAGCGCCCACGCTTTTTGCAGCACAAGCCCAACACCACCGAGCAAACGGGTTACGGCCGCGAGCACCGTTGACGTTGGTAGAAGCTGCCACCCCTAGTCACACGAATTGCTCACGCCCGTCGGCCCGGGTGTGGTGAAAAAGCGCGCCCGCATCAGACCGAGGTCCACAACGTTGACGATGCCGTCGTCGTTAAGGTCCGCCGCTGGATTCCAGTTGGGTGAATCGGGATTGGTAAAGAACACCGCGCGCAGCAGTCCAAGGTCCACCACGTTCACCGTACAGTCGTTGTTGAGGTCCGCATCACAGGCATTGCCGATACCGTCCTGATCACCGTCGGTCTGGCTAGCCTCGTTGAGCAGACAGTTGTCGGCCGCATCCACCACACCATCGTTGTCGTAGTCGGTGCCGTCGGGACCGGACACGACCGTGGCATTCAGACACCACTCCACCAGCATACCGGTGTTCATGGCCTGCCCGTCCGACAGATTAAGTTGCCAGGTACCCGCGAGATTTTCCCCGTCAAACGCTTTGAGCATCTGGCTGGGCGACAAACTTCCACCCAGCGCGGGCGGCATGTCAGCACACGTGACTTCCAAAGCGATGGGGCTTTCGTCACTAAGCAGCGCGTCCAAATCCGCACCGGCGCAACCAAACTCGTCCAGCGCCGGTACACCCGGGCGATCGATCAGCTGCACCAGCGTGCCGGTCTCGACGTGCGTAAGCGTTGCCGCCAGATCACCCACAAACGAGTGTGCCACCAGTAGCTCCAGGTTAAGGTCCACCAGCGAACCATCAAACGGCAACGTTAGTGCATTCGTTACGCCCGCCGCATCGTCATCCGGAATATCCACGGCCGGGTTGCTACACACCCGCACGTCCAGCAGCGGCGCAACCGCACGGCCGGCCACCAACAGGCGATCCGACGTGAAGCAGCTGCCGTCTTCACTGCACATGGTGCTTTCCTGGCTTTGGCTCTGGCCAGTTTCCTGATCATTTAAAAGGATGTTCACTGTACCGCCACCGGCGTGGGTGTCGGTCTGCCAGTCAATCAGCAGCAGCGGCTGATTCGTCAGATCAGGTAACGATGCATCCGGGATCAGCCGCAAGCGACGACGGTCACCCGCATCTACCGGCCAGATATCCGCATACAATGCGCCAGCAGCTCCACTGCCCGCACGCGTGATCACAGCCGGACTCACCACGCTTTGTGTGGCCGTTGCAAACGAGAATTCGCCCGTTGCCGCAGCGCCATCGTCAAAAGACGCATCCTGCAAAAACCATCGAACCTGATCAACATAGTTTTCCGCGGCGATCACGCGACCACGCAATGCTCGGCGCTCAATTAACGCGGTCTCGCATTGCGCCTGCTGACAAACACCTTCGTTCGTCACACCACCGCCTGCGATGATCACGTTGCGGGTGCCGTTTGCTGTGCTCATTGGCACACTCAGGCGCAACACCAGTACCGGAAACCCGGTCAGATCAGGCACGGTGGCATCCGTTACGAGCAATAGCGTTGAGGGACCGCCCAGAAAGCTGGGCAGCTGGTCGGTATAGGCGTTGCGCAGCGTGCCATCGGAATCGTAGGTGTTGATCTCGATATCAGAGTATTGGTTTTGTGCGACGTTGTAGTTGAACGACCCAATCATGGTGGTGCCATCATCAAAGACGTTGCCGTCGAGATGCCAGGTTTCAGAGACACCGGCTGAGGCCGCCAGAGCGTTGCTGCACGGGACTAGAATAGGGACGCACAGGAGCGCATACGCCACAGGCGCAAGATAGATTCGAAACATGTTTAATGTCCCTCCGAGGACAGGCGCCATCTGCACGGCACCGCAATTCGTATTATTTGATCTGCAGCCTAAAATACTACAGCACACCTGTCGTTATCGTGGACAGCGTCAGACCGCGCCGGTAATACATCGGCTATTTCGATCTTTGTGATAGAAAAAAGCGGATTTTCCGAGCCAATGGCATTGGGCATACTGATCCCACCTAGCCACTAACGGATCAGCCACGTCATGAACCTCTCACGCATCTTCGACGCCCTGCCGCGCACCCGCCTCAGCCAAACGCTCACGCAGCATGCGGCCGGCAATGCTGCACCGAACGCGAGCGGGCGAGACTGGGTCCGGATTTTTGGTGATATTGCCTGGCAGGCCTGCGTGCGCTATCGCCACGGCCTGCTCCGCGCCATGCCGGCGCCGGGCGAGCCTGATTCTGTGCTGCCTTTGCAACGCGACGATTTCGCGCCGGCCGATCCTTACACGCGGGAATTCACCGAAATGGTGATGCTGCGTGCCATGATTGCGGTGGCCGCCAACGATGACCACTTCACCGATGAGCGGCGCATGAGCGTGCTGCAGCGCATTTGCGAACTCGAGCTGTCGATCGACGAGCGGATGTTCCTCATGCAGGAAATCCAGCAACCGCTCGCCATTGAACAACTGGCCCGCTACGGCCGTACCACTCACGCCGCGACCGGTATTTACGCCGCCTCGCTTTTCACGGCGGATTTGTCTACCTCATCCGCCATGCTTTATCTGACGGCGTTGGCAGACGCCCTGGCGCTTTCCCCAGCGCTGGTTGCTCAGATACACCGTTGTGCCGAACAGCCCAACGTCTCTGCGCCGGACAAACGATTCCCTGATCGTTATGCCAAGCCGGCAATGCTCTGATAGTGCCATTAGACTTCGCCCCGCTCTGCGGGGCTTTTTTTTAAGAACAGACGTCGGTGAAACCACTCGGTCCCGGTGCACTGAAAAACAGCAAGCGCAACACACCCAGATCGATCACGTTCACAACGCCGTCGTTGTTTAGGTCGATACTGGCATCCGCGGTGAAAAATGCTGCCCGCATCTGACCCAGGTCAATCACGTTCACAACGCAGTCGTTATTGAAATCCGCATCGCAGGCATTGCCGTAGCCATCCCCATCCGCGTCGATTTGGTCGGCATTACTCAGCTCACTGCAGTTGTCCTGAAAGTCCAGGACGCCGTCGCTGTCCACGTCGAGATTGCGCACGCCGATCTGGTAGAGACCGCGCCCAAACGTAGCCGCATACAGCTGCCGGGTAGGCTCATGAATGCGCAGGTCATTGATCGGCACCTGCGGCATTGAGAAGCCTGAAAAGCTGCGCCAGCTCGCGCCGCTATCTTCGGTGAGATACACACCCACATCCGTACCGGCGTAGAGCGATCCGTCCGGGCGTAACGCCAGCGTGTTGACCGGTGCGGGCGGCAGATCGGAGGTGATGTCAATAAAGCTCACGCCGCCGTCGGTGGTGCGAAACACGTAGGCGGTGTTGTCATCATTGCGAAAGCCTGAATACGCCACGTAGGCGGTGTCGGCATCAAACTCATCGATCACGATTTTGGTGACCCAACGCTCGGGCAACCCCGGCGCGGTAATTTGCGTCCAGGTGACGCCCTGGTCGCTCGTGACCCACAAACGCGCGTCATCGGTGCCGGCGTACAAACGGTTAGGATCGGTTTTGGCCACGGCAAGCGTGCTGACGGTGCCAAACGGATAGATGTCGATGGGCGTTGGGAACGGATCGCCGCCAGTGAGATCCGGACTGATCGCCGTCCAGGTGGAACCGCCATCGGTCGAGCGATTCACCGTATCGCCTGCGTAATACATCACGCTTGGATCATTCGGATCGAACAACAGCGGCGTGAGCCAGTTGCGGCGTGCAGACACAACGTCACCAATCGGCTGGGTGGAGTCGCCGCCATCAAACGAGCGCACGCAGTTGCCATACTGGCTGCAGCCGTAGAGCAGATTGGAATCGGTCGGATTGATCAAATTCTCAAGCCCGTCGCCGCAGGCCCAAACGTTCCAGTCGCTCGGTGCGCCGCTGGCAAAATTGCGCAGGCAGCGATTGTCCTGCGTGCCACCCACGAGACGCTCGGGCAGCTGTTGATCCACATCCATCGTATAAAACTGCGTAAACGGCTGCACGCTTGCAAACACCCAGCTGTCGGGCGTGCCGTTGGTGTCGGAGCGATACACACCGCCATCGTTGCCCGAGTACACGCGGCCCGCCACCTTCGGGTCCCAGGCCAGTGCATGATGATCTACGTGCAAAGAGAAGTCCGACGTCCAGGTGACGCCACCGTCCAGCGTACGCACCAGCGGGACACCCGCGACATAGACCACCGAGTCATTATTGGGCTCCACCCAAATGCGTGAGAACCACCAACCAAACACGCTCTGCGAGTTGGCCACTTCGGGATCAAACGGCAGCAGCGTCCAGTTGTCACCACCGTTTGCTGATTCAAACATGCCGAGGAACTGACCGATGGTGTTCAGATAAATGGCGTAAAGGCGATTCGCATTGTTGGGGGACACGCCCAATGCAATGCGACCAACATCTGGTCCCACGGGCGGAAGATCGGTGGTTAAGCGCGCCCACGTATCACCGCCGTCCACACTGCGATAGATGCCCGAACCTTCACCGCCATAACGGCGCAGCGACGGCTCGCGCAAATGATCCCACATGACGGCGTACAGACGGTTCGAATCCGCTGGGTCGATGTGCACGTCTGAAGCGCCGGTCGTAGCGTTGTCGCCGGCCAGCACCAGCGTCCAGTTTTCGCCGCCGTCAGCGCTGCGATAAACGCCGCGCTCGCCGCCCGGGGCGTACAGCGGACCGGTGGCCGCAACGAACAACCGTTGTTCGTTGTTGGGATCGATGATCAGCCGGCTGATGCGCTCGCTGTCGTTGAGGCCAATGTTGGTCCACGACGCGCCGCGATCGGTCGATTTAAACACGCCGTCGTTGCCGTAGGTGGGGCTGCCGCCACCGGGACCGGATTCACCCGTGCCGGCGTAAAGCGTGCCATTGGTCGACATGGCCAGCGCGCCAATGGCCTGGGCATTGCTGTTGGGCCACACCGATTGAAACGTGTCGCCGGCGTCACTGCTGCGCCAAACACCACCGCTGGCGCTGGCCACAAACAGCGTGTCGTCGAGAATTGGATCCACCGCGATATCGAGTACGCGACCACCAATGTTCACCGGGCCCACGAACTGCCATGCGGGATCACCCTGGGCACTGCGGCTGCGCGCTCGTTCGCTCGCGGCCTGCGCCTGACGACTCGCCGCAGCAACACGACGCTGAGACATTTCGCTACCGTAAAGACGGCGCTGCGTCATGTAGCCACCTGGGGCAAGCTTCGGACCGGTGTAGGTCGCGGCCGCTTCTACCGGTGCATCATTAGCCGAAAGAAAAAATAGGGACGTGGTAACCACCGCACCGGTGATTAAAATCGTGGGGAGCGTAAAACGACTAAACATAACCGTGGCCTCTGCAAACGAACGCGATAATCAGCTTAGCAGTGTAACGGTATCTGAATTCGACTCGTTTGAAGCAGCGTTTTTTTTTGCGTTGAATTAGACCGAAGACATCTGCTGCAGCAACTGCCGAGTCGCTGTGTCTGCGGGGAAAAAAAGCTCGATCTTCAGATCATCCAGCGTCATATCTACCGGCGTGCCGAACTGAGCAATGGTCGAGAACAGCGCAAGCCGCTGCCCACCGGCCACAAACACCGTGGGAATGACCGGGCTTAACGGTTCATCGCCCTCGTACGGCACTTCACTTAATTTAGCGGCCGCCTCATCCAGACGCGCGACGCCACCTTGTGCCGCGCTCTCGGTGCGCAGACGTAACGCGGAGTGATGCGCCACCTGTGGCCAGTTTTCCACAAACGGCTCGAGCTCATCGCGCAGCACCAGATCGATCAGGCTCGTGCCCTCGTGCAAACCCATGATGCCAAGCAACGCGCTGGCCGGCGGGTTCATTTTTACAATCGTCCATTCGTGGTCGGCAGCGATCGCCGGATACGGCGCGTGACCGGCCAGTGTGTGATCGAGCGCGGCGCGAATGGGGGCCATTGATTCGGCGTCCCAACCGCTGCTTGAGTAGCGCGCCGCAAAGCCCGCGTGTCCGAGCATTTGATTGCGCGCCGACAGCGGCAGACGCAGCGCTTCGCCGAGCCTTGCGATCATCTCGCGGCTGGGCCTCGAGCGACCCGTTTCCAGAAAAGAGATGTGACGCGCGGACACCTCGGCCTCCACCGCGAGCTCAAGCTGGCTGAGTTTGCGCGTGGCGCGCCAGGTGCGCAGGGTTTCTGAGAATTGAGTCATGTCTTAACCATAGCGCCCACCGCTCGGGTTGTCGCTTACCTGTGAGGTAATTGTTTTCATGCCGTGGGACCGCTTCAATAGCCGCACACCCAATACCGGGAGGGAGAAGCAGATGTTCGCAGTACGAGTAATTTCAGGTGTGATACTGGTGGTGATGGCCGTGTACACCAGCTTTGTTGTGATGGCCCACGGCCTGAACTTTATCCCCGACTACATCGGCAACATCGTAGCCATGAACTGGCCCGGTCAGTTCCAGATGGATTTTTCTGGTTACCTGTTGATCTCAGCGCTGTGGGTGGGCTGGCGGCATAAATTTTCGGGCGCGGGTCTTGCTCTGGCATTGGGCGCTTTGTGCGGCGGCATGTTGTTTTTCGCCGCCTATCTACTGGTGATCAGCCTTAAGGAGAAAGGTGACGTTGCCGCGCTGGTACTGGGCAATCAACGCGCTCAAGTCGCCGCGTGAGCATTTAGTTTGGCGTGGTCAGCTCGGTGCCGCTGGCCATGTAGATATCATCGTAGCGCACGCCGCCGTTGCCGTAGGGCTTGTCTTTGGACCCGGTGTTGCAAATGGCGATGAAGTTTATCAATGGTTGCTCGCGCTGCATGCGGAAACTCGCACCGCTGAACACGCGTTGCTGGATTTCAAATTCGCCGCCGCGGATATAAACATCGTAGCTTTGTCCGCCTGACGCTTTCGTTGCGTTATTCACGACATACCACAGCTCGTACCAGATATCGGATTGCATTGGCTCGGCGGGCTCGCCTGTCTCGGGGTTTATGATTTTTGCGTAAGCCCTGTCTTCCACCATCACCATCAGCGTGCCGTCGTTTTTATAGCCGTTTGATTCGCGCTTATCGGTGATGCGAATCATGGGCTCAAACGCGTTGTAGTTTTTTTCAGCGATGCCTTCGGCCGTCAGGTTGCTCAGGCCAAACGAGTGGTTGTTGGGGAAGTACTCGACGTTTACTCGGGTGTAGAACGTTGCGGTCTGGCCAACGTCCAGCGCTTGCGGCAGGCGAACATAGCTTAGGGCTTTGCGGTTGCCGACGATGCCATCTTCAGCCGGCTTTTTGATCAGGAAGTGATTGACCTGGTTTTTGGCCAGACGCACTTCTGCGACTTGTGGGTTGGGGACCAAAGGCTCGGTTTGATTGTCTACATCGATGTGTTGCCAGTGTTTCTGCGACTCCGCAGATTCAAAATTGTCCACCAACAACCAGGCACTCCCGTCACCCGATCTGTCTGATTGGTCATGCACGGAATCGACGCAAGCAAAAAGACAGAAAAAAGCACAGAAGCAGGCTACGTTTTTGAACGTGCGTGAGCGCTTCGAAAGCGCTGTGAAAGACGGTGCCACTGGTTCGATCTCTTTCTCCTTACAGATCTGGATTCTAGCCCAGTCTACTGTAGTTCGCGTTGGCCACTTCGCTTTAGATACCAATCTGTAAGAGATGGGGCGGACAAAGGCGAAAAAAAACGGGGCCCGAAGGCCCCGTTCTCAAATCAACATCCAGTCAGGATCAATACTTACCCAGCGCGTTGATAAACCAACCCTTGTGATCGTAATCCAGTTGGGTCAGATCATCCGAGAAGTCCGTAAAGTTGTAGCCCACGCCCAGCTTGAAGTGATCGCCCAGGTGCTTCGAAACACCCACCAGAAAACCGGAACGTGTGGACTCGGCTTCATCCACATCCAGCCAGCGATACTCGGCCAGCGCGTCCCACTCACGGATCAGGTGATAGCGACCGCGTACGGCGAAGAAGTTGGTGGTGCTCTCAAACCAGTCGCCCTGATTGCGATCGGTTCGCAGCTCGCCGTGGCGATACGCGTACTTGGCGCCAAGACCCCAGTTGGGATTGAACTGATACAGACCTTCCACTGACCAGATGTTGGAGCGCTGATCCGTGTTGGTTTGCTGCTGATCAAAGCCACGCAGGTCGTACAGATAGGTGTACTTGGCCAGCATGTTGAGCTTGTTGTTGTAGATCGGGCGGTAAGCCATCCCGATCTGCCCTTCGGTGAATTTCGCATCGAAGTTTGGATCAGCGTTGTCTTCGGTTTCCGAGAAGTTCAGGCGGCCTAAGAAACGCACGCTCGGGCTGTAACGGAAGTCCATGCGACTGGAGCTGACAAACTGATCCGAATCGATGTTGGTGCCGTCGTCGTCGCGCACTTCAATCTTGGTGGAGAACAACAACCGATCGCCCTGGTAGCCCACGCTGCCGGACACGGCCGTGCGATCCACGATGCCAAAACCGGTTTCCAGTTCGCCGGTCTGGAAGGTAGCGCCCACGTTCCAGCCTGCGTCCAGCGCATAGTCGAGTCCGAACACGTGACCGATACCGGCCTGCGTGTTGCGGTAGTTGGAGAACTGATGCTCATTAAACACGGTGAGCTGATTGCTGATGCGCGAACGCTGACCAATCGCGATCTGGTCGTTGGCCAGCGTATCCGTGCGATCGGTGGAGTGCGTGTACGTGCCGTACACCCGATGACGATCGTTGATCGCATGATCCAGTGACACACTCGCACCATCGCCGCGATGGCCCGAGCTGTATTCCGCAATAAAGTCCGTGCGGTCGCTGATCTTGGTGACCACGCCCACGGTGACCATGTCGTTGTTGTCGTAGTTGTCGCCCTGTGCGAACGACACCTGACCGCCGCCGTACACGCGCCAGCGATCGTTCAGGATGCGCGTGTAGCGCAGCGCGGCGAGTGTGCCGTCACCGATGTCCGTACGATTGACAAGATTCACCGCGCCGCCGTTGATGGCGGTGGTGTCAGAATCCACGTGTCGCAGCTCACCCGACCAGATCGAGCGATCCGACAAACGATAGTCAGCCTGCAACGAGAAGCGCGTGTCATCGCGTTCGGTCTCGCGCTCCACCACGCTCGCCCGACCGGTGACGGTCCAGCGATCGCCCACCTGGCCCACGACTTCGGCGCCATACTCATCCACTTCCACGCCGTTGTCCCGTCGTGCAATGGAAAAGCCTTCGTCGGAATGGCGGTACCAGCTGGCCACGACCCATTCGTTCGCCGTACCCAGCCACTCGCGCGTGTTCATACGCGCTTCGACCGCGTAGGCCGAGCCGTCACGACCCGGCTCAGCGACGTTGCCGCCCAACTGCTGGAAGCGCAGACCGCCATCGTTCGAGAGGAACCGGTCCACTTGATTTTCTTCGGTTTGCGCGAATTCCATCTTGATATAGGTGTGTGGCGCGGCCTGAATTTTTACATCCACCGAACCGAGCGTGTAATCGTCGGCACCACCGCCGCGGTTTTCGGCCACATACGTACCGCCCACCTGCAGATGATCACCAAACCAGTGGCTGGCGCGACCGCCGTAACCCACGTGGTCGGCCGCGAAGCCGTCCGGGATGTACTCGTAGTCGGCGATCAGGATGGCGGCGTTGCCGTCCAGCGCCTGATCACGAATCAGCGTGGGCGCAAGCAGACGCGTGATTTGCATCAGCGGTCTGGCCAGCAGCAAACGACCTTGAATCTCGTCAATCTCATAATCGACGCCGCGTGTCAGCGTGATGTTCTCCAGCACACGGTCGCTGTCGCGATCACGAATCTCTACGCGGATTTTGTCTGAGCCCGGCAACAGATCGGTGTGGCGCAAGTAGTAAAGACTACCGCCGGTCCCGATGAATTCTGAATGGCCCAGCTCGGTCTGGTTTTCCGACACAAACACGTTAGCCGTGGTGCGCGAGTCGCCGTTCACATTGGCTTTGTTGGAATGCCAGTCCAACTGCGCGCCGTACAAGCTGCGGTTGTACTGCGCGAATTCGGTGCCGGTGTAGTTGGTGTGGAAGTTGCCCCACATCGCGTGAGAGTTGTCCCAGTCGGCACGCACGTACATGCGCCCGATCGAATCGGTGTCCGCAATCGTGGTGGAGTCATCGCCGTACACGGGGTAGTAGCGATCCGGATCCAGACGCCGGAAGATCTGCTGCGGATCTTTGTTGCTTAAGTTCGACAGAATATTGCTGAGCTCTTCCTCACGCGTATCAAGCTGCGCCGTGATCAGGTATTTACCCTTCACTTTGCCTTTGAGATAAAACGCCATGCGGCCTTCGACCAGAAAATCTTCGTCGTAGCGATCGTTTACCGACAGCGGTTCTAACGATCCGCCGATGCTTGAATCCGACGCCGTGAAGTCGGCCAGCGCCACGATGAACATGTGCTTGCCGTCCACATCCACTTTCACGTCGGCCTGATCGCGCACCACGCAGTTTTGATCCATAAACTCGACGTCGAGATTATGCTGACCCACCGGCATCATGTAATCGACCGCGAACTTGCCTTCGGTATCGATGGGCACCATGCGGTCATTGACCTGCAGCGCGAAATTCTTGTCCACATCCTGACCGTGCAGACGCACGCGACTGCCGTACATCGGAATGTTCTGCTTCTCAAGCTCATTGCGACCGTACACGGCCTGCAGCTCGTGGCGATGGGTTTGAGCCACAGAGCAATCGACACTTAAGCGACGGCCCTGATCTTTAAACAGCATCGCGCTGGCACCCGGCGTGGTGTCACCGGTTTGTGCGGTCAGGATATTGAGCGCCTCTTCCAGCGAGCCGGTCATCGGCACGGCGGTGTTGCTGCCCGGATCGACCAGCTCAACGGCCAGTGCCTGCGTCGAGCGGCTCGAGCTACGGTCGCCCGTAATCTGCAGCTCTACGCGACGGTTGCGCGCGCGACCTTCAACGGTGGTGTTTGACGCCACCGGCTCGGCTTTGCCACGACCAATCGCGGTGATCTGATCGCGACCAATGCCGAGACCGTTGGCGATGTATTCCACTACCGCCTGCGCCCGATTCTCGGACAGCACCTGGTTGTTGGCCACTTCACTGCGATGTTTCGGCGCAATGCGAATAGAATCGGTGTGGCCCACCGCCTGCACGCGGATATTTGCCGCATCCCGCCAGTCGCGAATAATGCGATCGAGCTCCGCGCGATCATCAGCTTTGAGCACCCACTTGCGGGTATCAAACTTTGGCGCCAACGTATAAGAAAGTTGTTCGGTGCTGGTGAGGTTGCGTGGTGGCTTCATCACGGCGACCTTGCCGTTCAACGGCGAGCTCACTAACGCCGCCGCAGCCGGCCCACCCAGATCGCCCGTACCCACACCCGGCATGGTTTTACGTGGAATGGCGGCCTGACGTTCTTTCTCATAGTCAGACACGGAGACGCCGGTGGTGATCTTCTCGCGCGTGCGGTCCATCCGACCGCCTTTATCAAACGCTTTGACCACGTAGTGCAGCTGATCGCCCAAACGTAGCGGCACCGAGCTGGCGCCGTCCCATTCCACACTGACAAAATCGCCGTCGGGCAGCGGCAACGTGGCCAGCGGCTTCAGACGATCCACATCGCGGTCGTGATAAATCTCGAGCACGGCGCGATCAATAAACGCGTCGTAGTTTTTGTAGACAAAAAACTCGATGGGCGATGCGATGCGACCATCTTTGACCGCGAATACATCGTCGCTGTGCAGCGCGATGCGCGGATCTTTTACGGCCGGGTCTTCGGTTGCCCACAACATGCCGCCGCTGGGCAGACGAATCAGAAATTCGCCGGTGACATCCACACGGTCATTGCTTTCTTTAACCGCCGCGGTGTCGAACGGTGAACCCGGTCGTTCATCGCCATCACCGTAACCGATGATTTGAATGGCATAACCTTCATCGGTCGCGCAGGCATCGACCGTGCAGTCCGCAATCTCTGGTGCCTGTGCGTGTGCCGATACGGCCATCACGCCCAGGAATGAGCCCAAAGCCCTTTGCGCTACACGACTCGCGAGCCATTTAGTTTTCATCAGTGTTGTCCCCTCGTCCAACGAGCGCCGCGATTGAGTGTTGTCCGGCACCAACGGCGTCGCTTGCGCGCCGATGCGAATATCGATGTCGCATACCTTGCAATCCCCCAATCGCTTCTTGAGCTGTTTGAACACGTTTTGCGCGCGCTCTTTTGCCAGGTCGTCACTACATGTCGACGACGTTGGCGCCACGGTGCCACCGCGGGTCCCTGTTATGGTTAATTCTACGCGACGATTCTGCGCGCGTCCCTCTGAAGTGGCATTTGTCGCCACCGGCTGGTCTGGACCTCGTCCATCGGTCGTGATTTGGACTGAAGTACCGCCCATTCGGCTGCCCAGATAATCGGCCACGGCCTGTGCCCGTACGGCAGACAGGACATAGTTGTCTGCAAACTCCTTGCGGTTTTGCGGCGCAATGCGCACAGACGAGGTATGACCCACCGAGTGAATGCGGATATCCGTGGCTCCGGCCCAGTCCTCAGCAATGCGATCCAGTTCGGCCCGGTCCGGCGCGGTCAGGATGGCTTTGCGCACATCGAAGCGTGGCGTCAGCGTGTAGCCCACGTTACTGGGTGTTGCGGCGACGGCGTCGCCGGCATCACAGCTGCCTTCAAAATACAGCGTGCCGCCGCCATGCGTTCGCACGCGCTCGGCCAGCTGATCCAGCAGCGGCTCAAACTCAGGTCGCACCGCGGAGCTGCCCGGCATAAAGAACACCTCGCCCAGTTTCACCTTCACACGCTGGTAACGTTCGCCGGCCTGAGCTGGCAGACGCACACCAAAGTCGAACTGGTTCATCAAACCCTGCGTGATGCGTTTCACGCGCGGGTTCTCAGTGGTGAAGGTGATGCCGTCGGGCAACGTGCTGTCGTCCACTTTAATAATGAAGTTGCGACCGCGCTCGAAGAAACCACCGTCGATGCCCGCCAGGTGATAACGACCGTGTGCATCGGTTTCGACCAACAGTCCTTCGACCGTGGCCAGACGCACACCCGGGATACCGAACTCGCCGGCGTCCTGGAAACCATCGCCGTTGATGTCGTTAAACACCTTGCCGATGATCGTGGTCTGTTCGATGTCGGGGTCTGAGACTATGGCGACACGCGCCGTCGCCGTGTTGCCCACCGCGATACCGCCCAGCAGCGGCGTGGCCGTGTTGACGTATTCGCCCTGCGTGACACCGGCGCCCACGCGCAGGATGTAACGCACGGTGGCACTGCCACCCACGGGAATATTGATGCCACCGAAGTTGACCGGACGCTGTCCGTCTACCGTTAAGGTGCCGTCGCCAATCAAACGTGCCGAGTCGGCGACAAAGCTAAATCCGGCTGGCAGATTATCGCTGATGGTCAAACCGCTGATCGGCTGCACACCAATGTTCTCCGCCGTAATCGAATACGGAATCAACTCACCGATGGTGCCCTGACGTTTCTCAGCGGTCTTGCTCAAACGCACTTCGAAATTGCCACCCGGTGGATCCAGTGGAATGTGATTGTTGATCACATTCGGATCGCCGTTGGCGAGCACAAACTGCAGATAGTAGACCGTAGAATCGCCACCCTGCGGTGCGCCCGGCTGCGGTGCCACCGCCAGCGGATCGCCCTGACCGGTTGGATCCAATGCGCCCGGCTGTGGCGGAATCAACGTCGACGGCGGGTTCAGATAACCCTGTGGCGGCGTGACCGCAATGACGTATGTACCACCACTCGGACACGCCGGATCGGCGTCGAGCACCACATCAAAGCGATACGCGCCATCCGCGCCCGTGGTTTGTGGCTGCTGATCGGGCAGCAAGCACGCCGCAGGCAGCGCCGTACCGTTGCCATCGGTCAACGTGGTCGTTGCGCCCGCAATCGGATCACGTGTATCGGCGTCGTACACCACGCCGCTTGGATCGATCGGCAGGTTTTGATCGATCACCGTGGTACCCGAGGGCAACGTAATCATGTCAATGGTGCCGAAGACCGCGTTGTTCGCGGGGTTAAGCAACTGCAGGCTGTAGTCGCCCGGCGGCAGATCGGTGACCGAGTAACTGCCGTCCGGCGCGACGTTGGCCGTACCGACCACCGTGCCGTTTTGCAGTACCTGAATAATCCAGCCTTCAAGCGGCGATTCGCCGGCATCGAAGTTGTCATCAACATCTGCATCGAGCCAGGCATTGCCCTGCAGCGCCGCGAGCGCACCCGGGAATTCGACCGGCGTGGGGTCGTTGTTGTTGGTCGGATCGTTGTCGCCATCGGGATCGGTTTGCGCGCCGTTTTGCGACACGTCGGTCGCCGTCGCACCGCCCGGTGTCGTACCCGTTGCCGTGGCCGTGTTGTTCAGCGGGCCGGTTTCGGTGCCCGGCGTCACGATCACCGTAATCAGGATATCGCCACTGCCGCCGGCCGGTAGCGTATCGCTGCCGTCGAGCAGATTGGTATCGCCCGTGCCGTCGTAGTTTGGATTTATGGTGAAGTCGGGGCTGACCACGCTGTCCACCGAAAAACCGTCGGTGGGGGCGTAGGTGTCGGCCAGTGAGTCGACCACCTGCAGTCCGTCCAGCGGCACATCGCCGGTGTTCTCAACAATCACTTCATAGGTCACGGTAAACGTGCCGTCGCCGTTGTTGACCGGTGGTTCCACCAGATTCAGCGCCACGCCAACCACCGGCATTTCCATAAACTCAACGGTGGTGGGCGTGTTGTTGTCGCCCGGGCCGTCGCCTTCAGGATCCGGATCGGTACCACTGGTTGAATCATCCGACACCGGTGTCCCGTTGGGTGTTTCGCCGCTGGCCGTAACCGTGTTGTCGAACGGACCAAGCGAACCGTCCGGCGTCACCGTAACCGTGAGTGTGGCCGTGCTCGTGCTGCCGACCGCAATCACATCCGCACCGGCCAGCAGGTTGGTGTCGTTGATGCCGTCGAAGTTTGGATTCGGCGTGAAGTCTGTGCTGGTCACGCTGTCGACCGCGACGCTCGCCGCACCGCTAAACGTGTCGTGCAGATCTTCGAGCACCTGCAGCACAGACAGCGCCACATCACCGGTGTTGGCAATGGTCACTTCATAGGTAAGCGTAAAGGAGCCATCACCGTTGTTGGTGGGGCCGGAGGTTACGGCTTTGGCCGCGCCAAGCTGCGGATTCTCGTTGAAGCTCACGGGGGTCGGATCCGAGTTGTCACCCGGATTGCCGTTGCCGTCCGGATCCACATCGGTGCCCGACTGCGACACATCACTCACGGGCATGCCGCCCGGTGAGGCGCCGGTGGCGGTCGCCGTGTTGTTGTACGGACCGAGGTTGCCACCGGGATCCACGGTCAGCGCGATTTCCAGCGTGCCGCTTTGGCCCGGTATCAGCGAGTCGGTACCGGCCAGCGTCGAGGTATCCATCGTACCGTCGTAGGCCGCATTGACCGCAAAGTCGCTGCTGCTCACGCCACCGACGGTGAAGGTGGCCGGTGCGGGATAAACCGCCGTCAGCGCATCCATCACCTGCAGGTTCACGACATCTACATCCCCGGTGTTGGTCACACGGATGGTGTAGGTCAGATCAAACGTGCCGTTGCCGTTTTCGGTAGGACCACTCGAAATACTCTTGGCCACACCCAGCTCGGGCATTTCCATAAACGTCACCGGCGTGGGCGTGTTGTTATCGCCCGGATCGTTGTTGGCATCGGGATCAACGTTCACCCCGTCGGTAGAATCATCGTTGACCGTTGCGCCGCCCGGCGAGGTGCCGTTGGCCGTCGCCGTGTTGTTGTACGGACCAAGATTCATGCCCGGCACCACGGTCGCGGTAATCGTGACCGTGCCGCTCATGCCCACGTCGAGCATGTCGGTCGCGGCCAGCACGTTGGTGTCGGTCGCGCCGTCGTACGCGGCGTTGACCGCAAAGTCCGCGCTGCTGGCGCTCACGCCGGTCAGGCTGGTAACGCCTGCAAACGTGGTGGACAAGTTGTCGACCACCTGCACGTTGGTCAGCATGACATCACCGGTGTTTTCCACGCGCACGTCGTAGGACAACGTAAAGCTGCCGTCGCCGTTCGGCGTCGGTCCGCTGCTCAGCGACTTCGCTGTACCGATCACCGGCATTTCATCAAACAGCGTGGGCGTTGGCGTGCTGTCGTTGCCCGGATCGTCGTTGCCGTCCGGATCCACGTTGCTGCCGTCGGTGGAATCATCGGTCACCGGCGTGCCGCCCGGCGAGGTGCCCATTGCCGTGGCCTGGTTGTTGTAGGGGCCGAGGTTGGCACCTGGTTCCACCGTGACGGTGACATCGATCGTGCCGCTGGCGGTTGGGGCCAGCGCGTCGCTACCCACCAGCAAGTTGGTGTCGGCGTCGCCATCGAAGTTCGGGTTCGGCGCAAAGTCGGCGCTGGTCACCACCGGGTTGGTGAACGCGGTCGCGTCAGCGAACGTCGTGGCCAATGCGTCGGTCACCTGCACACCGTCGAGTGTGACATCGCCGGTGTTCTCTACCGTGATGGTGTAGGTCAGCGTAAACGTGCCGTCGGCGTTGCTCGTTGGCAGCGCGGAGACCGCTTTCGCGGTACCGATCTGCGGCATCTCGCTAAAGCTCACCGGCGTTGGATCACTGTTATCGCCCGGGTCGTCATTGCCGTCCGGATCGGGGTCCGTGCCGTCGGTCGAATCATCCGAGACCGGCGTGCCGACCGGCGAGGTGCCGGTAGCCGTGGCCGTGTTGTCGTACGGACCCAGATTCGCACCCGGCGTTACCTGTACTTCAATCTCAATCGAGCCCGTCGCATCCACGGCGAGCGCATCGGTGCCGGCCAGAAGGTTGCTGTCGGCGGAGCCGTCAAACGCGCCGTTGGCGGTCAGATCGGCACTGGTCACACTCACGACGCTGTACGCATCGGCCGTCGCAAACGTGGTGTCGAAATCTTCCACCACCTGCACACTGGCAAGCGCCACATCACCGGTGTTTTCCACCGTCACCGTGTAGGTCAGATTAAACGTGCCGTCGCCGTTGCTGGTCGGAGCGGTGCTCAGCGTTTTGGCCGTACCAATTTGCGGCGCTTCACTGAAGCTGACCGGTGTCGGATCATTGTTGTTGCCCGGATCACCGTCGGTATCCGGGTCGGCGTTGACGCCCGACTGCGACACATCGCTGACCGGCGCGCCGGCAGGCGAGGCTCCAGTCACGGTGGCCGTGTTGTCGTAGGGGCCCAAATTGGCGCCCGGTGTGACCGTCACCGTCACGTCGATCGTGCCGGTGGCACCTGGTGCCAACGTATCCACGGCCGTCAGCAGGTTTTGGTCACCGCTGCCGTCGTACGTGCCGCTGACGGTGAAGTCCGCACTGGTCGTGCCGTCAACCGTAAACGTAGCGCCGGCAAACGTGGTGGACAGATCGTCGCTGACCTGCAGCGCTTCGACTGCCACATCGCCCACGTTATCCACGGTAAGCGTGTAGGTAAGCGTAAACGTACCGTCGCCGTTGTTGACCGGTGCGCCATTCACACTCTTGGCCAAACCGATCCGCGGCATCTCCATGAAGGACACCGGCGTGGGCGAGGTGTCGTTGGTGGGATCATCGTCACCGTCGGCATCGGGCACCGTGCCGTCCACCGAGTCATCGGTGGCAGGCGTGCCACCCGGGCTCGCACCCGTCGCCGTTGCCGCGTTGTCGTAGGGTCCGAGGTTCGCGCCCGGTACGACCGTGACCGTCACCTCAATCGTGCCCTGGGCACCCACGGCAAGCGTGTCGGTGCCCGCCAATAGATTCGTATCGGCGTCGCCGTTGTAACCACCGTTGACCGTGAAGTCCGTACTCACGAGCGCATCGCTTGTAAACGAATCGGCGCCGGCAAACGTGGTAGCCAGAGCATCGGTCACCTGCACGGTTTCCAGCAGCACATCGCCAAGGTTTTCGACGGTGAGCGTGTAGCCAAGCGTAAAGCTGCCGTCACCGTTGGCCACAGGCGCAGCAGAGACGGTTTTCGCGATACCAATTTGTGGCATCTCAGCAAGCGTGACCGGCGTGGGCGAGGTGTCGTTGGTGGGATCGTTGTCGGCGGTCGGATCCACATCCGTGCCGTCCACCGAGTCATCACTGACGCCGGTGCCGGCTTCGGACTCGGCCGTGGCCTGCGCGGTGTTATTAAACGGACCAAGATTGCCGTCCGGGGTAATCAGCACATCAATCGAAATGGTCTGGCGTGCTCCCACACCCAATGCATCGGCACCGGTGAGCAGGTTGATGTCGCCATCGCCGTCATAGGCCGGATTCAAGCCCATGGTGGGTGACGAGGTACCCGCCACGCTAAACGCCACAGCGCCAAACGTCGTCGTGAGATCGTCGGTGACCTGCACATTTTGCAGCGGCACGTCGCCGGTGTTTTCCACCGTCAGCGTATAGGTCACACTGGTGGTGCCGTCGGGATTATTGGTCGGGCCAGCGCTCACGATTTTCGCAATACCGATCTGCGGCATCTCGGCAAACGTGATGGGCGTTGGCACGCTGTCGTCACCCGGACCATCATTGCCCGGATCAACGTCGGTGCCGTCGGTCGACACATCCATCACCGGCGTGCCGCCCGGCGAATCGCCGCTGGCGTTCGCCGTGTTGTTGTAAGGACCGAGCAGCGCTCCCGGCGTCACCTGCACGGTGAGCTGGATCATGCCCGAGGCGCCGGCCGCCAACGTATCGGTGCCCAGCAATAGATCGGTTACGCTCACGCCGTCATAGGCGGCGTTGGTCGCAAAGTCCGCGCTGGTACGGCTGATCACGGTGAAGCTGGTCGCCCCACCAAACGTCGCGCTCAGATCGTCGCTGACTTGCACATTGTTCAGATCCACATCGCCGGTGTTTTCCACCAGCAGGTCGTAGACGATGGTGTAGATGCCGCTGTTATTGACCGGCGTACCGACCACCACTTTGGCGACACCAATTTCCGGTGACTCGACAAACGTGACGGGCGTTGGGTCTTGATTGTCGCCGGGACCGCCGGTGCCGTCGGGATCGACATTCGTACCATCGGTCGTGATGTCAGTAACCGGTGTACCGGCCGGCGACGTGCCGCCAGCCTGGGCCACGTTTTCATACGGACCGAGATCAGCGCCCGGCGTAACCGTGACGGGAATATCCACGGTGCCGCTGGCCGCCACGGCCAGTGTGTCGGTGCCGGCCAAAACGTTGGTGTCGCCGCTGCCGTTGAAGCCAGCGTTCACCGCAAAGTCCGCGCTCGCAAGCACGCCCACGGTGTACGACGTAGCGCTCGCAAATGTGGTGTCGAAATCTTCCACCACCTGCAAAGCGCTCAAGTTCACATCGCCGGTGTTCTCCACACGAATGGTGTAGGTCAGTGAGAACGTACCGTCGCCGTTGCTGGTCGGACCGGACGTCAGCACTTTCGCCGCGCCCACTTCCGGCATCTCGTTAAAGCTTACCGGCGTCGGATCGTTGTTGTCCGTGGGATCGCCGTTGCTGTCCGGATCGGGGTTGGCGCCCGACTGCGAAACGTCCGTGGCAGGCGTACCACCCGGCGAGGTACCAGAGCCGGTCGCCGTGTTGTCGTACGGGCCGAGATTGCCGCCCGGCGTCACCGTGACATCGATCAGGATAGTGCCGGTCTGCGTGGGCGCCAGCGTATCGGTACCCGCCAGCAGGTTTTGATCGGCCGCGCCGTTGAAGCCGGCGTTGACCGCGAAATCAGGACTGCTAATGCCCGTCACGCTAAACGATGTCGCTGCCGCAAACACGGTGGCCAGATCGTCGGTCACCTGCAGGCTGGTTAAATCCACATCACCGGTGTTGTCCACGCGGATGCTGTACTGGAGCGTAAAGTTACCGCTGCCGTCGTTGGTGGGCGTGCCCACAATAGCTTTGGCCACACCAATCTGCGGTGCTTCGGTAAAGGACACCGGCGTCGGCGCACTGTTGTCACCCGGGTTGCCATTGCTGTCCGGGTCGACATCGGCACCGTCAGTGGAGTCATCGCTAACCGGCGTGCCGGACGGCGAGGCGCCACTGGCGGCGGCGGTGTTTTCGTAGGGTCCCAGATCCGCGCCCGGCGTGACGGTGACATCAAACGTCACCGTGCCGCTGGCACCCGGTGCGAGCGTGTCGGTGCCCGCGAGCAAGGAGGTATCGGCAGCGCCGTTGAAACCACCGTTGACGGTCAGGTCGGCGCTGGTGGGATTGGTCACACTGAAAGACGTGGCATCTGCAAACGTCGTGGCAAGGTTATCCGTCACCTGAACATTGGTGAGCGTCACATCACCGGTGTTCTCGACCAGCACCGAGTAGGTCAGCGTAAAGCTGCCGTCGCCGTTGCTGGTGGGACCGGTGGTAATGACTTTGGCCGTGCCAATCTGCGGCGTTTCCGCAAACGTGGCCGGCGTCGGCGAAGTATCGTCGGTGGGATCGCCGTTACCGTTTGGATCAACGTTCGCGCCGTCGGTCGAGTCATCGCTGACCGATGTACCGGACGGTGACGCGCCACTCGCGGTCACGGAGTTGTTGTACGGACCCAGGTTCGCGCCCGGTGTCACTGTGACGGGCACAATGATGGTGCCGCTCGCTCCCACCGCCAACGTATCGGCGCCGGTCAAAAGCGTGTTCACACCCGCGCCGTCAAACGCGCCGTTAATGGCAAAGTCCGCGCTGGTAATGGCGCCTACGGTAAAGGCCGTAGCGCTGGCAAACGTTGCCGCCAGATCTTCCACCACCTGCACGCCGGTAAGCGCTACATCGCCGGTGTTCTCTACCGTGACCGTGTAGGTCAGATCGTACGTGCCGTCGCCGTTGTTAGTCGGTCCGGTTGTGATCGCTTTGGCCGTACCAATTTCTGGTGTTTCGGCGAAGCTCGCAGGCGTCGGCGTACTGTCGTCGCTCGGATCGCCGTTGCCATTGGGATCGACATTGGCGCCATCGGTGGAGTCATCGGTCACCGGCGTACCGGCTGGCGACACGGCGCTACCGGTGGCGGTATTGTCATAGGGGCCGAGGTTTGCGCCCGGCGTCACCGTCACGGGCACCAAAATCGAACCACTGGCGCCGACCGCCAGCGAATCGGTGGCGGCCAGTAGATCGGTATTGCCAATGCCGTTGTAAGCACCGTTCAGCGCGAAATCGGGACTGCTAACGGCGCCGAGCGTGAACGATGCACCCGCAAACGTCGCTGCCAGGTCTTCACTGACCTGCAAAGTGTTGAGCACAACGTCGCCGGTATTTTCAACGATGATGGTGTACGTCAGATCGTAGGTGCCGTCGCCGTTGTTGGTCGGCCCGACGGTAATGGCTTTGGCCGTGCCAAGTTCAGGATCAGAGGTAAACGTAACGGGCGTTGGTAACGAGTCGTTACCAGGATTGCCGTTACCGTCAGGGTCTACATCGGTACCGTTGGCGGACAAATCACTGACCGACGTTCCGGCGGGCGAGGTGCCGTTCGCAATGGCCGCGTTGTTATACGGGCCAAGATTGCTGCCCGGTGTCACGGTCACAACAAACGCAATGCTGCCGCTGGCACCGGCCGCCAGCGAATCGCTGCCGGCAAGAAGATTGGTATCGGCGTTGCCATTGAAGCCGCCGTTGACGGCAAAATCGGCACTCGTTGGTGGGGCCACGGTAAACGTGGCGCCGGAGAAGGTCGTCACCAGAGAGTCGGTGACCTGCACGCCGCTGAGCGGCACGTCACCGGTGTTTTCAACCAACACTGTATAGGTCACGTCAAACGTGCCGTCGCCGTTGTTGATTGGCGCGGTCACGGTTTTGGCGGTACCGATTTCAGGGTTCTCGCTAAACGATACCGGCGTTGGCGTTGTGTTATCGGTGGGATCGCCGTTGTTGTCCGGATCCACGTCTGTGCCGTCGGTCGAGGTATCGGTGGGTGTCGTGCCGCCGGGGGAGGTGCCCGTGGCCGTTGCGCTGTTGTTGTACGGACCGAGGTTGGCTCCTGGGGTTACCGTCACCGTGACGTCCACCGTGCCCGATACACCCCCGGCAAGCGTGTCGGTGCCGGACAAAACGTTGGTATCGCCGACACCGTTGAAGGCGTTGTTGGCAATAAAGTCCGTGCTGCTGATGGCATCAACGACGAACGTTGCACCGGCAAACGTCGTGGACAGATCGTCTGTGACCTGCACGTTGTTGAGCACCGCGCCGCCGGTGTTTTCCACTGTCAGCGTATAAATAAGGGTAAACGTGCCGTCGCCATTGCTGGTGGGGCCGGAGGTAACCGCTTTCGCCACACCAATCTGGGCGGGAGCCACGGTGACGGCCTCTTGATCGTCTTCGCCGGGCACGTTGTTACCGGGCGTGGAATCCGGGTCCACCTGATCCGACGCGCTCACCTGCGCGCTGTTCACATACACGCCGCTTGGCAGGACGGTTGCAACGATATCAAGCGTTGCAGCAGCGCCATTGGCGAGCGCCCCAACCGACCAGATTCCCGTCCCGTCCGCGTAGCCGCCCTGGCTGGGTGTTGAAGAGACAAACGCAAAACCGGTCGGCAGCTGATCGAGCACGCTGACGCCGGTGGCACCACCCACGCCATCGTTGGTCACAGTAATGGTAAACGTGACGTCCGTGCCGACCAGAGGTTCGGCCGGGGCGACGGTTTTGCTCAGACGCAAATCGGCTTCATTTACCGGCACGGGAGTGACGGTGCTTTGATCGTTGGCCGAGTTGGTGTCGTCGACACCAACGTCGGTGACGGTGGCCGTATTAGCGTACGGTCCGGTGCCGTTGACGGTGGCGATAATATCGATGGATTCTGTGGCGCCGTTGGCCATCGCACCAATCGTCCACACGCCGGTGCCTGAGTTGTAGTCACCGCCGCTGGTGTCGCTGACGTAGGTGTAACCAGCTGGCAGCGCGTCGGTGATTTCCACCGTCGGTGCGGCGTCGGGACCATTGTTGACCGCGTTCAATGTAAAGGTGACGTCCGTGCCCACCGATGGCGCGAGGTCGTTGATAAGTTTTTCGATACCAACATCGGCGATCGGAGCGTCGAACGCGATGTCGTGAATATTCATGAATTGGAAACCGGGGTTGTTGATGCCGATTTCGTTGCTGTAAGTAATGATGAGCTGCGTGATGCCGGTCTGGGCAAACGTAAAGGTGGCGTTACCGTTGGCCGTGGTGCCGGTCGCCGGCGCGTTACCGCGAATCGCGTTTGCACCAAGCAATTCGTTAGACGGACTGGTGACCCGGTTGGTCGGGTTGATGGTGCCGGTGCCATTGACGGCCGTGACCGTCGCGACGTCAATAAAGCTGCCCGAAGCATCAATGTCGAAGATGCTGAACGTGATGTCGCTAACGCCGCCTGGGTATTGGCTGAAATCGATGGTGACAGTAACGCTGTTATTGGTTTGATTGGGGTAATCAGCCGCAACGTGCAGGCCGTCTTCGACGGGCGTGAGCCCACCGGTGTTTTGCGAGTTGATCGATGGGGAAATGGGGCTGTTGCCAGTGGAGCCGGCGTCCTGGTCAAGCTCATCGGTGTTGCCGCTGAACGTGACGGTGAGCGGCTGATTGCCGACCGTGTAGGTTTCCGAGAGGTTGGTATTACCCTCCGGCGTCCATACCAGTGCATCCCAGTCGAGCTCGAAGGGCGCCGCAGATGCCGCCCCACAGAGCATGAGCAGGCCGAGCAGCGCCGTCCGTTGAAACCACAACACAGCGCGCGTGCAGCCTGCACGCTCCTTATCTAATGCAATCACGCGAATCCCCTTATTAGTCGCGTTATTAGTCGTGCACGTCGCAGGCGTCAAACCGTTTTTTCAACGTACAACAGGCATCGAAGCGGCCCCCATAAGCCAGACTCCGACGCATTTGAGTGCATGATTCGCCGCGCTCAGTCCGTTTTGACTGACGCGGTTTCACATAAGATATAGATCGATTGTAAAGAAATGCCATTGAATATCCGGCATTTACAGCACTTTCTGCACTCATCACATTGGAAAATGACGCAAGAACGAGATTAAGTCAAGACGGGAAAACGATGCTTTACAATCAGACGGGTTTTTGCTGCGTCCTGGCAGCTACAGCTTGGCGATCGCGAGCTTCAAACTGAATTGGCACAACTTTCGCTTTTGCGTCGGAAATGCCTTGTTTTCGACGCTTTTCGCCGCCGTACGAAGCATTGGGCCGAATGAGCCGGTGGATCGATGTGACACAATGCGTCACGGCGTAGTATTTTGCGCAAGCGACAATTCGTAGGCGCCCGGCGCGTGAACATCACCCGACATCCACCCCAGTGACTCGCCAGGACAAACACCCAGTCGCAGATACCGATGGCGCTGTTTGAGAAACTGGCGGATCGGTCTGCCCCGTGCGGGACGCACCATACAGCGAACGCAAGCACCGTGACGCGGTCCCATTGGTCCATGCATCTGCGCAGCATTTGTTGGCGCAGCAGGCGCCGAAATTGTGCTTCGATAATCCGCCCAGTTACAGTATCCGCTTATGACCGCACTATCCCAGCAGACATCTCCTAAACAAAACAAAGCTCCGTGGCGTGAACTGATGCGCCACTTCGAGGAAATCTCCGAATTTCCAGCATCACAACGGCTGGAAGAACTCGATAGGCGCGGGCTCAGTGCGCCTGTTCACAGCAAGCTTGTGAGAATGCTCAAGACCCTCACGCATACAGTTTCGCTACTGGACGCCCCCCTCACGGACCGCATTCGGATCAGTGAAAACTGGTATGCCGACGAGTGGGTAGGTAAGGACATAGGCGGCTTTCGACTGGATGAGCTTCTGCATCAGGGCGCTATCGCCGGCGTTTTTTTGGCCTCTCAGGAAGAACCGGTAAAACGCCAAGTGGCCATTAAGCTTTTGCGCGCCGAAGCACCAGAGGAAGTCGCCAACTTCTTCCGCTTCGAGCAACAAGCCCTTGCCAAACTCTCTCACCCCAACATCGCTTCCATTCACACGGTCGATAAAACGTCGGACGGCCTGTCTTACATCGTTATGGAGTACATCGACGGTCGCGAACTGCTGGACTACTGCGACACACAAACGCTCTCGATTCGAGAACGTTTGGCACTGTTTTTAAAAATCTGCGACGCCATTTCCTACTCGCACCAACGCGGCATACTGCACCGAGACCTCAAATCTTCGAACATTCTGATACGCACGTTTGAGGGCCAGTCGGTGCCAACGATCATCGATTTTGGCATCGCCAGTGATTTAGACCCCAACATACAGTTTGGCAAAAATCAGCTCATGGGCACACCGGAATACATGAGCCCGGAGCACGTACTCAACCGCAGCGATGTCGATGCGCGCTCAGACGTCTACTCGTTGGGCATGGTGTTATTCAGCTTGTTGGTTGGACGCATTCCGTTTGAGCGAGAGCGTATTTTCAAGCTCGATGAAGCCAAACGCCTGTCCCTGATCGCAGAATACGAAGCACCCATACCCAGTCAGTATTTTGCTGAGTTGCCCGAGACCTGGCAAGACGATATCGCGAACAGCAGGGGCCAGACACGACGCATCGTGAGCGCGGAGCTTGGCACCGAACTCGACAGTATTTTTCTAAAAGCCACGCACAAGAATCGAGATCAGCGTTACGCCTCTGTTGCCGAGCTGGCGGCCGACATCAGCAACTATCGCAAACATAAAACGGTCGCGGCGCATCCCTCAACCGTGATCTACAGAACACGGAAATTTGTGCGCCGCCATGCCATTGCGTCGGGCGCGGGGTTGGCCATCGCGCTTCTAAGCACGCTCTTTATTTTCAAGATTCTGGATCAAAATCGGTCGATCAAAGAAGAAGTACTGCGCGCCGAGCGGCAGCGGCTTAATTCCGAGCAAGTAGTATCAATGATTGTTGAGACATTGAGCGCGGCAAAACCCACGGGGCCAAGCAGCGACGTGCGCGCATCGCTGAACGGCATGCTGGACAAGGCCTATGATCGTTTTCAGGAAAGTGGCGATCTTTCGGTCGATACCCGAGCGATGTTATTGATTAATCTTGCAGAGGCTTTCCGTGGTGTCAGCGATGCCATGCGTGCACGAGAAGTCGAAGCAATGATTGCCGATGAGGTTGAGAACTTCGGTGGACAAGCGCAGGCAAAAGCCTACCTGCTACTGTCTAACTCATCACGCAATGATTCGCGGATTCATGAAGCACACGAGTATGCGATAAAGGCACACGAGGTGTGCGAGGCAAACAATATCTCCGGCCTGCAACTTGTTAACACCAAGGTGGTACTGGCCGACACGACCAAAGCGATGTCGCAGCTCGAAGATGCCAATATTCTGCTGCATGACGCACTGATGGTTTACAAAGACGAGGCGTTGGACGATCTGGCATTGCTTGCAAGCATTCAGGTTTCGCTGGCTGATCTCGCCAGACTCACTTTGTCTTACGATCGCGCGGAAGAGTATTTTCTCCTGGCAAAAGACACGCTGCGCGATCACGTCGGTGAAGATCATGTCGAGTATTTGCGCACCGAGATGTTCGAGCTGCAGTTTCTCATGGTCGCGAAAAGCCCACGCGTGACCAGCGAGGGTGTTGAAGCTCTGGCCGAAAAAGCCGTGAGTATTTATGGCAAAGAAAGTATCGCGGACAACACACTCCAGTTCTTCCTCGCGAACGCTTACCTGACCGAGGGGAAAAACGAGCAAGCAGTGCGTGCATTCCAGCGCAATTTGCTGAGCCTTGAAAAACAGGACAAACGATACGGGGAGCTATTTTTGCTCAACTTAGCGTCTCTCAACCCGGCAAATCTGGCCGCAGAGAAACCCGGGCTGGCGCTTGAGTTTGCGACAGAGGCGTTTGAGCTCGTTACGCTCCCCAACGAGGTGGGGCACAAATATACGCCCTACATCACCAGTGCCATTGAGCTTGAGTACGCCAGCGCGCTCGCCGCCAATCAGGCGTGGGAAGACGCACTGTTTCATGTGAATTCAGCCAGTCGGTTTTTTGAAGCTAGTCAACCCAATGAGCTTTCGAAAAGTTTGACGTTGCGAGCCTACATTTCCGCCATGCTAAAAAACTATGACGGGGCGTTGGTTGACGTGGATACATCCATTGCCGCACTGGAGGGCAGTGAACGTGTGGATGAACAAGCGCTGTCGCTCACCAAAATTATGCGGCTGTATGTGGAGGCGCTAATGCGCGAGGATCAGAGCGCGTTTGATACGTTGAACAGCGCCTTTGAAACGTATCAATCCAGTGCGCGCAGTCAGGTACTGGTGTTTCCGCATTCGCAAGTGCGTGCTTTTTTACAGGCGGGTTATCAAGGGTCGTAAAAAAGGACCAGAGATGATGAGACCGCGCCTCGAATCGGACTGCCAGAACGATTCAATGGCGCCCCCTCATCATCTCCAGCCAAACTAGAAACTCATCAGAAGTTGTTCTTGATGCATCGAACCGTCGCACCTAGACGTGTCGCGTTGTCCCAGAAACGTGCCGCGCCACCAAACTGCTCCAAACTGAAAACACGCCGGGTCAGTGGAAAACTATCCAAATCCTGTCGGGTAGTGGCCCATGCCGCGATTGCCCCGGCACCCGTCGCCGTTCCTTGTGACGAGGCGTAGCCTGCCGGCAGTCCAGCGAAGCCGTACTCATCAAAGCCAAGCGATTCTTCGCGCCAACCTAAGTCTGCTTTCAGAGCCTCCGACGACATGCCCGTAAAGCCGTCTTGATCCACAAACGCGATGAGGTCCACGAAATCCTGTTCCGAGGGCAGACGCCAGCCGGCCGGGCAAAGCCCCGGCAACGACAACGCAACGTTGTTATACAGCGCACCGTGGAAATCGAAGGGCAGGTCCTCTTCAAATATTTGAAACAAATCTGAGGTGTCGGCCCACTGGTAGCGCGGCAGCGGATTTTCTGTGGCGAAGCCCGGGTTCCAGCCTTCGTCAATCTCGTATAGCGGAATAGGCGTGCCGTCGTTGAGTGTTGTGGTCTTCAGGTTTTCGCGCATCCAGATTTGATCGCCCATGCGCACGGTGGCGTAAATGTTGCCGTCGATGTCCGCAAGATCAGCATCCGGCGTCACGTCGGCTTCGGGCAAACCCGGGCCGGGCGCGGCGAAAAACGACTGGCGCAAAATGGCGAGGTCGAGCACGTTTACAACGCCATCGGTGTTGAGATCGGCGTCCGCGTCGGTACTAAAAAAGCGGTTGCGCAGAATGCCCAAATCCACCACGTTCACCACGGCATCGCCGTTGAGGTCAGCGTCGCACGCGTTGCCGTAACCATCGCTGTCGCTGTCGGTTTGCAGTGGGTTGGGCACGGTCAGGCAAGTGTCGCAGGCGTTGATAACGCCGTCACCGTCGAGATCGAATTGCGTTGCATCGTCCTGCCCGTTGGCATCGCAGTCCGTGATTTGAGCGTGGGCCGCAAGCGCTGGCGAGAACGCCAGGAGCCCGACGGCGAGGGTCGCGCTCAGCGATGGCCAAGCCAAAGAAGCTGTGGTGTTGGGATAACCCATGGTGTGATGCCTCCAGAAGATACTTCGAAACCTAAGGGCGTGATCGCAACCCAACGACAGGCGCGCCATAGTGCGTTTTGGTACGAAAACGGCCAACGGAACGCGCCTGTCGATATACATGGCGTCAAAAGTTCCGATTTTCGCCAGATTTTTTTTATTCTTTTTCCGGCTTTTTCTTATCTAGCTGCTTTGATTAGATTTTTTGCAGCTCGGCGGGCAATTTATTCGTCAAATTGGGACAGCAACCACGCCCGTCCAGCGGAGATCTTTCTAGAGGCGGTACGCGGTGTCAGCTCATACAGCTCGGCAATCTCTTGCGCCGACAAGCCGGCGAAATATTTGAGCTTCACTATTTCGGCCAGTTCGCGATCCAGTGATTCCAGATCGCTGAGCGCATCATCCAGCTGCACCAGCTCGCGTGGTTTCACGCCTTCCAGCAGCAAACCCTCATCCAGCGAAATGGCTGACTTGCTGCCTTCGCGTCGTTGTCGCAAGTGATAACGCGCCCGATCAATCAGAATTCGCCGCATGGCTTCAGCGGCGGCACCAAAGTAATGGCGCCGATTTTTCCAGGTCATGCTGTGCACGCTTTGCAGGCGCATGAACGCCTCGTGCACAAGCGAGGTCACCGTGAGCGTGCTGTTTGCCGATTCGGTCGCCAAGCGATTGGCAGCGATGCGCTTGAGATCCTGATAGACAACCTTAGCGAGTTTTGATTGTCGCTCTGGCTTGAGCGACTCGTCGTCGTTTAGATAGGTCGTAATCTCAAGAATATTGTCGTCTGCCATCGAGGCGGACGACGTTCAGCGATCTGCCAAAGCCGGCACGGGGCGCGCGCCGGGCCCGGTGTATTCAGCGCCGGGACGAATCAATTTGTTGTTCGCACGTTGCTCTTTAACATGCGCTGCCCAACCGGTCAGACGCGAACAAACAAAGATAGGGGTAAACAGTTCGGTGGCGATGCCCATGAAGTGGTACATCGAGGCACTGAAAAAATCGGCGTTGGCAAACAGACCTTTCTCGTCGGCCAGCACTTTCTCAATCGTCTCGGATACCGGATACAAAAACGCTTTGTCATGACCCGCCGACAGACGTTTGGACCACGCTTTGTTAATGGCATTGCGCGGATCTTTCACTTTATAGACCGCGTGGCCAAAGCCCATGATTTTCTCTTTGCGCGTCAGCATGCCCATCACACCTTCATAGGCATCTTCGGCCGAGGTGAATTTTTGAATGAGCTCCATGGCCGCCTCGTTGGCGCCACCGTGCAAAGGACCGCGCAGCGTGCCAATGCCGGCGGTGATGGCCGAGTGCATATCGGACAGCGTGCCGGCGCAAACGCGGCAGGCAAAGGTTGAGGCGTTGAACTCGTGCTCTGCGTACAAAATTAGTGAGGTATCGATGCAGCTGGCGTGCTCGGGTGTCGCGGCATCACCAGTAATGCTGCGCAACATGTGTGCGGCAACGGTGTCATCGTCGGTCGCCGTTTCGATGCGCTCATTAAAACGCGTATAGCGAAACCAGTAGCCCATGATGGAGGGCAGCGCAGCAAGAAGACGGTCAGCGGCGTCATCCTGTTCTGAAAAATCGCTTTCCGGCTCAAGGTTACCAAGCATCGAGCAACCCGTACGCATCACATCCATCGGGTGCGTATCCGCGGGAATTCGTTCCAGTACGTCGCGCAATGCCTGGGGCAGGCTACGCAAACCTTTCAGTTTCGTTTTGTACGCACTGAGTTCTGCCGCCGTGGGTAGCTCGCCGTAGAGCAACAGATAGGCCACTTCTTCAAAACTGCCGTTCTCAGCGAGATCTTCGACGCTGTAGCCCCGGTAGTGCAGACCATCGCCCTGCTGGCCGACGGTGCAAATAGCGGTACTGCCAGCTTTAATGCCACGCAGGCCTTCTGAATTGGTATTTTGGGACATGGAGATTCTCGCTTATTGGTTTCTTTTGCCGCGGCGCGGCATTTTAACACAGTCGCGGTGGCTAGCCGGGCAGCTCGATGACGGTACGTCCCGTCACGTTTCCAGCCAAATATGCATCGAAAAGTGCAGGAAGTTCCTCGAATGTCGCCGTTCTTTTGCCGATGGTGTTCAAATCTGGTTTTAGATCAGTAGCCAGCCGTGCCCAAACGGCCAGACGCTGATCCCGCGGCGTGCGCACGGAATTGATGCCCAGCAAATTCACCCCGCGCAAAATAAACGGCATGACCGTGGTGTCGAGCTTAAATCCGCCGGCCAAGCCGATTGAGGCGATATTGCCCCACCAGTCGACGGTGCTGGTGAGCCACGACAGTGTCGTACCCCCGACGTTGTCGACCGCGCCGCCCCATTGCGCTCTGGCCAATGGCTTGGGTCGCTCCGGCACAATATCGCGACCCACAATGTCACTGGCGCCGAGTGTGGTCAGGTAATCATGGGCGTCGGCCTTTCCGGTCAAAGCCGTCACCTCATAGCCAAGGCCCTTGAACATGGAGATGGCCAGCGAGCCCACGCCGCCGCTGGCTCCGGTCACAAGGATCGGCCCCATATCCGGCTGCTGACCGTTGCGCTCCATACGCTCCACAGCGAGCGCCGCCGTGAAACCGGCCGTGCCAAGACACATCGTGTCCCACAACGTCATGCCGGCCGGCAGCGGCACCACCCACTCCGGTTTCGCGCGCACAAAGCTTGCGTAGCCGCCGTCCACGTTTTCGCCCAGACCGCAGCCGGTGATGACCACCTCGTCGCCCGGTTTGAACTCGGCGCTGTCCGAGCTGTGCACCACGCCTGCAACGTCGATGCCCGCGACCAGCGGGAACGACTTCATGATCGCGCCCTTGCCGGTGCACGCCAACACGTCTTTGTAATTGATACTTGAGTAGCGAGCTTTGATGACGACCTCGCCGGGCGAGAGATCGTTCAGAGTGAGCGAGTCGACGCGCGCTGACACGCGATCGTCCTCGCGGTGTACACGCAGTGCGGGAAATGACGTCATGACGGACCTCGGAGCTTGATAACCTGGTCGCTAGATCTCACCAAGCTTGCGCAAGCGATGCAACCACACGTCCAAACCTTGTGCATTCAAATCGATATCGGAGCCCACAACCGCTTCGCGCTGACCCACGCCATCTTTCACGCCGTGTTGTTTGAGTTCGCGAAACAAATAATTGCGCATATCCCGCGCAATCGCCATCGCGCGGTTGCTGGTTTCCACGTGCGCCTTGGCGATGTCGACGAACGCATCGAGTCGACGGTGCAGATCTTGAGCGAGCTTGGGGATATTGCCAACACGGCTGTAATGCGTGAGGTAAACCGTGTCGGGGTTGTAGCTTAAGATACGATCGTAGGAATCGTGCGCCGCCACCGGATCAAACTGCGTGGGTGTGGTGGTGGGGAAAATAAACGGCCCTGCCGCCGTGTCGGTCTCGCGATACGACACGCCAAACGTGTCGCCGCTAAACACCGCTCGATGCGCCGCATCCACAATGCAATAGTGATGCAAAGCATGGCCGGGCGTGTGCAAAAACAATAGACGCCGATCGCCGAGCATAAGCTCATCGCCGTCCTCCACGATCACAACACGCGCCTCGGGCACGGCAACAATCTCGCCATACAGTTTGTCGTACAACGCATCGCCATACACCGCACGTGAACCGGCGATCAGCTTGGTCGGATCGATCATGTGCGCCGCGCCGCGCGGATGCAGCACCACTTTGGCGTTGGGCAGGGATTGCAGCAACGTGCCGGCGCCGCCTGCGTGATCCAGATGAATGTGGGTGAGGAAAATATAGTCCACACACTCAGGCGTAAGATCTTGCTGCAGCAACGCATTGAGAAGATAGCGCGCGCTATGGCTGGTGCCGGTATCGACGAACGCCGCGCGTCCGTCCTGCACAATTAAGTGACTGGCGTCCATAAGTGGACGAACGTAGTGGGTGTCGATGGCAACAACGCCATTGCCCACATCAATAATTTGCGGTGTGTCGTGCATAAGATTGAAGAGTGTACCGGAATGCACATGATGTAGAATCAGGACATATCCGATATTTTCAGCAAGGGAACGGACTATGACCAAAGTTAACACCACCGCAGCATTTGATTGTGCACAGCAGGGCGATAGTGCCTGGCCGCTCAGCGTCATGCTCGTTCTCGCTGTCTTTGTTTTTGCGTTGCTTGGGAGCCCCGCTATGGCCAATGATCGAACCGTTACCGTTTCTGGCAGTGGCGAAATTTCCGCGCCGCCCGATCGCGCCACTATGACGCTCGGTGTGGAAGCACGTGGCAGCGATCAAAAGGCAACGCAACGCGAAGTGGAATCCGTGGTGCGCAAATTTATTGCCGCCTGCGACGAGTTTGGTATTGCCAAGGGCTCGGTCAAAACCGCCCAGCTCAACATTCGTCCCGAGTACAATTGGCGTAAGGGCAATTCGCGTGAGCTGATCGGCTACTACGTACATCGCTCGTTGGAAATAAAACTCGACGACATCTCCAAGCTTGGGCTGGTAATGGAAGAGGCCACCAACCTCGGCGTCAATCAGGTGCAGTCGCCTACGCTCGAGTCCAGTCGCAAGGATGATCTGCTGCGCGAAGCGCTGGCCAAAGCCGCCACCAACGCGCGGTTAAACGCCGAGACGGTGGCCACTACGCTTGAGGCCAAAGTGGGCAAGGTGCGCAACATCAGCACCACAAACGTGTCGTTTCGCCCGCCGCCGGGCCCGCGCATGATGGCCATGGAAAGTCGCAGTGCGGCGGTCAGCAAGAGCGGCGCGGATACGTTTGAAACCGGTGAGGTGAAATACTCGGCCGATGTCACGGTCGAGTTTGATCTGATCGTAAACTAGCCGGACTGCACGCTGGTTTCCCAGCCGTCGTAATCACCGTTGTGCTCGCGAGCCTTGTTCGCGAGCGTGATGGTCACTTCGCTCACGTTGCTCAAGGTGGGCGCCAGCTCGTGGAAAAAGCGCACGCGGTGGCTGTGCTCGGCGTCCACACTGTCTTCGGGGTTGACGGCCTGCGCGCTCTCAATGGAGTAGGACTCGGACTCGAGCCAGGACACAAACGCTCCCATCTGATCTTCATCACCGAAGTACGCCCAGTGCTCGACTTTGCGCGCGGTGTTTAGATCGTCACCGCGCAAACGCAGCTCATCGATGGTGCGCATGTCGGCTGCAATCTGGCGCTCGTCTTCGTTGGGATAAAGATCCTGCCAATAGCCTTCGCGCCCGGTATCCACTCGGGTGGTAAACCGTAGCTCGTAGCCGGTTTGCTGCGCGAACGCATCCACCATGGTTTTGCAGTCTTCATCGCATAAATCGACGTAGTAATAAAAAATGCGTAGCCCGGCCACGGTGACGCGGCCCACCGGCACACCTTCGTATTCGCGGATCTGGGTTTCGAGCACTTGCTCAAGCAGGTTCAGATCATCCAGCTCGGTCTTTTGCGGCAGACCCTGTTCGTTGGGCGCTTTGATCGTGGCCTTTATCTTTAACAGCGACGTAGGCGCCAGCCCGTCAATAGTGTCGCTGAGGCCATGATCGTAGGCCACAAACGCATTGTGGTCGCCAATCTGGCAGACAAATACTTCCCAGTGTTCTGACATATCCCGCCCTCTGGATGATCCGCGCGTCAGGCCGATTTCTGCGTTCGCGGCGCGCTGCGTCGTTTCAAGTGTACCAGCAGTATGGACACCGCAGCCGGCGTCACACCCGCAATACGCGAGGCCTGCCCGATGGTGGCGGGGCGTTGCTCACTGAGCTTCTGGCGCACTTCATTCGACAAGCCGTCGATGGCGGCGTAATCCAGATCGGCTGGAATCGCGGATTTTTCGTAGCGACGCTGGCGATCAATCTCGGTCTGCTGCCTGGCAATGTAGCCGCTGTAGCGGGCCTGAATTTCAATTTGTTGCGCCACGGCCGGATCGGTCGTGCCCGCGCCCACTTTGCTCAAACTACTCAAGCGCTCGTAAGTCATGCCGGGGCGGCGCAGCAAATCGAACGCTTTGGCTTCGCGCGTGGCCGGCTGATCGCCCACCTCATTGAGCAGCGCCGTCAGTTCGTCGCCCGGATGCACGGTCACTTTTTCCAGTCGCGCGGTCTCTGTCGCCACGGCTTCGCGTTTGGCTTCAAAGCGCGCGAAGCGCTCGTCGTCCACCAGACCCAGTTCGCGTCCTTTGGGCGTGAGACGCAAATCCGCATTGTCTTCGCGCAGTAGCAAACGATACTCGGCCCGGGAGGTAAACATACGGTAAGGCTCAAGCGTGCCCTGCGTGACCAGATCGTCTACCAACACGCCCAGATACGCCTCATCACGACCCAGCGTGAAGGCGTCTTTGCCCTGCACCTGAAGTGCTGCGTTGGTGCCTGCCAAAAGACCCTGTGCCGCGGCCTCTTCATAGCCAGTCGTGCCATTAATCTGACCGGCGAAAAACAGGCCTTCGATGCAGCGGGTTTGCAGCGTGTGCTCCAAGCCGCGCGGATCAAAAAAGTCGTATTCGATCGCGTAGCCCGGGCGGGTGATGTGAGCGTTTTCAAAGCCCACAATGCTGCGCACAAAATCGTACTGCGCTGTGTAGGGCAATGAGGTTGAAATACCGTTGGGGTAATACTCGTGGACTGTTAAGCCTTCGGGCTCGACAAAAATCTGATGCGAGGTCTTGTCGGCAAAGCGCACAATTTTATCTTCGACCGAGGGGCAGTAGCGCGGCCCGACACCGTCGATGGCGCCGGTAAACATAGGCGATTCGGGAATCGCCGCGCGAATAATGTCGTGCGTGCGCTCATTGGTATGCGTGATGTAGCAGGGCACCTGACGGGGATGATCTGCAGCACCGCCAATAAATGAGAACACCGGGCGCGGATCGTCGCCGGGCTGCGCCTGGAGTTTGGAAAAATCGATGCTGCGCCCGTCGATGCGTGGCGGCGTGCCGGTTTTGAGCCGATCCACCGTAAAGGGAAGTTCACGCAGACGCTCAGCCAGTCGATTCGACGGCGGATCGCCGGCCCGACCACCCGCATAATTGGCGCCGCCCACATGGATGCGTCCGGCCAAAAACGTACCCACGGTCAGCACCACGGCCGGCGCGTGAAAGCTCAGGCCCATCTGCGTAACGGCGCCCGTCACGCGCTCGCCCTCGATGATTAGATCTTCCACAGCTTGTTGAAATATATGGAGATTTGGCGTGTTTTCCAGCGTGCTGCGAATCGCATTGCGGTACAGCACGCGATCGGCCTGGGCTCGCGTGGCACGCACAGCAGGGCCTTTGCGGGCGTTGAGCGTGCGAAATTGAATGCCGGCAGCATCCGCGGCGCGGGCCATCGCACCGCCCAGCGCATCCACTTCTTTGGTCAGATGGCCTTTGCCAATGCCGCCAATGGCCGGATTGCAGCTCATTTGCCCCAGCGTATCGATGCTGTGGGTCAGAAGAAGCGTGCGCGCACCCATGCGCGCCGCGGCCAGGGCCGCTTCGGTACCCGCGTGGCCGCCGCCAACGACGATCACCTCATAATTGTGCTGATGCGACATAGTGCGCTCTGGGTGTGAATATGCAGCCCAACACTATAACAAACCCGCCGCCACACCACCCAGAGGGCAGACGATCGATTGTGGTTGGTGGTTACTACTTCTTATTGGCGATCTGCGCTAGGGTTCGCCGATGAATTCAATTCGCATATTGGCCTGGGCCGCGGCCATGGTTTTTTCGCTTGGTTTTACGACGCCCGGGGCGGCGGCGGCCGACGAGGCGCGCGCCAGTATCGAGCTCGAACCCTGCCGCTTTGCCGGCCTTGGCGCACTGCGAGCGGTGCGCGGCGAGTGCGGCTCTCTCACGGTGCCGGTGGACTACGATGATCCAACCGGCGCCACCATCACACTGTCGGTGGCGCGGCTCAAAGCGTTGAAGCGCTCCACCGAGCCGGTGGCCATTACCGTTATTGCCGGCGGCCCGGGTCAGTCGTCGCTGGATTTTTATGCGGGCTACCACCCGGCGTTTCGGCGCATGCGCGAGGTGTACGACATTATCCTGGTTGATCAACGCGGCACGGGGGAATCGGCCAAGCTCGCCTGCGACACGCCGGACGACTCCATGGGCGGTCTTTGGACCGTCGAGCAGACCGTGGCCATCACGCAAACCTGTCTCGCCAAACTGAAACTGGATCCGAAATTTTTCACCACCTCGATGGCCGTGCGCGATCTCGATGCTGTCCGCTCTGCGATGGGCTACGAGCAGCTGAGCGTCTACGGCATTTCCTACGGCACGCGTGTAGCCCAACATTATTTGCGCCGGTATCCGAAACGCACGCACAGCGTCATTTTGGATGGTGTTGTACCGGTGGATGAAGCGCTGGGGCCGGACATCGCACTCCTTGCAGAACGTGCGCTGCAAAGCGCGTTTGATCGCTGCGCCGACGATGCCGACTGTAACGCCGCGTTTCCGGATCTGGAAACCCGCTTTTCAGCGCTGATTGAGCGTATTCAGGACGCCCCCATAAGCGTGACGCTGAATCACCCGATCACGGCAGAGCCAACCACTCTGACTCTGGGTCATCTGGATTTGGCTGGCGCCATCCGTCTGTTGTCGTACGCGCCGCAAACGGTGGCGCTGCTGCCGCTAATGATTCATGAAGCGGCCGAGGGCAATTTGGTCCCACTGGCGGCGCAGGCGCTGACGGTGAGTCAGAATCTGGTGGATTCGATGGCCTACGGTATGCACAACGCCGTGGTCTGCGCCGAAGACGCGCCGTTTTTTGACGATGTAAATCGTGACGCGCTAGAACAAACTTATTTAGGCACGCCGATCTACGACAGTCTCGCGGCCGTGTGCGACGCCTGGCCCGCCGGCGTCATCGACGACGATTTCAAAACGCCGTTTGCCTCCGAGGTACCGGTGCTGGTGCTCTCAGGCGAAGCCGATCCAATCACGCCGCCAGACTACGGCAAGCGCGTGGTGGGCTATTTAAAGAACGCGCGGCATATCGTGGGTCTTGGCCAGGGCCACGGCATGGCGCCGGTGGGTTGCGCGCCCAAACTCATGGGCGACTTTGTGCGTGATCGTGATCTGCAGGCGCTCGATGCCAGCTGCCTGAACCGACAGGGTCCAAGTCCGTTTTTCTTGAGCTTTGCGGGGCCAGCGCCATGATCGAAGCACGCGGACTGCGCAAAACCTTCGGCAAAGTGACGGCCGTCCAAGACGTCAGCTTTACCGCCAACGACGGTCAAATCACGGGCCTGCTTGGCCCCAACGGCGCCGGCAAATCCACCACCTTACGCATGCTCTACACCGTGCTGCGTCCGGACCAGGGCACGGCTTTTGTGGATGACATCGATGTGGTCGCCGATCCCGATCAGGGTCGTCGCCAGCTCGGCGTGTTTGCCCACAATCCGGGGCTGTATCCCAACCTGACCGCACGCGAGAATATTCGCTACTACGGCCGGCTGTGTGGCCTCTCCGAGCAGGGCATTGATGAGCGCATCGAAGGGCTGTCACGCTTCCTCGAGCTCGACGATATTCTGGACCGTCGCACCAAAGGTTTTAGCCAGGGTCAACGCACCAAGATTGCCCTCGCGCGTTGCCTCGTGCATGAGCCCGGCAACATCATTCTCGACGAACCGACCAACGGTCTGGATGTTATGAGCACGCGTAATCTGCGTGAGCTGATCGAGAAACTTAAGTCCGCCGGTAAGTGCATCGTTTTTTCGAGTCACATCATGCAAGAGGTGGCCGCATTGTGTGATCGCATCATCATTATTCACCGCGGCAAGGTGGCCGCGGCGGGCACGCCGGACGAAATTCGCGCACAAACCGGCACCGATGATCTGGAGGAATGCTTCGTTCGGGTCATCGATCAATGACGCAATCGACACTTACGTGCGCTAACTAACGATTTACGTTAACTGCCCGACCTGTCGCCCGAAGACTGTGGCACACTCGCGCCACCTTTTAGTTCGGGACTGCTTCCTACGTTGTCTCTACTGTTCCCCACAGACCATCCGAAACGAAAACTCCGTCTGAAACGATTTTTTATCGCGTTCGGCAGTTATGTCTTGTGGACGACGCTATCACTGACTTTCCTGGCGGCCGATCCGGGCATTCTGCCCAGCAACTGGACGCTACCCCTGGCCACCGCCGTGCTGGCAACGAATCTGTTTTTCTTCTTGATGCTGCGACTCGGTATTAGCGAAGGGCGCGCCGACCCGTCAATGGCGAAAGAGCAGATCATTGTTGCTATGACCTGGCTGCTTGTGCCGATCATTGCGCAAACCGGTTTGCGCGATCTGTTTTTGATTGGCTACGTGATGATCATGATGTTTGGGTTGCTGGCCCTGCGTGGCAAAGCGCTAAGCATGATCGCGAGCTATGCCTTTGTGTCCTACGCCGCCATCGTGATGATCGATGCCCAGTTTTTTCCACTGCGTTTTGACGCCGGCGCCGAATTTCGCCGTCTTCTAATGCTTGGCGGCATGCTGGGCTGGTGCGCCTTTTTCGGCAACTACGTCAGTGCTCTGCGCCACAAGCTCAATGATCAAAACAAAGAGCTGACCGCAGCGCTCAAAGACATCAGCAAACTCACCAGTGAAGACGATTTAACGCAGGCGTTTAATCGCCGCTACATCATGGATGCGCTGCATAAAGAAAAAGCGCGTTGCGACCGCAGCAAAGATCCGTTTAGCGTCGTGCTGATGGACATCGATCACTTCAAGGGCATCAATGATCGCTACGGCCATCTGGCCGGCGACCGCGTCCTGATTGGATTGTGCGAACGCATGCGCGGCGCACTGCGCGGCATGGATGTGCTGGACTCGCTCCAGCGCAGCGAACTGGCCCGCTATGGCGGCGAGGAATTTATCGTTCTACTGCCGCAAACCGAACTTGAAGGCGCACTGCGCTGCGCCGATCGTCTGTGCAGCGTGACGCGCGAACGTCCGTTTGAAGACGTATTTGACGTAACGATGTCGGCAGGCGTTGCCACTTACGCGCCGGGTGAGTCGGTGGAATCACTGCTGCAGCGCGCCGATCAGGGCCTGTACAAAGCCAAGGACGAGGGCCGCGATCGCGTGGTCTCGCTCGAAGTACCGCCGTTTGATCCCATCGCGGTGCACCCGTTCGAGGCGAGCCCGGTCGCCGCCGATGACACCGCACTGCCAAGCAATGTGGTGGTTGGCCAATTTGGGCAGGGCGTCTCTAAAGACTCCGTGTAATCAGTCGCTACCTGATGATGAACGGTGCTGTGTCCAGCAGCACGCGGACCACTTTTCATCAGATCAGGGAGTACGGCGTTTTGTTATCAGCGCAGCGGCAGGAATTGCCCACAATATTGATACTGCAAGACGCTGACGGGCCCCGTTTTGAGCCCTTGATGCCGTTGCTTGAACGGCGCCGGGTCTTACGCGTTAACGACGTGATCGAAGCACTCACCGTGCTTGAACATAACCACTTAGATTTAATTATCGTCGACGAATCTGTGGACGGGCTGCGCGCAGCTGAGCTGTGCACATCATTACGCGCCTGCGACAGCAATGCCGACGTACCTATTCTTCTGCTCGGCGCCCCCCATGCTGATTATCGTCTTGCTGCATTCGCCGCAGGTGCGGACGGACTCATCGAACTCCCGTTGGACCCGCCTCTGGCCTCCGCTCAGATCGACGCAATACTGCGTCTCGATCGATTCGGTGCCAGACGCGAACTCAGCGAACGTCTGGCCAGCGCCGAGCAGCAGCTCTCCGTGCTCAAAGAATGCGACAGCGCGACCGGACTGCCCAACGCGGCCATGTTCGAATCCGCCGTCTCGCAGGAGCTGGCTCGGGCACAACGCGCCGAGTATGCGTTGGGCGTTTTGGTGGTGGAATTTAGCAACTACGACACGCTTGGCACGCTGTGCGATCAACGTACGCTCGACGCGCTGATGCGTGCGATGGCCGACCGCCTCTCCGGGGCCGTGCGCGGTCGCGCTGTGGTCGGGCGTCTCGATGCTCGCTGTCTGGTGGTTTGTCAGCCGCTGCCGCGGGTGGACGAAATGACCCACGCCGTGACCCGCTATCGTCGTGTGTTGATGGATTCCTACGTGGTCGATGATCAGGAATACGAACTTGAATGCAGCATTGGCGGTAGCGTGTTTCCGACCGACGCCGACGATGCCGAACGACTAATCGGTCTCGCCGCAAGCGCCATGAGTCACGCGCGTCATCTCGGACGCAACAAATATCACTTGTTTGAACCGGCCGCGCGTGCCGATGCCAAACGCCGGCTCGAACTCGAAGGTCAGATTCGTCGCGCGATCAATGCCGACGGCATGCTGCTGCACTATCAACCCTGTCTGCGCCTGGAAGACGGTGCCGTCACCGGCGTAGAGGCACTCCTGCGTTTACGCGATGAGGACGGCGAGCTACTCAGTCCGCACGTGTTTATGTCGGTGGCCGAAGATTCCGGTTTGATGGAAGCGCTCGGGATCTGGGCACTGCGGCGTGCGTGCGAGGATGCCGCCGCGCTGCAAGCCGCGAATCTCAACGTCCGCGTCTCGGTCAATGTTGCCGGCGATTTGCTGATTAAAGAATCGTTTTGCGACGAACTAAAAACCGCGCTGGACGATTTCGATATCAACGGCTCGTGTTTGGAACTTGAGGTCACAGAGCGTGCCATCCAACCCAGTCGTCACGGTTCACTCTATGCGCTGCAAGAACGCATGCGTCGAATTCAACGCGAAGGCGTGCGCTTTAGTCTGGATAATTTTGGCTCGGGTCAAACTTGTCTGAACGATCTGCGCCACGTGCCGCTCGACAGCATCAAACTCTCACAGGACATGATCACATCGATACCCGACGACGAACGCATGACCGCGTTTGTACAAAGTTTGCTTGCGGTGGGAAAAAGCTTGGGGATGCGCATGGTCGCACAAGGTGTGGAGCATCCCGAGCAGATGTCTTGCCTGCGTGACATGGGTTGCGACTCAGCGCAGGGGTATTTGTTTGCCCACCCCATGGCCCTGGAAAAGCTCAAAGTGACTTTGCGTGGTTTGATCGACACTTGGGAAAGCGCTTACGGTCAGGCACGCGCCGGCTGAGCGCTGCCACCATTGGCCATATTGCGCCTGCTTAAGCACAGTTTCTAACCACAGCAGCGCCGCACCAATGCGTTGCAATGCCTCTGTTGTTAAGCAAACAGAGGACCAACCCATGCATCCACTCGACACTGATCGCCGGCGCCAACTGCTGGCCGCCAGCGTGCGCCTTGAGCGCTGCCTGCGCGCCGAAACCACACTACCGCGACAAATCGCACGGGCCAGACTCGTCGGATTGTTGCGGCCCGTCACGCCGTGGTCGTGGATATCGCTGTAGCGCGCTCAAGATTTATGGGCAGCCGCCGCTAGAGGCCATAGTGCATGAGAGTGCACTGCAACCCAGTGGCCGTCGTCGTGCCCTTACCGATCTTTTATGCCGGGGTCGGTTTCGGCGATGGCCACTGACTTTGCATCAGGCCACGACGCGATTGCGACCGCTGTGCTTGGCCTCATACAGGCGACTATCCGCCGCGCTCAAAATAGTCTTGCGACGAAAATCTGAAAAGCTCTCGGCCAGACCAAAGCTCAGCGTAATTTCTACGCCCGGCGCGACAAAACTCCAGTCCTCCGATTCTACGGCGAAGCGCAGGTTCTCGCACAAACGCATCGCTTCAGTCGAATGCGTGCCCGGAAAACACAGCAAAAATTCTTCACCGCCGTAGCGCGAGATCATGTCTGTTTCGCGACAGTGTTTGGCGAGCAGGGTCGCAACACGGCGCAGTACGGCGTCGCCTTTGGCGTGGGAGTGCTCGTCGTTGACCTGTTTGAAACGATCGATATCGGCCAGTGCAACGGTGAAGTCGTGGCCGTGCGCCGCGACATCTTCAAGCGTCTGATCCAGATAATCATCCGCGTAGCGACGATTGTACAAACCGGTGAGTTTGTCGTGCGTCGCCTGACGCTCAAGCTCCAGCGATTTTTCGTGCAGCTCGCGCGTCCGCTCCTCCACCAACACTTCCAATCGATGACGCATGTTCGCAAACTGCTTGAGCACTAGCATTCCCAGCCCAAGCACGGCAATCAGCAGAACCATCACCGAGGGCTCCATGCGGTTAAACACGATGGCCACCAGTACCGCGATGAGTACCGAGCTGAGCTCGACGGCGGTCGAGAAAAGATTGAAGTGTTTGCCCGGATCACCGCCGCGCAGATGTACCACCAGAAGCATCCACAAATCGTTCACGACCTGCATACTGAGCATCAGGAGCAGCAACAAACCGGCCGTCTGCGCATCAATTTTGAGCAGCGGAACCGGCCCGCCCAGTAGTGTGTACACGAAGCCGCAGCTGAGAATCATCAACGACATCAAGCCAGCATTATTGAGCGACGCATTGAGCGCGTCTTTCACCGGCACGCCCTGCGCCACGCGATGCCACGGATAGAGCAACGACGCCATTCCATTGATCAAAGCCGCCGCCACCGGACCCATCACCAAAATGCTCGCCACCTGTGCCACGCGATCGAACGACACGTGACCGTAGCTCGGATGCGGGTAGCCCATCGTGATCGAGAACAAACCAAACACGAGAAACAAAGCGGCGATGTCCCAGTCATCGCGCGCAATAGGAAAGCCGGTGCGCGACATCACCACCCCCATCACGATAACCGCGCACACGAACAGCGCCGCACCAAAGGGTCGATCGAGACGCCGCTCCCTGGCCTCGGTGTTGTTCGAATTTTTGGTCATAGCGGTGGCGACGACGTTTGGGCGAATAGTTAGCCCTTATTGTACTTCTTATTCATATCGGCCACGGATCGCTCAATTAGGGTATTGAGTACGCCCTCATCAACATCCGACAGGCGCTTTATGTAAAGACAGGATTTGCCGATCTTGTGCTTACCCAGTTTCTTGAGCAGTGCGGCGTATTTATCGAAGCCCGGCATGATGTAAATGGCGATGTTCTGGGCGCGCGGGGATAGCCCAGTGAGCACAGCCGATCCGGTGCGACCGCTCTCATAGTGATAGTCGTAGCTGCCAAAACCCACAATGGTGGCACCCCACATCTTCGCGCGTTTGCCGGTGGCCGCGCGCATCATGGTCATGATGGCTTTGCAGTCGGCGCGCTTTTGCGCGTCTTTAATACCCTTAGTGAAGTCACCCACACTGGCGTTGGTGGCGACCGTTTTGTTCTCGGCCATAGCGGCTGTCCCGTAGCGATTTATTCCTCGAGTGTAGCCGAGGCGGTTTCGATTGCCAGCAATTGGCTGGCGTCGCCGCCCAATGACGTGAAAAGTCGCACCAGCTCAAGCCGCAGGCGCGTCTGCGCCTGCACCACTTCATCGTCGCGGGCGATGCGCTCACGCTGCGCATCGAGCAGACTCAGAAAATCACCCAAGCCGCGGTCGTACAAACCCTGCGCAATACCTTGCGCCCGTGCACTTGCTGCGGCCGAGGCGCGCAAATGCTGCAAAGACTGGCGCTGCCCGTCAACGGCGGCGCGAGCACTGTGAGCCTCGGCAAGTCCGGCGAGCAGCACATTTTCCAAGTCAGCGTACGCGGCATCCGCTCGTGCTCGCGCCGCTCGTTGATTGGCGCGCAAACGCCCGCCTTGAAAAATTGGCAACGACAAGCGCGGTGCCAAACCCAGCACACGACTGTTGCCTTGCACCAGATCGGCAAGCGACGCACTTTCGAGACCCGCCGACGCACCGATCCAAAGCTTGGGGAAAAACGCCGCCTCACTCACCCCAAGCTCGGCGACCACCGCTGCCAAATTGCGTTCGGCGGCGGCCACGTCGGGTCGAGCGCGTAAGGATGCGGCGGGAACGCTCGGCACATCGTCGAACGAAAGCGCCGCAAACACGCCATCGGCGCCCAACAGATCGGCGTTCGCGGTCATGCTGTCCAGCGGGCGCCCCCCAAGGACGGCCAGCCGACGGGCCGCCGCGTCAATCGCAGCATCGAGCGTGGGCAGCACACTTGCCACGGCTTCGCGCTGACCGCGGGCCCGCAGGGCATCGAGATCGCGGGCCAGGCCAATTGCCACTCGTTTTTCGATAATTTCCAGCGACTGGCTTTGCAGCGTTAGGTTGTTTCGAAAATTTGCACGTCGCGCAAGCGCGCCACGCAGCTCAAACCACGCCGATACGGTTTCGGCCACCACGCCAAGCGCCACCGCGTCGCGCGCGGCGATACTTTGCTGCACACGGGCACGGGCCGCCTCGTTGAGTCGGCGAGTGCCACCAAACAAATCGAGGTCCCACCGACCGGAGAGTGTGCTGGACCAAAACTCTACGTCCCGGTCTATCAGGCCCGCCGAAATCAGGGGTCCGGCACCCGCCGGCGAGTTAATACTCTGATCCGCAAACGTGTAACCGCTTTCGAGATTAACCGAAGGCAAGAAGGCGCTACGTGCCACGTCGCGTTGCGCTCGTGCTTCGCGCACGGTCGCGCGTGCGGCAACGATGTCGTAATTAGATTGCAACGCGCGCTCCACCTGCGCATTCAATTGCGCGTCACCAAATCGCTCCCACCATTTGGACAGGTTTAGCGGTGCCTGCTCGATGCTCTGATAGCTTTTCGGCGGCACGTAATCGGGCCCCGCGGCACAGCCGCCAAGCGCAAGCAGCGTGACAACAAAAAGCGGCCCACGCCATCTCATGCCGGCACCGCCGCCGCCGCATCAAAGCGCAAGCGCCGCGTCAGCAAACGATAAACAGCGGGCGTGAAAAACAACGACAGTGTGATAGAGAACCCCACGCCGCCAGCAATGACGATCGCCAGTGGCGGCCAAAAATCACCGCCAGAGAGCAACAGCAGCGGCATAAAACCGCCGAGCGTGGTGAGCGTGGTGCTCACAATGTGGCGCGTGGCGCCTACGGTTTCACGCACGATGGCATCGCGCTGACCGCGCGTGGCGTCCGGGTCGGCGCGCAGGGCTGCAAGCACGACAATGGTGCCGTTGATCGCCACGCCGATTAGACCGGCACTGCCGATAATCGCATTAAAGCCCAGTGCAAACTGACCAATCCAAAGCGACAACATGCCAAGCCCAACCGCCAGAAATGCGACAGTACCGATCACCGCCGCCAGTGCCACAGAGCGAAACGACAGTATTAGAGTGGTGATCATCAACATCATTAAAATCGGCAGATAAATGAGCAGACTGCCAAACGCGTCTTGTTGTGCTTCGGTGTCGCCGGCTGCCTCGAGCGTGTAACCATTGGGCAACGTGAAGTTTTCTTCTTCCAGCAAATCGAGTATCTGATTCGTGACATCCAGTGCCAACGCATCGGCACGCAGATAGCCAAGAATGTTGTTGACGCGTTGGCCATTGTAACGCGTGATGCCGGCGGCCTCTGGCACAAGCTTGAGTTCGCCCAGCGCCCAAATGGGAATCCAGTCGCGCGACAACGGGGTGACTAATCGCGTTGCGCTGATCGCCGCGAGGCTGTCGCGTTCGTCACGGGCGTAGCGAATACGCACCGGCAACGACTCAAGATCCTCAAGCACGGCACCACCGATCTGACCTTCCAGGCTCGCCTGCAGCTGCGCCGCGACGTTGGTGAGCGACAAACCGGCCAATTGCGCTGCCTCATCGTCGGCGTCCAATGAAAGCTTCGGTTCGCCGCCACGTATGCTGGCGCGCGTCTGGGTGATCGCCGGCACCTGATGCATGATGGCGCGCACCTGATCACCAAGCTGGCGCAAGGTATCGGTGTCCGGGCCTTGAATGCGAAAACCCACTGGCGAATCTACCGGCGGTCCCTGAGAAAAAGGCGCGACCACAATTTGGGCTTGCGGGTGCGCATTGCTGAGCTGACTTTGCAGCGCGGCCGTGAGGCGTTTGGCCGCGAGCACCGAGTCGGTGTACACCATCGCATGCGCATAAGACGGATTGCCGTTCTGCTTCATGATGCGGTTGTAATAGATGGTGGGGAAACTGCCGCCAACCAGCCAGTGCACTGCCGCCACGCCGTCGCGTTGGCGCAAATCCGTTTCGATGGCCCGCGCCACGGACGCCGTGCGTTCGATCGACGTGGCCGGCGGCAACCACACCTGAATTTCAAACTGATCGCGATCGGCCGGGGGAAAGAACTCTTTGCCAAGCGTACTGGCAAGCACGAAACCACCCAGCGGCAAGATCAGGCACAGCGCAATCGTTAAGAGCGGTCGCGACACGGCCGTGGCAAGCGCCTGGCGATAACGCTTGCCGGTTTTTTCAAGACGGACACCGTGGCGCCAGAAGCGACCAGGACCATCGGCTGAGCGCGGACGCAGAAACATCGCGGCGAACGCGGGGATCAGCGTCATGGAAACGAAAAACGACGCCACCAATGCGAGCACCACAGATATTGCAATGGGGCCAACGAAATCACCCATCGCGCCGGGCAACAAAAACACCGGCATAAAACCAAGGATGGTAGTGAGCGTAGAGGCGAGCAGTGGAATGAAAAGATGTGCAATCGCTCCACGTGCGGCTTGGCCCGGCGTCTTGCCCCGATCGATGGCCTGCTTGATGTCATCGGTCATGACGATGGCGTTATCGATCAACAATCCGATCGCGATGATCATGCCGAAGATGCTCATCTGATGCAGCTGTTGATCAAACAACGTCAGGCCGAACACCGCCAGCGAGCCTGATAGTGGTAACGCGGCGCCCACCACCACTGCCGCGCGCCAGCCCATCCCTAAGAACACCACAATCATCACGACGACGGCGCCGGCCAGCAGATTGGTGCCCAGACCGCTCAGACGGTCGGCCGTGTAACCACTTTGGTCAAACACAATATCGACGCCCACCGCCGGCCCGATGTTTTCTTTAAAATCGGCGACAACGGTTTTGGCAGCGGCGGCCCAATTATCCACACGGATATTTTCTTCCGTTCGCACGGCGATCAAAATGCCGCGTTGCCCATTGATGCGTGCGATATCGTAGGCCGGTTCTTGCCAGCGTCTGGTCACCGTTGCGACATCGTCGACGCGCACCAAATTTGCCGCGCCGGCGCCACGCAACGGGATGGCGCCAATGCGTGCGGCGGAGTCGAGCTCACCGTTTACTTCAACGAACAAATCGCGGTCGCGGCCGCGCAGCGCGCCGGCGGGGACCTTGGGATCGTCCGCGGCGATGCGACCGGCGAGTTGGGTCACGGACAAATTCAGTGCGGCCAGCTGGTCCGGATCCACCTCAACAGAAATTTCCTCGCGCGGCGCGCCGTATAGACGCACTACATCGGTTCCATCGAGATCGCGTAGCTGGTCGGCCAGATCTAACGACAAACGATGTAGCACACCGAGTGCGGGTGCCTCTGCACGAGTCCAGGTAACGGACGCCACCAGACTGAATGCCACCGCACTGCTTTTGTCATCGAAAAATGGCTGACTGGCGCCGGCGGGAAAGCGGTTTGCGGCCGTAGCGATGCGATCGCGAATTTTAGAAAACACCGCTTCGTTGGTGTCGCGGGTGATGCTGTCCTGAAGTTCAAGCGCAATAACGGAGATGCCGGCACGCGACGTTGATTCCACTTTTTTTATCTCGGACAGCTCTTTGAGCTCGTCCTCGAGTACGTCGGTGACCAAGGCTTCGACGCGCTCGGCGGAAGCTCCCGGCACCTGCGTAATAATGCGCGGATAGCGGTTGGTGATGCGCGGATCTTCGATGCGCGGCATGTTGCTAATGGCCGACCAGCCGGCCATAAAAATAACGCCTATCAGTAGGACAAACGCATAACGGTTTTTGAGCAGGACACCGGCAAAGCGACTGGCCGGATGGTGCTCGCTAGTCACGTTTGTGCCTGCGTGGCCAGGCGTACAAACTGGCCTGGCACAATTCGCTGCAGGCCGGCACGGATGACTTTGTCGCCGTCACCGAGCGTTCCGCGCACAAAGGCGCGATCCGTTTCCTGATAGATGATCTCTACCGGCCGCGGCTCTACTCTATGAGTCGCACCAACGACGCGTTTTTCGGCTGGCACGGCGATATACACCGTCCACAATCCGCGCTGCCCCTCGGCCAGCGCTTCGATGGGGAGCCACAGTCCGGATTGCTCAACGGATTGCTCCAGTGATAGCCGGGCAAGATCGCCGGCGCGAATCGAGCCGTCGGACGTCGGCAGATCGAACAAGACGTCGACCGTGCGGGAGACATCATTTCTTTGCGGCAAGCGCTGGCGTACGGTCGCCAAGACGGATTGATCCCCAATGGATAAATTATGGGCAGACCCGGGCTTGAGCGCGCTGAGCGCACGGCCAGCGACACCAATGCGGACGTTGAGCGCGCCTTGTTCCTGCAACGTGAGCACGGGCTGACCCGGCTGCAGTACCTGACCTTCATCCACATGGCGTGCCGTGATCTGGGCATCAAAAGGCGCGATCAACGTCGATTTGTTTAAATCCACGTCGATACTCTTTAATCTCGATCGCGTTGCGGTCACGGTGGCGCGTGCGGTATCGGCCAGATTCACGGCCTCATCGTATTGCTGCTGCGAAACACCGCGAAAATCGAGCGCTTCTTTCATCCGCTCCAGGGTTTTTTCGGCCAGATTGAGCTGCACGTCGGCTTGATCGGCCAGAGCGGCCGCCTCAGCGCGCCGGGCCTGCAGTCGATCCGTATCCAGACTCGCCAGTGGATCACCGGCGCTGATGCGATCGCCTTCATCCACCTGCACGGCCTTGAGCAAGCCACCCAGCTCAAAGCCCGTCGCGCTGGTGCGGCGCGCTTCCACACGTCCGGTGAGCGACTGGCGCTGCCGGTAGCGCTGGTCGAAGCGGGCCTCGAAGACGGCCACCGGGATCGCTGCAGGCGCGGTCCCGGGGGTCCGGTCTTCGCTGCTGTTGCAGGCGCTGAGCGCACTGGCGGCACCGATGAGCAGCAGCGGGGCGATATTTAACTTATTGATAAACATTGAATTAGATCCGAAATTTCGGGTGACAGCGGCTTGAATCAAGCATATACTAGACTGACTAGTATGATCTTAGTTGTAACAAACTATACTGTCCAGTATGGAAATTAAAAAAATGGTCGGCCGGCCCAAGAGTCACGCCAAAGGCGCCGCGATTCTCGATGCGGCCGGTGAGCTGTTTCTAAAGCTCGGCTACAAAGACACGACGATGGACGCGGTGGCGACAGAAGCCGGTGTATCCAAACAAACCGTCTATTCGCATTTTGAGGCGAAGGATGCGCTGCTGCGCGCGTGCGTGGACAGCAAAGTGCGCGAATACAAGCTTAGCGCCGACGATATGCCCGACGATCTGCCGCTGGCATCCGGCTTGCGCCAAATCGGTCGTCAGTTTGTCGATCTGATTAATGACGACAACGTGATTTGCATGTACCGACTGATCATCAGCGAGAGCGTGGCGCATCCCCAGATTGCCGCCGCGTTTTACGAAACCGGACCAAAAGCTACGCGCGATGTGATCGCCGGTTTTTTGTGTCGCCATGCCGAGCCTGCCGATCGGTTCGGCGACGGCCAGCGTGCCGCCGAGATGTTTTTTGTTTTGCTGGAGCACCTGGATGTGATGCATCGGATGATGAACCTCACCGAAGCGATGCCCGAAGAGGACCGCGACGTGCACGTAGCAAGCGCCGTCCACCAACTGCTGACGCTGTACCCGGCGGCTTAGTCGTCGCGCACTTGCAGCGTAGATTGACGCCGTCGATCGACATGCAGCTGCGTCACATCGGGACGCGAGTAGTGACCCACCGGATCAAAATTCTGTCGTTCTTCGCGCACCCGCGCATGATCGATATCGGCCGTCAGCAAACCTTCATTTTGGGGCACGGGCGCTAACACCCATTCGCCATCCGGTCCGGCCACGCACGAACCCCCGTCGGCCAGAAAATCTTCTTCGGCTGTGACAAGTTGATCGCGACACAGTGTCTCCGCTGGAAAGTCCGCGCCGCGCATAACGCTCGATACCGACACCACATACGAGCGAGCTTCTTTGGCGATAAAGCGCGTGATGTCCTGAGTGTTGTGCATGCCACCGGGCCAGATGGCGTAGTGCAAATCTTCGCCCAGTGCGTACAGCGACGCACGCGGTAACGGCATCCAGTTTTCCCAACAGTTCAACGAGCCAAGCGTAAACGCGCCGACCGAATGCACGCGCAAACCGTGCCCATCGCCCGGTGACCAGGTCAGGCGTTCTTCATAGGTGGGCATCAATTTGCGATGCACCGAAGCAAACTCACCGCGTGCATTAATCGTAACGGCGCTGGCGTACACGCTGTGACCGCCGCGGTCGGACGGACGCTCGATAATGCCAAGCACCACCGTGATACCGAGCTCGCGTGCGAGCGTGCTGACACGATCAAGATGGCCGGCTTCAATCTGTACCGCCTGATCAAGATAGCGTGCATGAAATTCTTTTTGCACGCTGGAATTAAACACGGCGCCGCCGGTGCGCTCGGGCCAAAACGGATAGCCAGGAACAAGCGCTTCGCCAAAACCCACAACATGACAGCCTTTGGCCGCCGCGTCGCTTATGGTGTCGCATACTTTCGCAAGCGTGGCCTCGCGATCAAGAAAGACGGGGGCGATTTGACCCAGGCCAACGCGCAGCTGATCACTCATAGTTTGGTCTCTTAAATTTAGTAGTGCGGGGGAACTTCGTGTTGCTCGGATGCCGATCCCTCATCACCTTCACGCAGCGATTTCACGCGCCCGGCCAACGTCTGGCACCAGGTGCGCAACTCGTCAAGCGAGCGTTGCTGCTGGTACACCTGATCGTTCAGCGTGTTCACAGTGGATTCCAAAAAGGCGATCTTCGTTTCAAGCTCGTTGATGCGTTCGTCGCTCATCACTTACCTATACAAAAGCTGGAAAAAATATGGCCCAGCAGATCGTCACTGCTGACCCGACCAGTAATTTCACCCAGGCACATCTGCGCCAGGCGCAACTCTTCGGCCATAATTTCGCCGGCGCCGTGGTCTTTGAGTTCGTGTGTGCCGGTATCCAAATGGGTGAAGGCACGCTGCAGGGCATCCAGGTGACGGGTGCGCGCAATCACGTTGCCTTCGGTTGCCTGTTCGATGCCCGCGGCTTTGCGCAGAGCGAGTTTTAGCTCGTCAAAACCTTCGCCAGTCTGCGCTGAAAGCCACAGAGCGTCGTCGGTTTGTTGCGCGCCTGTTGCGGGCAACAGATCAATTTTATTGTGCACATGAAGTACGTCGATAGGTGGCAATTCAACACCATCGGCATGTTTGTCGGTCACGTCCATCACGTGGAGTACCAGATCGGCGCGTTCAAATTCGGCGCGTGCACGGCGCACGCCTTCGGCTTCAATCGGATCATCGCTGTCGCGCAGTCCGGCGGTATCCACCACGCGCAGGGGCACACCGTCGATCTCGATGTCTTCGCGCAGCACGTCGCGCGTGGTGCCGGGTCGATCCGTCACAATGGCTGCGTCGTGCCCGGCCAGGCGATTCAACACGCTGGATTTGCCGGCGTTGGGTTTGCCCGCAATCACAATGGTCATGCCGTCGCGCAAACGCTGACCCACGCGCGCGCCGTGCAGCAAGGCCTCAAAACGTTCGGTCACATCACCCAAACGCGCATCGACCTGCGGATCGGATAAGAAATCGACTTCCTCTTCGGGAAAATCGATCGCCGCCTCGATATACACCCGCAGGTTGGTGAGGGCATCGACCAGCGCGTGCACGTCGCGGGAAAAGTCGCCGTTCAGCGAACGGGCCGCGGCGCGGGCGGCCGTGCGTGTGGCGCTGTTGATCAAATCGACCACCGCTTCGGCCTGCGCCAGATCGAGCTTGTCATTGAGATACGCCCGCCGCGTGAATTCCCCCGGCTCGGCCAAACGTGCACCGTGGGTCAGCGCGGCTTCCAGCAGTGCGTCGAGCACCACCGGACCGCCGTGGGCTTGCAGCTCCACCACCGATTCGCCGGTGAATGAATGGGGTGCGGGGAAAAACAGTGCGATACCACGGTCGATGCGCTCGCCATCGGCGTCCACAAACCAGCGCAGCGCCGCGTCGCGTGGCGCAGGCAGGCTGTCCATCAGTTGGCGGCCGATGCGGGCCGATGCTGCACCGGAAATACGCAGCACGCCGATGCCGCCACGCCCGGTGGGGGTAGCTAGCGCTGCGATGGTGTCGGTGGCAGGATCCGTCATTGCACAAGTTTATCAGCGGGGCTGTGATAAGTGGTCCATAAGTCCGGTCTGATGATGTCAGACACCTTTTTTGGGAGAGCAGCATGCCCGTTTCCACGGTTAAATTTAAGAATCAAGCTGGCGAGGCCCTGTCGGGTCGTCTGACGCTACCGGACACACGTGCGCCCCACGCGTTCGCGTTGTTCGCGCATTGCTTTACCTGCACCAAGAATTTCACGGCGACGCGCAACATTGCGGCGGCGCTAGCCGATGAGGGCATCGCGACCCTGGTGTTCGATTTCACCGGGCTTGGCAGCAGCGAAGGCGAGTTTGCCGACAGCAACTTTTCGACCAACGTGGAAGATTTGGTGGCCGCTGCCGACTATCTGGCGCAAGACTACGAGGCGCCCAAGCTCCTCGTAGGTCACTCGCTCGGTGGCACGGCCGTGCTCAAAGCGGCCGCCGGTATTCCATCGGCTCTGGCGGTCGCCACGCTTGGCTCGCCGTCGCATGCCCAGCACGTGGAGCATTTGGTCGCCGACAAAGCCGCCGACATCGAACGCGATGGTGAGGCCAAAGTACTGTTGGCGGGCCGACCGTTCTCCATCAAACGCCAGTTTCTCGAGGACATCCGCTCGGCGCCGATACTTGATGATGTGGCGAATCTGCGCAAGGCGCTATTGGTGATGCATGCGCCGCTCGATGACACCGTAGAAATGAGTAACGCCACCGATGTGTTCGTGCGCGCCAAACACCCCAAGAGTTTTGTCAGCCTGGACGATGCGGATCATCTGCTCACTGACACCGAACACTCCGGCTACGCGGGCCGTGTGATTGCCGCGTGGGCGCAAAAATATATTGGTGCGGGCACAACGGGCATCGAAGAAGTACCGGGTGCGGTGACCGCGCGCACTGGCGGGCATAAATTTCTGACGCAAATTAACGCCGCGGGTCATCCGTTCGTGGCTGACGAACCGGCGTCGGTGGGCGGCACTGACATTGGCCCAAGCCCGTACGATCTGCTTAGCGCCGCGCTTGCCAGCTGCACCACCATGACATTGAAAATGTACGCGGACCATAAAAAGTGGCCAATGGAAACGGCCACCGCGACCGTGTGGCATGAAAAAATACACGGCCGTGATTGCGAAGACTGCGAGTCAGCCGACGACGCAAAAGTGGACGTGTTTGAACGCGAGGTAAAAGTCACGGGCGATTTGAGCGAGGAGCAGCGCGCAAGGCTGCTCGAAATCGCGGATCGTTGCCCGGTACATCGCACCCTGCACGGTGAAGTGAAGGTGCGAACCAGCGGTGGTTAGGCGGCGCCGACCACGCGGTTAATGCGCCACTGCTGCAACACCGACAACACGGTATTGACCACCCAGTAGAGTACGAGGCCCGCCGGGAAAAAGGCGAAAAACACCGACATCATCAGCGGCATCACGGTCATCACTTTGGCCGTGGTGGGATCCGCCGGTGGGGGGTTGAGCTTGGTCTGAATAAACATGGCGACGGCCATAATCAGAGGCAGGATATAAAACGGGTCTTTCGACGACAGATCCGTAATCCACAGTGCGAACGGCGCCTGGCGCAATTCGACACTCTCGATCAATACCCAGTACAGCGCCAGGAACACCGGCATCTGCAACAGCATCGGCAGACAGCTCGACATCGGATTGACGCCTTCTGTCTTGTACAAATTCATCATCTCGCGACTGAGCGCCTGGCGATCGTCTTTGTAGCGCTCCTGTAGCGTTTTCATGCGCGGTGCAAGCTTGCGCATCTTGGCCATGGAGCGACCGCTTTTCTCTGCCAACGGGTAAAACACAATTTTGATCAGGATCGTCAGCAAGATAATCGCGACGCCCCAGTTCTGCACAAAGCCGTGAATTTTTTGCAGCAAAAAGAACAGCGGTTGCGACAACACGGACAAAATGCCGTAGTCCACAGTGCGCACCAAACCCGGTGCCAGATCCGCCAGTTGCTCCTGAACTTTTGGTCCAACGAACAGTTGATGCGTCATGGTTTGCGAGCTGCCCGCCGCGATGGTAACGGCCGGCAGTACGGCGCTGATCAGTTCGCGGCCATCGTCGCTGACGCGGGATGAATACTTCGCATCCTGACCAGCAGGTGGAATCACCGCGGATAGAAAGTGATGTTCGATGGTGGCAATCCAACCATCAGGCGCGGTGATGTCCAGCGGGGTTTTTACCAGCTCTTTGTGTTTGTATTTCTCGGCGGCTTTGCCGTCATACACCACCGAGCCGAGGAACGAATAAGAATCGACATTAAACATGCTGCGTTTAACCGGCACGTGTTTGCGCTGTACCTGCACGTAGTGAGCCGCAGTAAAAGCTTCGCCGCTGTCGTTACGTACGTCGAGCGCCACATCAATGTTGTAACGACCGCGATAGAATGTGAACGTCTTGGTGGCCGTAACGCCGTTGGCATCGCGCCACGTTAGGGGCACGCTCAGTGATTCTGCACCGTCGGCAAGTTCGTACTGCGTCGCATCGGCCGCAAAACGTTTCTCATGATTGGGTGCGGAAGCGCCGCCGGCACGCACCAGGCCGCTTTGAATCAAATCGAGTTCCGCCGGCGCTCTGCTTAAAATGCTGACCAGTTCGTCCGGGCGATCTTTTTGCACCGGATAGTTTCGCAGCGCCACATCCACCAGCTGCGCGCCGTTGGTATCGATCTCAAGTTCGAACACATCGGTTTTTACGCGCACGCGCGGTGCCAGTTCCGACACGGTGGCCGCCGGGCCGACAGACGTTTCGGTGACCGCGGCGTTGGGCAAACCTGGCAATGTTGGCAAACCCGGCTCGACCGCGCCTGCGGTGGTGGTGGCGGTGGTCGCTTCAGCCACCTGCGCCACGGGCTGCGGACCGTAGTCGCGCTGCCAGGCCTGATACATCATTAAATAGATCAGACCCAGCGAGGCCCACAACAAAAAACGATTATCCATGATGCAGACCTTTGTCAGCCGGGTTGGGGCGAGCGGGTACGTCGTCGATGCCACCTTCACACCAGGGGTGGCAACGACCCAGTCGTTTTAATGCCATCCAGCCACCGCGCAATGCGCCGTATTCGGTCACCGCCTGTTGGGCGTAGCTCGAACAGGTGGGGTAGTACCGACAGTGCGGTCCGAACATCGGACTGATGGCGACCTGATAAAAACGAATCAGGGAAAGAATTAACGTACGCATTTGTTAGTAATGACCTGCCAGTGTTTTTCAAGGCTCTCGCGCAGCGGCGGGTTGGCAATCTTACCCGCACCGGGTTTGACAATCACCACAATATCGACACCGGGCAGAGCGCCGAGGGCGTGGCGGAAGCTTTCACGGATCACCCGTTTGAGCCGATTTCGACCCACGGCGCTGCCGCAAGCTTTGCGTGCCACGGCACTGCCAAGACGGGCGGGATTGTCTGTTCGGTGGGCGAGCACAGTGAAATACCGATCGTGGGATCGGACATTGCGTTTAAAAACTGTGCGAAAGTCGTTCGGCTTAAGAAGACGCGACGAGCGCGCATAGCGGTATGATGGACCACGGCCAGGCGGGCCGCCCATTCAAACGTCCGCTTTAGGGCGTCAGGCGTTTGCGACCGCGAGCGCGGCGGCGCTTCAAAACGGCGCGACCGGCTTTTGTCGCCATGCGGGCGCGAAATCCGTGTGTACGGGCGCGTTTAAGGTTGCTTGGCTGAAAAGTGCGTTTCATGGCGTTGTCGTCAAATGTTAGGCGTAAAGCCGGGTTGATCGGATCGAGAGTCGGGCAAGGTTACGCACGGTCCCGGTCACTGTCAATAGCCCGCAGGCGTCTCTAAAAATACCCTGTGGATAAGTCAAAAAAAGAGGTATAGACTCTGCCGTCCCCCGTGTGAGCTTCACACCCATTTACTACCGTGCAGGGAGACGACGTTGTCGGCTGCGCTCTGGAATAGCTGTCTCAAAATCCTTCAGTCTGAGCTCGCACCAGAGACCTTCAGTACGTGGATTTCACCACTTCAGGTGGATGAAAAAGACAATAGAATCAATTTATTAGCTCCTAATCACCACGTTGTGGCGTGGCTGCGCGAAAACACGTTGCCACGTATCCGCGCGATCATGGACGATCTGGCCGAACGCGAGCAAATGAACCCGGTACCGGTTGTGAGTCTTGGCGTTGGCAGTCTCGATGCACTGACGCACGAAGACAAACCGGCCAGGCCCACAATGGCCCCCGCTGATACGCCACCAAAATTGCCCGCAAACGCGCGCGGCAACCGCGTCAACGAGAAATTTACGTTCGATAATTTCGTTGAGGGCAAAAGCAATGAATTCGCGCGCGCCGCCGCGATGGGCGCCGCGGAGAACCCCGGGGTGACCTACAACCCGCTGTTTATTTACGGCGGGGTAGGTCTTGGAAAAACCCATTTAATGCAGGCGGTCGGCAACAAGATCCGCGAAAAGCGCAAAGGCGCGCGCATCCTGTACATCAACTCAGAGCGCTTCGTGGGCGATATGGTACGTGCGCTTCAACACAATTCTATTAATGAATTCAAACAGATATACCGCACGCCGGACGCTCTGCTGATTGACGACATTCAGTTTTTCGCCGGCAAAGAGCGCTCCCAGGAAGAATTTTTTCATACCTTCAACGCGCTGTTTGAGGCCGATCAACAGATCGTGCTGACCAGTGATCGACATCCAAAAGAGCTCGATCGGGTGGAAGAGCGTTTGCGCTCTCGCTTCAGTTTGGGCATCACCGCGTCCATCGATCCACCGGAACTCGAGACCAGCGTGGCGATTTTGAAACGCAAAGCTATTGCTATGGGCGTCGCTCTGCAGGACGATGTGGCGTTTTTCACAGCCAAGCTAATTCGCTCGAACGTGCGTGAGCTCGAGGGCGGTTTGCGTCGGCTGATTGCAGGTTCGCAGTTTACGGGTCAGCCGATTTCGGTGGACTTTGCCAAGGAAACGTTTAAAGACCTCCTGGCGCTGCGTAATCGCTCTGTGACGATCGATAACATCAAAAAGACCGTGGCCGAATATTTTTCGATCCGCGTGTCGGACTTGTTGTCACCGAAACGCACGCGATCCATTACGCGACCGCGGCAGATAGCAATGTCGATTGCCAAGGAGCTGACCCAGCATAGCTTGCCTGAAATTGGCAGTGCATTTGGTGGGCGAGATCACACGACTGTTCTGCATGCTTGTAGAAAAGTCAAAGAGTTACGTGAGAATGACACGCGTGTGGAAGAAGACTACACAAACCTGTTGAGAACCTTGGATCAATAGGTGGATGAAGCTGTGGATAACTTTAGGAGGCAATTTGTCCCCTCTTTATCCACAGGGTTCAGGGAGTTTTATCCCGGCTTTATCACTCGCGTAGAGCATTGATTTAATTGATTTTATTGGGCTTATTCAGGGCAAAACAGTCCCTTAATAACAACAATAAAGTATATATATATCTTAATTAATTATTAGATAGGACAACGTGCGATGAAATTTCGAGCGCCCCGAGAAACGCTTCTTGCTCCTCTGCAGGCCGTGGTTGGTGTTGTAGAGCGACGTCAGACGATGCCGATACTAGCCAACTTCCTGCTGGTCGCCGCTGACGGGAAATTGTCGGTAACGGCGACTGATCTTGAAGTGGAGTTATTGGCAACGGACGAAGCAGAAGTGTTGGAGGACGGTGAAATCACCGTACCCGGACGCAAGTTTCTCGATATCGTGCGTGCACTCCCCGATGGCGCTGCGGTGACGGTGACGCTCAAAGGCGATCGAGTCACGGTCACTTCGGGTCGCAGTCGGTTCACACTGTCGACGTTACCGGCCGCTGAGTTTCCAACGGTGGACAATATTGGGGCGCAGCAAACCATTGCGCTGCCACAAGGCGACATGAAGCGTTTGCTGGAGAAAACCCAGTTTGCGATGGCAAACCACGATGTGCGCTATTACCTGAACGGGTTGCTACTTGAAGTGGGCAGCAAGCGTTTGCGCTCGGTTGCCACAGACGGACACCGCCTGGCGATGTGCGATATCGAGCTTGAGCATGGCGGCAACGCGCAGCAGCAGGTGATTATTCCGCGCAAGGGCGTTTTGGAATTGCAGCGCATGCTGTCGGATGAAGGTGCTGAGATTCGTATGTCGATCGGCAGCAACCATGTTCGTGTGGAGATCAATGATCTGCGCTTCACCTCGAAACTGATCGACGGGCGTTTTCCTGAGTATGAGCGGGTTATCCCCAAGACTCAGGATGAGGGCGTGAAAACGGAACGCGCGCCGCTGCGCAATGCGTTACAGCGTACGGCTATCCTCTCAAACGAAAAATACCGGGGTATTCGCTTAGCCCTCAAAGACAACACGATGGTCATCCAGGCTCACAATCCGGAGCAGGAAGAAGCCGAAGAGCAGCTCGAAGTGGAATACGTCGGCACCGGCGTCGAGATCGGCTTCAACGTGAATTACCTGCTGGACGCGCTGGGCGCGTTGGAAGACGAAAATGTGGAAATGCAGGTAACCGACGCAAACAGTAGCTGCATTATCCGGGATCCGGGTGAGAAGCAGTGCACCTACGTCGTTATGCCGATGCGCCTGTAGAACCGGAGTATCCGGCCACCCTTCATGCCCCTCCAGTCTCTCGCGATCGCTCACTTCCGCTGCCTGCGCGAAGTGAGCGTTGAGGCTCATCCCCAGCTGAATGTCATCGTCGGTCCCAATGGGTCCGGCAAAACCAGTTTCCTTGAAGCGCTGTATTTCCTTGGCCGTGGACGTTCGTTCCGATCAACCCGCACCCGTGGGCTTGTTCAGGACGGCGAACAACGGTTTGTCGTGCGGGCCGATCTGGATGGCGTGCCCAAGCGCATTGGCGTGGAGGGTGGCGGGCCCACGCTCCGCGTTAAGGTAGATGGACATAACGCCAACGGTTTGGATGTATTAATTAGAGCGCTACCGGTTCAGGTGATCGAACCGGGTATTCACCGGCTTGTGGACGCTGGGCCAAGCCAGCGCCGCGCGTTCCTGGACTGGGGCGTGTTTCACGTGAAACATACCTTCCTCGAGGAGTGGCGGCGGTATCAGCGTTCGGTCAAACAACGTAATGCCGTATTGCGTCAGGGTGGCGATCGAAAAGCCGCCGCCGTTTGGGAGGACGCGCTAGTGGCCTCCGGCGAAGCCGTCCATCAATTGCGCGCCACGTACCTGACAGATTTGCTCCCGCATATAGATAGTGTGACCTCTCGGTTGCTGGATCAGCCCGTTGCTGTGGATTATCATCGTGGCTGGGGTGACGACGAATCATTGCGCGAGGCCCTGGACCGTAGTTGGGAGCGGGACAGTCGCATTGGCCAAACCCACGTTGGTCCGCAGCGAGCGGACCTGAGACTACGATTCGCCACTCGGGTGGCACGCGACCGTGTATCTCGCGGACAGCAAAAGCTACTTGCTGCGTCTTTGGTATTGGCTCAGGTTGGTTTTCTGGTGGTCAACGACAAAACCAGCCCGGTCCTGCTGCTAGATGATCCAGCGGCTGAATTGGATACCAATAGCTTGGCGCGCCTGTTCTCGGTCACCCGTGAGCTGGGTGCCCAGCAGTTTATCACCGGATTGGACCCCACTATTCTGCCGGGATCTGACGATGCTCATGTGTTTCACGTGGAACAGGGCACCCTGCAAAAAGTGGTATAATCACGGGCTTACCTCGAGGGCCTGTGAATGTCAGACAACGACAACTACGATTCCAGTAATATCAAAGTTCTGAAAGGCCTTGAGGCAGTGCGCAAGCGCCCGGGGATGTACATCGGTGACACCGACGACGGCACCGGTTTGCACCACATGGTCTTCGAAGTCGTGGACAATTCCATCGACGAAGCGCTCGCCGGTTACTGCTCTCAAATTACCGTCACGATCCATGCCGATGAATCTGTCAGCGTCAGCGATGACGGCCGCGGCATTCCCGTGGATGTGCATGAAGAAGAAGAACGTTCTGCGGCAGAGGTCATCATGACCGTGCTGCACGCCGGCGGTAAGTTTGACGACAACTCTTATAAAGTGTCGGGTGGTCTTCACGGCGTGGGTGTCTCAGTGGTGAACGCGTTGTCGTCGAGCCTGGAGCTCACGGTACGCCGTAGCGGCAAGCGCCATTTTCAGGCCTACAGCCATGGTGAGCCGTTGGAGCCCATGAAAGTCGTTGGCGACGCCCAGAATACGGGTACCACCATCCAATTCAAGCCCAGCACTGAGACGTTTAACAATATTTCCTTTGATTATCAAATACTTACGAAAAGATTGCGTGAATTATCGTTCCTCAACTCCGGGGTTCGTATCGAGCTGGTGGACGAACGCACCGAGCAACGCGACCTGTTTGAATACGAAGGCGGCATCAAAGCCTTCGTGGAACATCTCAATCGCAACAAGACCGCGATTCAGGATCCCGTCTTCCATTTCGTGACCACCAAGGACGATGTGTCCGTGGAGGTCGCCGCACAATGGAATGATTCTTATCAAGAGAACGTGGCCTGCTACACCAACAATATCCCGCAGCGGGATGGTGGCACGCACCTGGCCGGTTTTCGCAGCGCGCTAACACGTACGCTCAACAACTACATCGAATCCGAAGGCCTGTCGAAAAAAGAAAAAGTCTCGATGACCGGCGACGATTCGCGCGAAGGCCTCACGGCGGTGTTGTCGGTAAAAGTACCCGACCCGAAATTTTCATCGCAGACCAAAGACAAGCTGGTGTCGTCTGAGGTGAAGGGCATCGTAGAATCCGCGATGGGCGAACATCTACAGGATTACCTGCTGGAAAATCCTGTGCAGTCCAAAGCCATCGTCGGCAAAATTATCGACGCGGCACGCGCGCGCGAAGCCGCACGCAAAGCACGCGAGATGACGCGACGCAAAGGCGCGCTCGATATCGCGGGTTTGCCAGGCAAGCTGGCCGACTGCCAGGAAAAAGATCCATCCAAGTCAGAAATATTTTTGGTTGAGGGTGACTCCGCTGGCGGTTCCGCCAAGCAGGGTCGCGATCGACGAACGCAAGCTATCCTGCCGTTGCGCGGAAAAATCCTGAACGTGGAAAAAGCACGCTTCGACAAAATGCTCTCGTCGCAGGAAGTGGGCACGCTGATTACCGCGCTGGGTTGTGGCATTGGTCGAGACGATTTTGATCCCGACAAACTGCGCTATCACAGCATCATCATCATGACGGACGCCGACGTTGATGGCTCGCACATTCGTACGCTGTTGCTCACGTTCTTCTATCGTCAAATGCCTGAATTAATAGAGCGCGGGCACATCTACATTGCGCAGCCACCGCTGTACAAAATTAAAAAAGGGCGCCAGGAACGTTACGCCAAAGACGACGATCAGCTAAACACGTTTCTTCTGGCCTACGCGCTCGACGGCGCCGAGCTCCATGTACAAAGCGACACACCGCCGATTAGCGGCACGGCACTCGAAACACTCGCGCGCAAGTACATGGAAGTGGATGCACTAATTGAACGTTGGTCGCGTCGCTACGACGAGCGTGTGTTACGCCAAATGGTGTACCTGCCCGTGATGACGCGCGAGACAATGAACGACAACGACGCACTCGATCTGTGGGTCAAAGAGTTGGTGGAACAACTTGACGGTCGCGACGATATTGCCGCCAGTTACACGGGTCACGCCGTGCAACGTGAAGACGATGAAGGCGAGGGCTTCGCACTGGAAATTTCGCGACAGCATCATGGCGTCACACGCACACGTCGAATTCAAAAAGAATTTTTTGAGTCAGGCGAATACCAACGCATCGCTGAGCTTGGCAAAGATTTGCTGGGTCTCATCGGAGAAGGTGCCATGGTGAAACGCGGCGAAAAAGAACAACCCATCGACAGTTTCCGCAAGGCCATCAATTGGCTGATGGAAGAAGCGAAGCGCGGCCAATCGGTACAGCGCTACAAAGGTCTTGGTGAAATGAACCCGGATCAGCTGTGGGATACCACGGTGAACCCGGAAACCCGACGCCTGATGCAGGTGAAGATTGAGGATGCGTTTAACGCCGATGAAATCTTCACCACGCTCATGGGGGACCAGGTAGAACCAAGGCGCGAATTCATCGAAAAGAACGCCTTGCTCGTTTCGAATCTGGATATTTAAGACCCGAATTGCTGCGAAGCGCGCTCGCCGGTGGCAACGCCATCCGCGAGCCTCATATTTTATTATTTAAAATCATAGTGTTGCCACATTTCATCGGCGAATTGTAATTCTTTTGTTTCAGCCTGCACTGAAACTTTCGAACTTACAGCCGAGTTGTTGGGCTGCGAAAGTGTGACTGCTAGACTTGACACCTGACATGTCAAGCTATCCATAAACTTTGAGATCGAGGAGTCGTAATGACGCCGCCAAATAACCCCGTTGGAATCGACGCCATGGCCTTTGCCGGCCCACAGTGCTATCTGGACATGGGCGATCTCGCCCGAGCGCGTGGCGTTGACCCGGACAAATTCATCCTCGGTCTTGGGCAGGAGCAAATGGCCGTGGCCACGCCGTGCGAAGACACGGTCACGCTTGCTGCCAAAGCCGCGCAAGATGCGCTTACCCGATTTGATATCGATCCTGACGAAATTGGCACACTGATTGTTGGCACCGAGACCGGCGTCGATCACGCTAAACCGGTCGCGGTGTACGTGCATGAAATTCTGGGTTTGCCTACGAATTGCCGCACCTTTGAAACCAAACACGCGTGCTTCGGCGGCATGGCAGGCGTCGGCAGCTCTGCAGACTGGATTGCCTCCGGTCGTGCACGCGGCCGCAAGGCACTCATCATTGCGTCGGACATTGCTCGCTACGGAATGAAAACCGCCGGCGAACCTACCCAGGGCGCTGGCGCCGTGGCGCTGGTCATCGGCCAAAACCCGCGTTTGATGAATCTGCATCTGAATTGCATAGGCGATTACACGCGCCAGGTCATGGATTTCTGGCGTCCACTGTATTCAAAATATGCGTTTGCGGATGGTCACTATTCCATCCAGTGTTATCTGGATGCGCTCGAAGGCGCTTTGTCGGATGCCAAGAGTCAGATCGACGATCCACACTTTTTGAACACCGACGCGATGGAAGCGTGCTTTTATCACGTGCCGTTTGTGAAGATGGCGCGCAAAGCGCACAAGCGTCACGTCGAACTGCAGCACGAGATCATGAACGACAAGGCGATCGATGAATCGTATCGCAAGCGCGTGGCCCCGTGGCTCACGCTGAACGCCAGTGTCGGCAACATTTATACGGGCTCGATTTTCCTCGCACTGATCGATTTTCTGCGTCGCGTTGATGAAGCCAAGCAGGGCAAAAACACCAGCTTCTTTGCCTACGGCAGTGGCTGCGGTGCTTCCTACTCCGCCGGCCAAGTGGCCGACAACGCCGCGGCGTTTCGTCATCTGGTGGATCCCGCCGAGCAGCTTGCTGCGCGTCGTCGCCTTACCGTTGAAGAATACGAAGAGCTCATGCGTGAAGAAGAACACGCGGATGAAAACGAAGCGGGCAATCTTGATCCAACCCGCTGGCGTCTGGATGGCGATTTATTTTATCTGGGCACGCACAACCATCAGCGTCGCTACGGCGATCTTCCAGCGGCCGGTCAGGTACGCCGCGCGGGCTAAGCCGGCGCTCGACTTCGCGCGCGACAAGCGTTGCCCATGTTCCTTGTTCTGATCGGACTGGGTGCGCTGGCCGCTGTGCCATTTCTTTATTTCGTAAATCAATTGCGCTCGCTTGCTGTGGCGCTCGTGGTCGTCGCGCTGATTTACGTTTTGTTTGCGCTATTTTCTCCAGCGAGCGCCGGCTGGATAATATGGGAGCTCGCTGGCGTCTTAGCGTTTGGACTGTTCGCCCTGGCCAGCTTTCGCTTCGGTTTTGCTTGTCTTGCGGTAGGCTGGGCTGGGCACGTATTGTGGGATGTGGTGCTTCATCAGCATTTCTATCAACCCGATTTCGTGCCGGGCGGCTACCCGACACTCTGTCTTGGTTTCGATGTTGTGGTTGCCGGGTATTGTTTGTGGCGATGGCGTACGAATGCACCGCTACCATCTCACTAGAAGCCATCCACCGAACTTTGTGAGGATAACTTGAAGCCAAAACCCCATATTGTTGTGACCACCGTTGCCTGTGTACTGGGCCTGCTTGGTATCGCCGCTGCGGTCCCCAAAATTATGCAGATGCCTCAGGAGTTGCAATTCCTGCGCCATATTGGACTCGACGGAATTGCCGTGAGCGTACTCGGCATCGTTCAACTGATCGGGGGTTGCTTGCTGTTCCCAAGAAAACACCGGTTGCTTGGCGTAGGCTTAAGCTGCCTGGCATTTGTCACTTCAAGTGTGGCGATTTTTGCAGGTGGAAACATCCAATTCGGACTGATGTCTCTGCTGCCGGTTTTTGCGCTAGTCGGCATTGCCTATTATCTGCGTAGCGATGCCCGCAGTAATGTTGTCTGAGGTGTTTTCGCGCCACGCCCCCCAACGCATTCGATGACCGCCATGTCCGGGCTACTCACTATGCCACTTATCGCGAAAGCCAGACTGGCCGGTTGGCTCTACCTGTTGGTTATCGCAGGCGGTCTTTTTGCAGAGCTCGGAGTCCGTCAGCAACTCATCAATGCGGGCGATTCCCACGCCACCGCGCTCAATATTCTGGCTAACGAGAATCTGTATCGACTCGGCATGAGCATTAACCTGGCCTACCTTCTTTGCAACATCCCGTTCGCCGTTCTCTTCTATGAAATCTTCCGCGCCACCAATCGCCTTGTCGCGATAATGATATTGGTGGGTATTGCGATCACCACCACGATCGAGGCGGCCAATCTATTCAACCTGCTCGATGCGCTCGAGCACCTGACGGGACCTTTCTATGCCAGCCTGTCGCTGACCGATCGCTACGATCTGGCCTATGCCTCGTTACAGAATTTTTCATCGGGCTTTGCGATCAGTCTGGTTTTCTTTGGCGCGGTTTGTCTTCTGTACGCCAGAGCCATCTTCGAATCCAACCTCATACCTCGTCTAATCGGCGCGTTAATCGCCCTTACTGGTGTCTGCTATATCTTTAACAGCTTCGCCATGTTCCTCGCACCTGATCTGGCGGCATCATTGTTTCCGTACGTTATGTTGCCTTGCTTTGTCGGCGAGCTGACGCTGGCGCTTTGGCTTTCGATAAAAGGCATTAGGGATAAGGCTGAGTAAGTCTGCTAATATTTTTAGCCTGCAGCTGCCACCCGGCGCCGCGACTGAGAAAAACCCCGAGACCCTTCATGCCCGTCCTGCTGACCATCATTTTTCTAATCGCGCTCTGGTTTTTTCTTGGACGAAATCCCCCGCAAGAATCACCCGAGCAGGTGGAGCACGATTTGTTGTCGCGCTGCCTTGGCGACAAAGCACAGGCCGAGCGTTTGATTGGCAACGAAATGCGGCGCTCACCGCGAATTTCTCGCCATAAAGCGGCGAGGCGCGCCATCAAATCGCTTGCGCGGGATCAGTAAATGAGCACAGGGGTGTTGAAGCAAACCACACCGCGCCATCACTACCGTCGTTGCCGGCGGTTGATTGCTGCCACCCGGGCGCAGTATTGTGGTGATGCTCACCGCGAGGTTCTCGCCATTCACAATTGGCGTCGGAGGCCGCAAATATGAAAGGACTCATGTTGATTGCACTGCTGCTAGGTTTTTGGATTGTTCCAACCGCAGGGGCCGCCAATGAAAATTCCGCACGGTTGGGTGTGAGAATTACCGATGGTGCGTGGTGCCCGAATACTGAAAAATCGATAGACAAGTACGATGGAGGTATTTGTGTGCTCCGCGTGTTCGCCGGCAGCGCAGCCCATCAACTGGGATTGCAATACGGAGATCTGATCGTTGAATTCAATGCGCGTCGCTTCGAGACCGCAGATGAATTTGCAGCGGCCGTTGGTTCACATAAAGTTGGCGATCCATTCCGGCTATTGATCGTGCGTGATCAGGACGAGTTTGCATTGGACAGTACGTTCAACAATTGGGATGTACCTGGTCAGTCCAGGGCAAAAATCATCTATCCTCTACGCAACTCTGATTAACGGCTAAGCTCGCGACAAACGGAGACTCAGACTATGCTCGCATCAGGCACTTTCAGCGTAAAACTCACGCCACAGGACGACGACCGTTTCCCGGCCGGACGCATGTTGATTCGCAAGACCTATGCGGGCGAACTCACCGCCAATGCGACGGGCCAGATGATCAGCAAAAGAACGGATTCTGGACCGGCGGTTTACTACGCGCTTGAAGAAGTGGCTGGTTCGCTGGCGGGCAAAAAAGGGTGTTTCACGCTGCTGCACAAAGGCTATATGGATCAGAATGGGCAGGTGCTGGACGTGTCCATTCTCCAGGGCTCAGGTACGGGCGACTTTCAGGGAATTTCCGGCTCGATGGTCATAGAGCAAATTGAGGAAGGCCACGAGTATCGGCTGACCTACGAGCTGTAAGCGTCGGGCATCTTACGTCGGAAGTTTCACTTCCTGATAGGTGGTCGAAATAAGCGAGTGGAGCTTTTCGACGCTCAACGGCTTTTCGACATACTCGGTGACAAAATCATAGGCGAGGGATTTCTCACGGTCCTGTCGGTCGGCCGACGATGTGAGCATGACGACAACAAAATCCTGCTGCGGATCGACAAGGCCGTCGTCTTTTAATTTTTGAATACCCGCCAGCATCTCGAAACCGTTCATGCCCGGCATGTTGATATCGAGGAAAATGAGCGGCCGCGGCGGAATCGGACTAAAGCGCTTGGTAAACTCGTCGCGGTTGGACAGCATGTCCAAACCCTCAACACCATCGCTGACCTCTTCCACACCACCGACCGCTTCCGATCTATTCAAAACTCTGCCAGCGATATAGCGATCAATGTCGCTATCGTCAATGATAAATGCCGTTATCTTGTTCATGCTTGTTCTGTGGACGTGTCGGTGAGCGCGATCGAAAACGTCGTGCCTTGTGGGCTGCTGCGAAATGAGATCTTGCCGCCAAGTTGATCGATGTGTGTTTTCACTAACGCGAGGCCCAGACCGTGGCCCGGCTCCTTGTGATTGCCGAAGCGTTTAAAGACCTCAAATACTTGCTCCTGCCGTTCCGCGGGAATGCCGATACCGTTGTCCTCGACGATCACCGTCACTTTTTGGTCTATCCTCTGGGCCCTTATCATAACAAATGGGTCTGTTCTGCTCTTGTCAGCATAGTGAATGCCATTATAGACAAGATTTTCAATAACTTGGCGTAGACGTGTGGGCTGCGTGAAGATGCGGATCGGCGCATCGATAGCCAGTTCCAGCGTCACGCCCCGCTGTGCGGCCAGAACCTCAGCGGCCTCATAGATATCAGCCACAACGTCTGCGATGGAGAGCTGTACAGAGCTTTCTTGCAGCGTACCCGATCGAGCGACACCCAAAATGCTCTCGATCAGCGACTTCAATTTTCTCGTGAGTCTGCGCGCTGTCACTGTATTGGAACGCGCTGCATCGTATTGTTCGGCTTCCATATCCGCTTCGACGCAACTCAACAGTCCCTCAACCGAGGCAAGCGGCGCCTTGAGATCGTGCGACGCGCTGTAGGCAAACTGTGCAAGCTCCTGGTTCAGGCGCTTGAGCTCGATATTTTTTTGACGCAGGTGTTCCGTGCGCTCCTGGCGCTCGGTGATGTCGATAACCGTGGCCATGATGAGCCTCTCAACGGCGCTGTCGATCGGCGTCAGGCCAATCTCCAGCGGAAACTCCGAACCGTCTTTACGCTGGCCCATCAGCGTCAGGTCGAAACCCATCGCGCGTTTCGAGGGCGCCGCAGAAAACCCGGAACGATGCTCCTTGTGTCGGGTGCGCAGCGACTCGGGTAGCAAATTGTCAATATCCACGCCAATCAGCTCGTCGCCCGCATAGCCAAAAATATCGTGGGCGTTGGTGTTGGCCAGTACAATCTTGCCGTGAACATCCGACATGATCATGGCGCTGGCCGCGGAATCAACCGCCAGACGCATCATTTTCTCAGATTCTCTGCGCGCATTCCGATCCAGCAATGACGCCATGACATAGGATTCTTGATCCAGTTCGAAATGGCTTAGACCGATTTCCAGAGGAATTTCTCGACCAGAACGGGTGACGCCAAACAAACTACGCCCCGCACCCATCTCTCGAACTTTTGGATCACGCAGATACTGGGCGCGTAACGTCGTATGTCCATCCCGTTTGTTTACGGGCAACAACCGCTCAATAGTCTGTCCGAGCAACTGCCCACGCTCATATCCGAACAACTGGTCTAGCGCTCTATTTGTGAAGACGATTGAACCGCCCTCATCCACGATGACCATGGCATTCGGTGCCGCATAAAAAGCAAGCGAGAATTGCTCGAAGACCTTCACGACACTTTGGTTTCCCTACCACGCAGACCGAACGCAATTTTACTCTGTATCGGCCGTTTTCCAAAACCCTTAATCAAAGGCATAGAGGCACGGACTCTGGCAGATGGCGTCCGATCCAATGTATCCTGCAAAAAATTGTGGCGTTTACGCGCCATGAAACGAAGAATTTGCGGGTAAACATAATGGCGACTCAAGCCTTGGCGTGCCCGCCAGCTTATGGATTGAATCTATGCACATCATTATTGGGGCATTGGGAAGCATCGTCACGATTTTGTGGCTATTGCACCGTTTGGCGGAAATGGGGATCGACCTTGGCGGTTTGAACCCGTGGTTGTGGCAGCGTCGGCGCCACTGGAAGCAGAAGTTTGAGGGCAATCCGATTTTCGGCCTCGATGATCCGATGGAGGTCACTGCACTTCTGATTGCCGGTATCGCCAAATCCGACGGCGATATCAGTCTCGAAGAAAAGACCGAAATACTGAGCATTTTTGAAAACGAATTTCAGCTTTCGAAGCGAGATGCGGCGGGTCTTTTACTTTCCACGACACATCTTCTGGGCCGTGGCGATGAGTTCAGCGGTGACCTGACCGGCATCCTGAAGCCAAGTCAGGACGCGTTTACTGAGCATCAGGCCAAATCGGCGGTTGAGTTGATGGAACGCATGGCGGCTGTGGGCGGTGGTGCCACCGAAACAAAATCGAACCTTGTAACCACGGCGCGTGAAGTGTTACTCGGTGCGCATGGTCCTAAAGGCACGTGGCACTAAAACGTGTCGACGATGAAAACAGGCATTTTGCGGCTTGCAACGCTTTTGCTATTCGGGCCGGTCTGGTTGTTGGCCTGCACCACCACTCACGACGTGCGTCCACTGCCAGTGTTCGTGAAAGCTGCATTGTCCGTCGGCGACAAAGTCGATGTGGTGACGATCGAGGACGCTCGCCATTCTTTCGTATTGACCGACGTGGGCGACGAAACGATTTCCGGCGAAAGCCAAACATTTCACTTGCAGCAGATCAAAGTGCTGGCGAAACATGCGGTGGATGAGCCTGCGTTACCGTGTGGCGATGGCGAGCCGTTCAATTGCTCTGTGCCGCAAACGCTTAGCGACTTAACTGATCAAGCCGAGCACTTCAGTTCCATGTTTCACGAAGCGTGTGTGCAGCATGACTATTGCTATCGTCACGGGGCGCGCACTTACGACTATGATCAGAATCATTGTGATCAGGAGTTTCTGGCCAACATGCTGGACGTTTGTCCGCCAGCTGCTGTGGATCTTATCGGCTCCGCCCTGTCATTTCTAAATGACGACACTGAAAATACGTTGAGCTGCGTGGCCGTTGCGAACGCCTTTCATCAAGGTGTCCGGCGCTTCGGCGCTACCCACTTTCGCGATGAACACAGCAGCTCGTGTGAGTATGAAGGGCCGTTGGAGTGGCGACAGAACGGTGCATTGAATCTGAAGTAGGCGCAAGAAAAGGACGGCCCGAAGGCCGTCCCCAGTCGATTTTTCCTACCAAATTTTGACGCGTTCATCCGAGGGCAAATAGAGATCATCGGTTGGGGCAATATCAAAGGCCTCGTAGAATTCAGGTACGTTGCGCACCACACCGTTTACGCGATACATGCGCGGTGAATGCGGGTCAGTGCCAATCTGATGGCGCAACGACGCATCGCGGTATTTGTAACGCCAGCTTTGACCGTAGCCCAAAAACACCCGCTGCAGACCGGTGTAGCCATCGAGCACGGGCGGCTCTTTCCCGTCCAGCGAGAGCAAATACGCTTTGAGTCCAATGCTGAGCCCGCCCAGGTCACCGATGTTTTCGCCCAGCGTAAACTCGCCGTTAACATTGAGATCGTCGAACGGTTTGAACTGCGAATACTGTTCGACCAGATTGGCCGTACGTGCTTTGAACTCTGCCAGGTCATCTTCGGTCCACCAGTTACGCAGCACCCCGTCGCCGTCAAACGTGCTGCCCGAATCGTCGAAGCCGTGACCAATTTCGTGACCAATGACGGCACCGATGGCGCCGTAGTTAACGGCATCTTCGGCATTCAAATCGAAATACGGCGGTTGCAAAATGGCGGCGGGAAACACAATTTCATTGAGCGGCGGGTTGTAGTAGGCGTTCACAGTTTGTGGTGTCATGTTCCATTCGCCACGATCCACCGGGCCATTCTGTCGCGCCAAATTTTGTGCGTAGGTAAATCGCGCTGAGCGCTTCATGTTGCCCACCAGATCATCGCGCGCAATGCTCAAAGCGGAGTAGTCTTTCCACTCATCCGGGTAGCCGATTTTTGGCGTGAACTTGCCCAACTTGTCGAGCGCTTGCGTTTTGGTTTCTGCGCCCATCCAGTCGAGTTCGCGAATGCTGATTTCATACGCCTTGATCAAATTGTCGACCAGCACCTGCATTTTCTCTTTGGCTTCCGGCGGGAAATGCTTCGCGACATACACTTTGCCGACCACTTCACCCAGTGTGCCGTTGACCGCGCCCACACCGCGGCGCCACTGCGGCCGCTGCGTTTCCACACCGCGCATGGTCTTGGCAAAAAACTCAAAGTTCTGCGTGTCAAAGTCTGCGCTTAGCAACGACGCCGCGCCGTTAAGCGCGGACCATTTCAAATAGGTTTTCCAGGTGTCCATGGGCGTGTCCTGGATAATTCCATTGAGCGCCGTCATGTAATCGGTTTGCGTTACCACGACGCCGTCTATGTCCGCGATGCCGGCTTCACTCAAATAGGGTGCCCAGGCAAAGTCGGGCATAAGCTCGCTTAGTTCGTTGGTTGGAATCTTGTTGTACAGCGCCACCATGTTGCGGGTCTGCTCTTTTTTCATGTGCTGCGCGGCAAGTGTTTTTTCCAGCGCTACGATGGACTCGGCCGAGGCTTTCGGGTTGGGCAAGCCAGCAAGGCCAAACATGGCTTCAATATGCGCCACATACTTGCTGCGGATTTGTTCAGATTTTTCGTCGCTGTTGAAATAGAACTCACGGTCGGGCAATCCGAGGCCGCCCTGCCAGGTGTACATCATGTAAGTACTCGGATCTTTGAAATCCACGTACTGCGCCAGTGCAAACGGCATGTTCAAACCGCTCTTGTTGGCGTCCGCAAAATATACGGCAAGCGCGGTACGATCGCCCAGCGCATCGATGCGTGCGAATTCGCTTTGCAGTGGCGTTACGCCAAGACGATTGCGCGTCTGCATGTCCATATACGAGGCGTAGAGGTCGCCGACCTTTTGCTCATCAGAGCCCATGGCAAAGCTGCCTTTGGCGGAGGCCTCGATGATGGTGCGCACGTGTTCCTGCGATTCATCGACGAGGATGGTGCCAATCCCGTAGCCGGGTTTGTCACCTGGAATTTCGATGTTGTCGATCCAGGTGCCGTTGACGTAGGCATTGAAGTCGTCGCCGGGGCGCACGTTCGTGTTCATGTTGTCCAGCAAAAGCCCCGAGTGCTTGGCCGACATCGCTTGTTTTGGCTCGGTCATTGTGGCGGTTTGCGGACTGCACGCGCACAGCGTCAGCAGCAGTGAGCTGGTGATCAGAGTTCTTTTCATAATGGTGTACCTGTATCCCGGGTAAATGGAGCGCGTTAGTCGCGCCCTCGTTCGATAAGATAGTCGTGCCAGATCAGCCGTGCTGCGACAGCGCGCCACGGTGACCAGTCACGAATAATTTGTTTGCCGCGCCGACTATCAATCGAGCGTACCGGCATCACTTGTTCAAATTGCCGGATTAGCGCCACATCGCCCGGCGGCCAAACATCCGGATGGCGCAAGGCCATCAATAGATACACATCGGCCGTCCATGGCCCGATGCCAATCTGATCCATCAACAAAGCGCGGGCATCCTCGGCCGTCGCGCGATGCAGGTCGCGCAGGCGCCAGTCACCGCGGTGCAGACGTTCGGCCAGCAGACGCGTGTAGCGCATTTTCTGTCGGCTCAAGCCGCAAGCGGCCAGCTGCTTGTCGCCTAAATGCAAATAATCGGCCGGCGCCACGCGTTTGAGCTTTTTCTTCAGCCGCGTGTAAACCGCCGCGGCGCTTGCCAGTGAGACTTGTTGCTCCAAAATCAGCTGCACCAGCGTCGCGAACCCGGGTCGTCGGGACCATAATGGTGGGACGCCGTTGCGGGCCAGGAGTTCGCCCAGCCGATCATCCTGACGCGCAAGATCGCGGCACGCCACGGCCAGCGTGTCGCGATTGAGGCGCTCATAATTCATACGGCCAATTCTACCTGCTCGCGGGGTTGTGTGGTGGCACGTTGCGTTGCGACACGGATATCCCCCAAACGAGTAGCTCCCGGTGGTGGGCGGCCGTGCTACCTTAAGCTTCCCGAACTGGCGGTGTTTATAAGGTGGCCGACGAACTTCCCTGTTACAGCGTGCTTCTGGTCGAGGATGACCAGATTTTGCGTGAGCGGCTTGGCCGTATTATTGACGAGCATCCCCAGCTTACGCTGTCGCATACGGCGGGCGACGTGGCGGGCGCTCTGGACTGGCTCAAAGATCATCGTCCGGATGTGTTGCTGGTGGATCTGGGCCTGCCAGATGGCCACGGCACGGGCATTATTCGCTATGCCAAGGAAAAAGACGCCAGCATCGAAAGCATGGTGATTTCGGTGTTCGCCGACGAACACAATGTGGTGTCGGCGATCAAAGCTGGCGCCACCGGCTATTTACTCAAAGACAGCGACCGCGACCATATTGCCGAATCCATTCTCGATCTGTTCAAAGGCAACTCGCCCATTAGCGCCGCGATTGCGCGTCACGTGTTAAAGCAGTTTGCGGATATTGCCGCGCCATCGCAGCACGATGAGAGCATTGCGCCGGAAGACGTGCCAAGCCTGACCAAGCGCGAAGACGAAGTACTGCAGTGCATCGCGCGCGGTTTTAAATACAACGAAGTGGCCGACATGCTGGATATGTCAGTGCACACCGTGCGCTCGCACATCAAGCACATCTATCGCAAGCTCGAGGTGGGCTCGCGCAGCGAAGCGGTGTACGAGGCGGTAAAACTGGGCATCGTTACGCTGTGAGCGGATGGGTGCGCCGAGCCGCACTGGCCGTGTCGGTGTACTTGCTCGTGTTGGCGGCAGCCTCGCCTTTTCTTTCCTATCGACTCGAGCCGCCCGCCGATGCCACGGTGATCAACGCGGCGCAGTTCGTCATGGATGACGCCCCGGGCCAATCGATGGACGTCACCCTGCCCCATGAATGGCGCGAAACACCGGACGACACCATTGGCGCGCGCTACACACTCGAATTTGAGTTAGGCGAGCTGCCGGAGCGTTCGTGGGCCGTTGCGCTACCGACCGTGCGCTACACCGTGGGCGTGTCGGTGAACGGCGTGGCCATCGGCGACGCCGGATCCATGACCCAACCTGTCGCACGCAACGCACGCCGGGCTTTGGTCTTTACGCTGCCAACCAACGCGCTGCGCGAGGGCGGCAATCGACTGGACATCGATTTACGCCGCGCCCCGGACGGTATTGGTTATCTGGATCGCGTGCTCGTGGGCCCCGAGCTGCCGTTGCGCTCGCGCGTCACGCGGCACAATTTGCTGCGCATCACGCTGCCCGCTGTGATTACCGTTCTGGTGCTGGTGATGTCTGGTGTCATTGGCGTGTTGGCCTACGTTCGGCGCAGTGAACCGGACTACTTTTTCTATTTTCTCGGCACACTGGTATGGGCGCTCCATAGCGTGGCTTATTTTGTGACCGACATACCGGTATCGGATCGCCTGTTCGATTGGCTGCGCTTCACCACGATGGGGTTGTTTGCCTACGTCGCAGGCGTGCTCTATGTGCATCGTTACATGGGACTGCGGCTGGTGAATTTTGAGCTGCGTGTGCTGTTGCTGGTGGTGGCCGGTGCCGTGGCCATGATGGCGCTGGAAGACCCTCAGTTTTACGTCTTCGCTTACTACGGCTGGCACCCGTTTTGTTTGCTTATGGCGGGATACGGTTTGGGTCGTATGGCGCAGCGCGCCTGGCACCGCAGTGATTTGGAGCTGCATGTCATCGCTTCATCAGCGGTGGCGCTTACGGTGTTTGGTACCCACGATCTGCTCACCACCTGGGGCGTCACGCCCTGGCATCGTGGCTATGTTTTGCATTACGCCATGGCGTACGCGCTGGGATTGTTTTGTGCGGTCTTGTTAAGACGTTTCGTGAGCGCGCTCAACGAAGCCGAGCGTCTCAATCATGATTTGGAGGTGCGTGTGCATACCACTCGCACCGAGCTTGATCGCACGTTTCGAGAGAACCAGCAGCTTGAGAATCGTCGCGTCGTGGCGGAGGAGCGAGATCGCATCATGCGCGATATGCACGACGGCATGGGCGGACAGCTAATCACAACACTTGCGATGATCGATGACAAACGTACCGACATGCCGCAAATCGCCCAGTCGCTGCGTTCCGCATTGCAGGACCTGCGGCTCATGATCGACTCGCTCGATGTCGCCGGCGAAGACATCACCACCATGCTGGGGATGTTCCGTTCGCGCATCGAACCGTCGCTAAACGCCCACGACATCAAGCTCAGCTGGCAAGTAGAACCGATCGGTGAGATTGCCGAATTTGGTTCTGCTAAAGCGCTGCACGTACTGCGGATTTTACAAGAAGCGGTGACCAACGTGATTAAACACGCGGCGGCAAGCGAGGTGACGCTCAGTGCCAAAGACCGCGCGCGCGCCGGTGGCGGCCGACAGGTGACCATTGAGGTACGCGACAACGGTACCGGACTAAAAGCACCACGTGATGGCGGTCGCGGCCTGTCGAATATGAAAAGTCGCGCGTTGAATATTGGTGCGATGCTGAATGTGACGAGCGAAGATAACGGCACTACGGTGAGCTTGAAGCTGCGCCGCCAGTAAAAGCCGACGCGCAGAACTAGAAGCTACGTTTGCCCTGCACGCTGAACTGCACGGTATTGATGGACGGGTCGCCGTCGAGCGGAAAGGCCAGATCGATGTGAAACACTTTGCGGCCACCGCGCGTGGGCGCCAGACGCAGGCCAACCCCGACGCTGCGCAACCAACCCAGACTCTCTCCGCCTATTGGGTTGTCGCCAAACGAACGACCGGCGTCGGCGAACGCCGCGGCACCGACGCGAAACAGCTGCCACGGGTACCAGTCAGTAAAATAGCGCTGCTCCGCCGACAATAAAACAAAACTGTCGCCGCTTTGGTAGCGCACGGGGTAGCCGCGCAAACCCGTGTCGCCGCCGAGCTGCAGCGGTCGATCCAGATCAAGCTGCGAACCTTTGGTGGCTCTGACACCAATCGAGCGCAGCCACTTTGGCGAAATGCGATGAAAGTAGCGTGCGCGCACTGACAGAAGTGAATTGCGCGTGCTGCCCGATTCAATACGCGTGCTGGTGGCGCCGTCCAGTAACAGCATGCGTTTCTGCGCGCTGCCAAAACCACGCTGCGCGTTGGCTCGCAGTATCCATGCGCTGCGGTCGGCCCCAAGCGAGGTGCCCGCGTAGCCTATGGTGGCGCCATAGCGGGCGCCGAGGAAAAAATCCTCGGTACGTGCCATCTGCTGCACGTTGGCGGCTTTAATAAAGTTGTCTTCCACCACATCGATGCTGACGTAGGGATACACGAGGTTGCGATTGGGTGGCACCAGGCCCGCCCGAATGCCCTCAGGCGGCAACGCAAATTCATTGTCGTTGGCCACCATACCCACACGCCAGCGTTTCACCCAGCCGTCAATGAGCCCTCGGGACCAACCCGCCCAGACGTCTGCAAACGTCTCATCATGACGATAGTCGACCAGCTCGTCGCCAAGCCGGTACAGGGAATCCACCCGATCATTGTCGACCAGCGTGACGCCCCAGGCGCGCCGCGTATCCAGAGCGAAAAACGGGCGCCCGATGCCGAACACGTAGCGATGACCATCGCTGTTGTCCGACAGATTGCCGAATACCGACAGCCAACGGCGACCGACTTGTCGATCGGAAAAATAGATCTGGCGTGAGCGGCGATCCAGATCGCGTTCGTACAGCGCGCCAATAAGGGCACCCGTGCCAAGAAAATTCTCATCTTCAATGCCGATGACCACCTGATTCTCGCCACCGGATCGCGACCAAGACAATGCCGGTTCGATCGACCACAGATCGCGCGTGGTGACCTTCACATCCACGCGACCATTTTCATAGGCCACGGGCACCACGGCGGCATCGAACAAGAATTGGTTGCTGCGCAAGATGCGCTCGCTTTCCTGCAGCTCACGCGGATCAAACACGTCGCCGGGCGCAAACAACAGTTGGCTGGCGATGACGCTTTGGCGCGTGGTTTTGTGCAGTTTGTTGGCGGTGGCGAAGACCCAGCTAAGATCTTCGGTTGAGGCAAACACCCCGCGACGTTCATACAGCACTCGCCCGATCACGGCGCCCTCGTTTTGCAGGGCTTGATCGGACGGCAGATCGGCTGGGCGCGGCGCCGCAAAGTCCACTTCGCTTAAGGGCTCAGTCGCACCTGTCCATGTGCTTGCGAGAAGCACACACACAGTAAAAATCATCCATGCCGATCGCATTGCGCTAGGTCGTCCTGCGTCTGGTTTGCCGCGTGGGAGACAAAGAGTGTGTGCCCACGCGCGCTGGCATGCGACGGTCCATGTCACGCTTTTGGTCATATTTTGGACGTCGTTTGGGCGTGTGCCGGGCTAATGCGGGTCATCGTCTCATCGAGCCACCGCGCGGCACGGGTATTTACTTCCTCGGCCGAAAGACCGGTGGTTTCGATGGGCTCGCCGATAACGACGTGCACGGTGCCGGATTTTTTGAGCAGACTCTGACGTCCCCAGTAGTCTCCCGCGTTGTGCGCCACCGGTACGACGGGTACCCCGGCGCTGACCGCGAGCTTGGAGCCGCTGCGCCCAAAGCGGCCGTTCTGACCGCGTGCAACACGCGTGCCTTCTGGGTAAATCATTACGTTGATGTTGCGACGGATGCGTTCACTACCGTGTCCGATCACCTGATTGATGGCGGTTTTGCGCCCCTTGCGATTAATGGGAATGACATTCATCGCACGCAGCGCAAAATTTAGTACCGGAATCCACATCAGCTCGCGCTTGAGTACCCAGGTGTGGGGCGGGCAATAAAGAGTGCCGGCGACTGTCTCCCACGCCGACGAGTGCTTTTGCAATATCACCACAGGCGCGCCGGAAAAATGCTCCGCACCTTCGATCTTCATGCCAAGTCCACACAGCCGCTGCAGCATCCACATCACGCTGCGTGCCCATTTGCGCACCAGCGCGAAGCGCCGTTCAAATGACATGAACGGCGTGCACGCGACCACGGCCGACCAGATCAGTGTCGAGAGTAGAAAATAGAGCGTGAAAATAAGCGATGCCAGCCAGCGCATGGGTTATCTCAACAGAGCCTCCGCGACGCTCGCCAGATCGGCGTACACCGGTACGCCCCACTCCGGCAACAGCTGACTTTCCGTATCACTCCCGTTGCCGGTGCGAACAAGAATGGGCTTGGCCGACGCCGTGCGCGCTGCCGCCAGATCACGCATTGAGTCGCCCACCGACGGCACACCCTCTACGCTGTGACCCACGGCACGCTCAATTTGGCTGTATAAGCCGTGCCGCGGTTTGCGGCACAAACAGTCATCACTTGGACCGTGCGGGCAAAAAAACCAGCCGTCGATGCGGCCGCCCAGCGCATTGAGCTGATGCTGACACTTGCGGTGCATGGCGCTCAAATCGGCGTAGCTAAATTTCCGGCGCGCCAACCCGGACTGATTAGTGGCGACCACCGTTCGCCAGCCCGCCTGGGTCAGGCGTGCGATGGCGGCAAGTGATCCCGGCAGCGCAATCCACTCGTCGGCGTCTTTTACAAACTCGGCCGAGTCCTGATTGATCACACCATCGCGATCCAGAATGATCAGAGGCGCTGTCATCCGTTCAAACTCCGTCCCCACCACCAGGTGCACAAAGGCAGTGCAATCAATGCGCTTAGTGCGCCGATTGGATCGAGGCTAATGGCATCGACGCGCATGGAAAGCCAGAACGCTGAACCAAACTGGAGCAATGCATACCAACCGTCGAGACGCATTTGCACGGCCATGATCAGCCACGCACCGGTGGCTACCGCGCCGTAAAAAAGGAAATCGCGACGCACGGCAAGTGCCAGCGCTAACCCGACACCAATGCCGATTAGCCAGTGCACCACCAGTGAACGCAGTGCGCCAATGGCCCACACACCAAGTCGCGGATGATCGTACCAGTAGTTTTTCAACAGCTCAGGCAACGGTGTGCGTGTGAAAAAAGCGTGCGCCAATTCGTTTAGGAAAAAGAACGACACGCCCATGACGATCGCAAGCAGCAAGCTGCGAACGCTGACGACATCGTTGACGGTGCCGCCTTCCACCGCGCGACTATTGCGCCGCGAGAGATATGTCGGCCACACCAAGGAACTGCGCGCGCAGAGCGTGGAGCAAGGCCAACCGGTTGCGGCGCACGTCGGCGTCGTCGGCCATTACCATCACGTCATCAAAAAACGCATCGATCGGCTCGCGCAGCGTGGCCAGATGGCCTAGCGCACCGGCGTAGTCGCGTTGCGATACGCTGCTGACAACGTCGGATGAGACGGCATTCAATGCTTCGTGCAGTGCGGACTCCGCCGCGTGCTCAAAACGCGCCGGATCGATGTCCGCGACGGATTCTGTGCTCTTTTTCAAAATGTTCGCGATGCGCTTGTTGGCCGCGATGAGAGACTCAGCAGCGTGCGTGCTTGCAAACGCGCTCACAGCGTCGACCCGTGCGAGCACATCCGTGGGTTGCGCCGCGTCGATGGAAGCCACGGCATCGAACTGTCCGGCGGTGGCGCCTTGCTCGATGGCCATGCCACGCAGTCGGTCGCGGAAATAGTCATTCACCAGAGTGGCCAGCGCATCACCAACCGGCCACGTTTTTCCTTTCGGCGGTGTCAGTGCCGGCAGCTGTGCCACGGCGTGTTGCGTGAGCGCTGCCAGATCAAGATCGAGTTTCGCTTCGCTAATAATGCGCAGGATACCCAGCGCGGCGCGGCGCAAACCGTAAGGATCACGCGTACCGCTGGGCGGCTTGCCGATCGCAAAGATGCCGCAGATGGTATCGAGTCGATCAGCAATGGCCAGCGCACGACCCACGCCCGTGGTGGGCAGATCGTCGCCTGAGAAACGTGGCAGATACTGTTCGGCCATGGCGCTCGCGACATCGGCTGGCTCGTTGTCATGACGCGCGTAGTAGCGCCCCATGATGCCCTGGAGTTCAGGGAATTCGCCCACCATCTCGGTCTGTAAATCGCATTTGCACAGATCGGCCGCGCGGGCCGTTTGGGTTGGGTCCGCGTCGATGGCCTTGGCCACCGTCACGGCAATAGCGCGAATGCGATCAGCCTTAGCCTTCAAAGAGCCGAGATCTTTTTGAAACAACACCGCGTCGAGTCCGTCGACCCGTGAAGCGAGTGTGGTTTTGCGATCCTGAGCGTAGAAAAACTCGGCGTCACTCAGACGCGGACGCACCACGCGCTCGTTGCCGTTACGTACAGCAGAGGGATCTTTGCTTTGAATATTGGAGAGCGTAATAAACCAAGGCAGCATTTTGCCGTTGGGACCGCGCAGCGGGTAATAGCGCTGGTGATCTTTCAGCGTCGAGATCAACACCTCTTCGGGCAGATCAAGAAAGCGCTCATCAAATTGGCCGGCGATGGGCACGGGCCACTCCACCAGCGCCGTCACTTCATAGCCCAGCGCGCCGCCCACGGCTTCACCGCCAAGCTCGGTGGCCGTATCACGCACCAGCGTTTGAATTTGATCGTAGCGGTCCTGGAAGTCGGCAATCACATGCCCCTGCGTGCGCAGCACCTGCTCATACTCGCGGGCGTTTTCAAGCTCGATCGGTTCCGGTGCATGGAAGCGGTGTCCGCGTGTGGCGCGACCGCTCTGCGTGCCGAGTATGTCCGCGCGAATGATGTCATCGCCCCACAGCATCACGGACCAATGAACGGGACGGACAAACTCAAGCGCGGCTGAGCCCCAGCGCATACGTCGATCAATTGGCAAGCGCTCGAGCGCGCCGCGTACGATGTCCGGGATCAGATCCACCGCATTTTGTCCCGGCTGTGTGCCTTCAAAATAGAGCCACTCGCCTTTGTCGGTTTTCTCGACGTCGAGTTGATCCAGCGGTACGCCGCAGCTCTCCACAAATTTTTGTGCGGCTTTGGTAGGCGCACCGTCTGCATCAAAAGCGACTTTGGTCGGCGGGCCGCGGCGCTTTATCTCTACATCCGCCTGACGTTCTTGCAGCGACTCGATCAGTACCGCGAGCCGCCGTGGCGTGGCGTAGGCTTTGCTGCTGGCAAACGACAAATTGGCGTCGCCAAGTTTGGTCGTAATGTGTTTTTCCAGCGCTTCAGACAGCGCGCTTAACGACTTCGGTGGCAGCTCTTCGGTGCCAAGCTCAAACAAAAAGTCGCGCGAGCTCATGCTGCACCGGCCTGCGTGTTCACCAGAGGAAAACCAACCGCTTCGCGACTGGCGTAATAAAGCTTGGCCACATCACGGGCCATCGTGCGTACGCGCAAAATGTAGGCCTGACGTTCAGTGACCGAAATGGCGTGGCGTGCATCGAGCAGGTTAAACGCATGTGAGGCACGCAGCACTTGTTCGTACGCGGGCAGTGGCAGTTCGGCGGTGAGGAGTTTCGCGCACTCCTTTTCGCAGGTATCAAACTCACCGAACAACGCATCGGTATCAGCGAAGTCAAAGTTGTACGCTGACATTTCTTTTTCGTTTTGCAGGTATACATCGCCGTAGGTCACGGTGCCGGCCGGACCGTGGGTCCACACGAGATCGAAAATACTTTCTACGCCCTGCAGGTACATAGCGATGCGTTCAAGACCGTAGGTGAGTTCGCCGGTGACCGGCTTACAGTCCAGGCCACCGGTTTGCTGAAAGTACGTGAACTGTGTGACTTCCATGCCGTTGAGCCACACTTCCCAACCAAGCCCCCAGGCACCGAGCGTGGGCGATTCCCAGTTGTCTTCGACGAAACGCACGTCGTGGGTGAGCGTGTCCAACCCAAGCGCGCGCAGTGAATCAAGGTATTGATCCATGATGTCCGGCGGCGACGGTTTCAAAATGACCTGAAACTGATAGTAGTGCTGCAGCCGAAACGGGTTTTCGCCGTAGCGACCGTCTGTGGGGCGGCGGCAGGGTTGTACGTAGGCCGCATTCCACGGCTCTGGGCCAATGCTGCGCAAAAAGGTACCTGGATGAAACGTACCGGCGCCCATGGGCAGATCGGCCGGCTGCAATATGACGCAGCCGCGCTGTGCCCAATAATTTTGCAGTGCAAGAATCAGACCCTGGAAAGTCTCGGGCGGTTTGCTAAGCGGTGTGACGTCAGGCGCGGTCATGCGCACGGCTCCTTATTTAACGCAGCGCGAAAGTATAGCGACACAATGCCCCGTGCACTACGTGCGGATGGGCGCACCGCGCTGGAGCAGGTGTGATCAAAGTCCATGTGCTGCGGCCCCAAATGCCCCATAATGGCCCGTGTTTCGATTTAGGTGCACCATGATAGGGCGTTGCCGTGGCGATTGAGTGCCGCAAACCTATTAAAATCATGCGGTTACATCGTGGCACGGTTCCTGCACTACAACGCAGGGTATTCACAGGATAAATTAGCTGCGAGCACCGAAATGGCGCGTGGACGGCTTATTTATTGCGTAACACTTTTCTATCGGAGCAATTGACCCATGGCATCCCCGGATATTCTCAAGCAGATCAAAGAAGACGACATCAAGTTTGTGGATTTGCGATTCACCGACACCAAAGGTAAGGAACACCACGTGACGGTTCCCGCTCACCAGATCGACGACAGCTTTCTGGAAGAGGGCAAGATGTTCGACGGTTCGTCGATCAACGGTTGGAAGGGCATTAACGAGTCAGACATGATTCTGATGCCGGACATGAGCACCATCGTGCGTGACGTGTTCTCGGAAGAGCCCACCTTGAATCTGCGCTGCGACGTCATTGAGCCGGCCACGGGCCAGGGCTATGAACGCGACCCGCGTTCGCTCGCCAAGCGTGCCGAGGCCTACCTCAAGAGCACTGGAATCGCCGATTCGGCGCTGTTTGGTCCGGAGAACGAATTCTTCGTCTTTGATGACGTGAAATGGGACGACCGCGTGGGTCACTCCAGTTTTTCTGTCGACTCGCAGGAAGCGAGCTGGAATTCGTCGAAAGACTATCCGGACAACAACACGGGTCATCGCCCGGGTCCAAAAGGCGGCTATTTCCCCGTCCCGCCGGTCGATTCGCTGCACGATCTGCGCTCCGCTATGTGCCTTGCGATCGAAGACATGGGCGTGATGACCGAAGTGCATCACCACGAAGTGGCGACCGCCGGTCAGTGCGAAATTGGGACGCGCTTTAACTCGCTGGTCAATAAAGCCGACGAAGTGCAGATCTTTAAATACTGCGTGTTGAACGTCGCCCACGTGTTTGGCAAGACTGCAACGTTTATGCCCAAGCCTCTGGTTGGTGATAACGGCAACGGCATGCACATTCACCAGTCGTTGGTGAAAGATGGCAAAAACCTCTTCACCGGTGACGAATACGGTGGTTTGAGTGAGACGGCGCTGTATTACATCGGTGGCATCATCAAGCACGCGCGCGCGCTTAACGCGTTCGCCAACGCCAGCACCAACAGCTACAAGCGTTTGGTACCAGGCTTTGAAGCACCCGTGAAGCTGGCTTACTCCGCGCGCAATCGTTCGGCCTCTATTCGTGTGCCGTACATCCCGAACCCGAAAGCGCGCCGTATTGAAGTGCGTTTCCCGGATTCGACCGCGAACCCCTACTTCGCCTTTGCTTCCATGCTGATGGCCGGCCTTGACGGCATCCAGAATAAGATCCACCCGGGCGAAGCCATGGACAAGGATCTGTACGACCTTCCACCGGAAGAAGAGAAGCTGATCCCGGAAGTGGCGTTCTCGTTTGATGACGCGCTGCAGGCGCTGTCGGATGACCGTGAATTCCTGAAGGCCGGCGACGTGTTCACCGACGATGTGATCGATGCCTACATCGATCTCAAGAGCGAAGACGTGCAGCGACTGCGCATGTCGACGCATCCCGTCGAATTTGACATGTATTACAGCCTCTAAAGCCCAAAATGTGACGGGGTGCCGGAATCTCTGGCCCCCGTCTTGGTCAAATCAGGTGTTAACCGCTACCATGCCCAATTATGCAAAACCGGTTTCTCACCTTTGGTTTGATTTGTCTGTTGTTCACCTGCGGGTGGGCAGCGGCTCAGAACAGTCCGTCCAAGACCTATCGCTGGGTCGACGCCGACGGCGTTACCCATTTCTCCGACTCACCGCGACCCGGCAGTCAGAATCCGTCGAGCGACGAGTACGAGATTCGAGCGCCGAATGTGAGTCGTTCCCAGTACCGGCGGCGTCCGCCGCGCGAAAGCGACCCGCGCGCCTCCAACGATTCGGACGGCGGCCCCGCGGCGCCACCACCGACCGGCTACCAGCAGATGCAGATCACCTCGCCGCGCGAGGGCGAGACGCTGTGGAATATCGGTGGCTCACTGAATGTATCGGTCCAGCTCACTCCCGGATTGAACGAGGGACATGGTGTGGTCATCATCATGGACGGTCGCGTAATGACGCCGCAGCCAGTACGCAGCACCTCGGTCAACATCAGCGGTGTGTACCGTGGTGCGCACACCGTGGTGGCCGCGGTGCGCAGTCTGGACGGGCAGCAGCACATTGCGAGCCCGCCGGTGCGTTTTATCGTGCAGCAAAGCACCGTCAACTAACTCCGGAACTCATCCACTGATGGTCGTCACGATGACGGCCAACGAAACCACCGCCACCGAAGTCCTGGACGCGCTGGCGGCGGGCGTCGTACTGCTTGATGCGACGCTGTGTATCGAAACGGCTAACGCTGCGGCCGAGCGACTGCTGCGCACCACGCGCGCGCAGCTAGCCGGCCGCGCGCTGCACAGTGCCCTGCGTGATGCCGACGCGTTGCACGCGCTGTGTCAGCGTGCCGGTGAGGAAAACCGCACCGTGGTGTTGCGCGAGTTCGCCATCCATCCAGCCAATAGCCTGAATCCCACCGTGACCGTCGATGTGTATGCATCGCCGCACACGCACGGCCGGGTACTGCTAGAAATTCTCGACAACGAACTGCAGGTGCAGATTGAGCGCGAAAATCGGCTGCGTGAACAGCGCGGCATTGGTCGTACCATCGCGCGCCAGCTGGCACATGAAATTAAAAACCCACTGGGCGGTTTGCGCGGCGCTGCGCAGCTTCTGGCCAAACGTCTCGGCACGCGCGAGCTGACGGATTTTACCGATGTGATTATCCGGGAGTCGGATCGGCTTGTGGCATTGGTGGACACGATGCTGGGTCCTACGGGTCCCACCAACTATTCGATCGTTAACGTGCATCAATTGCTGCAGCATGTGGCCACCCTGGTGCAGGCCGAGGCCGGCGACGAGCTGCGCATCGTTGAAGATTATGACCCGAGCCTGCCGGACATTCGTCTCGATCAGGATCAGATAATTCAGGCGTTTCTTAATGTAGTGCGTAATGCGCTGCAGGCCATCGATGGCGAGGGCACGATCACGTTGCGCACGCGCGCCGTCACGGGATTTACGATTGCTGAAAAACGCCACTCCTTGGTTGTGCGGATCGACATCATGGACAGTGGGCCTGGCATTGATCCGACCGTGCGCGATCGAATGTTTTTACCGCTGGTGACCCATCGCCCGCAGGGCACGGGCCTCGGTCTGCCCGTTGCGCAGGATCTTGTTAGTCGTCACGGCGGGCTGATCAACGTGACCAGCGATACCCCAACCGTATTTAGTCTTTACCTACCTTATCTGCGCGCAGGCGCAGCGCATGGAGATTCTTCACCATGAACGCAAAGAACATTGATGTCTGGCTCGTCGACGACGATGCATCCATTCGCTGGGTGCTGGAACAGTCGTTACGCGATGCCGGCATGAAACCGACCAGCTTTGAAGGCGCCGCCAAATTTCTGCGGGCGCTTAAAAACCGTCGACCCGACGTGGTGATCACCGACATTCGCATGCCGGGAATGAGCGGACTAGAACTGCTTAGCGAACTGCAACAAAGTGATCCAGATTTACCGGTTATTGTGACCACCGCGCACAGTGATTTGGATCATGCGGTCGACTCTTATCAGGCCGGTGCGTTCGAGTATCTGCCCAAGCCGTTTGATATCGACGAGGCGGTAGATTTGGTGCGACGTGCGGCGCGACGTGTCGTGCGTGCACCCGAAAGTGTGAGCAGCACCATGCAGCTGTCCAATATTATCGGGAAGGCACCTGCGATGCAGGAGGTCTATCGCGCTATCGGACGACTGTCGAAATCCGCGATGACGGTATTGATCACCGGTGAGAGCGGCACCGGCAAAGAGCTTATTGCGAACGCCCTGCACGAGCACTCGCCACGTCATCGAGCGCCTTTTGTGGCGCTGAACACCTCTGCAATCCCCGCCGAGTTGTTGGAGTCCGAATTGTTCGGGCATGAAAAAGGCGCGTTTACCGGCGCTGATCGCCAGCGCGTTGGGCGTTTTGAGCAGGCCAATGGCGGCACGCTGTTTCTGGATGAAATCGGGGATATGCCGGCGCCGTTGCAAACGCGACTGTTACGCGTCCTGGCCGAGGGAGAGTTCTATCGTGTGGGTGGGCAGATGCCGATCAATGTCGACACCCGCGTGATCGCGGCCACGCATCAGGATCTTGATGCACTGGTCGCCAGTGGCGATTTTCGTGAAGACCTTTATCACCGCCTCAATGTCATTCAAATTGAAGCGCCGCCGCTGCGTAAGCGGCGCGAGGACATCGATGCGCTGATGACGCATTATCTCGCGGAGGCCGCGCGTGAAATTGGTGTGCCGCCTAAAGCCCTCACGGCGAATGCCAAGACGGTGTTGATGAACCTCGAATGGCCCGGCAACGTACGTCAGCTGGTGAATGTCTGCCGGCGCTTGACCGCGCTGGCACCAGGGCGCGAGATTCGGGTGCATGATATTCCGAAAGACTTAGGGTCGGGTGCGCCGGTAGATCAGACGGACTGGTCGATGCATCTGGCACGCTGGGCCGCACACCATCTGGAAACCACCACCACACCATTGCTTAACAATGCCGTTCCGATCTTCGAGAAAACGCTGATTCGTGCCGCGCTGGCCAAGACTCGCGGCAAACGTCAGCAGGCGGCGCGTCTGCTTGGCTGGGGCCGCAATACGCTAACGCGCAAGATCAAAGAACTCGATATGTAGGCCGCAGCCGGCTCAAATCGCAGACGAAAAAAAACGGCGCCATCAAGGCGCCGTTTTCTTTTAACGCTTATGCGTGGATCAGGCTTTGCGGCGCAGACCCAAGAAGCCCAGCAGCGCAGGACCAAACAGCAACAGGGCACCAGGAACAGGAACCACTGCCAGCTTGCCGGCGCCGTTGGCGATTTGAAACGTTTCGCCGTTGACCGTAACCGAAGCGTTCCAGAAACCCGAACCGAAGTTCAGCGTCACCATGGTGGTTTCCAGTTCGCCAAACAGGTTGTCGGCAGAAACAACCAGCGAGCCGCCGGTCACTTCGAGATTGTCGTCGAGGTTGATCGTGCTGCTCAGCGCAGTCGAGTTACCGCTGTTGATCATCAGGGCGCCGCCCAGATTGAAATCATAGTTGACGATGTCGCCGGTGCCGATCTGGCCGCCATCGGGGATGACTGCCGATTCGTTGGCGATGATCGTGCCGCTAACAGCGTCGCCTGCGAACAGGTCGGTGCCGCAAGGCAGGAAATCGGTATCAGGGCAGCTCAGCAGTACACCGCTGAAACCCAGTTGAACGGTGCTGGCCTGCGCCGAAACACCCATCATCAGCATCGCGCCTAGGGCGGACGCGGCGAAAATACGTTTAATTTTGATCATTATTGTTCCTATTCGGCCTTTACTAAGACCTTATTGTTGCTGACGGATCTTCACGCCGGTCGTATTCCCTACGCCAGCTGTTTTGGAAGACACGTCGGTGACTCTCCTGATGGGAATTATACAAAATTCAGCCTTCAGGGGAAGTCTTATGTCTGATTAATATAAAAGACCCTATTTTTCAATGGTATACAAAACATCAATCGACTGGATATCGGAGCTGCCGGCCTCAAGTGCGAGCCTTCGCGACAAACGGTAGCGCAGAAGGATCGCGCCCAGGTTTGAAAAGACCCCATAGCTGTACCTTATATAGAGTCGGTCATTGAGCTGTTTGCCGGCGACAAGCTCGGCCGTATCGACGTCATCGCCGCCCACCGACAGCTCATCGAGGCCAAGGCCCGAGGCGAGCCGCGTGGTCAGCGGTGAGGACTGCGACATGCCAATGGCAAGTGCAGCCTGACTTAAGGCCTCACCTTCGGCCCCCGATGTGTCGCCCGCCGCGCGGCCCAGCAGCAGGTAAGACAGGGCGTCGGTTTGCGAGGTTGTCGGATCCGTGAAAATCGAAATCTCCGGCGCCGCCGCCGGTCCTGCGACCATTACGCCCGCGGTGAGCTCCGCACCGGCTTCATTGATCGTGCGGGCCGCGCGAAGATCGAGCGTCGGGTTGTCGATGGGACCAGCATAAATAAGATTGCCGCGTTCTATTTGCAGTTTCTGCCCGTAGGCGGCGTAGCGGCCTTCGGCCAAGAAGATGCGTCCGTCCAGTCGCGGCGGTTGATCGGCATTCAGGCGCACGCGCAGGTCGCCACCCACGTCGGCATCCAGTCCCAAAGCAAACACGTGAACGTCGTCACCCAGAGTGACCCGAATGTCGCCATCGAACGGTAGCGCGAATTTATCGGTGACCGTGCGACCGGTCACCACGATATCGTCTGATGGTCGCACCACATCGGGCGGCAGTTCGCGCACTCGAATGTCGGCCCGCGGCACGCGCACATCGCCGCTCAAATTTACGCCCTTGGCCGATGCGTTCAGTGTGAGCGCCGGCGAGAGCCACAGTTGGTAGTCAGCCGCATTAAAGGCCTGCACGTCTTCTCCATTGACGTCGAGCGACAAGACGCGTTGTGGCGCCCACGGCTGTTCTACCGTGCCCTCGAACTGCAGCGCGCCACCGCCGGAATTGGCCGCGCCTTTCAGTGCTAATTCGCCGCTATCGGTTGTGCGCGCCGCCAACTGCATTTGCTCAAGCTGCAGCCCGGCCGCGGTATAGGTCAGAGCGCCATTTTCAAATTCAACATTGCCAGCAATTTTCGGGTCGGCAGCGCTGCCGTCAAGATCGAGCATGGCCTTAAGTGTGCCGGCAAGATTCGACACGCCGGACAACCACGGTGTGAGCCAACTTACGTCCTTCATGTCGGCACGCAATTGCCCTTCAATGGGCGAGGCGCCGAGTTGGTCGGGTCGCAGAGCAGTGAGATTGGCCTGCACGTTTAGTCCGAAGTCGCCCTCAATTTGCAGGTTTGCTGTGGCCGCGTCCGAGGCTTGTTCCACCTGCAGCGCGACGACGGGCAACGACAGGCGCCGACTGCCGTCCGCGGAGCGCAGCTTCAATACCGTGTTGTTTTGCGTCCAGTTCACACGGCCGCGCCAGACGCCGCTGCGCTGCTTGGCATCGATCTGCGCGCCAACGCTGCCGGCGATACTCACGTCCGGCGGCAAAAAACCGGCGGCGAGTCCCAGCGGCAAATCGGCCAAATCAATCCGCGCGCTCAGATCGCCGTCTATTTGTTGCAGTTCATGCACCTGTGCAAACGCGTCGTCACTTTGCCAGCGGTGTGGATCAATGGTGAGGGAGCCCGGCGTAGCGCGAATCTCGACCGGTTGCGCCACCGACCAGGTACCAAGATCTTCTGCATTCACTACGGCGTTCTGAATGCGCACGACCGTCTGTGTCGAGGTTGGCGCGATCGTTGCGACCACTGTTGCATCGAGTGCCGGGTTGTCCAGCTCGGCCGATAGTTCAACGACATCGAGGGTGCCGCCAAGTTGCAGCGCCAAGGTGCCAAGCTCGAGCGTATCGCGCTTCATGTCGCGCAGTGTTGCGCTACCCGAGACAGCACGGCTTTTATCGATGTCGAGATTGAAGTCGGCCGCGGCGAGCGTCTGTCCGGCAAAAGAAACCGTGCCGGCCTCGCCGTTTGCAGTAATCACGGGGCTTTGTGGATGTCCGCGGATAGTCGCGACGGCGGCAATTGAGCCGGACACGCGTGGATCCAACTGCTCGAGCGACGGCAACGTGACCGTCGCATTGAGATCTAGCGCCTGCACGTTGGCCGTACCGTTTAGCGCAAGTAAATTGTCGCCCAGCGCCACAGACGCATCGTCGATCACGAGCTGATCGCCAGCACGCTGAACCTGACCACCGCCCGTAAGCTCATAGCCATTGATATTGCCCGCGAGGTTCTTGATGGTGACATCAAAACTCTGTGCGCTGTCGCCAACGACGGTCAGATCGGTCTGCATGCTGCCGGTCACTTGTGCGTTGAGCAGTGCGGCGTCCAGATGCGCGACAGCGACATCCAACTCAAACAGCGGCGCGTTACCCGGCGCAATGCGCCCGCCAAGTGAGGCCCTCAACTGAGCGCCGCTGGCCGCAAGCGAATCGATGGCAAGTGCGCCGTCGACAAAATGCAGACGCCCGGTCACCTCAGTGCTCTGCAGTGGGTCTGCAGCGAGGCGCGCGTTAAGCGTGATTTTTGAATCGCTCGGCGTGCCGGTGTGACTGAGACTACCTTGACGAATATCCATCGTCTCAATGACGCACGGCTCGACGCAGGTATGGCGCAGTTCAATGGCCGGTTCGATACGGCCCAGCAGTTTGATGCTGCCGCTGCTGTCGATTTGATACGGACCGGTGAGCTCGTGGGAGAGGGCAAGCGATTTAAGTGAGCCTTGTGCAGAGAGCGTTCCGGTCAGAGACTGCTCTGGATAGGCCCAACTCAAAAGGCTCGATACACGCACGTCGCCGTGCGTATCAATTTGTGCGTCACCGGTTAACGTACCGCCATTCGTGGCGGCCGCCAGATGGCTGATCGTGATGCTCGTGCCCGACCACGAAAGAGCCGCCGTCAGCTCAGTTAGAGGCAGGTCAGGGAGCGGAGTCCATTGTGCGTCGTTAACCTGCAGGCGATGCACGGTGAGTGCTAGTGGTGCAGCAAGCGTTTTGACTTCGAGCGGCTTTGCGGCGGTTGGCGGCGCGCTTGGATTAGGTGTGGCGCGTACGCCTGTCACCACCAGTTCGTCTAGCACGACGTTGCCGCCGGCCAGCGCGCCCAGGCGAGCGCGCAGGCGAAGACGCTCTATATTCACCGTGAGGCTATCGTTCGCAAACTGCAGATCGTTAATCGTCAGTTCGTCACCGACGGTGCCGTCAATCTCGCCAACGCTTAAGCCCTGCACGTAGCTGCTCATTGTTTGCAGCGCGTAGCGCGTTGCCGTGCTGTTGTTCAGCGCGATGAACACGCACACCAACGGCAGCAAAATTATGAGCGCAACGGCAACGAAAAAATGGCGCCGCCAGCGGCGCGGCTTTTTCACGGTGGCTGGCGTGCTCACAGATCGCTGCCGATGGAAAAATGCAGGCGCACGGTGCGCTCATTATCAAGAGGCGCGGCGAGGTCGAGGCGCAGTGGGCCCACCGGCGTGAGTCGACGAACACCAATGCCCACGCCGGTGTTGAAGCGGCGATCGCCGCGATCAAACGCGCTGCCGCTGTCGACGAACGCGGCCACCGCCCAACGCTCGTTGAGCTGATAATCCAATTCCAGACTTGCGACGGCGAGCATGCCGCCGCCCACCACCGTGGCCTCGTCATCGGTGGGGCCAATGGTTTCAAAGCCGTAGCCGCGCACGCTGTTGTCGCCGCCGGCAAAAAAGCGCAGCGATGGCGGCAGTTCATCGCGCTGCTCTTTGGCGGTCGCGCCAAGCTGCAGGCGCGTGAGCAGGCGCATGCGATCGTTTAGAGAACGTATATAGCGTGCGCGCGCTTCAACCTGAACAAAACTGGTGTCTGATCCGATGGCGTCACTCGTGCCGCGAACGTCCACCGACAGTCGCCAGGCATTGCGCGGGCGAGCTCTGGTGGTCACGGTGCCGCGCCAAAAATTGATGGAGGGAATTAGCAGCGTTGAGATGTCGGTCTGATCGCCTACGACAAAATCTTCACGACGCAGGTCCAGCGCGATGGTGCGCAGCCAGCCGCTGTCCAGCGCGCGCGTGCGGCGCAGTCCCAGCTCGAAAGACGTGAACTCGCTGGTGTCGGTGTCCTGATCTTCGATGCTGGATGAAAATACCAATACGTCGCGTCGATCGTCGCCCTCAGGAATACGATATTCCACACCGAGCAGTGATTGCACGGGCGATGCCAGTAGCTGACCGTTGAGGGTATGGCCGCGACGATTGATACGCCGATTGCGATAGTTCAAACGAAAGCGCGGACCCACGTCGGTGGCGAAGCCGAGTCCGCCGGAGTACACACGTGTCTTGGCCGCAGCAGCGTCGATCAGTACCGGTATGACGTAGTCTGTGGCGAGCGCCGGGTCGGCACTGATGTTCACGTATGAAAAATAGCCGCTCTCAAGAAAATTGCGGTGCGTGGCGGCAATCACATTGGCGTCGAACGCGGTGTTGGGCTGCACAGTCGTCATCACCGCAAACAGCTCATCGGTCAGTGCGCTGCTGTCGACCGTCACATCACCAAATATATAGCGGCGACCAGTATCAAATTCGACGTTAAGGTTGGCATGGCCGAGCGCTTCATCGATGGTGACACTGGCGGCCACGAAACGGGCGTCAAAATAGCCCCGCTGCGTGGCCAAATTCTGCAGCGCTGTTTTGAAGCGCCGATATTCGCCGTGGTTGACCGGCGCGTCCTCGGCCGGGGCGCTGCGTTTGATCAGCCGAGCGTAACGAGCGTCTTGTTCGCCCTCGCCCGTAATGTGAACGCGCACGTCACGATAGAGTGTGGGGGCGCCCGGCTTAATGTCGATGCGTTTGTGCCAGCACGGTTTGTCTTGCGCCTCGTCGACGATGTTAATGGTGGCGCGATAGAAACCCAGCGCTTCGAGCGCGGCATGAATTTGGCCGGGTGCATCCGCCACCAGTCGACGCTGCTCCCACGTTGGCGCATCACACTTCGCGCGCGTGAGCTCCAGAAAAAACTCAACGTTACGTTTTTGCTCAGCAGTGAGCCCGCTGATCGTGACGGTGGCATACGCCGGCAGGCAGCCGACGCACAGCAGTAGCGCCGTCGCAATACGCACCGCTGTGGTGGGTCTAGCGATGTTCGTGGAGACCCTCATGGGCCTCGTTGCTGCGGCCGCTAAACACATTATCAATGATATTGCCGTTGCCAAGTCCGCGGCTTTGTACGGCGGTGCTGTCGCTGCACAAAAACTGGTTGTCGCGCAGCGTCACATCGGTTGCTTTGCGCCAGTCGAGCTGCAGGCACATGGGATGGTTGCGCACCTGATTGTTCAAAATTATCAGGTTGCCCGGTGCGCCTACCTGTTTGTGTGGCGTGGAGACGATGCCGGCAATGGATGAATCAGAAATCGTATTGTGCGCGACCACCGCATCGGCAATTACTTGAATAGCCTCGCCACAACGCTGCACCACGTTGTGCAGCACGAGGTTGGGTTGCTCCCCACCGCCGTACACCAGTATGCAAGGGTAGGCGCGACCGTCCTGTGTGTCGTGAATGCGATTGTATTGGATGAGATTGCCACCGCTGCCAGGTTTGATTTCGATACCATCGTTGCCGCCGTCGCTGGTCGCGCGCAGGTCGTGGATGTGATTGTGTTCGAAGACGCTGTCGGTCACTTTGCAGGTGGCGTTGTTGCAGCCAACATAAATGCCCTCGCCGGTAGTGGGAGCGTCGGTGGCCCGGCCGGTGTGGTGAATATGATTGTGGCGCAGGATCAGGCGCGTAGCGTCGCCACTATTGATGGTGATCGCGGCGCTGTCTGTGGCGCTGATTTCGTTGTGTTCAAACACAATGTCGTGGCCGCCAACAAAGCGCACACCGAGGCTGCCTCCGTAAAAACGCAGGCCGCGAATCATGACAAATGCACTGTCGACAATTTCCAGATTGTTTTGCGTGTGGCGATTGTTTTCCGGTCGCGTGAGTGTAGGGGTAGCGCCGGGCGCGGCGCGAATCACGATGGGCTGTTCAGGCGTGCCGCGTACCGAAATCTGTCGCGCACAGGACTGCGAGTAGGTGCCGTCGTGAACAATCAGCTCGTCACCGGGCTTCAGTGCATTGGCAAAGCGTTCAAAAGGCTCATCACAATCGCCGTTGGCGTTGTATGGGTAGACGTGAAACGTCTCGGCGACGGCTGTCGCGCTCATCCACAGTGCACACCCGAAGAGGAAAACCGGAGTTACCAAACGTGACCAAAATAGCCCGCGATGTGTGTTCACCCTAACCCCATTTAATCGCATCGAAAGCGCTCCCGGATTCAGACAAAAAGGTTTTTGTAACAAAGGTGTAACGTTCGAAAAAATGATGTTCTAACATTGGCTTTTCCGTATTGCCAAGGGTGTATCAGACGGGTATTTTCTACTGCCACACGACGTGGCGAATACTATTTCAGGTACAGGAATTTTTGATGAATATTTATGTAGGAAATCTATCCTTCAATCTAACCGAAGACGAGCTGCGCGACGCTTTCGCGGCTCACGGCGACGTTTCATCGGCCAAGATTATCAGCGATCGCGACACGGGTCGCTCGAAAGGCTTTGGCTTTGTGGAAATGCCGAACGACAGCGAAGCAAATGCAGCCATTGAAGATATCAATGGTAAAGACCTCAGCGGCCGTCCGGTTCGCGTTAACGAGGCTCGTCCTCGTCAGTAAGGCCTCAGCGCGCATTTAGCGCTACTTTACAAACTATGACGTGTAACGGGCTCGATTGAAGCGCGTTACACGTCATATTGATCGTGATTTCGGTACCATATCGGCCGCCCACCGCTTTTTGGGGGCTCTGATGAAAAAGGTTCGACGTCATGATGGAATTGTTCACCCTCGATAATCTCTTCACGTTGTTCATGCTCACGCTGCTGCAAGCGGTGCTGGGTTTCGACAACCTGCTCTACGTTTCGCTCGAATCCAAGCGGGCACCTGCCGATAAGCAGGCCGCCGTGCGGCGCTGGGGCATCGGTTTGGCCGTTGGCTTGCGCATCGTCCTGCTGTTCGTGGTCATCAATCTAATCAGTGCGGTAGACAAAACCCTCTTCACACTGAACTTTGGCCACGCCGCGCACGGTGAGTTCACATTGCACGCCATCATTGTCTTATTCGGCGGTGCGTTCATTCTCTACACCGCTACCAAAGAAATTTTGCACATGATGGCCATCGAGGAACTGGGTGCCGAGCCCAAGCGTCAACGCTCGGTGGGCAACATTATCTTCTGGATCGTATTGATGAACCTGGTGTTTTCGTTTGATTCGATCTTAAGCGCCATCGCGCTGACCGACGTTTTTGCCGTCATGGCGTCAGCCATCTTGATTGGTGGCGCACTCATGATCTTTCTGGCCGATCGGGTGGCGGAGTTCCTTGAGAAGAACCGCATGTACGAGGTGCTCGGCCTGTTTATTCTGTTCGTCGTGGGCATCATGCTGGTGACCGAAGGCGGCCATTTGGCGCATCTGACGCTATTTGGCACCGCGGTAATGCCTATGACCAAGACCACCTTCTATTTTGTGATTGGGGTGCTGGTGATCACTGACGTGGTGCAGTCGCGCTATCAGAAGAAACTCACGGCCAAACGCGCTCGCGCGCAGGCGTCCCAGAAGACTTAAGGCTCAGGCGGCGCGCGCGACGGGGAGCTCGAATCGAAACGCAGAGCCCTCGCCCACTTTACTGCTCACATCAATGTGGCAGTCGTGCAGATCGAGGATGCGTTTGACGATGGCAAGGCCAAGCCCGGTATTCGCGCGCGTTTTCTGCCGGCTCTCGCCGCCGCTGTAGGCGCGGTTGAAGATGTGGGGCAGATCGTCGCTGGCGATCCCATGGCCGGTGTCCGCCACAATGGTCGTGACCATATTGCGATCAGGCTTCACAGTCACCAAAATTTCACCGCGCGGTGGCGTGTGGCGGATCGCATTGCCGATCAGGTTTTCCAGCACCTGCTGAATCATACCGATATCGGCATCCACCAGTGGGATGCCGCTTTCCACATGCGGCGCAAGCGTAATTCGCGCCTGTGCCGCCTGTAGCTGATATTTCTGCGCCACGTCCTGCACCAGTTCGCTCAGACTAAATGACTCCGGGTTGGGCTTGATTACGCCGCTATCGAGGCACGACAGCTCAAACAGATCCTCGACCAGTTTGCCCAGATACTCGCTGTGATGGCTCGCGACCTGCAGATAGCGCTGACGCTGCGCATCGTCGAGGCTGTCGTGCTTGATAATGAGCGTGTCGAGGTAGCCTTTCATTGACGCGATGGGCGTGCGCAAATCGTGCGATACGTTGGCGATGAGTTCGCGACGCGTACTGTCAGTGGTTTTAAGCTGATGAATTTGATCCACAATGGTGGATGACATTTCGTGGAATGTGGCGCGCAGGGCCGCGATCTCATCGCCGTTGTTGCGCTTGTGCAAATTGGCCGCGCTCGCAACGGGTTCGCGAAAACCGCCCGACTCGAAATCGCGCAGATCCTGCACCAGTCGGCGCAACCGGCGGGTCAGAAACAAAACGATCAACAATCCGACCAACGCGGAAACCGCGATGATGGCGCCCACCGACAGCATGCTGATGCGCAGGATGTGGCTATCCAAAACGCGTTCGGCTTCGCTCTGGTATTTCGCCCCGCCCAGTACGACATAGACATACCCTTTGAGTACGCCATCCACATCGATAGGGGCGGCCGAGAACACTTTAAACTGGCCCGGATTGCGCGGATCAGCCCCGCGAATCGGCATCTGCGCTGCGCCGGATAAATACGCTTGAATGGGCGCGAGCTCAACGCGCGTTGCATTGACCTCGGCAAGGGGCAGCGCGTGACCCAGGATGTTGCCGCGTTCGTCGAGCAGATAAACCTCAGCGACCGGGTTGATCACCATCGCCATGTGGGCGAAATGTTCCAGCGCGGCGCTGTTCACCTGATCGTCCTGCTCGAGCAACGGCTCTTCGTTGACAATGTACATCGCAATGCTGGCGTTAAGCCGCTGCGTAATTTCCTGGTGGTAGCGATCCGAACTCCACTTGGCCAGCCACGCGAATACCAACCCGATGGAGATCAGGATCAGCAGCAGGGCAACAACCAGTTTTGTCGAGAGTGAGCGCATACAGACCGTTAGCGTGCCACGAATCGATAGCCCACGCCCCACACCGTGTTCACGTAGTGCGGCGTTGCCGGATTTGGCTCAATTTTGGCGCGCAGGCGATTGATGTGGGAATTGACCGTGTGCTCGTAGCCGTCATGGCCATAGCCCCAGACCTGATCCAGCAGCTGCGACCGCGTGAACACAACACCGGGGTGGCGTGCAAAATGCAGCAACAGGTCAAATTCTTTTGCCGTCAGCGTGATGTTCTCGCCCGACAGGCGTACTTCACGTGATGCGGCATCAATCGCCAGTTCTTCGGCTTTGATGTATTCCTCACCGGCGGCGGGGTCCTGGCTGAGCAGGGCGTCCGAGCGGCGGAAAATGGCGCGTGCCCGCGCGACCAGCTCGCGAACGCTAAAAGGCTTGGTCAGATAGTCATCGGCGCCGATTTCCAGGCCCACAATGCGGTCTGGTTCGGTGGAGCGAGCAGTTAACATAAGAACGGGCGTGTAGGATTCTTGCTCACGCAGCTTGCGACAGATGTCCAAACCATCGACGCCGGGCAGGCGCAGATCCAACACCACCAAATCCCAGCTCTCGCCGGTGGCGCGGGCCAGACCTTCGCGACCATCCAGAGCAATGACGGCCTCGTCGCACAGTTCGCTTAAGTGCAGCTGCACCAAATTCGCAATGTCAGCTTCGTCTTCAACAATTAGAATACGGCGTCTCATTCTCGCGGTCCTCCAGATTCGGTTTTGAGTCTATGGGCTATTGTTCACAGCTTCGTAACGGCCCTATAAAAAAACGAGACCGGGCGTAACGGGTTAACATTGCAACGGATTCTGGGTTTCGGGACGAAAATGGCAGTTAAACGACTGATTTTGGCCAGTTATATGGCTTTTGTATTCGTGGCGGGTATGACGGCCTGTGATCAGGCCGAGCCCACGCCGATGCCGGAGGCGCTGGTGAAAACGGGTGCCAGAGCGGCGATCGAGTCGCACAGCGCTGAATTTGAGCGTGGCGTCCGGCAGGTCACCGGCAACGTCTATCAGGCCGTCGGATTTGGCTTAGCCAATTCGATGCTGGTGGTGGGCGATGAATGCGCGTTTGTGATTGACGTCATGGGCTCGGTCGAGGTGGCCGGTGAAGTACAGGC
>JBGCEL010000010.1:0-207523 GCA_045106455.1 Gammaproteobacteria bacterium
GTGCCTTCCAGCGACAGCAACACAATCAACACCGGCACCAGAGACACAAACGTTGAGCCGCGACGTTTCTTCGCCGATTGCCTCGCCCACCTGATCAAGAATGCCGCCGTCTGGATGAGTAGAAGAATGGGCAAAAAGAACGCGACACAAACAAACCCCTCGAACAGCAAAATCGAGCTGCCGAGCATCACCATAAGGGACTTGAGTACGTCGTCACGGTACTCGTGCAGCAGACTCTTATACGACTCTTTGGGTCGCAGCAAAGCAATCAACACCGACACCAGATAGGGCACGCCAATGTACAAAAGCGCAGAGGTATGGAAGCGGTAATCGAACAGCAGGCGCACGACGATCGAGGCGACCCCGATGATGAGCAACAAGCCCACCGCATTGACCCGTTTGGCCCCGAAACGGGCGCGCGCTACCTCTATTCTTTTGCGAATTTTCCTTGCGATCACGGTGGTTCCTTTCGCGGCGTTCGTGCTAATATAACTATGTAGTTAATTAACTAATTAGTTAAATAGTATTGCAATGGAAAACGTATTTCAAGCCCTGTCGTCCACCGTGCGTCGCAAGATGCTTGCCTACCTGTCAAAAACGTCACTCACCTCAGGTGAAATCGCCGATCGCTTTGAAATGAGCAAGCCGGCGGTATCAAAACACCTCAGCGTGTTGGAAAACGCGGGGCTTGTGGAGAGCGAAAAGAAAGGTCTCCACGTTCATTACAGCCTGAACAAGGACAACTTGTTCACGGGCATGAACGATTTTCTGGTGAACTTCTGCCCCGAGGGTCGTCCCTTAAAAGAGGAAAGCGGCAAACTTCGCAAGACGAAAACCTGATCGCTCTCGGCCAAAAACATAAGAAATGAAAAAATCCCGGCGGGTAGACACCACGCCGGGATCATTGTCGCATGCGATCAAGACCAATCAGTAGCTCAAAGAATCATCCTCAATCGGATCATCGAACACCGTGTCCGGGGAAAGCGGTCCGCCCGCAAACGCGCCCACACCCACCCGACTAATCGGATGACGTCCGCCATCCCAGTAGTTGCTCGTCGCGAAGCGCAGGCTCGGCGCCATACTCGCGGGATCAAGCACGGCCATCGACAACACGTATTCGCCATCCGGCACCGTCACCGCCACATCGGCCGTAATTGCGTTTGAGGTGGCTGGCGTTGACCAGCCCTGCCCGCCGTTCGACCAACCCGGTGCGACCACCCAACTCGGCCACTCGTTGCTCGGAATCCACTCCGGTTCGGTCCAGTCTTTACCCGGTGCCCAATCGCGAATGTCTACACCGTTGAGCGTGTCCGACCACACCACTTCGCGCGTGACCGGATCGTGCAATGCCAGCTCCACTGGCCAGTCGTAATAAAACGGCGCCGAACCCTCGTTGGTCACAGTCGCTTCAAAATGCAAGATGCCGTTTTGCACATTTGGTGCGACCGCCGCCTGATCGATCACAAAGCGATAACCCATGGCACGTTGCAAACGCTCGGCACCGGCGCGGGCCTGGGCGTTGCTGTCGTCGTAGGCCGAAATCCAGCGCAGCTGCGTGCAGTGCAACCAGCGAATCGAGTTTTCAATAAAGTCAGTGTGCACCGGGTCCGTCACGCTGTCGGTCGGCGAGCTGCCGGGCTGAACATCACCCGAGCCCCAGTTGTAGGCCACCTCACCACCAATGTAGGTGTTCAAGTAACGATCGCTGGCCGCATTCACCGCGGCCGTGCCACCGCCGTGGCCCCACATCTGCTGCTGATGAGCCCATGAGTCCCAGTACTCGCCAAACTCGAAGTCCTCAAACTCCTCCCACACGTGGCGCACCGAAACATGCTTGTCGGGAAACGCGGCAACAAACGCATCGCCCACCAGCGCTTGCATGGCGGGCGTAGGATCAGGCGAATGATGCTCGCCCCACTTGCCAAAAATACCCAACTCGACAAACGCGACACGCGGGTCGTTGTTCCACGCTTCGCCCAGTCGCTGCACCAGTCGCGTTACGCGGGCCTGAAACTGCGCGCTGGTGTAATCGTCGGTCTGCATATCGGCCGGCCAGTATTTTTCATTGTCACCATTCCAGTGCAGATACACACGCGGAATCACTTTGATGTTGTGCGAGCTGGCGTTGCCAAATTTTTGGTTGGTGACGCTTAGAATTTTATCCAGCCCGTCGGACTCATCGTTCTCAAGCTCGTTCCACTTGAAGTACTGATGGGCAAGCGTCGCCCACTCGTGCTGCCCGTCTGTGCCAGACGTGAAGCCCTTGAGCGGATTGCGCAGCGCACGGTCGTAACTGCCGGGCACGACACTGACAAGACCGAGCGGCTGCAAATACAACGATCGCAAAATGCCCAGATCGACGGCGTTGACCACACCGTCGCCGTCCAGATCTGTATCCAGATCTCCCGTTGCAAAAAAATCGACGCGCAGCAGCCCTAAGTCCACGACGTTAACAATCAGATCGTTGTTAAAATCGGCATCGCAGCGATTGCCGTAGCCGTCGCTGTCCGTGTCGCGCTGATCCGCATTGGCCTGCGCCACGCAGTTATCGACCGCATCGTCGACACCGTCGCCATCAACGTCCGTTATTTGGGCATTCGCGCCGGCGCAAAGACCGCTGGCCAAAAGTGCCAGCGCTAATTTTGAATAACTCATAACTCTCTCCCCCGAGATGATGAGGGAAAGAGCTTAGGCAGGCGACGAGTGCTTTGCCTAGACCTATTTCGACCACAGTTGCGGCGTGACCACAGAGGACAAAAAACTCAGGATTTTTTCAGCCCAAACTCAGAGCGCAAACGCTCGTCGTGCTCACCCGGCGCGGCGACGTAAGTCACCGGTTCTTGGGTGTCCGCCACCATTCTCACCGGCCAGTCAATCACCTTCACGCACTCGCCGTTACTCAAGCGCACTTCGCGCTGCTGCAGTTGCGGGTGCTGCCATAGCGCTTCAACAGAATTGACGCGCCCGTACGCAATGCCCGATTTTTTGAGTTTTGTGCACAGCGCTTGCGCGTCGAGCGTTGCGAAAAACGCCTGAATCGTCGCGTCGAGCGGCGCGCGATTGGCCACGCGCAAATTGTTGCTGGCGTAGCGCTCGTCTTCGCCAAGCTCCGTGTCCTCGAGAAAATGGCGACAAAACGCCTGCCACTCACGCTCGTTTTGCACCGAGATCGCAATCTGCAATTGATCCGCCGAAACGAAACAACCGTAGGGGGCCACCGAGGGATGACTCAAACCCGCAGGCGGCGGCGCGCCCTGACCGTAGCGTTCATGAATGGCCGGTACGTTCATCCAATCAGCCAGTGTATCGAACAAAGACACCGACACCCCACGACCGCGACCGGTGCGCGTACGCTCAAACAAGGCCTGCTGAATGCCGATGACCGCATTCATACCCGTGCCGATATCACAAACCGAAACGCCCACACGACCTACCGCACCTGGCGATCCGGTGATACTCACCAGCCCGGTTTCACACTGCACGAGAAAATCGTAAGCCTTCATATCGTGCAGCGGGCCGCTTTCGCCGTAGCCCGATATATCGCAAGTCACCAAACGTGGAAATTCATCGCGCAACGCCTCTGAACCCAAGCCGAGTCGCTGCGTTGCGCCCGGTGCCAAATTTTGTACGAAGACATCGGCCTTGGAAATGATGTTTTTCAACAGCTGTAAATCATCGTCCGTTTTTAGATCGAGTTGCAGCGATTCCTTGCCTTGGTTTAGCCACACGAAATAGGAAGACTGGCCTTTGGCGGCCGCATCGTAATTGCGCGCAAAGTCCCCACCTCGGCGTTCAATTTTGATGACGCGGGCGCCGGCGGCCGCCAGCCGGCTCGTGCACAACGGCGCCGCCACCGCCTGCTCCACCGCAACGACCAGGATACCCGACAGGCAAGCGCTACTGGTCACCGACCCGCTCATGACGCGGCCTCAATTTGCGCCAGCGTACGATTTATTTCGTTTGAGACGATTTGCATGCCTTCATCGAATCCCATGCCGGGTTTAACCAACAGGCGGTCGGGTTGGCAGGCCAGTGCGAGCTGTGCGCAGCACCGTGCCGCGATGTCAGTCTCATTGCAGCTGCCGCCCTGATAGGCCTCGACCTGGTGTTGCTTGGCGTAACCGACAGCCGCAATGGTGTGGTGAATACCGCCAAGATCCGGGGTCTTGATCTGTACCATGTGGCAACAGCGCGCATCGACAAATGCCTTGATATCCTCGAGCGTATTGCACCACTCGTCGGCCACGATACGCAGCGAGTCAGTGCGCTCGTTCACGCGCTGCGTGATGGACGCCAGTACGTCGATCTGGGCAGCGCGTTCCCCCATGTCCACCGGGCCTTCAATATAGAGCGCGTACCCCGGGGCTGCCTCATCCAGTTCGCACAAGTAGTCTGCAATGGCGGCCGGATTGTGGTCGAACGCCCGGCCAGCGGTGCCATAGACATCGATGTGCAGCTGCGGCTCGTAGCTTTTGGGAATAACACCGAGACCGCGGGCGCGCTCGATGCGCTCGCACAACCACTGAACGTAAGCCAGCAACTTCTCGCCTCTGCGCCCGAGCTTTTCATCCACATTGTTGATCAGCGCATGAGGCAATGCGTCCACTTGTTTCATGAGCATGCGATCGACGCCGCCATAGCGATCGTCGCCACTTTGTGCAAACAGCGGCACTCGCTCGTGCGGGATGGCCAAGCCGTACAAAGCGCAGATTGTCTGCGTTTTGGTTTGACCACGACTGATCGCTGCGGCGTCCAATAAAGCCTGACTGATGCCGTAATGGGCAGCCGTATGCAGCGGCTGTGCATCGCACACCATTTTATCCAATGCAGCGGTGTTGCCGAGAAAGTCGGCAGCATCGAGGCCAATCAAAGACGGGCCGACATGCTGCGCGAGCAGCGCAGCATACGTTTCGGCCACAAACAGCGGATGCCGACCACCCGCACCTGAGTACTGCACGGCACAGCAATCGCCACAGGCCCAAACACCAGGGTCGAGTTCAAGCAGAACGCTTACCACCTCACCGCTCTGGCGGACGCTCGAAAAACCCGGCGTCTGCACCGAGCCTGAATAGAAATGACCGTCGCTTGACGCATTGCCAGCAATGGCGGCCTGATCATCAAAATAGTAAGCCGACAGTCCGGGGACAAATCGCACGGATGTAATCTTCATAGCCCGAAGAGTATCAGCTATTAGCAGGCCGACGAGGCTGCAGCACATAGACTTTTTCGATAGCATGCATCGATGAAACGCATCGTTCAAAGCAAGTTACCCGACGTGGGCACGACCATTTTCAGCGTGATGTCTGCGTTGGCGGCGAAATCTGGCGCCATTAATTTGTCGCAAGGATTTCCCGACTTTGAACCGCCTGCGGCTCTGCGCAGAGCCGTAACTCGTCGTATCAATAGTGGCCACAACCAGTATCCACCTATGCATGGCGTGCCCGCGTTACGCGAGGCCATAGCCCGGCGCTTTGAATCCCGCTACCACACCACGCTCGACCCTGAAACTGAGATCACCGTTACGAGCGGTGCGACCGAAGCCATTTTTTGTGCGATTACTGCGCTTTGTCACGCCGGTGACGACGTTCTGATTTTCGATCCCGCCTACGATTGTTACGCACCGGCCGTGCGGCTAACGGGCGCCCGGCCTGTTCATCTGCCGCTCGTCGGTGACGATTTTCGGATCGACTTTGAACGCCTTGCGCAGGCCTTAACCGACAAGACACGACTGGTCATTCTCAACTCACCGCACAACCCCACAGCCACCACTATTTCAGGCGCGGACCTTGATCAATTGGCCGATACGCTGGCACCGCACAACTGTTGGTTACTGAGCGACGAGGTCTATGATGCGATGGTGTTTGACGACCGACGGCACACGAGCGTGGTCGCCCACCCACAGCTGCGCGATCGCAGCGTCGCGGTTTTCTCGTTCGGCAAAACCTATCACGCCACCGGCTGGAAAATTGGCTACGCGGTGGCTGGCCCGGCATTAACCAAAGAACTTCGCCGCATTCATCAGTACAACACGTTCGCCACGGCCGGGCCGCTGCAGTGGGCGCTGGCCGACTTCATGACGGACGAGCCGGAGTTTGAAGCTTCGCTTGCCAGTTTCTATGCCGACAAACGCGACCACTTCGAACAGGCCATGCGCAACAGTCAGTTTCGCCTGCCGACGAGTGCCGGCACCTACTTTCAGCTGGCGGAATACAGCGCACTTTCTGACCAGCCGGATACCGAGTTCGCGCGCTGGCTGACCACGGAGATTGGTGTTGCGGCCATCCCGATTTCGGTGTTTTGCCAGCAGCCGCTGCAGGGCAATTGGGTACGTTTTTGCTTCGCCAAAGAAGCGGCGACCCTGACTGAGGCGGCGCGGCGACTGTCCGCCATTTAGAGATGGCCCCGCGCATCAAGAAAATCGCGCGCTGGCTCTTCGCATTGGGCCTGACCTTTATCGTTCTCACCTGGGTCCCCGTACTGACGCTGCGGTGGGTAGATCCTCCGCTGACGGCATTCATGCTGTTGCACAACGACGAGCCGTTCGAGACCACCCGTTACCACTGGCGCGATCGCGACGAACTTGGTGACCTGTTCGCCTTGGCGGTTATGGCCGCCGAGGATCAGAATTTCCCGCATCATCGTGGACTGGACGTGCACGCCATTGCACAGGCTCTGGAAGAACGCGAACAAAGCGGTCGTCTGCGCGGCGCCTCCGGCATCACGCAGCAATTGGCCAAGAACCTGTTTCTGTGGCCGGGTCGCAGTCTGATCCGCAAAGGGCTTGAGGCCTATCTCGCCGTTGTGATGGAAGTTTTGCTGCCGAAAAAGCGGATTCTGGAACTCTATTTAAACGTCGTCGAACTCGGGCCAGGTATCTACGGCGCGCCCGCAGCAGCCCAGTATTTTTTTGGCACCACACCCCGGGCGCTCAGTCCTGAACAGGCCGCGCTTCTGGCGGCTGTGCTACCCAATCCGCGACGCCTCAAGGCTGGGGCGCCCTCTGAGTACGTGAGAGAACGGCAGCATTGGATTATCGAGCAGGCCGCCAGACTCCAACGTGAAGACAGGCTGACTCACATAAACTGGTAGGCCGAGTTGAACACGACCGTTAGACAAGAGCGCGGGCAGCCGAATTTCTGCTGCCCGCGCCAAACAAGTCACTCTGCGTGAGCTACCTTAATCCATGGCACACAGATTGCTCACACCACTCGGATTGTCATCCACATAGTTGGCGAAAAACGCGACGCGCAGGATGCCTAAATCCACCACGTTGACCGTACCATCGCCGTCAAAATCCGCATTGGCGTCGTCGCTGAAAAACACCTGTCGGAACAAACCAAGATCTTCAACCTGTACGAGGCAGTCCTGGTTTAGATCGGCATCGCACAGATTGCCAATGCCATCGCTATCGGTGTCGCGCTGATCGGCGTTGGCCACCGCCACACAGTTGTCGGCGCTATCGGTCAGGCCATCGTTGTCGCTATCGACATCAACGGTCACGGATGTCGGCGAGAAAAACCGGAACGAACCATCTTCGCTGATGATGGTTGAATCGGTGCGCAGAAACGTACCGTTGCTCCAGAGAATCTCGCCATTGCCCAGCTCGTAGGCCGCACGTGGTCCGAAATCGAGTCCGGCCACGATGCCAAGATTGGTGCCATCGCTTTGAAACTCATAGACGCCTGACGGCAAACTGAACGCCCCGACAAGCAAGTTCGTATTGCTGGTGCGCTGATTAATCTGCTGCGGAAAATCGAAGCTGGTGACACCGTCAGACTGGGCGAAAAAGCCCAGGAAGTTGCCATCAAGATCGTAGCGTTCAATACCGTCGTTACCGGTGTCGATATTGCTGACCAGGAGTTCGCCGTTGTAAAACTTGACGTCGAAATAGCTCACATCGGCTGAATCACGACCAAGGATTACGCTCGTAGGCGTCAGGGTCGGCACATCGATGCGTACGATGCCCTTACTAAACAGATCAGATGCGGTGCCCTGTGCGACGTAAACCGTGTCGCCCACAACTTCCATGCCGCGAATGTTGTTCAACTCACCGTTGCCGCCGATGTCGCCGAGAAAATTGCCGCTGCGATCAAAGCGCCAAATGCGATCGGCCACCTGATCCGACACCCACAGCTCATCGCCCACTTCGAGCGTTTCAATCGGTGTTGACGACACGTCAGCGGCGATAGCCTGCGTCGCGATATCCAAAAAGTTGGCATCGAGCACGGAACCATCCTGACCCGATATCAGGAGCACACGGTCATCCCCGGACTCGCCCACTAACAAGTTCTGAGCATGCGCCCCGGTGGCACACGCCATGGTTGCCACGCCGATGAAAAATCCCGTTCGTAATTTGTTCATTTTGTTGCTCTCTTCGATCAAGTAATTGTGATGCGACATAATCATAGCAACACAGATGCTTGCTACATAGTTGACTACTCAATCAAATGCTATATGCTTGCGTAGTCAACTATCAAGCAAGAACACCATGACCACACCAACCGCACCATTACTACTTTTGAACCTGGCCGAACAGCAGGCTCAGCTCCATCGCAAGATTGACCTCGCACTGGGTCTCCACGGCATTAGCTTCACAGAATTTAGCGCGCTGAAGCAGCTCCACGGCGCGGCGCAGCAACAGATGCGGCGCATTGATCTGGCGCAGTGCATCGGACTAACGGCATCCGGCGTCACCCGCATGCTCAATCCTATGGAGAAAATCGGGCTCATCGAGAAACTGGCGAGCGATCGAGATGCCCGCGTCAGTCTCGTCAAACTCACCATCGCTGGACAGCGTTTGCTCGGGGAGGCCGAGGTATCGTTTACCCACTACGCCGAAAAGATGCTGCAGCCGTTTAGCGAGACCGAGCGTAAGCAGTTTGGCCGCTTAATTGAAAAGATGCGTTAGCTTAAAACGCTCGCCACGCAAAACGGCGCGCGGAATCACCCGCGCGCCGCTCAAGTTCGCAGGGTAATTAGCCCGCTGTTTTCAAAATGTCGTTAAAGGTTTTGCTCGGGCGCATGATCTTCGCGCACTGCGCCTGATCGGCAAAATAGTAGCCGCCGATATCCACCGACTTGCCCTGCACCGAATTGAGTTCATCCACAATTTTATCTTCGTGCGCGCTTAACTGTTCGGCCAGCGGCTTAAAGTGCGCAGCCAAATCGGCGTCGTCGGTTTGGTTTGCCAACTCGTCCGCCCAATACATGCTGAGGTAGAAGTGGCTGCCGCGATTATCCAGCTGTCCCACTTTGCGCGACGGCGACTTGCCGTTGTCGAGCAAACGTCCGGTCGCCGCATCCAATGTAGCCGCCACAATTTTCGCCTTGTTGTTGTCGTGCTTGATACCCAGCTCTTCCATGGACACGGCCAGCGCCAGAAACTCACCCAGCGAATCCCAACGCAGATGATTTTCCTCTACCAATTGCTGTACGTGTTTTGGCGCAGAACCACCGGCACCGGTTTCAAACAGTCCACCGCCCGCCATCAACGGCACAATGGAGAGCATCTTGGCGCTGGTGCCGAGCTCCAGGATCGGAAACAGATCGGTGAGATAGTCGCGCAAAATATTGCCCGTCACAGAAATGGTGTCGAGGCCGCGCGCCACACGCTCCAGCGTGTAACGCATTGCACGCACCTGCGACATGATCTGGATGTCCAAACCATCGGTGTCGTGGTCCTTGAGGTAAGTCTCCACTTTTTTGATCAGTTCGTTTTCATGCGGACGGTACGGGTCAAGCCAAAACACGGCCGGCGTATTCGACTCGCGCGCGCGCCGCACGGCGAGCTTCACCCAGTCACGAATCGGCGCATCTTTCACCTGACACATGCGCCAGATGTCGCCCTGCTCCACGCGCCGCTCCAGCAACACTTCGCCCGTTGTCGCATCGGTAATACGTGCGATGCCGGCCTCGGCCGCTTCGAAGGTTTTGTCGTGCGAGCCATATTCTTCGGCTTTCTGCGCCATCAGCCCGACGTTTGGCACCGTGCCCATAGTGGCCGGATCAAAGTTGCCGTGCCACTTACAAAAATTGATCACTTCCTGATAGATGCGAGCAAACGTCGACTCCGGAATGACCGCTTTGCAATCATATAATTTACCGTCGCCGCCCCACATCTGACCACCGGCACGAATCATCGCAGGCATCGATGCGTCCACGATTACATCGCTTGGCGAATGGAAATTGGTGATGCCCTTGGTGGAATCCACCATCGCGAGACGCGGACGATGCACGCGACACGCGTGCAAGTCGCGCTCAATTTCCTCGCGCTTCGAGGTGGGCAGCTCTGCAATTTTCTCATACAGCGTGGCCATGCCGTTGTTCACGTTGATGCCCAATTCGTCGAAAAAGGCGCCGTGTTTGCGAAACGCCTCTTTGTAGAAAATCTTGACCGCGTGCCCGAACACAATCGGGTGCGACACCTTCATCATCGTCGCTTTCACGTGCAGCGAAAACAAAATACCGGCCTCGCGGCAGTCTTCCATTTCGCGCTCATAAAATTCGCACAGCTCTTTCTTGCTCATGAACATTAGATCGATGATCTCGCTGTCCTGCAGCGGAATCTCTGGCTTGAGCACCTCAACATGACCGTCGTCGTGCACCAACTCCATTTTCACCGTGCGCGCTTTTTCTACCGTGAGTGACTGCTCGCCATGATAAAAATCACCTTCATGCATGTGCGAGACATGCGTGTGCGACCACTGCTTCCACTCACCCATCGAGTGCGGATGCTTTTTGGCGAAATTCTTAACGGCTTTTGGCGCCCGGCGATCCGAGTTGCCCTCACGCAGCACGGGGTTCACCGCGCTACCAAGCACTTTGCCAAACCGGCGGCGCAATGCCTTCTCTTCATCGGTTTTCGGGTCGCCAGGAAAATCCGGCACGGCGTAGCCCTTGTCCTGCAACTCCTTGATGCAGGCCTTGAGCTGCTGCACCGAAGCGCTGATGTTTGGCAGCTTGATGATATTGGCGTTTGGATCCTGAGTGAGCTTGCCCAGCGCCGCCAGGTTATCCGGCACTCGCTGGTCTTCGTTCAGATGCTCTGGAAACTCTGCCAGCACGCGCGCCGCCACGGAAATATCGCTGACCTCAACCTCGATGCCAGCGGCAGAGGAAAACGCGCGAATAATGGGCAGCAGCGACGCCGTTGCCAGCAGCGGAGCTTCGTCAGTATGGGTATAGATGATTTTCTGCGTAGTGTCTGACATGTGTGGCTAACTTCCTAAATGACTGAGCACAAAAATGTGCGCGTGCAAAAATATGGGGCCAAATATTACCGCTGATGGGCCTGACAAACTACCGTGCACTGCGGGCACGGTCGATGTGGCCGCAAGATTCTTAAGGCGAGCTGCCGGAATCCACCAATACCTCACTGATCACGAACACATGATCACCGAGTCTCTGCAGGTCCGTTTTTAGCTTGGTCTGCACGTTCTCGTTGTAAAATCCGGCATCAAAACTCGCGCGATCGGGCCATTCCACAATGGTCTGAAAACGGTAGTTCGGCGTTGCCGAGCCCGGCCAGATGTCATCAATGCGAGCAAAGTCCGTGCGCTGTACCCCGGGCATCGCCGCATTATTTTCCTGATGCTCCGACAAGCGCCATTTTAGGAAAGCCGCTTCCGATTGGCCCTCGGGCAGGTTGTACAACAATGTGAGACGGATCATGAGCGACTCCTCAAGTCTGCGCGGACGGTTTTTTCCGAGAAATCTAATATACTCATTCTTTACGGCGCTAGCCGCCACCTGATAACAGCAACAAGGATTGGCCATGAGACTCTTGCAAGTTTTTGTTTTCGTAGCGGCGTTGTGGATTCTACCGGCGCAGGCACCCATCGTGTACGCCGATGAGACTGAGCAAGAGGAAAAGGAAAAGGACGCGCCGTTTGCCGGCCTCGCGCTGCGTCACATTGGACCGGCGATCACATCGGGACGGATTTCTCATTTCGCGTTTCACCCAGAGCGCAAAAACGAATTCTACGCCGCCACCGCGTCGGGCCATTTGTGGAAAACCACTAATAACACGATCACGTGGGAGCCATTGTTCGAAAACGAGGGCTCTTACTCCATCGGCTACATTGCGATCGATCCGAGCAACCCGCTCACACTGTGGGTGGGCACTGGTGAAAATAATGCCCAGCGTAGCGTTGCTTTCGGGGACGGCGTTTATCGCTCTGGCGACGGCGGCAAGACCTGGGAAAACATGGGTCTCAAAGAGTCCGGTCACATCAGTCAGATCTGGGTGCATCCGGAAGATTCAAACACCGTTCTGGTCGCGGCGCAGGGTCCGCTTTGGAACGGCGGCGGCGATCGCGGCCTGTATCGCACCACGGACAGCGGTGAAAATTGGGAGCGCATCCTGGAGATTGACGCCGACACCGGTATCAACGAGTTTGTGGTGGATCCGCGCAACCCTGATGTCATTGTCGCCTCCAGCTATCAGCGCCGGCGACACGTATGGGTACTGATTAACGGCGGGCCCGGCAGCGGCGTGCACAAAACCACCGATGGCGGTAAAACTTGGAACGCCGTGAAAGGCGGCCTGCCGTCCAAAGATGACACCGGGCGTATTGGTCTTGCCATGGCGCCGTCCGCGCCCGATACGCTGTACGCGATTATCGAGGGCAGCGAAGAAGAAAAAGGCGTGTATCGCTCACGCGACTTCGGCGACAGCTGGGAAAAACGCTCCGCTCATATGACCACGAGCCCGCAGTACTACAACGAGATTGTGGTCGATCCGCACAACCCCGATCGTCTGTACTCCATGGATACGTTTACCCATAAATCCGAAGACGGCGGCAAAACATTCGAAAAACTCTCCACCAAGTTTCGCCATGTGGACGATCACGCCATTTGGATCGACCCCGACAACACCGAACATCTGTACATCGGTGGTGACGGTGGCATCTATGAAAGCTGGGATCGTGGTCAGACCTGGCGCCACGTACGCAATCTGTCGATCACCCAGTTTTATCGCATCGCGGCGGATGAGGCCACACCGTTTTATAACGTGTGCGGCGGCACGCAGGACAACAACTCGCTGTGTGCACCATCGCGCACAACGGTGGTCCACGGCGTTACCAACTCCGACTGGAACATGGTGCTTGGCGGCGACGGCTACAAACCACAAATTGATCCCACCGACCCAAACACTATTTACGCGCAATATCAGTACGGTGGTCTGGCCCGATACGACCGACGCACGCAGGAACGCATCTACATTACACCGCACCCGAAAAGCGGCGAGAACGCGTACAAATGGAATTGGAACACACCGCTGCTAATCAGCCCACACGAACCACGTCGTCTGTACTACGCCGCCGAACGCGTGTTTCGTTCGGACGATCGCGGTGACACGTGGAGCGTCATCAGCCCCGATCTCACGCGCCAACTCGACCGCAACGAGCTTGAGGTGATGGATCGCGTCTGGAGCGTCGATGCCATTGCCAAAAATGATTCGACCTCAAAATACGGCAGCATCATTGGCCTGAGTGAAAGTCCACGTGTAGAAGACCTGCTATACGTCGGCACGGATGACGGTCTGATAAGCGTCAGCGAAGACGGCGGCAAAAACTGGCGCAAGAGCGAAGACTTCCCCGGCGTGCCCGACATGTCGTACATCGATGATGTGGTCGCCTCCGTGCACGATGATGACGTGGTGTACGCGGTGTTTGATAACCACAAGCGTGGCGATCACGCGCCTTATGTTCTGCGCTCGGGCGATCGCGGCAAAACGTGGACAGCGATCAGCAGCGATCTGCCGGAACGCGGTTCGGCGCACACCATCGCGGAGGATCATGTCGATCCAAATCTGCTGTTTGTTGGTACTGAGTTTGGCTTGTTCTTTAGTCAGGATCAGGGCGCCAACTGGCATGCACTGAAAGGCAACTTCCCGACCATCGCCGTGCGCGATCTTGAAATTCAGCGCCGCGAATCAGATCTGATTGTCGGCACGTTTGGTCGCGGCATTTACATTCTTGACGACTACTCACCGCTGCGCACGCCAGCCGCCGCGCTAAACGCAGAGCTCGCAACGCTTATGCCGGTGCGCGATGCGTGGCTGTATGTCGAAGGCGATTTGTGGGACAACCGCGAGAAAGGCTCCATGGGTAGCGGCTTTTTTGCCGCACCGAACCCGCCTTACGGCGCCGTGTTTAGTTATTACCTGTCCGACGACGTACTCACGCTAAAACAGCAGCGTCGTAAGAAAGAGCAAGAGATTGAGAAAGACGGTGGTGACACGCCTTACCCAAGCTGGGACAAACTGCGTGATGAAGATCGTGAAGACGCGGTGCATCTGGCGTTGATCGTGCGGGACGTCAAAGGCGAGGTCGTGAGCCGAGTGCCTGCCAGCACGGAAAAGGGCCTGCATCGCACCGCGTGGAACATGCGTTATCCGGCCACCGAGCCTGTGGACCTCAGTCCACCGGAAAATCGTCCCTATTGGGAAACGCCACCGGTCGGCCCATTTGCGCTGCCTGGCACCTATTCGGTGACGCTTGCCCAGCAGGGCGACGACGGTTTTAGAGATTTGACCAAGCCACGTGAATTCAAACTGGTGAGCCTCGATGCCAGCCCCGAAATCACCAGCGACCGCAGCGCGCTTCTGGCTTTCCAGAAAGAGACCGCCGAGCTGCGCCGGGCCGTGATGGGCGCTTCGGGTCTTGCTGGCGAAATGCAGCAGAGAATCGATCACCTGAAAGCCGCCCTGCGCGACACGCTCGGCGCCACCGACGCGCATTTCTCGCAACTGCGTGGTATCGAAACGCGATTGGATGATCTCAATCGTGCGCTGGCCGGTGACTCCACCGTCTCATCACGCAATGAAGCGACGGCGTGGTCCATTGCCGGTCGCATCGACAACATCTATCTGGGACAGATTGAATCGCAGTCGGACGTGCCCGGCCTGTACAAAGAGTCGCTGGAAATAGCCCGCACTGAATTCAAAGGCGTGCAAAATGCCGTGCGCATATTGCAAACGGACCTGGCGGCATTTGAAGTGAAGATGGAAGAAATGGGCGCACCGTGGACACCGGGGCGCACGCCGATTTGGGCGCCGCAATAACGGCGGCTTGCGGTACCAACCCCCGCTTGCGGTATCAACCCCCGCTTGCGGTATCAAAGTGTAACCGCGCCTGCCCGCAGGCGCGGTTCACTGTCATACTTGGCAGTGTGACGAAAGAGACAAAGCACAACCTACCAGCGGTCGCCCCAAAAACCGCCGGCAATCCCGATGGCAAAGGCGTCAGCACCACCCTGTCCGACTGGTTTGGCGTCGAGCCACGCGGAGTAGCCGCGAAACCAAAGCATCAGGTTCTGGCGGAATTCTTCACGTCAATGCTGGTGCTAAACGCTCGCTTTAGCTACAAGCCGGTCATTGGAGCCACCAACTACCTTTATTATGTTGACGACAGCTGGCGCATGAGCCTGATCGCGCCGGATGAATGGACCGAGCAACATCGTGATGGTTTTGCCGGCGCGTGTGAGCTCCAGCGTGACATGACCTGGACCATCGAGCCGGCCGAGAATCTCCTCAAGCCGGGCGCCATGGCCGACGCCGTCACCACTTTCTTCGACGTTTTTGCGCAGTCCCTCGACACCGACCTGACGCTCGAGGAAATTCTGCCGTTTTATGTTCACCGCATGCCGTACTGGCAGCGCCTGCACGCCAGTGGTTTGAGTCGCTCAATTCGGGCCGCCGTGATCCTCGGTGATCAGACGGCCATTAAAGCGCGTGACTGGCGGCTGGCGCTACCTGCGAGCAATGAACTGCTGCGTCTGGAGAGCAATTAGTCTCGCCCTATAGTTCACGCATGCACTCTGGCCCGAATGGTCTCGAAGTCCTCGTCAATGAGCAAGACACCATCGCGATACACGGGCCGCAACAGATTGCGATTGGGCTCTACCTCATCCAAACGCACCGTTCGCAACCCGGCTTTATCGACAAGCGCCAGACGGCCGCGCTTCGAACGCTTTTGCGTATCGGTGACCGGATCTTTGTAGACATCACTCCACGACTCCCCAATGCGAATTGCCGACGCCTTCATCGCAAATCGCTGGGTATCGCGATCCACTTTTTGCAACAGCTCGGCACCCATGCCGAACGCAACGTTGTCGGCACTCAAGCCTTTTTCAGCCATAGCGTCCAGGATGGTCGCGATCATGGCTGGACTGACGCCATCGCCCTGGATCACGCGCACACAGTCGGGTAGCACACGATAGCCTTTGGTGTTCGTCGTGTGCCCAAACTTCGCCATCAAGCGTTCAATCGACGCACAAACAATCTCGACCGGATCGCCGCTATCTGGCCTGACCACAACGGTGGCGCCACTGTCCTGAATCTGCGCCTTCAGCGACTCACCCCAAATGGCATCGATCGCGTGAAACAAATCGTAGGAATCCGACACCACTGCCAGCACTTTGCCCGGCGCCGCAAACTGACTCAGCATGTTGGCGTAGGCCTGCGCCTCGCGCTCACGCCCCCAGCACGTAATGGTTGAGTGCTCAGCCGCTGGAATGGAAAACGCCGGCATGTCGGCGCTGTAGTAGCGGCGCAGCGCGGCAATCCCGCTCAACGTATCGGTACCACGGAAATTCAACACGTGTGCGGCACCGCCGATGGCAGCCGTCTCCAGCGAACTGGCACCACGTGCGCCAAAATCATGCAACTTGAATTCAAGACCGTCACGCGAATCAGCCGTCTTGTCGAGCGCCGCGCCAATGATTCGGCGACAAGCGTTTGAACGCGTAGCAATGGTCGTTGGGTACCACACGGCACGCAGCAGTGCCGTTTCGAGATAGCTTGTGAGCCACGGGACATTGGGGTCGGTGTTACGGACTTGCGCGAGCACATTAGATACCGGCACGACACTGCCCTCGGCCACCGCTTCGATTTCCAATGGCAAGAAACCGCCGCGCTGATCGAGCAGGTATTGCCAGCCGTCGCGATTGAACGGCACGCCGTGGGCGGCGAGCACGTCTGCAGCTTCCTCGATGTCGTCAGCCGAAAACGGTGTCGACAGATATTCTTTGATAAACATCTGCAGCCCAAAGAAAACGGTGTGCGGATAGTCTCCGCCACGCGATTCAATGTAGCTGGACACCGCGGTGGCGCCAAGCGGATATTGCAGATAATGCGAGGTCTTGTACGAGTCGACGTTTAAAATAAGATTATGGTTCACGGGAGCTCCTCCGGTGAGAATGGAACAACGGCGGTCTATCCACCGTTGCGAATACGCGCAATTCAGGCCAGTTTGCCGATCATGCGCTGGACAATGAAATAGTGATCTTCAAAAAACAGATCGGGCTGCAACTCGGCCAACGGCACCCAAAAGGCATGACGGGCATCGTCGGAACCGCGCACTTTTGGCAGCGATGTATCCGGTTTTAGATGGATTAAAAACGCGTGGGTGATGGTACGGCCGCGCGCCGAACGATGGGGATCATCGAACACCCCCTCGCCCACAATCGATCCCGCGAGCACCGGCAGCGGCACGCGGATGCGGGTTTCTTCTTTTAGCTCGCGCAACACCGCGGTACGGATCGTCTCGGTGCCATCGACAAAACCGCCCGGCAGCGCCCAACGACCTTTACCCGGTCGCGCTCCGCGCTCCACAAGCAGCACATGGCCCGACTGGACCACCACGGCGTCTACCGTCACAAACATCGGGTCGTACGGCGCGTCTGACCATTGCGCTCGATACTTCACGACAAAGTCGTGCTCCTCGCGCAACGTTTGAAAGTCATCGGTCCGAACGAAAGCTTCAAGTTGCTCAAGCACAGGCGCTGGCACCATCGCGCCCACCTCACTCGCGACATCCAGGCGTTGGTCTTCCCAACCGCCCGCATCCGACTTGAACACGCGTTGGCGAACGTCCGTACCACTGGTCTGACCGCCGGCGGCCACATCAATCGCACCCCACTGCGGAAAAAGCTGCAGGTAATAAGACGTGTGGTCTTTCGCGTGGCCGATAAGACCAATCTCGGGCGCGCGATGGGGTCGATCGTGATGCGCCGCGACCACGCCAGCCACGCATTTCTGCACCGTCGACAGCCACAGGTCATCATTGTAGGTGGCGTCCATGACCGGCAGGATAAACACGCGCCGGTTGTCGTCGTCACTCAAAGTGGCGCGAATCATGGCCTCGCGTTCGGCAAACGTCCACGGGTTGCGCGTGCAGCGCGCCCGATGAGCCGATCCTACGAGCATAATAAGAAAGCGAGCTCGCTCGAGCGCGGTGCGCACGACGGCTTGATGGCCATTATGAAATGGCTGAAAGCGACCGACAAAAACAAGGAAATCGTAACGGTCTTCTTGCTGGCTAATTTCTGGGTTCACAGTAAGCTCCTTACTGTTAACGGCAATGGAGTCTGTCTCGGTTGCCGCAGGGCGCTTGCCCTAGTTCGTGTAAATTCTTACACTAAGTAGCGAATCTGTCAACACGGCGAATATCCATGCCTCATGTTTACGACTTTGCCCGCCCCGCTGTGACGGTCGATGTGATCGCGCTGCGGCTACAGGCATCTGTGCTACAAGTGCTAACGACACGCCGAAAAGAACCGCCTTTCCGTGGCAGACTCGCGCTACCGGGCACCTTCGTGCATGACACAGAAACGCTTGACGACGCGGCGACCCGCGTGCTGCGCGACAAGGCCAACCTGTCCGGCGTCTACCTTGAGCAGCTGTATACATTTGGCGCCTTAAAACGCGATCCGCGCGACCGCGTCATCAGCGTGGCGTATCTCGCCATTCTGGCCGCCGATGCGATTGAACACACGACAGGACGATGGATTGAGGCAGACGAACCGCCCGCGTTGGCGTTTGATCACAAAACCATTTTGGCCACCGCCATTGAACGGCTGGACGCTAAGCTATCGTATTCGTCCATCGGGCTGCGTTTTCTGCCGGCACGGTTCACGCGCGCGCAGGCACAGACGGCCTACGAGGCCCTGCTGGGCCAGACGCTCGACAAGCGCAATTTTGCGAAGCAGTTTGCAGGGTATTCGGACGTCGTGGATACCGGCGAAAAGAAAACCGGTGGTGCCCACCGCCCCGCGCAGCTCTTCGAATTAGCCGATCGCAACAGACTGACCTACTGAGTCAACGCATCTCCGGCCATACGGCCGGAGACACGCTGTCGCACACTCTACGGAAGGTTCGGGTACGCGCACGAAGGCCCCGGTGGCAAAAAGAAGCCCAGTCTCAGCAGCCCCAAATCGATGACGTTCACCACGCCGTCGTTATTGAAGTCTGCCTCCGGGTCGGCCGTGAAAAAGCGCTCCCTGAACAGACCAAGATCAATCACGTTGACAATCAAATCGCCGTTCAGATCCGCGTCGCACAGATTGCCGGCACCGTCCATATTCGTGTCGCGTTGATCAACATTGACCACGCTGCTGCAGTTGTCCGCACACAGCAGCGGCGCCGGGTTCAAATCGTTGCAGGTAAAACCCGGGCCGGTGCCGAACAAGCAGGCAAGCGCCACGTCGTAATCGCCGGTATCAAACGAATCGTTGTCGTAGATCATTAAGGAATACGTGCCGGTCATGGACGGCATAATGGTGTAGGCCAGCGAGCAGGTCGTGTTGCTGGCAGAATTACACCCGGTCGTACCAACGCCATCGGTGACCAACGCACCCAACGGATCACGCACCTCAATCCGCGGGTCGAGATTCAGCGTCTGGCCAACTACCGTGATCCGAATTTCATCCCCATCGGTTCCCATGAACTCGTAGTAGTCGGCATCGCCCACGGTATCGATCAGGTTGTCGGCAACGTTCGTATCGTAGGCAAGCACCTCACGATCACCATCCACAAACAAGTCGCCATCGCCGTCGCACTGCCCGAGTACGCACCACAGCGCCATCTCGTAAGCACCTGTATCGAAGCCGTCGTTATCAAACACCATCACCGAGTAGGTGCCACTCATCAGCGGGTCGAAGTCCACGCTCACCCAGCAGAAGGTGTTGCTCGCGGCGTTGCAGCCCGCCCCATCGGCGAACCCGTTGATCACCGTCACGCCGGTTGGATCGCGCACCTCGATTCGAGGATCAAGATTGGTGGTCTGCGTGTTAAGACGCAAACGCAGCGACGTGCCAGCCGTGGCGTTGAACGTGCGGAGGTCACTGTCGGCCAGTGGCTCAATAACGTCGGGCGTCGTGGGCACGTACAGCAGCGCGGGACCATTTTGATCTGGCGTCACCGCCGCCCCACAGTCCCCAAACACGCACCACAAACTCATTACAACGCTGCCGGTGTTAAACGAATCATCGTCGAATATCGCCACCGAGTAGGTGCCCGTAATCTGGGGCGCCAATGCGACGCTAAACGAGCACAACGTATTCGAGGCACTGTTGCAGCCGGCCCCGTCGGGGAAACCGTTTACGACCAGTTCACCGTTGGGATCGCGGATCACGACGCGCGGATCGAGGTTCGTGGATTGGGTAACCAAATTGAGCCGCAATTGCGCGCCCGCCACCGTGTCGAAAGACAAGAAATCGGCGTCGGCCAGCACCTCAATTTCTACCGGGACCGTCGTGTCGTAATCAAGCACCGGGCCATCAGGATCCGGTGTCGGGGCGTCAGGGCAAGCACCATAGGCACACCACAAACTCACACTGTAATCCCCCGCATCGAACGCGTTTTCGTCATATACAATCAGCGAATAGCGCCCGCTCAAGCCAGGCTCGAAAGCGACGCGGAACGAACAGCGTGTGTTGGTGGCACTGTTGCACGCGGCACCGTCTGCATCCCCTGCGACAATAACCACGCCATTGGGATCGCGCACCTCGGCGCGCGGATCAAGCCCAAGGCTGAGCGCCACCACGTTGAATTCAAGCTGCGTGCCCGCGGCCGCCTCGAAATGAAAGGCGTCTACATCGATACCCGCGTCCAATGTATCGCTAATCGAGGCGTCATAGGGCAGCACCGTGACCGCAGAATCAGCCACCAGACGCTCCAGACCCAGTTGATAATCGCCAACGTTATCAGCGCCGCTGTCCAAGACAATAATCAGATAGTCACCCGTTGCAGGCAGCGTCACATCAAGCTGGGTCGAGCACCTTGTGTTGCTAACGCTCACGCAGTTGCTGGTCTCAAGCAGCGTGTTCGCGCCGTCGCGCACTTCAACGACCGGATCCAAATTCGTCGTCAGTCCAGCCAGCCGCACGCGCACCTGATCGTTGGCCACGCCCGCAAAGAAAAACCGATCCGTATCGCTGCCCGGATCGATTGCGCAGCTGGTCGTGGCGTTGCCATAGACTAATTCTACCGGCTCAGCGATCGTGCCCTCATCGCACGCGGTCGTAGTCTCCACCTGCTGGGCCACCGCCGCGCCGGATAGCGAAAACAAAAGCGACGCGACGAAAGCGCCGGGTATAGACAGCAGGTGAGCCCCGCCGGGTTTGATGTGGTTCATGCGCGTTTCCCCCAGGTAATGCTTGCAGATCGAATCGAGTCCACCCGCGCAGGAACGCGGCGGCTTTCTAAAACAAACGCCAAACGGCAACAAATTTGCGCTGCGTTTCGGATCGCTCGTGTCGCAAACCACACTTTTCGTCGGAAAATCAGTCATCTGCTATGGTTTAGGGCGTGACAAAAAGAAAAACCAACATCACAGAAATCCTTGGCCGTTGGCGCGACGGCGATGCTCAGGCTCTGGACGAACTGGCGCCGCTGGTCATGCAGGACCTGCGTCAGCTCGCCGTACACAGTCTGCGTGGACCCGAAGCGCACGGCATTCAGGTGACCGAATTGGTCAATGAGTTTTACGCCGTCGTGGCAGACGATGCGAAAAAACCATCGCGCACCTGGCACAGTCGCAAACAGTTCTTTGCGTTTGCTGGCAAATCAATGCGTCACCTAATGCTGTCTGCTCTGCGCAAGCAAAAAACCATCAAACGTGGCGGCGATTTACACCGCGTGCCGCTCGACGATGTACTCAATCAAAATCATGATCCCGACCAGGTGCTGCGCATTGGCGATGCGCTGGAAGATCTGGAACGCCTCGATCCGCTGCAGGCGCGCATTGTTGACCTAAGATTTTTTGTCGGGTTGACGCAGGATGAAACCGCCGACGCGCTGGAAATTGGCAAAGTACAGCTACGCACGCAGTGGGAAATTGCCCGTATGTGGCTGCGCCAGGCGTTGGCGCACGACTGATCACAATTCTTGGGCGCAATTTCGTTTGTATAGGTGAGCCACACAAATTGGAAGCTGCACGACGGAGGCACAATGGATCCGAGCCAGTGGCAAAAAATCAAACGCGCGCTGCAGGAGGTTCTGGAGCTCGACGCCGAGCAGTGGCCGGGCTATCTCGATCGGGCATGTCACGGCGACCCTGAGCTTCGCGAGCAAATTGAAGCTCTGCTCAAGCATCGCAGCACCGACGACTTTATGGCGACACCTCTGCTCGGTGAGCGCCACGACGAACCCGATTTGATAGGCACCACCATTGGTCGCTACCGTATGGTGCGCAAGCTCGGTTCAGGCGGCATGGGCGAGGTGTATGAGGCTGAGCAGCTCGAACCGTTCGTACGCACGGTCGCCGTGAAACTCCTGCGTCGCGACCTGTACGCACACGAACTCACCGAGCGCTTTGATTCCGAACATCGCGCGCTCGCCATGATGAACCACCCCAACATCGCTCAAGTCTTCGACGCCGACTGGACGACCGACAGGCGCCCCTATTTCGTGATGGAGTTCGTGCCGGGCGAAACCATCAACGACGCCCTTGATGCGCTCAATCTGGGAATACGCGAGCGCATCGATCTGTTTCTGCAGGTGTGCGACGGCGTGCAGCACGCGCATCGCAAGGGCATCATTCATCGCGATTTGAAGCCCTCCAACGTTCTGGTGTGCAGCGTGGGCGGCCGGCTCGTTGTGAAAATTATCGATTTCGGCGTGGCCAAGGGCGCGCGCCGCATCGCACGCACCATGGCCGGCAGCGCGAACAACGACGACAGCGGCCAAACACAGGTCGGCACCTGGATCGGCACCTCGGGGTACGCCAGCCCCGAGCAGGCAACCGGCAGCACGGATATCGACACACGCAGTGATATCTACTCGCTGGGCGCACTGCTGTTTGAAATGCTCGCGCAGTGTTCAGCGTATGACGAGTTGGCACTGAAGACGATGTCGCGAAATGAGCGCCTGAAGATCATTTGCGAAATGCCTACCGACCCACCCAGCGAGCGCTGCGAAGACAGCGCTACGGCGGATGCACTGCGCGGCGATCTCGATCACATCGTGCTCAAGGCGATGGCCAAACGCGCCGACGACCGATACGCCACGGTGTCTGAATTAGGGGCCGATTTACGGCGCCATCTAAATCAGGAGCCGGTCCTCGCCATGCACGGCGGCTGGCGCTATCGCGCTGGCAAACTGGTCCGCCGCCGCGCGATGGCCGTTGCCGCAGTCGGGCTGATCAGCGCCCTGCTTGCCGGTGGCACCGTGGCAAGCACACTGGGTTATCTGAAGGCCACGCGCGCAAGAGCCGCCGCCGCGATTGAAGCCGAACGCGCCAACAGCGAGGCACGCAAAGCAAATCAAATCGCAGAATTCCTCGCCGAGTTGTTTCGCGTCTCTGATCCCACGCGAGGCAGTGCGAATGACGTGTCGGCCCGGGAGATTCTTGAACGCGGCGCCGCGCGGGTAGACGCTGATACCAAAATGCAGCCGGCGACACGTGCGCTGCTCCTGGACACCATCGGCGTCGTCTACACCAATCTTGGCTGGTACGACGAGGCCGAACAGCCGCTACGCCGAGCATTGGAGTTACGACAATCTTTGCACGGCGAGAGACATCTCGATGTCGCGGCAAGTCGAAATCATGTGGGCAAGCTTTACTACTTTAAAGGTCAGCAAGAGCACGCACGGGAGCAGTACCAGCAGGCCCTCGCGACGCATAGAGCACTGCTTGGCAACGACGACATCGCCACCGCGCAAACCCACAACAACCTCGGCGAGTTGCTGGTGGCGCAAGCCGATTTTGAGGGCGCCATGGAAGAACATAGGCAGGCGCTTGAAATCAGACAGCGCGTGCTCGGCGACACGCATCGCGACGTCGGTATGAGCTTTAACAACCTGGCGGGCGCGTTGCGGCGCAAAGGCGACGTCACCGGCGCCGAGGCGGCTTACCGCCGTGCCATTGCGGTCAATCGCCAGGCGCTGGGAGAAAACAACTCTGAGGTCGCGACCAACCTGTCGAATCTCGGCGTTTTTTTAATGGAGGCTGGACAGTACGAAGAAGCGTTTGCACTGCATGCCGATGCACTGCGAATTCGACGCAGTGTGCTCGACGATAACCACCCGCATATAGCGAACAGTCTGCACAACGTCGGCTCACTGCAGGTGCATCTGGGCAATTACACACAAGCCGAGCCTTTGGTTATCGAATCACTCGCCATGCACGAGACGCTGCACGGGCGGCAACATCCACTGGTGGCGCTTACGCGCAATAACCTCGGGGTCGTCAATGAGAACCTGGCGCGGCACACCGACGCGCTGGCGCAATACGACGATGCCTTGGCGGTGTTTCGGGCCACCGTGGGCGACGCGCATCCGTACGTTGGAATAACGCAAACCAACCGAGCGCGCGTGCTGAGCCTCATGGGGCAGCACCAAAAGTCACTGACACAAGCATCTGCGGCAGAGGCCAACTTGAGCGCCGTACTCGGACCCGACCACTGGCGCGTTGCAGTCGCGCAAAGCGTGCGTGGTGCGGCACTCGCGCGCTTGGGTCAATTAGCTGAAGCCGAGCCGCTGCTGACAAACAGCCTTGCCACCATTATCGAGACGCAAGGCGAAAAAACGCCGTATGCCCAACGGGCGCGGGCCAGACTGGCGCTTCTGGACTGAGCCCGCCCGCACTACTTCTCTTTCAGGTTTTCCCGAAAGAAAACGGTCATCCGATCCCACGCCAGTTGCGCCGCCTCGTGGTCGTAACGCGGCGTCGAATAATTGTGGAAACCATGACGGGTGCCCGGGTAGGTATGCATCTGATATTTAACGTCCGCGGATTTCAGTGCGCGCTCGAACTCAGGGCGCATTGCGTTCACGCGCTTGTCTTCTTCGGCGTAATGAACCTGCAATGCCGCTTTTATTTTAGGTACCTGATCGGTTGCGGCCGCGCTGCCATAAAACGGCGCGCCGGCATCGAGCTCTGCGCCCAATTCCGTGGCGAGGAAATTGGTGGTGCCGCCGCCCCAGCAAAAACCGGTGGCGCCCAACCGGCCGTTAGATAACGCGTGGGTCTTCACGAAGCGCGCGCTGTTCACCATGTCCTGGCGCAGCTTGGCCTGATCCAGCGTGCGTTGCATGGTGCGTCCATCGTCGTCGTTACCCGGGTAGCCGCCAATAGGAGACAGACCATCCGGCGCCAGCGCCAGAAATCCGGCGACCGCGAAGCGCCGCGCCACGTCTTGCACGTAGGGATTCAGACCCCGATTTTCATGCATCACCAGCACCGCCGGAAACGGGCCTTCACCGACGGGCGCTGCCAAATAGCCACGCATGTTGCCCGACGTCCCGCCGGGCGACGGATACTCGATCCAGTTGGCCTTCATACGCTTGTCGGTAAACTGAATTTCGTGCGCGTCCGCGTAATTTGGCAACAGCGCCTCGGCCATGGCGATGGCCGAGACACCGGCCACGGTGAGCTTACCGGCCCGATCAAGAAATTCACGTCGATTCATATGCCCGTGACAGTATTCGTCATAGAGCTCGAAAACCTGTGCGTCAATATCACTTTGCTGCATAGCTATTGTCTCTCAAATATGGTTTAGCGCTTAAGCCCCATCAAGCACTCGTTTGATGGTTTGGTCAATCTGTGGATAGTCGGTGGCTTCAACGAAGCCAATAGAAAACGTTTGCGGCGTGGTCAGAAATTTTCCTTTTTCGCGCCGACCGAATCCCAGCACGGTCATGTACGGTCTGCTGACGTAATCATCCGGGAAGCTGTCGTCTTCATGATGCAGCACGTAGAGCACGCGCGGCGAGGCCTGATCGCCGAAGGCCATCCACTCGGGCGCCGGCAGGTCTCCAATAAAAGACTGCTCTATGGGGTGGCGGTCACGATCGCCGGACGCATACCAATAATCCGTGGCATCCATTTCGCCGCCCGGCACGCCTTCATACTGCACCCAGTATTTGTAGCCGGGGCTGACCTCACTCATCGTGAAAGCGCAGCGATCCGGATAAAAATCCCACTGCCCCTGCCAGCGACCGTTGCCGGATGTAAACGTGATGCGTACATGCTCGCGCGATTCAACATCGACCACGGACGTTGACGCGTCCGTGCCCGCGTTCATGGCATGGAAGAAGTTACCATCTTGGCGGTGCACGGCGTTCGGGAAGCCACGGTACTCGCCCTTCCAACCGGTGCCGGCCTCGCGATGAAAACCGAGCCAGTCCACACCGTCTCGATCCAGCATGCTGGAGAGCCCACCGCCCTCCTTCTCCAAATAATACGTCGCCGACGGTGTGGCAATAATGTAGGCAGAGCCGCCGCCGGCGGACGCGTCGGTACCGTGGCGCAAATGGACCAATGGAGCGCTTGATGTGGCGCACGCGTTCATTAGAAACAGGGCAAAGAGCGCAACGCTTGGCAACTTCCACGACATATTTTTTCTACCACAATGCATGCGATCTGGCTCAGCAATTTAAATACGCTGTCCTTTAGTTTAGCACTGCCTGATTTGGTGCATGATTTTTCAGGACTTGGATATCCGGCGGTGGATCAATCCAACGTCAGCGCTTTCTCTGCGCTTTCTCCGCACTCTCTGCGTGTTTCCTGCACATTTGCCCGCCATGCTCTGGAGCATTCAAAAATCGGGAGTATCACGATGCAGCAACCACGATTGGTCTTAACCTTAGCGGGCGTTCTTGTCTTTGTTGCCGCGTGCGGCAGCAGCGGTACCGACGACAGTGACACGACAACGACAACGGCGACGGTCTCAAGCGCGCCGGTGATTGCGAGCGTCACAGGCAGTGACAGCAAACTCAGTGTTGAGTTTACCGCCCCCACGGACAACGGCGGCGCCGCCATTTCCGGCTATAGCGCAACCTGCGAAGCGGGCGCTGAATCGGCTACGGCAACCAGCACCAGTAGCCCGATCTCCGTGGACGGCCTGAACAACGACATCACCTACGACTGCTGGGTAACGGCCACCAACAGCGTGGGCGTCAGCAGTGCCTCCGCTTCCATGTCGGGTACGCCGGCACCGGTCGCGGTGACCGACGCCGACTTTGAAGCCACCGATTGGACCGACGCCACACACAGCAAAGATGCCGATCCGAATTACGCAGAAGTGTTCGACAACACGTTGGTTAAACGTTTCGACTTCGTGGTGACCGAGGAGCGCTGGCAGAGCATGCTGGACGACATGACCGCGACGTATGGCACGTTTGGCCAGGGCAGCGGAACCCCCGGGCTTCTGGACACGGATGAAGATCCGATTTTTGTTCCGGCTGACGTGTTCTACAACGGCACGCAGTGGTATCGAGTGGGCATTCGCTTTAAGGGCAACTCGACGCTGCAGGGCAGTTGGCGCTCCGGCATCCTGAAGCTCTCGTTCAAGATGGACTTCGATGAATTCGAAGACGACTATCCCCAGGTCGACAACCAGCGCTTTTTCGGCTTCAAGAAATTCAGCCTGAAAAACAACTATGACGACGAATCTTTGATGCGAGAAACCGTCGCAGCGGATGTGTTTCGCGCTGCCGGCGTACCCGTATCGCACACGGGGTTTTATACGCTCTACGTTGATCACGGCAACGGGCCCGAATACTTCGGTCTGTACACGTTGGTTGAAGAAGTGGATGGCGAAGTACTCGACACGCAGTTCTCAAATGACGATGGCAATTTGTACAAGCCCGAAGACGATGGCGCAACCTTCGCAGCGGGTAGCTTCGGCGAAGCGTATTTCGAGAAAAAGACCAACGAAGACGAGGAAGACTGGTCGGATGTTCAAGCCGTGTTTGCCGCTCTGCATGACACCACGGCAAGCACTGACCCGGCCACCTGGCGTGCAAACCTTGAAGCCGTATTTAATGTTGATGGCTTTTTGAAATACCTGGCCGTGAATGAGGTGATTCAAAACTGGGACACCTACGGGAAAATGCCGCACAATTTTTATCTCTACAACGATCCCGATACCTCAAAACTCACATGGATTCCGTGGGATAACAACGAAGCCCTGCAGACGGGCAAGCAAGGTGGCGCGCTGGCGCTGGATTTCTCCAACCTGTCTGCGGCTAGCTGGCCGTTGATTGGGAAGCTCTACGCGGATGAGATTTATCGAGCGCAGTACAACGCGTATCTGCAGGAGGTCATTGGTGGGGCGTTTGAAACCTCTTCAATTCAGGCGCTCTACGACACCTACGCGTTATTGATTGAGCCGTATGCCACGACCGAGCGTGCGGGTTATTCGTTCCTTGAGAGCGCGTCGGATTTCACCAGTGCGGTGTCGGTGTTGAAGGCGCATGCGAGCAGTCGGGATGCAGCGGTCGATGCGTATTTGGGTGAGCAGTAGCGCGCTCATTAACATCTAGCGCAAGAAGTTGAAGAATCGGTGAAATCCGCTGAGGCCGGTTTTGGGACTTCGCCCCGGCGCCGAAGCGGCACCGCCCAAATTGCTCGCGCAATTAGTGATCATATCGGCTTAAGCCGATATGACCCTTCGGGCTTCGCGGCTGCGCCGCTCGTCTGCCATTGCTTTCGCAATGGCTCGAACCTCTAACGGTTCAAATCCTTCCGGGGGGATCGGGGTGCTAAAAAAAATGCGCCGAGCCTTGAGGCTTGACGCATTTTCAGATTATGGCGCGCCCGGAAGGATTCGAACCTCCGACCGCCTGGTTCGTAGCCAGGTACTCTATCCAGCTGAGCTACGGGCGCGTTGTTTTTGTCCAGCCTGCGCTGCTGTTAGCGCTGACCGGCCGTGGATTATAGAGGGGCTTGAGCGAAATATCTAACCTTCTTTTGGCCGATTACAGGCTCATTTCCGGCACATGGTCCGGAATCACCAGTTTCCCGGCCGTTTTGGCCGCAATTTCGTCTACCGGCACCCCGGGTGCCCGCTCAATCAGGTGGAAAGCGCCATCGCGGATTTCCATGTAGGCCAGATCCGTGACCACTCGTTTGATGCAAGCCGCGCCGGTCAGCGGCAGCGTGCAGGCGTCCAGCAGCTTGGAATTACCGTGGCGATCCGCGTGGGTCATGGTCACGATAATGTTGTCGGCACCGGCCACCAGGTCCATGGCCCCGCCCATGCCCTTGATGAGCTTGCCCGGGATCATCCACGAGGCAATGTTGCCGCTCACATCAATCTCAAAAGCACCCAGAACGGTAAGGTCCACATGCCCGCCGCGGATCATCTCGAAAGACTCAGCCGATGAAAAAATGGACGAGCCTTTCACCGCTGTGACGGTCTGTTTGCCCGCGTTAATCATGTCGGCGTCGACGGCATCATCGGTGGGGAAAGGCCCCATGCCGAGCAGGCCGTTTTCCGATTGCATCATCACTTCCATGCCCTTGGGCACGTAGTTGGACACAAGGGTTGGAATCCCGATACCTAGGTTCACGTAGTAGCCGTCGCGCAGTTCCTGCGCCACGCGCTGCGCCAATTGTTCTCGTGACAGTGCCATCTTATGCCTCGCTCACGGTGCGAAATTCAATGCGTTTTTCAAACTCGCCCTGAATCAGACGATCCACATAAATACCCGGCGTATGAATAAAGTTGGGGTCCAGTTCGCCCGGCTCCACAATCTCTTCTACTTCCATCACCGTAATCTTACCGGCCGTAGCGGCCATGGGATTGAAGTTGCGCGCGGTGTTGCGATAAATCGCATTACCGTAGCGATCTGCCTTCCAGGCCTTCACCAGCGCGAAGTCGCCTTTAATGGCTTCTTCCAGCACATAGTGCCGACCGTCAATCTCGCGGGTCTCTTTGCCCTCGGCCACCTGCGTGCCGTAGCCCGTGGCGGTGAAGAACGCGGGAATGCCGGCACCGCCAGCGCGCATGCGCTCGGCCAGAGTGCCCTGTGGCACGAGTTCCACGTCGATGGCGCCATCAAGAAAGAGCTTTTCAAACTGTTTGTTTTCGCCAACGTAAGAGGCTTTGACGCGGGCGATCTGCTGGTCTTCAAACAAGACCCCAAGACCAAACCCATCCACGCCGCAGTTGTTGGACACCACGGTTAGGTCTTTGGCGCCGCGACGCTGGACCTCAGCAATCAGGTTTTCAGGGATACCGCAAAGACCGAAGCCACCGCAAATCAGCGTCATGCCGTCGGTCAGGCCGTCCAGCGCGCTGGCGTAATCAGGAACTACTTTGTCGAAACCGGACATGACTACCTCAAACTAATCAGTGAGCGTCCGCTTTCTTCGCGATGCCGCCAAAAGCGTGCAAGGAAAGTGGGAATCAGTGCGGTGCGAAGGAGTGTGTGGCTAGCGGCGGTAAGTGGCGGAGAGGGAGGGATTCGAACCCTCGAAGGGCTTTTAACCCTTACTCCCTTAGCAGGGGAGCGCTTTCGACCACTCAGCCACCTCTCCGTACCGTCGGTCTCGCCGTGTTTGGCGAGGTCGGCCATGATACTGACGCAGGTGCGGCAGGTAAAGCGCCATCCCACGAAAAAGGCTCCGCGAGGGAGCCTTTCGTAAATATGCCGGTGGAACGTGGCGCAAGGCCATAGTGGATTACCCCGCCGAAGCGTTGTCTTCCTCTTGCTTTATACGTTCGTAAATCTCCTCACGGTGCACTGCAATGTCCTTCGGTGCATTCACACCGATTCGCACCTGATTGCCCTTGACCCCTAGCACCGTAACGGTAACTTCATCGCCGATCATTACGGTCTCGCCGACTCGCCTGGTCAATATCAGCATCCTTCTGGCTCCTCAATCATCGTGGCGTGGTTTGATTTTTTTGGTGGGGCCGTCGCTGCGCTTGGCACCCATCCACACCTGTTTTTATAGTAAAAATTAAACAAGTTCTAAAGAACTCGCGCACTACCAACATGCGTCAGCACCGCAGTAGGAATACTACGTTACTCGCTTCGTTTAGAAAAAATGGGCGGCTTATCCCAAATAAATGGGAGCCTAACACCCTGTATTCGTTATTTTTTTAGGCACTTAGTCGAACTACGTTAAACCGCAGGTCGTCCCCCAGCGCGCGAAAAGCACTTTAACATATAAAGCACAGGGGACTGCGAGTTCTGTCACACTAATCTTACGGTCGTGTCATTGAACTGTAGCAATGTGTGAACTCACCCAGTCATAGACGCTCTCTAGCGCCGCAGGTAACGCGGCGGGGTCTGAACCGCCCGCTTGAGCCATATCGGGACGGCCGCCGCCGCGCCCGCCTACTTGTTCGGCCACCGCTTTAATAACATCGCCCGCTTTGACGCGCGACGTCGCGCTCTTGCTGACACCAGCGACCAGTCGCACCTTGCCATCCTCCACGGCCCCAAGCACCACCACGGCGTCGCCGAGTTTGTCCTTGAGCTGATCGACCGCGCTGCGCAGCTGGCCCGCGTCCGCCCCGTCCATTTGGGTCGCGAGCACTTTCAGACCACCGATCTCACGCGCCTGCGAGCTCAAATCACCGCTTTTGCTCCCCACCAGCTCCTGCTTGAGTTGGGCCATTTCTTTTTCCATGGCACGCACCTTGGCGACGGCCTGGGTCACTTTGTTCAGCACGTCATCGCGTGACGCTTTGAGCTCGCCGGCGATGTCGCGGACCAGTTGCTCCGTGGCACCGACATACTCCAACGCAGCGTCGCCGGTGATGGCCTCGATCCGGCGCACGCCCGAGGCAATACCGGTTTCTTGTATGACCTTAAACAAACCGATGTCGCCGACGCGTTCCACGTGCGTGCCGCCACACAGCTCGGTGGAAAAATCGCCCAGACGCAGCACGCGCACTTCGTCGTCGTACTTTTCACCAAACAGCGCCATCGCACCCGACTCGATGGCATCCGGGTAGGACATCAATCGCGTTTGTGCATCGGTATTGCCGCGCACTTGCTCGTTTACCAAACGCTCGATTTCGATAACATGCGCTTCGGTGACCGGCTCGTAATGCGAGAAATCAAAACGTAATTTATCCGGCGCGACCAGCGAGCCTTTTTGCGTGACGTGATCACCCAGCACCTGGCGCAGCGCCGCGTGCAGCAAATGCGTCGCGCTGTGATTGAGTACGGTGTTCTGTCTGCGCGTTGCGTCCACGTGCAGCGTCACGTCATCGCCGACCGACAGCGTGCCATTTTCTACTGTGCCCAGGTGACCATGGGCGTTGCCAATTTTCTGCGTGTCGGCGACGGCGAACGCGGCACCCGATGCTGCGGTCATGCGACCGGCATCACCCACCTGACCGCCGCTCTCGGCATAAAAGGGCGTGCGTGCCACCACAATCGTCGCACGCTGGCCTTTTTGGATGGACGACACTTGCGCACCATCCACGTACATCTCAGTGATCTCGCTGCCGCCTACTAGACTGTTATAGCCCTCGAACGCGGTGGTCGCATCACTTCGCACCTTTTGCGCGTCGTCACTACCAAACTTGCTGGCCGCACGTGCGCGTTCGCGCTGCTCTTCCATTGCGCGTTCGAAGCCCGGCTCATCAATCGTCAGACGGCGTTCGCGTGCGATATCCGCCGTGAGATCCATTGGAAAGCCGTAGGTGTCGGATAGACGAAACACAATGTCGCCCGGCAGCACGTTGCCATCGAGTTTGGCAATGGCGTCTTCGAGCAACCCCATACCCTGCGACAGCGTGAGCGCAAAACGCTCTTCTTCCTGACGCAACACGCGTTCCACGTGTTCGCGCTGGCGACTGATTTCGGGGTAGGCCTCGCCCATCACGGCCTCAAGGGCGGCGACGAGTCGATAGAAAAACGTCTCTTTCACGCCTAACTTATAACCGTGGCGTACGGCGCGACGGATGATCCGGCGCAACACGTACCCGCGTCCCTCACGCGAGGGCAACACGCCATCGATAATGAGGAAAGAACACGCGCGAATGTGATCTGCGATAACGCGTAAGGATGCGTTACTGCGATCCGTGGCTCCGGTCACCTCCACCACCGCGTCGATCAGGCGCGCAAACAGATCGATATCGTAATTGCTGTGCACGCCCTGCATGACCGCAGCGATGCGCTCCAGCCCCATGCCCGTATCGACGCTGGGTTTGGGCAGCGGCGTCATCGTGCCATCGGCGGCGCGATCAAACTGCATGAACACGAGGTTCCAAACTTCGGTGTAACGATCGCCGTCCTCTTCTGGCGAGCCCGGTGGGCCGCCGGCGACATCAGGACCGTGATCGTAAAAAATTTCGCTGCACGGTCCGCACGGACCGGTGTCGCCCATGGACCAAAAATTATCTTTGGCGCCCATGCGCGTGAAGCGATTTGGGTCCACGCCCATGGTCTTGATCCACAGATCGGCCGCCTCGTCGTCGTCCTCGTAGACGGTGACCCACAGTCGCTCTTCGGGCAGTTTCAGCGATTCGGTGAGAAAGCGCCACGCGAAACGAATCGCTTCTTCTTTGAAGTAGTCGCCAAAGCTGAAGTTGCCCAGCATCTCGAAAAACGTGTGATGACGGGCCGTATAGCCCACGTTTTCCAGGTCGTTGTGTTTGCCGCCGGCGCGCACGCAGCGCTGCGAGGTGGCCGCACGCACGTAGTCGCGGGCCTCGTCGCCCAGAAACACGTCTTTAAACTGAACCATGCCCGCGTTGGTAAACAACAGGGTGGGATCGTTGGAGGGCACCAGCGCGCTGCTGGGCAGCACGGTGTGCTGTTCCTGTTCAAAAAATTGCAGGAACGCCTGGCGTAGTTCGGCGGTATTCATGAAGCTCGTCCATCGTGCGATTGATCAGTTGTCGATCGCCCGGTGAGCCGTCTCTGGCGAGAAACCTCGCTGCAACAAAAACCGCATCTGCCGGGCGTGCTCCGAAGGTTCGGCGGCCGGCTCATCCCCAAAGCGTTTCTCACGAACCGCCACGGCATGTTCCAACCAATCGATGTCGGCAGCCGCCAATGCGGACTCCACGACGCTCGAAGCAATCCCGGACTTTTTCAGACCGTGAAGGATGTGTAAAGGCCCTTTGCCCTGGTTGATGCGCGCGCTCACGACACTTTCGGCGTAGCGCTCGTCACACTGCAGGCCCTCGTCCGTTAATCGGGCGACCGCCTCCATCGCACAGTCTTCCGTAAACCCCTTGCGCATCAGCTTGTTCAGGAGCTCCTGGGCGCCGTGTTCACGGCGCGCCAGGAAGTCCATCGCTGATTTTCGCGCCTTTAGCGGATCGTCCGGATGCGGGTTTTCACGCCTCTGGAACAGCCTCGGCCTCGTCGCTTTGCGCGTCTTCACCCTCGGCAACAAACTTCGGCAGCAGCTTGTCGCGCAGCGTGCGGTCGATTTCTTCGGCAATTTCGGGATGCTCGCGCAGATAATTGCGCGCATTGTCTTTGCCCTGACCGATGCGATCGTCGCCATAGGCGTACCAGGCACCCGACTTTTTCACGAGGCCGTGCTCAACACCCATGTCGATGAGTTCGCCCTCGCGTGAGATGCCCTCACCGTACAGAATCTCGAATTCGGCGATGCGAAACGGCGGTGCCACCTTGTTTTTCACCACTTTGACGCGGGTCTGGTTGCCGATGACCTCGTCGCCTTTTTTGATCGCGCCAATACGGCGGATATCCAGACGCACTGACGAATAGAATTTCAGCGCGTTACCACCCGTCGTGGTTTCAGGGCTGCCAAACATGACGCCAATCTTCATGCGAATCTGGTTAATGAACACAACCAGCGTATTGGAACGCTTAATATTCGCCGTGAGCTTGCGCAGCGCCTGGGACATCAGACGCGCCTGCAGACCCACGTGACGGTCGCCCATCTCGCCTTCAATTTCGGCTTTGGGCGTCAACGCCGCCACCGAATCGACAATCACGACATCAACGGCGCTGGAGCGCACCAGCATGTCCGTGATTTCAAGCGCCTGCTCGCCCGTATCGGGCTGCGACACCAGCAGATTCTCCGTGTCGACACCGAGCTTCTCGGCGTAGGTTGGATCCAATGCGTGCTCGGCGTCCACAAACGCGGCCGTACCGCCCAGTTTCTGGATTTGCGCCACTACCTGCAGCGTCAGCGTCGTTTTACCCGACGATTCCGGACCGTAGATCTCTACCACCCGGCCGCGCGGCAGGCCACCGACGCCCAGCGCAATATCAAGGCTCAGCGAGCCCGTGGACACGGCATCGACTTTCGGCAGCGCACCGGGATCGCCCAAACGCATGACCGAGCCCTTGCCAAACTGTTTCTCAATTTGGCCTAAAGCGGCGGCCAAAGCCTTTTTTCTATCGTCATTCATCGCAAAATACCCCAAATCCGGCGCCAAACCGCCGCGTCAAAACTACTGTATGCATAATCAGAGTATGGCACAACTCGAGCCGGATGGCAGCTCTGAATTTGGATGAATTTCCAAGTTTGGCGCGTGGCCCACGCACCGGCTGTCTGGCAGCCTGAACGTTATGAACAGCCTCTTATTTTACGCCGCGTCAAACACGCCCTGCAACGCCGCCGCCACGGTCGCACGGCGGATTTGCTCGCGATCGCCGTCAAATAAGAAGCACTGGGCGCGCGTGCCACCGTCCGCGTGGGCCCAGCCGATCCAGACGGTGCCGACGGGCTTCTCCGGGCTACCACCCCCCGGCCCGGCGATGCCCGAAACGGCCACGGCACGCTGCGAGCCGGACGCCGCCATGGCGCCAATCGCCATCGCACGCACCACGGCGGCACTGACGGCCCCGTCGCTGTCAAACAACGCGGGCAACACACCGAGGCGGGCGTTTTTCGCAGCATTGCTGTAGGTCACGAAGCCATCCGTGAATACATCGGAGGAGCCGGCCTGGTCGGTCATGACTTTGGCGATCCAGCCGCCGGTGCAGCTTTCGGCCGTGGCCAACTTGTGGCCGTGTTCGCGCAGCGTCTGGCTCACCTTCGTGGCGAGTTGGCTGAGCGTGTTGTCATCGAAGTCTGTCATTCACTGAGTGCTCGTGAGGCTCTGATACACCGCGAGGTTACCTTGGGTCATCGCCTCGATGGAAAACTGCGCACGCAGATGCTCACGTGCGGCTCGCGCGCGCTCAGCCGCCGCCGCTGGATGATGCAGCGTGTCGAGCATCGCATCGGCGAGCGCCCGAGCAGCATTGGGTGGCACCAGCCGCCCGGTCAGACCGTCTATCACAATCTCACCAATACCACCGGCATCGCAGGCCACCAGCGGCACGCCGGCCGCGGCGCCCTGCAGCAGCGCCACACCCAGACCCTCGGCTGAGGCCGGATGTACCTGCATATCCAGCACACCAAACCAGCGCGGCAGATCGTCACGAAACCCGGCAAACAGCACGTTGTGCGTGAAGCCCTCGTCCACCACGCGATGCTGCATACGTTCTTGCTCCGGCCCTTTACCAAACAAAATGATCTGCAACGATGGAAACGCCTCGATCACCTGCGGTAGCGCCGCCAGCAAAATGTCGTGGCCCTTGCGCCGAATAAACTGCGCCGCCATGCCCACCACCGGCGCGCCGGGCTGCAGCGAAAACTCATCCTCAAGCTCGGCACGCGAGGCCGGCGCGGTCCAATCCTCAATACGCACCGCGCTGTGCACGCAGGCCAGCTTGTCCGGTGCCACGCCCTGGGAGCGCAACACGCGACCAATGGCCTCGGAAATCGTAATCACACGATCGTACAAGCGATATTTCAGCGCAATCGCAAGACGCGACTCTGGATTATCGACACGGCGTGATAGCACCACTTTGGCCGGTAACCCGAGCGCCGCCAATGCGCCGAGCGTGTCGGCACCGCGTCGCGAATGCAGATGAATCACATCGGGCGCTTCCTCACGCATCACTCGCCGCAAGCGCAAAATCGCCCCCAGATCCACATCGCCGCCCAGCGGCAACGTGCGCACTGTGGCCACATCCGGACTCACAGCGCTCGCAATGGCGCTGCCCGTCGGACACACCAGCACGTTCTGAACGTCGTGCTCGCGCAACCCTTCCAGAAGATAGACCACTTGCCGGGCACCGCCATACAGGTGGCGGCCCGCCTCGAGATGCAGGACTTTCATTACCCTTAAGTATCGCCCAGCGCCAGCAGATCGCAAACCAGCCGCCCAGCGCATTGCACCGACGCGCAATCCCCGTATCCTGTGCGACTCGAGCCCTGCGTTGACCGATCCGCCATGAGCCCAGCTGCCACCGAACACACGCCCATGATGCGCCAGTACCTGGCGCTCAAAGCCGAGCATCCGCAAATACTGCTGCTCTATCGTATGGGCGATTTCTACGAGCTTTTTTACGACGACGCACGCCGCGCGTCCAAGCTGATCGATATCTCATTGACCTCCCGCGGCAAAAGCGGTGGTGAACCCATCCCCATGGCAGGTGTGCCGGTACATTCACTGGACACCTATCTTGCGCGGCTCGTGCGTCTGGGCGAGTCGGTGGCCATCTGCGAACAAATTGGCGACCCGGCCACAAGCAAGGGCCCGGTCGAGCGCAAAGTGGTGCGCATCGTCACGCCCGGCACGCTCACTGACGACGCGCTGCTCGAAGACCGGCGCGAGAATCTTCTTTTGGCCGTGCACGTTGCCGGCACGCACTACGGGCTGGCATGGCTGGATGTCTCGAGCGGTCGCTTTCGAGTGATGGACGTCGACTCGACCGAGTCCCTGCACGCCGAGCTTGAACGTCTGCAGCCGGCCGAAATAATCGTTGAAGAACAAACCAAACTCGCGCGCGAACTCGAACAGCGCAGCGGCCTGAGCGAACGACCGCCGTGGCACTTTGATCGCGACACCGCCACCCGGCTGTTGTGCGATCAGTTTGGCACACGCGATCTCAAAGGCTTTGGACTGGCCGACGATCAGCTGGGCACGATCGCCGCCGGCGCGCTGGTCGACTACGTGCGCGATACCCAACGCATCGCGTTGCCACATATACATTCCATTGCGGTGGAATGGCGCGATCAGGCCGTCTCGCTGGACGCCGTCTCGCGTCGCAATTTGGAACTGACGCGCAACCTGTCGGGCGACGAGGCGTTTACGCTGGTCTCGGTGCTCGACACCACGCGCACCGGCATGGGCGCGCGCTGCCTGCGACGCTGGCTTGAACGTCCGCTCAATGACGATGACACCGTCGCACGTCGTCATCAATCGGTGGCTGCTCTGCTCGAACAGCACGCCGATGAAGCCCTGCGCGACCGGCTCAAAGGTCAGGGCGATCTCGAACGCATCTTGACGCGCGTAGCACTGCGCTCCGCACGTCCACGCGATTTGGCACAACTGCGCGACACCCTGGGCGCTCTGCCCAAACTTCAGGAACAGCTCACCCAGATCGGCGACGAACATCTCGCCGCTCTGGCACAAAAGCTCGGCCCGCATGCGCCGCTGCACACATTGCTGACATCCGCTGTCATCGAAACCCCGCCGCTGTTAATTCGCGACGGCGGCGTGATTGCGCGTGGTCACGACAGTGAGCTCGACGAGCTGCGCGACTTAAGCGACAACGCCGATCAGTTTTTAGTCGACCTTGAGCAGCGCGAACGCGAACGCACCGGCGTGAGCACGCTCAAAGTGGGCTACAACCGCGTGCACGGTTTTTACATTGAGATGGGACGTTCGCACGCCGACCGCGTGCCCACCGAGTACGTACGACGCCAAACGCTCAAAGCGGTCGAGCGCTACATCACGCCCGAACTCAAAACCTACGAAGACAAAGTGCTGTCAGCCAAAGAGCGTGCGCTGGCGCGCGAAAAGGCGCTCTACGACGCGCTGCTGGATGACATCGCAGGCGAGCTGCGACCTCTTCAATCCAGCGCCCGCGCACTGGCCCACGTGGACGTTCTCGCCTGCTTTGCCGAACGCGCGCGCCACCTCGACTATTGCCGCCCGCACTTAAGCGACGCGCCCGGCATTCGTATCGAAGCCGGTCGTCATCCCGTGGTAGAGACCGTCCTCGACGCACCGTTTGTGGCCAACGATCTGAACTTCGACGACACCCGGCGACTGCTCACGATTACCGGCCCGAACATGGGCGGTAAATCCACCTACATGCGTCAGTGCGCGCTCATTGTCGTGCTGGCACGCATCGGCAGTTTCGTGCCCGCTACGAGCGCTCATATTGGCCCGGTGGATCGCATCTTCACGCGCATTGGCTCGTCCGACGATCTGGCCGGCGGACGCTCCACGTTTATGGTGGAGATGACGGAGGCCGCGAGTATTTTGCACAACGCCACCGATCGCTCGCTGGTACTAATGGATGAAATTGGCCGCGGCACGAGCACGTTTGACGGGCTGTCGCTGGCCTGGGCCTGCGCGCGCCATCTGGCCGAGCGCAACGGTGCATTTACATTGTTCGCCACGCACTACTTTGAACTCACGCGACTGGCCGATGAGATCGACCACGTGGTGAACGTGCATCTGGATGCCGTTGAGCACGACGACGAACTCATTTTTCTGCACGCCGTGAAAGACGGCCCGGCGAACCAAAGCTATGGACTGCAGGTGGCGCAAATTGCGGGGGTACCGCGCAGCGTGATCAGCGCAGCGCGCGGTTATTTGAAAGAGTTGGAGGCGCAGCAGCGCGACGCGCCGTCGGCCCAGGGTGAACTTGCTTTATTTTCCGAGCCCGAACCGGTCACGCACCCGGCGCTCGATATTTTGAGCGCCGCGGACCCTGATTCACTCACCCCGCGCGAAGCTCACGCGCTGATCTACGCGCTGCGCGAAAAACTCGACTAGTCGCTGCTGGCCGCGGGCTTTTTACGCACGCGAATCGACAGCTCGCTGAGTGACTCATCGGGTACCGCACCCGGCGCGTTGGTAAGAAGACACTGCGCCGACTGCGTTTTGGGAAACGCAATGACTTCGCGAATGCTGTCGACGCCGGCCATGAGCGCCACCACTCGATCCACACCAAACGCGATACCACCGTGCGGCGGGCAACCGTAGCGCAGCGCCTGCAGCAGGAAGCCAAACTTCTCTTCGGCTTCCTCGTCGCTGATGTTCAACAGTGAGAACACCGCGTTCTGCATTTCTTCGCGATGGATACGCACCGAGCCGCCACCAATCTCGCTGCCGTTGAGCACCATGTCGTAGGCGCGTGACAGCGTGGCGCCGGGATCGGCTTTAAGTGCTTCCACATCATCGGATTTGGGAGCCGTGAACGGGTGATGCAACGCCACCCAGCGGCCGCTGCGCGAATCACGCTCGAACATCGGGAAGTCGACCACCCACAGCGGACGCCAGTCGCCCTCGGCGAGCCCGCGCTCGTGACCGAGTTTGACGCGCAGTGCGCCCAGCGCGTCGTTGACCACATTGGTCGTATCGGCGCCAAAGAAAATAACGTCGCCGTCGTTCGCACCGGTGCGCTCCAAGATGCCCTCTAGTGCAGCGTCATGCAGGTTTTTCACGATCGGGCTTTGGAGTCCTTCGCGCCCGCCGTTGCGATCGTTCACTTTGATGTAGGCCAGACCGCGCGCGCCGTAACGGCTCACGAATTCCGCCAGACCGTCGAGTTCCTTACGCGACATCTTGGCCGCACCCGGGACACACAGCGCCGCTACGCGCCCGTCGGGGTCATTCGCCGGATTGGCAAACACTTTGAAATCGACATCGGCGACCAGATCGGCCACCTCGACCAGCTCCAGCGCAATGCGCAGGTCGGGTTTGTCACTGCCGTAGCGATGCATCGCATCGGCGTAGGTCAAACGCGGGAACGGCGCTTCGAGTTCCACGTCCAGAACCGTTTTGAACAGCTCGCGCATCATCGTTTCCATCGCCTCGGTGATGTCGTCCTCGGTCATAAACGAGGTTTCGATATCCAGCTGCGTGAATTCCGGCTGTCGGTCGGCGCGCAGATCTTCATCGCGGAAACACTTCACGATTTGGTAGTAGCGATCGAAGCCCGACATCATGAGCAGCTGCTTAAACAACTGCGGCGACTGGGGCAGTGCGAAAAAGTGACCGGGCTGAGTGCGCGAGGGCACCAGGTAATCGCGCGCGCCTTCGGGTGTGGCACGCGTCAGGATCGGCGTTTCCACATCCAGGAAACCCTGCTCGTCGAGCGTGCGACGCAAAGCTGATGTCACCCGCGAACGCAGACGCAAATTGTTTTGCATCGACTCACGACGCAGATCGATATAGCGGTAGCGCAAACGCACTTCTTCGCTCACATCGTCATCGTGATGGAACGGCGGCGTCTGCGCCGCGTTTAGAATCTCAAGCTCAAGACCGAGCACTTCCACTTCGCCGGTGGGCATGTTCGCATTCACCTGACCATCCGGGCGCTGACGGACACGGCCCTTCACTCGCAGCACGTATTCGCTGCGCAGCGACTCAGCCGTGGCAAACACGTCCGGCGTGTCCGGGTCGAACACCACCTGTAGCAAACCGTAGGTATCGCGCAGATCGATGAAGATCACGCCGCCGTGATCGCGACGTCGATGCACCCAACCGGTGACCTCGATGGTCTCGCCGATAAGTGCCTGGGTCACCTGCCCGCAATAATGGGTGCGCATGGCCATGGGAATGCCTCTGTACTGAAAAATGATGCGATGCGGAAGGTCCGCCTCGCGGGGGGCGAAATGTTACGGATTGCCCTTGACGTTGGCAACCACTTCGGACGGCAGCTCGTCCTTGCCCCACGGCGGCACGACCACGCCCAGTGACACAATCATCTTCAGCGCAGCGTCTACCTCCATCTCAAGCTCGATGAGCTCGTCGGTAGGGACCATAATAATGAAGCCAGAGGTCGGGTTTGGGGTGGTGGGTACGAACACGCAGGTCAGATCGTGGTCCACGCGCTCCGAGATCTCACCCAGGTCGCGCGCGGTTTGAAAGCACAGGCTGTAGACGCCCTTGCGCGGGTATTCTGCCAGCATGACCTTTTTGAAGCCCTGACCGCTGTCGGACAGCACCGTCTCGGCCACCTGTTTCACCGCCGAATACACCGTGCGAATGAGAGGAATACGCGACAGCAGCCGCTCCCAGCCGCGCAGAATCTCGCGACCGAAAAAGTTGGCCACCAGTACGCCGGAGATCAGCAGCAGGAAAAAGGTCAGCAGCACTCCGATGCCGGGGATGTTGAAGCCGAGCAGATTCTCCGGACGAAACGACGGTGGAATGAGCACCAGCGTTTTGTCCATCAGATCGACCAGCAATCGGACCACGAAAATGGTGACCGCCAAAGGCACCCAGATGAGCAGTCCGCTGACCAGATAGCGCCGCAACCATTTCATCAGGCGGCTTTGCCTCCGTCACCGGAGGATTTCTTGGCGTCTTTTTTCGGTGCGGCGTCTTTCTTGGCACTGCCCTCAGCGCTCCCGCCGGACGATTTGCCGTCGTCGGCCAGATTGCGTTTGTTGCCTTTTTTGAAGTCGGTTTCGTACCAACCACCGCCTTTAAGACGGAAGCTGGGGGCCGACACTAATTTTTTGAGCGCGGGCTTGGCGCACTCGGGACAGTCGGTCAGCGGATCGGCGCTGACCTTTTGCAAAGCGTCGAACTGGTGTTCGCACTGCTCACAGCGGTATTCGTAAATAGGCACGACTTTTAATTCTCCAAAACGACGCAGTGCCCCGACAGACGGGGCACCGCGGTTACACGCTTACGCTATCACCAGAGCCGCACATTAGCTATGGCGAGGTTTCAAACTCAAGCCCCAAATCGTGGCTCGTGACCGTCACGTGATCGCCCGGCGCTACGCTACCGTCGAGCACTTGTCTGGCCAGCGGATTCTCCAGCTCCTGCTGGATAGCGCGCTTCAGTGGACGCGCACCGTACACCGGATCGTAGCCCGCGTCTGCAATGCGATCGCGCGCCTCGTCGGAGAGCGAGATTATGATGTCTCGCGCCGCCAGTCGGGCAGCGAGCTGAGCAAACTGAATGTCCACGATCTGCCGGATCTGGTCGCGATTGAGCGGATGGAACACCACCGAGTCGTCCACGCGATTAATGAATTCCGGCCGAAAATGCGTACCCACAATCTCCATGACGGCCTCTTTCATGGCCGCATAGTCGTTGTCGTCCGCCATGTCCTGGATGACGTGCGAGCCTAAGTTCGAGGTCATCACGATCACGGTGTTGCGAAAATCCACCGTGCGACCCTGACCATCGGTGAGACGACCATCGTCGAGCACCTGCAGAAGAATGTTGAAGACATCCGCATGCGCCTTCTCCACCTCGTCGAGCAGGATCACGCTGTAGGGCCGACGACGCACAGCTTCGGTGAGGTAACCGCCCTCTTCGTAACCCACATAGCCTGGGGGCGCACCGATCAGACGCGCCACGCTGTGCTTTTCCATAAATTCGGACATATCGATCCGCACCAACGAATCCGGGTCATCAAACAAGAACCCGGCCAGCGCTTTGGTCAGCTCCGTCTTACCCACACCTGTGGGGCCGAGAAACAGAAACGAACCACTGGGGCGTTTCGGATCAGACAAACCCGCACGCGCACGGCGCACGGCATTGGACACCGCCGTCACAGCTTCTTCCTGACCGATCACCCGTTTGTGCAGCGCTTCTTCCATGCGCAGCAGTTTCTCGCGTTCGCCTTCCATCATTTTGGCGACCGGAATACCGGTCCAGCGCGCCACCACTTCGGCGACCTCGGCATCGGTAACCCGATTACGCAGCAACGTAAGCTTGCTGATGTCCGCTTCGCTCGCCGCGGCCAAACTCTTCTCCAACTCCGGAATGCGCCCGTACTGCAACTCGGACATACGCTGCAAGTCGCCAGCGCGCGTTGCCGTCTCCAGCTCCACGCGGGCCCGTTCGAGTTTTTCCTTAATCTGGCTGGCGTCTTCCACCAACGCTTTTTCGGCGTTCCAGATGCTTTCCAGTTCGTTGTATTTGCGCTCGGCTTCTGCAATCTCGGTGAGCAACGCCTCCAGACGCTTGAGCGACGCCTCGTCGTCTTCTTTTTTTAGTGCCTCGTGCTCAATTTTCAGTGTGATCAGATCGCGCTCCAATCGATCCAGCGCCTCAGGCTTTGAATCAATTTCCATGCGAATGCGCGACGCCGACTCGTCGATCAGATCGATGGCCTTGTCCGGCAACTGACGATCGGCGATGTAGCGATGCGACAGCGTGGCCGCCGCGATAATCGCCGGGTCCGTGATTTCCACACCGTGATGCACTTCGTAACGTTCTTTGAGGCCGCGCAAAATGGCGACCGTATCGTCCACCGATGGCTCGTCGACAAAAACGGTAAGAAAACGCCGCGCAAGGGCCGCGTCTTTTTCGATGTACTGACGATATTCATCAAGCGTGGTCGCACCCACACAGTGCAGCTCACCACGCGCCAGCGACGGCTTGAGCATGTTGCCCGCGTCCATCGAACCCTCGGCCGCACCCGCGCCCACCATGGTGTGCAGCTCGTCGATAAACAGGATCACGTCGCCTTCTTGTTTCGCCAGCTCGTTCAAAAGCGCTTTGAGGCGCTCTTCAAACTCACCGCGAAATTTCGTGCCCGCGACCAGCGCGGCCAAATCCAGCGCGAGAATGCGTTTGCCCTTAATGCCCTCGGGCACTTCGCCGTTGGCAATGCGCAGCGCCAAACCTTCAATAATCGCGGTCTTACCCACGCCCGGCTCGCCGATCAAAACGGGGTTGTTTTTACGCCGGCGCTGCAGCACCTCCACCGTCCGGCGGATTTCGGCATCACGCCCAATCACCGGATCGAGCTTGCCCTGCTCGGCACGCTCGGTCAGATCCATCGTGTATTTTTCCAACGCGCCGCGCGTGTCTTCGGCCGACGGGTCGTTTACCTGCTCGCCGCCGCGCATGTCGTCGATCGCTTTTTCGAGCGCGTCTTTAACAATGCCGGCCTGCGCCATCGCGCTGCCGAGTGGCCCGTCATCGTCGACGGCCGCCAAGGCAAACAGCTCGCTCGACACATACTGATCGTTGCGTTTCTGCGCGAGCTTGTCCGTGACATTGAGCAGCTTGGCCAAATCTTTTGAGACCTGCACATCACCGCCCGTACCGCTGACCTTGGCCTGACGATCCAGCGCCTCGCCCAACTGCGAGCGCAACAAATTAATGTTGCCGCCGGCCTTACCCAGCACCGGGCGCACGCTGCCGCCCTGCTGATCGAGCAGCGCCGTCATCAAATGAATGGGCTCAATAAACTGATGATCCCGACCCAACGCCATCGACTGGGCGTCGGCCAGAGCCATCTGAAATTTGCTGGTCAGTTTATCCATGCGCATGGTGGTATCTGCCTTATCTGAAAGTTGCCCACTAAATGGGGATTTGGAGCGCTGGTTTCAAGGTAATCGACATACCCCCGTAACCACGAGGATCTCCATGCCCCACCCCAAACGAGAGCGAAATGCAGGCCAGCGCGGTTGGGGGGATACCTCTCCAGACTGTAGCGAGTCCCCGAGCGTGTCTGGAGATATGTCCCCCCAAGCGCGCTGGCCGGTCCCAATGGAGCGACCCTAAGTGCGCTGGCCGGTCCAAATGCAGCGGACTAGTGAACCGCCGAATGGCTAAAGTAAATCACCGCGATACCGGCCGCGATCAACGCCACCTGCAAGACGCTCGTGCGTGCATCCACTTTGCGATGCAGCCCCGGAATTAAATCAGCCACCGCCACGTACAAGAAGCTCGATGCCGCCACGGCCAGCACATAGGGTAGCGCCGTCGGAGCGTCAGCCAGACCATAGTAGGCGGCAACGCCACCGATCACCGTCGTCATGCTAATCAGCAAATTGTAGGTCAGCGCTTTGGCACGCGACATACCACCCTGCAACAGCACCGCCACCTCGCCCACTTCCTGCGGAATCTCATGTGCAATGACCGCGAAGCTGGTGACAATACCTAGTTGAATATCGGTCAGGAACGCCGCCCCGATCAGGACGCCGTCCAGCAGATTGTGCAAGCCATCCCCAATGAGCACCATGGTGGCCGACGCCGCATCGCGATGCTCATCGGTGGGTGCGTGGGCTTCGCACTCGTCATGATGGCAGTGACGCCACAGCACGAGTTTTTCGAGCACAAAGAAAATCAGAATCCCAACCAGCACGGCCAGCCCAACCGTGTGCACGTGATCCGGGCCGGCGCCATCGATGGCGTGGGGCAACAGCCCCAGCAATGCCGCGCCCAGCAGCGCCCCCGTCGCGAAACTCACCAGATGCGGTACCAGCCGCCGGCGCGTGGCTGCACTCGCCAACAAAAACGCAGACGCCGCCAGCGCCGACAAAACGCCGCCGAGCAAAGTAAAGCCGATAATCCACAGAAGAGTTGGGGTCATGAACACTGCGTCGAATAAAACGGCGGCCATCATAGCGTGATCGCTGCGTGGCGCCTATGGCTGTCTATGGCGCCGGCGTACGCCAAATCAAGGTCGCCATGCGCCCGCACTGGCCGTCGCGACGATACGAAAAAAAGCGCTGCGCATCGGTCAACGTGCACCAGCGCCCGCCGCCAATCTGCCCCACGCCGCAGCGCGCCAGACGGCGCCTGGCCAGCCCCGGCAGGTCCGCGTGCCAGTGGCCCGGGCGCGTCGGCACGAAGTGCTCCTGGGCAGCCGCGTCGTGTGCCGTAAATGCGTCGAACACATCTTGACCCACTTCGAAGGCCGCAGGGCCGATGGCCGGCCCAAGCCACGCACGAATCTTCTCAGCCGGCCGCGCCATGGCCGCGACGGTATTTTCGAGCACGCCGCCGACCAAAGAACGCCAGCCTGCGTGCGCAGCGCCAAGTACCTGACCATCATCGCTGGCAAGCACAACGGGCAAACAATCAGCGGTCAGAATCGCCAGCACCACGTCGGACTGATCCGTGACGGCGGCATCCGCGACGGGGCGCTGGCCGAGCACGGCGCCTGCCGCCACGTCAGTACCGTGCACCTGCTCCAGCCAACACGGCTCGGCGGGCAGCGCGAGCGCCGTACGCAGACGCGCCCGATTGGCATCGACATGATCCGGCGCATCCTGCACGTGATCGCCCAGATTGAGGCTGTCGTAAGGCGCGTCGCTTATCCCCGCGATCCGCGTTGTGCTGGCGACATGAACGTTGCCCGCGAGCGCGGCCGCAGGGCGCACAAAGGCCAGAGACGAGGCCGGAGATGAACGCTCGCGCACGGGCTATTCGCTCTGCGACGGATCGGCGTCCATGGCCGCCAGCAGCTGCGCGAAATCCTCCGGCATGTCGCAGGTCACATCCAGCGTCTCGCCGCTCACGGGATGGGCGAAGCTTAGACGCCGTGCGTGCAGGGCCTGACGCGCAAAACCAATCAACGCGTCGTGCAGATGCTCGCTGGGACCGCGCGGCAGAGCACTGCGACCGTAAGTTCGATCACCGACCAGCGGCCAACGCTGATGCGCAAAGTGCACCCGAATTTGATGTGTGCGCCCGGTTTCCAGCGTCACGGCCACCAGCGTATAGCCGCGATAGCGTTTTTCGATCCGATAGTGGGTGCGTGCGGGCCGGCCGCGATCGCTCACCGCCATTTTCTTGCGATCCACGGGATGCCGGCCGATCGGCTCGTCGATGGTGCCGCCACCGGACAGCGCGCCGACGCACAGCGCCACGTATTCACGATGAATCTCGCGTCGCGCCATGGCCTCGGTGAGCGCCTTGAAGGCGCTCTGCGTGCGCGCCACGATCAGCACGCCGCTGGTGTCTTTATCCAGCCGATGTACGAGCCCCGCCCGCGGCAGCGCCGCCAGCGACGCATCCAGATGCAGCAGTCCGTTGACCAACGTGCCATTGGGGTTGCCTGCGCCAGGATGCACCACCAGGCCGGGCGGCTTATTGACCACCAGCACATCGTCATCGCGGTGAACAATGTCAAGAATCATGGCCTCGGGCGCCAGTGCGGCCACGTTTTCCTCGACCATATCGATCACGATCGCCTCACCGCCATAAACGGTGTCACGGGGCCGCCGGAGCTCGCCGTCGACGCTCACGCGACCGGCTTTAATCCAGCTTTGCAGGCGCGCACGGGAAAACTCCGGGAACATCCGCGCCAAAGTCTGGTCAAGACGAAGACCTGCCCCATTTTCCGGGACGGTCGCCTCCAATGGCTCGCCGTCGTGGTCTTCGCTGTCGTCATGGCTCATGGGAGCGGAGTGTACGGCAATGTGCAGGTGAATTTCGTGCCGGTCTCGGGCACACTTCGACCTCGATTTGATCGGTGGAGTCTTTTATATGCTGGTTTTCACGTCCCGTTTGCGCACGAGCGCCCTGCTGGTTGCGCTGGTAATCAGCCTCCTTGCCGGCTGTGGCGGCCGCGAGACGGCACGCGAGCAGCAGCTGCGCCGCGGATCTGCGGTCGGTTTGCTCGCTGAGGCGAAGCGCCAAATGGATCTCGGTGCGTACTCAACCGCGGTCGAGGTGTTCAATGCGCTGGAAATTCGCCACCCGTTCAGCGAAGAAAATCGCGAAGGTCAGCTCGGCCTGATGTACGCCTACAAGCGCGATCGCCAGCCCGAGGCCTCGCTGGAAGCCGCCGACAAGTTTATCCGTGAGAACCCGCGCCATCCGCGCGTCGACTACGCCTATTACATGCGCGGCCTGGCCTACTACCCATCGGGTCTCGGTCCGATCGAGCGGACATTTCGCGTAGACCCGTACGGCCGCCCGCAGTCCGACGCCCGCCGTTCGTTCGACAATTTCGCGGTGTTTTTAAATCGCTTCGAAGATAGCGAATGGGCACCGGACGCACGTCAGCGCATGGTCTTCTTGCGCAACGCCATGGCGAGCTTCGAGGTGAACGTGGCGGACTACTACATGGAACGACGCGCCTATATCGCGGCGGCCAATCGCGCGAAGCGCGTGGTCACGGAATATCAGGGCACCGAAGCGGTCAACGACGCATTGGAAATTATGATTGCGGCCTACCGCAAGCTGGACCTGGACGATCTGGCGTCCGACGCCGAACGCGTACTGTCGGAAAACAAGCGCTAACTAGTAGCCCGAGGTAATCGGATAGCGCCAGTCGCGTCCGAAGGCCCGCTTGGAAATCCGCACACCGGGCGGCGCCTGGCGTCGCTTGTACTCATTGCGTTTAATCATGTTGAGCACCCGCACCACCGTGTCGTGATCAAAACCGTGCTCGGTGATTTGTTCCACTGAGCAATCGTGCTCAATAAACAGCTGCAGAATCGGATCCAGCACGTCGTATTCAGGTAGCGAGTCGCTGTCTTTTTGATCAGCGCGCAGCTCGGCCGATGGTGGACGCGTAATCACACGCTCGGGAATCGCGGGCGACACCGTATTGCGGTAGTTGGCCAACGCAAACACACGCGTTTTACTGCAGTCTTTGATCGGCGCAAAACCGCCGGCCATATCCCCGTACAGCGTGGCGTAACCCACGGCCATCTCGCTCTTGTTACCGGTGGTCAGCACCATGCGTCCGGTCTTGTTCGAAATCGCCATCAAGATAATGCAGCGACAGCGTGACTGAATATTCTCTTCGGTGGTGTCTTCAGGCAGACCCGCAAACAGCTCACTGAGCGCATCCAGCGTGACGGTGAACATCGGCTCGATGGGAATCACCTCATAATCCACGCCCAGCATCTCGCACTGGAGCGCCGCGTCGGTTTTGCTCATGTCGGCTGTGTAACGCGAGGGCATCATCACGGCCTGCACCCGGTCCGCGCCGAGTGCATCAACCGCAATGGCAAGCGTGAGCGCCGAATCGATACCACCGGACAAGCCCAAAACGATGCCCGGAAATTTGTGCTTGTTCACATAGTCGCGCACGCCTAAAACGATGGCGCGATAAATACGCTCCATGCCCTCCGGATAGCTGGCAAGTGCGCCCTCGATGGCTACCCCATCGGCGGTTTTGTTGAACGTTGCGACCAGCGTTTGTTCTTCAAACGGCTCGGCCCGCACCACCACCTCACCACTGGCATCGGTGACCATGGAGCCGCCGTCAAAGACCAGTTCGTCCTGACCGCCAATGGCATTGACGTACACCACCGGCACACCGCTTTCCTGACCACGTTGACGCAGTACGTCGGCGCGCATCTCTGCTTTGCTGGTGGAAAACGGCGAAGCGTTTAGATTGAGAATGAGATCCGCGCCAAGTTTTGCCGCGTCGGCGGCCGGTTCGGGCAGCCAGATATCTTCACAAATGGTGATGGCAACGCGGAAATCGCCGAGCGTCACGAGCGATGATTCTTGGCCTTCGAGGAAGTACCGCTTCTCATCAAACACCGCGTAGTTGGGCAGCTTTTGCTTGAAGTAGGTGGCCTCGGTGCCGCCGTTTAGAAACAGGCTAGCGGCGTTATAGATGTCGCGCTCACCGGTGTAATACGGATAGCCCACCACGATGCCAATGCCGTCGCTGGCCGCGCAAACGGCCTTCACGGCTTTTTCGACACGCCAGCGCAAGCCGGAGTGAAACAGTAAATCTTCGGGCGGATAACCCGTGAGCGTGAGCTCGGGAAACACCACCACGTCGGCGGCGTCCTGTTCTTTGAGGCGACGCGCTGTGTCGATGACGAGTTGGGCATTGCCCGGCACGTCACCGACCAGCGTATTAATTTGCGCCAGCGCAATCCGCAGCGGTCGACTCACAGTGAAGCGTTGACCTTGCGGTCAGGAACCCAGACGCTGTTTCATCGCGCTGCCGAGTTCGGCCGGCGAACGCACGGTGGTCACGCCTGCCGCGTCCAGTGCTTTGAACTTCTCTGCCGCGGTACCTTTACCACCGGAGATAATCGCACCAGCGTGGCCCATACGTTTGCCCGGCGGTGCGGTGACACCCGCAATGTACGCCACAACCGGCTTGCTCATGTTGTTGCGAATGTACTCGGCCGCGGCTTCTTCATCGCTGCCGCCAATTTCGCCCACCATGATCACACCGTCGGTTTGATCATCCGCTTCGAATAGCTCGAGGCAATCGATGAAGTTCATGCCGCGCACCGGATCACCGCCGATGCCGATGCAGGTGGACTGCCCCAGACCATTGGTCGTGGTTTGATACACCGCTTCATAGGTCAGCGTACCCGAACGCGACACCACGCCAATGCGACCTGGCTTGTGAATGAAGCCCGGCATAATGCCGATCTTGCATTCGCCCGGCGTGATGATGCCCGGGCAGTTGGGTCCGATCAGGCGGCAATCCATGTCGTCCAGTACGGCGCGCACTTTCACCATGTCGATGCCGGGGATGCCCTCGGTGATGCACACGATAAGCTTGATGCCGCCATCGGCCGCCTCAAGAATCGCGTCGGCCGCAAACGCCGCCGGCACATAAATCATGCTGACGTCGGCGCCGGTTTCGCTCACGGCTTCGTGCACCGTGTTGAACACAGGTTTTTCAAGATGGGTCTCGCCACCGCGACCTGGCGTCACACCGCCAACGACACGTGTGCCGTAGTCGATGCACTGGCGCGAATGGAACGTACCCTGATTGCCGGTGAAACCCTGGCAGATAATTTTGCTGTCTTTATTGACTAGAACGCTCATAACAACTCCGCTCAGGAAACCGCAGCAATGACTTTTTTGGCCGCGTCGGTAAGATCTTCCGCCGCCACGATATCGAACCCGCTGTCCGCCAGCAGTGCTCGGCCTTTTTCGACGTTGGTGCCTTCAAGTCGCACCACCACCGGAATCGACACGCCCACTTCTTTGACCGCGTCGATCACGCCTTGCGCAATCAGATCACAGCGCACGATGCCGCCGAAGATATTAATCAGGATACCGCGCACGCTTTCGTTGGAAAGAATGATTTTGAACGCTTCACTCACGCGTGCCGCCGTCGCACCACCGCCCACATCGAGGAAGTTGGCCGGCTCGCCGCCGTGCAGCTTAATAAGATCCATCGTCGCCATCGCAAGGCCCGCACCATTGACCATGCAGGCAATGTCGCCATCCAGCGAAACGTAGTTGAGCTCGTGCTCGTGGGCCTGCGCTTCTTTTTCATCTTCCTGCGACACATCTCGCAGCCCGACCAGATCTTTCTGGCGAAACAGCGCGTTGTCTTCGATGTTGATCTTGGCGTCCAGCGCCATGACGTCGCCAGCTTTCGTGGTAATCAGAGGATTCACCTCGACCAGACTGGCGTCTTTTTCCACAAACAGCTTGTACAGCGCATTCACAATTTTTGAAAACTGCTTCACCTGCGCCTTGTTTAATCCAAGACCGTAAGCCAGTCGGCGCGCCTGAAACGGCAGCAGACCCGTGGCCGGATGAATGGCCACCGTCACAATTTTCTCAGGCGTCTTGGCAGCCACCTCTTCGATGTCCATGCCACCGGCCGCCGAGGCCATGATCGCGACTTTGCGCGTCTCACGATCGATCACCATAGACAGATACAGTTCGCGATCGATGTCCGAGCCCGACTCGACGTACACCGTGTTGATGGGCAAACCGGCCGCATCGGTTTGATGGGTGACCAAACGCTCACCGAGCATCTTGGCCGCCGCCGCGCTGACCTCATCAAACGTACGCGCCAGCGTAACGCCGCCGGCTTTACCGCGGCCACCGGCGTGGACCTGCGCTTTGACGACCCACAGGTCGCCGCCTAATTTCTTCGCGGCGTCTACCGCTTCGTCCGGAGTGGAGGCAACATGGCCTTGCGGGACGGGAATGCCGTAGTCCGCAAAGATTACTTTGGACTGATATTCGTGGAGATTCATCTATGAACACCGTTTTGGGGGGCTGGAACTGGTGGCGTATTGTGGAGCAAAGCCCCGGCATTGGCAAAGCCTCAGGCCACGTTTTGGATCACTGCACTCGCATTGAGGGCGCGCTGCATTAATAATGTGCACCACACATTAGTTAAGACTGCACGCCCATCAGCGCCAAACCCAGCACGACCGCCACCAGCCAATCGACGACGGCCGATCCCTCCGGGAGCGCCAGTGTTGAGCTTGGTTGGCGCATTGCCTCCCTGCTCAGCGGCTATCGCTTGTTTGTCGGCGCTGGGCTACTGGTCGCCTTCGCGGCACTGCAGACGCCGCGCGCCGTGGGCGCTCACGTGGAGCAGCTGTTTCAGATTGTGGCGCTGGCCTACTGCGCATTGGGATTGATCGGTCTGGTCGCCGCCTGGCGTCGAACGCCCATTCAGGTGCTCCAAATCAGGGCGGCACTTTTGGCCGACGTGTTTGCCGTGCCGCTGTTGCTGCATGCCAGCGGCGGTGCACCCAGCGGTCTTGGCAACCTTATTATCGTGTCGGTCGGCGCCAGCAGCCTGATTTTGCCGCGACGCACCGCCCTGCTCTACGCCGCGCTCGCCGCGCTGGCGATTTTGACCGAGCAGGTCGCGAGCTTTTCCGAGGGCCTCACGCAGGCCGAAGACTTTGTGCGCGCCGGACTCGTGGGTGCCGTCACGCTGCTACTGTCGATTGTGGCCCAGCCGGTGTCACAACGTCTGCGCGAAAGTGAGGCGCTGGCACGCCAGCGCGGCGTGGATCTGGCCAACCTGGCCGAACTCAACAACTATATTATCCAGCACCTGCGCGAGAGCATTCTGGTGCTCGATTCCGACGACACGGTGCGCTTGATTAACGGCACGGCCGCGCGCCATTTGGGGCACGACGTGGAGATCGTCGGTCGACCAATACAAGACATCTACACGCCGCTAGCCGAACGTGCGCTGGCGTGGCGGCGTCAGGGCCAGCCGGTCAATGCCACCCCGGATAACTTCATGTCCGCCGATGGCACGACCTCACTCACACCCCATATCGCCCCCATTGGCACCGGTGAGCAGGCCGCAGCACTTATATTTTTGGAAGATGCGACGGCTCTGGCCGAGCGCGTACAGCAGTCCAAGCTCGCCGCCCTCGGACGCTTGAGCGCCAGTATCGCGCACGAGATTCGCAACCCAGTGGGCGCCATAAGCCACGCCGGCCAGCTTTTGGGCGAATCCGAGCGGCTCGGTGAGCAGGAACAGCGCCTCACGCAGATTATTCATGACCACTGCGGACGCGTGAACAATATTGTGAAAAACGTGCTGCAGCTGTCGCGACGCGACCACGCCGAGCCTGAACTGCTTGATCTAAACCGCTGGCTGGAGCAGTTTGCCGTGGAGTTCGCAGCCAGTCGCGATGCGGCAGTACCGACGTTCGACCTCACCGTTGCGCCAACGGACCTGTCGGTGCGGATGGACCCCACGCATTTACATCAGGTGATGTGGAATTTGTGCAGCAATGCCGTGCGCTACGCCCTGACCGATGACGCGGCCGCCGCCGGCCTTGAAATGGTGGCCGGCCGCCTGGCCAGCAGTCAGCGTCCGTTCGTTGAGGTGCTGGACCGTGGCCCGGGTATTGATGAGCGCTTTCGTCAAAATGTGTTCGAGCCGTTTTTCACGCGCGCCAAAGACGGCACCGGCCTCGGACTGTTTCTAGCCCGCGAGCTGTGCGAGGTGAATCGGGCGACGCTTGTGTACGAACCGCGCGACGGTGGCGGTAGTTGTTTTAGAATTATCTTTGCTGACCCCGACCGCTGGACTTATTAAATGACGCAGCCCTGTGCCCTGATTGTGGATGACGAACCGGATCTGTGTGAGCTGATCGGCATCACGCTGCAGCGCATGGGCATCGACACGCGTGCGGCCGGCACGCTGTCCGACGCCCGCGAAATTTTGAGCGGCAACCATTTTGATCTGTGTTTGACCGACATGAGGCTGCCCGACGGCGATGGCCTCGAGCTGATCGAATGGATGGGCGAACACGCCGCGGATGTACCGGTGGCCATGATCACCGCCCACGGCAATGTGCAAACGGCCGTGCGTGCGCTCAAACTCGGTGCGTTCGATTTTGTCTCCAAACCGGTGGATCTGGGCGCGCTGCGCAAGCTGGTGTCCAGCGTCATGCGTCTGCATGAAGAAAAGCCGCCCGAACCGCCGCAAGACACTGACGAGGCTATGACCAGCATGCTCGGGCGTTCCGAGCCCATGCAGCGCGTGCGCGGCATGATTGCCAAAGTGGCTCGCTCGCAAGCACCGGTGCATATCTGCGGTGAATCAGGCACCGGTAAAGAGCTGGTGGCGCGCATGATTCATGAGAGCGGCCCACGTGCGGAGCAGCCGTTTATCCCGGTGAACTGCGGTGCGATTCCGGCAGAGCTCATGGAAAGTGAGTTTTTTGGACACCGCAAAGGCAGCTTTACCGGCGCCACCGATCACAAAACCGGACTGTTTCGCAGCGCCGAAGGCGGCACGTTGTTTTTAGACGAGGTGGCCGATTTGCCGCTGCATATGCAGGTAAAGCTACTGCGCGCCATACAGGAAAAAGCCGTGCGACCGGTCGGCGAGTCCGACGAAGTGGAGGTGGACGTGCGTATTTTAAGCGCCACACACCGCAGCCTGGCCGCCATGGTGGAGAACAACTCGTTTCGCGAAGATTTGTTCTATCGTATTAATGTGATCGAGCTGCGCGTGCCACCGTTGCGCGATCGCGGCGACGACAAACTGCTGTTGGCCGACTTTTTCCTGCGCGCCCACGCCCGCGCGATGAATGATGAAAATTTGAGCTTGTCGCCCGCGGCACGCGCTCGCCTTGGCCACTACAGCTTTCCCGGCAACGTTCGCGAACTGGAAAACGTGCTGGAACGGGCCGCGACGCTGTGCAGCGACAGCACCATCGATGAGCACGACCTGCAGTTGCGCGACACCGCCACGCCCACATCTGACAGCGCGGCGGCCAACCTGGAAGATCAGCTGGGGGATGTGCAACGCGACGCGATCATCGCGGCGCTGGAGAAAACCCGTTACAACAAGACGGCGGCTGCAAAACTGCTGGGCTTAAGCTTCCGCCAACTGCGCTATCGCATCAAAAAGCTCGACATCGACGCCTGAGCCGTCAAAAAGTGACCATTTTTGTCACATGTGGACACTCACTGTCGACGACAACGGGCTAACACACATTTCGAAAGTGTGACGCAGTTCACACTAGCCTCCAATAAATCCCATAAAAACAGCGTAGTATGAACGCGTCAGATTTTTGGCACACTGATTGCATTGTACTGGGAGCCGGCGATTCTCGCGGCAAGATTTGACCAATCTCTTCCTAGGAGTTCTTGAACATGAAAAAAGTGCAACAGGGTTTCACCCTTATCGAATTGATGATCGTTGTAGCAATTATCGGCATTCTGGCCGCCATCGCTATTCCGGCTTACCAAGACTACACGCAGCGTGCGCAGGTCGGTGAAGGCTTCGCGATGGTTTCAGGTGCCAAAACGGCCCTGGCTGAATTCGCGCAGACCAACGGCTCGTACCCAGCTGCTGCTGATCTGACCGCTCTGGACCTTGGCGCCGCGGTGCCTGGCCAGTACGGCAGCTTCTCCGTCACGGCTGACACCGGCGTGATCATTGTCACACTCGGCGCTGCCGGCGTTGTTGGTGCTGACATTGCCGCTGGAACCATTACCTTCACGCCGCCTGCACTGGCCGGCAACACGGGTACGTTCCAGTTCACCTGCACGTCTTCGATTGCGCAGAAGTTTCTGCCGAAGGCCTGCACCGGTACCTAATAGTGCTTGACGGCCTCGCCGCCTGAGTGGCGAGGTTGCAAGACAGGGCGAGCTTGCCTTCGGGCGCTCACCCACAAGACAACGGCTCCTTTCCTCACGGAAAGGGGCCGTTTTTAGAAGAGCGACACAGTAAACATAATCCGGGCCTGGCAAAGCATCAGGCACTTTACGCAACCCCAAGTACGGTCGGCGCAAAACATGCAGAAGAACGCACAAAAAGGCTTCACTCTGATCGAACTGATGATCGTTGTGGCCATCATCGGCATCCTCGCCAGCATCGCGATACCCGCCTACAGCCGCTATATCGTCCGCGCCCAGCTCGCCGAATTTATCTCCATTGGTGCTGACGACCAAAAACGCATTGGCGAATTCTTCCAGATTAACGGCGCTATTCCTGCTGACCTCAGCGAGATCGGCATGGTGACCGCGTCAAGCCGTAGCGAATTTTTTACCGGTGATACGACGGCAGCCTACGTGGCTGGCACCGGCACGATTACACTCACCTACTCATTGGGCAATCTTGGCGCCGCGGATGCCGTTGGTACCATCCTGATGATCGGCAATCGCGTGGCGGCCGGCAGCGGCCCATCGGGATTGCGCTGGAGCTGTGAGGGCGGATCGTTTCCGGACGAGTTCCTGCCTCGCACCTGCCAGTAATTTCCCCATCAGGCACAGCGCTGCTTAGAAGATTGCCGGTGCGGCTCAACGGCCGCACACGCGCATCCATCACCCCGCAATCGTTAATAATGTGATCAGCACGCTAGTTCGCGCCGTGAGAACTGATAGTATTGTTGTCATAATCTGCACAGCTGTCTGAAATCGCTCAACCTTAAGCGGGTACGAGAATGCGGCCAGCGCGTTGATCTGCGGTCTGTTTTGTGTCGCAGGTCTCGTTTGACATACGTAAAAGAAAGTTAGAATCGGAGCCTATGGCGGCAACAAGCATGAAAACAACGCTGAGCGGGCTTCCGCGGCGGCTGGTCCAGGACGGTATTCTGGACGAGCAGGCTGCAGCGGATGCCAAAGCGGCAGCAAAAGAAAGCAAGACACCTCTGGTTGCGTATCTGGTCCAAAATGAATTGGCCGATCCGCGCGACGTAGCCGTCGCGGCCGCCAATGAATTTGGTGTCCCGCTGCTCGACATCGACGCCGTTGCCATCGACACCGACGTCGTGCGCATCGTCAATCAAGAGCTCCTGCAAAACCATCGCATTCTGCCGCTGCTCAAGCGCGGCAAACGCCTGTTCCTGGCGGTGGCCGATCCCACCGACATGCAGGCGATTGACGAAATCAAATTTCAAACCGGTCTGTCCATTGACGCGGTTGTGGTCGAGGTCAACAAACTCGAAGAACACGTACAACGTGCACTCGAAGCGCTCGACAGTTCGTCACTCGATTCTTTCAATGACGACGGCGGCTTTGATCTCGAGAACCTCGAGGTATCCGGCGGCGACGAAAGAAACGATGACGACATCACGCGCGACGATGTCGAAGATGCACCGGTGGTGCGCTTCGTCAACAAAGTGCTGGTCGACGCGATCAAAAAAGGCGCGTCGGATGTTCACTTCGAGCCGTATGAAAAACAGTTTCGCATTCGCGTGCGTCAGGACGGCATGCTCAAAGAAGTCGCCGCACCGCCGGTCGCATTGGCTGGAAAAATTGCCGCACGCTTGAAAGTGATGTCACGACTCGACATCGCCGAGCGTCGCGTGCCGCAGGATGGCCGCATGAAAATGCGCTTATCCAAAAACCGCGCCATCGATTTTCGTGTGAACACCTGCCCCACGTTGTTTGGCGAGAAAATCGTACTGCGTATTCTCGATCCAAGCAGCGCGAAGCTCGGCATTGACGCACTGGGTTATGAGAGCTTCCAAAAAGAGCTCTACATGAAGGATCTGCACAAGCCCTACGGCATGATCCTCGTTACCGGCCCAACCGGTAGTGGTAAGACGGTGTCGCTGTACACCGGCCTGAATATTCTGAACACCGAAGATCGCAACATTTCGACCGCGGAAGACCCGGCCGAAATTAACCTGCCCGGCATCAACCAGGTAAACGTGAATCCGAAGGTCGGCTTAACGTTTGCCTCGGCACTGAAAGCCTTTTTGCGTCAGGATCCGGACGTCATCATGGTGGGTGAGATTCGCGATCTTGAAACGGCTGAGATTGCGATCAAGGCCGCCCAAACCGGTCACCTTGTGATGTCCACGCTGCACACCAACGACGCACCCAAAACGCTCACGCGCATGGTCGACATGGGCGTCAAGCCTTACGCCATCGCCACGTCTGTGAGCCTGATCATCGCGCAGCGACTCGCTCGACGCCTGTGCAACAACTGCAAAGAGCCGATCACCATTCCTAAAGAAGCGCTTCTCAAAGAAGGCTTCACCGAAGCGGACGCCACGTCCTCGTCACTGGCCATTCACAGACCCGTGGGCTGCAGCCAATGTTCGGACGGTTACAAAGGCCGTGTGGGTATCTACCAGGTGATGCCCGTGACCGAAGCCATGGGCCGCATCATCATGGAAGGCGGTAACGCCGTCCAGATCGCCGACCAGGCCGACAACGAAGGCATCTGGGATCTGCGCCGCAGTGGCCTGCAGAAAATCAAGGACGGCGTCACGTCGCTTGAAGAAATTAACCGCGTAACCATCGACTAAGGGCACCAGCATGGCCGAAGCAGCAGCAAAACAATTCCCATACACCTGGGAGGGCACGGATCGCCGCGGTAAGCGTGTCAAAGGCAAGCTTGTCGCCGCCAATGAAACGGCCGTGCGCAGTGAAATGCGTCGCCAGGGTGTGGTACCGGTAAAAATTCGTAAGCAGTCCGAGCTGTTTGCCGGTGGCGGCAAAGTAGCGCCCGCCGACATCGCCATCTTCAGTCGCCAGCTCGCCACGATGATGTCCTCAGGCGTGCCTTTGGTGCAGGCCTTCGAAATTATTGGCAACGGCCATGAAAACCGCGCCATGCAAAAGCTGGTGATGGATATCAAAGCCAGCGTTGAGGGCGGTACGTCGCTCGCCGATTCACTCGCCAAACACCCGCTGCATTTCGACGATCTGTTCGTCAATCTGGTCTCGGCCGGTGAACAGGCCGGTGCACTCGAAACACTGCTCGACAAAATTGCCACGTATAAAGAAAAAACCGAGGCGATCAAAAAGAAAATTAAGAAGGCGTTGTTTTATCCAACGGCCGTGATGGTCGTGGCGTTTATCGTGACCGCTATTTTGCTTATTTTCGTGATTCCGCAATTTGAAAACTTGTTCCAGGGCTTCGGTGCCGATCTGCCGGCATTCACACAGTTCGTGATTAACATCTCACAGTTTGTGCGAAGTAAGGGTTTGTTTATCGCAGCCGCGATCATTGCGGCGTTCATGGTGTTCTTCTACTTCAAAAAACGCAGCCGCAAGATGCGCGAGATTCTCGATCGCATTGCGCTCAAGCTGCCAATCGTGGGCGGCATCTTGAACAAAGCCGCCATCGCACGTTTCGCACGTACGCTTGCCACCATGTTTAGCGCTGGTGTGCCTTTGGTAGAAGCGCTCGAATCGGTGGCCGGCGCCACGGGCAACATCGTGTACGAAGATGCCACCATGGCCATGCGCGACGAAGTGGCCACGGGCCAACGTCTGCAGCGCGCCATGCTCGACACCGAACTGTTTCCAAACATGGCCGTGCAGATGATCGCAATTGGTGAAGAATCCGGTTCGCTCGATGACATGGCCAGTAAAGTCGCCGACTTCTTTGAAGAAGAGGTGGACAACATGGTCGACAGCATGAGCAGCCTGCTCGAGCCGCTGATCATGGCCATCCTCGGCGTGTTGGTCGGTGGTCTGGTGATCGCCATGTACCTGCCGATCTTCAAACTCGGCGCCGTCGTCAGCTAGGCGCGGACCGCTCGTGGAACCTCTTGTCGACCTGCTCCGTGCGGAGCCGGTAGCGTTTGTCTGCACCGTCGTGGCGTTCACGCTGCTGATTGGCAGCTTTCTAAATGTCGTGATTCACCGCCTGCCGCTGATGATGCACCGCGAATGGGCGCAGCAGTGCGCGGAGCTGCAAAGCGAAGACGGACCAGATCTGAGCGCGCTGCCTGAGAAATACAATTTGGTGGTACCGCGCTCCGCGTGCCCTCACTGCGGCCATCAAATTACCGCCATGCAGAACATCCCGGTCATCAGCTATTTGATGCTGGGCGGCAAATGTGCCGGCTGTAAGGCCCCGATTTCCAAGCGTTATCCGATCATTGAGGCGTTTACGGCCGTCCTGTGCGGGATTACCGCGGCGCACTTCGGTTTTGGTGCCGAGGCGCTGGCGGCCGTTGCTCTAACCATCGCGCTGGTCGCGCTGTCGGCCATCGATTTTGACACGCAACTGCTTCCCGATTCGATCACCCTGCCCCTCATTTGGCTCGGACTCATTCTGAGTTTGTTTCATCCCCACGACGGGGCCAGCACGCTGTTTATCACACCGACGGCGGCCATCGTTGGCGCGGTGGGTGGCTATATGGCGCTATGGCTTGTAACCAACGGCTACAAACTGCTGACCGGAAAAATCGGCATGGGCGAAGGCGACTTCAAACTGCTCGCCGTCTTTGGCGCGTGGCTTGGATGGGAAAAACTACCGCTGATTATTATTTTTTCGGCAGGCGTTGGGGCCGTGGTCGGCGTTGCGCTAATTGTGCTGACCAAACGCGGAAAAAATGTACCGATTCCGTTCGGGCCATATCTTGCCGCCGCGGGTTGGATCGCGATGCTTTGGGGCGACCAAATTGTCGGGACCTACAAGGGCATTGTCGGCCTCAGTTAACACGACGATGAACGACGTACCGCCATCGACCTGGTTTCGCGTGGCGTTAACGGGCGGGATCGCCAGTGGCAAATCGACCGTCGCAGCACGCTTCGCCGAACTCGGCGCCGTGGTCATTGATACCGACATGCTGGCACGCGAAGTTGTGGCGCGCGAAAGCGACGGACTACGGGCGGTTGTGGCGGCATTTGGGGCCGAGATTCTGCGTTCTGACGGCACTTTGGATCGCGTCAAAATGCGCCATCGAATATTCGATAATTCCGAAGAAAAACAAAAACTTGAATCGATCTTGCATCCTCGAATCGGCGCACTGTTGGCGCAACGCAGCAACGACGGCGGCGGCCCCTATCAGATCTTTGAAATTCCGCTTTACGCCGAGACCGGTGGACGCATTCCGGTGGACCGGGTACTGGTCGTGGACTGCGATCCGGACGCGCAAATTACACGCGTCATGGCACGCGACAACATCGAACGCGCGCACGCACAATCCATTTTGGCGCAACAAGCGTCGCGCGAAAAACGTTTGTCGTTTGCGCACGATGTCATTGTGAACGACACCGATGTGCAGGCACTTAACGATGCCGTTTACGCGTTGCATCGTCGCTACCTCGACATCGCGAATGCATGGCCAACACGCAACACTTTTTAACGCGTTCGTTGTTCAAAAATTTTTGCCGTATACTCGCGATGAAATACGCAAGCGAGTTAAAGCAATGCGGCCCGCCGCAGAACTTATCGAAACTTCAAACGCGACTGAGGTCGTTACCTACGAGCAACCGCTCAATGAGCGGATGCGCACGTTTCTGCGTTTGAATTTTCTGTTTGATCAGGCCGAGTTTCATGCGCGTGGTTCGTCGACGTGGCAGTCGCGCGCGGCCGTGTCATCGCTGCTGGACGTGCTGGCTATCTTGACCCGTGGCGACGTGCGCCAGGAAGTCATCAAAGAGCTGGAGCGCTACAGCAGCGAACTGCTCCAATTCCGCGCCCAACCCGGCGTCGATCGCCAGCGCCTGGACAACGTTCTTGACGAAATTTCATTAATCCTCAAGGGCTTGGAAGCCACCGGCAGCAACATTCTGCAGCAGCTTAAAGAATCTGATTTTCTCAATGCGGTGCGTCATCGCAGCGCTATTCCCGGCGGCACCTGCGAATTCGATCTGCCCGACTACCGGCACTGGCTGGGATTGTCTTACGAACGCCGCGTGGCCGATTTCAATACGTGGCTGTCACTTTTAGGGCCGCTACGCCAGGGCGTATCAAAAGTCTTGTGGCTGTTGCGCGAAAGCGCCGAGTCCACGCCGCACGTTGCGCGTGCCGGCATGTTTCAACACGTATTGGAACGCGGCATGGCGGTGCAGTTGTTACGCGTCAGCTTGCCACCCACCACCGATGTGTATCCGGAAATCAGCGGCAGCCCACATCGCTTCACGGTTCGTTTCCACACGTGGCTCGACGTTGGTTCGCGCCCGGTGCAGTCAACCGAAGACATCGAATTTCAACTCACCTGCTGCTAAGTCATGAGCACATCCACACCAACGGTGCGCTGCCCGAACTGCCGCGAAAAACTGGCATGGTCAAAGGAAAACGAGTTTCGCCCGTTTTGCTCGAAACGCTGCCGGCTGATCGATTTGGGTGAATGGTTTAACGAGAATCATCGCATCGCCGGCGAAGAAGGCGCGCCGATGAAAGACGATTCCTGACGCCGCTTTTCTTAAACGCCTGCGGCTGGAAACGTCAGCCAAAATTGATACATACCGGCAAACGTGTCGGGATTGGCCATCTCAAACTCGCGCCAGCGGCGCACATCACACGCCTCGGTATCACCGGGAAATTGCGTCTGATATGCCGCTTTTATGTGCGGATCGGTCGCGAAACCCAGGCACTGCGCGCCCAGTTCATCAAGACACGCCTGCACCTGATCCAGCGAAAACTGATGCTCCTGCTCGTGAAACAGCAAATCCCGAACCATCGACGTGGCGTAAAATTCCTGACTTGCCGCAACTTGTCTGCGTGGATCGCTGGTCTCCAGTCCAAATAGCCATTGGCGTGCTGCGCGGATGGCCTCCAGCGAGCTGTCGGGCCAACGCGTTTCCAGTGCTGCGCGCGCCGCGTTGATGTGCCGCCTTGCCGTGGCGCTGTACAGGGCGACCTTCATGAGCCCACCGGGCGCCAGCACTGAAGCAAGCGCTTTCCATCCGGACATCGGTTCTTCCATGTGATGCAGTACGCCGGAACATTCGATCACATCGAAAGTCTCTCCCAGATCACCAAGCTCTAATATATCGCCGTGCATAAAACGCAGGTTTTCCACGCCAAATTCGCGTGCTTTGCGCACGGCGTGCGCCAGACTCGCGCGGCTTAGATCCACGGCCACGATCGTCGCATCGCGATACCGCAGCGCCTGCGAGACGGCGTGTTTGCCCGTGCCGCAACCGGCAATGAGCACCTTCGGTTTTTCAACGCCAGAAAGACACTTTGCGTTTGGCGCCGAAGGATACACATCCGCTCGCACCACTTCGGCCACCGTCCCCGCGCTCTGCTGATTTATGGCATGCCAGCGCGGATAGGGGTTTTGTTCATACTGCTCGCGCACGCGTCGCGACACCGTATTTGCCATGGCGCCAAACGATTCGATCGACGTCATGATCGTGCGTTCCTCAGAACGCCCGTGATATTCCGCGTCGAGCCGCCGCTGGCCGGATGAAGCGCGAGCTGAGTCCGGCGCCGATAGAGGCCTCCACGCGGTCGCATCGAGCGGCATGTAGGCCAGCAACAACGCGCGTCGTGTTTGCCAGCTCGGCGATGTAGTGTCTTCCAGCCACTCACCTTGATGCTCGGCGATGTACGCAATTTCGTCGTCGCCCATCTGCCACACATACTCGTTGGCCACACACTGCACGGCCAGCGAATCTACCAACGCGCAGCCGTCATCGCTCTGTTGCACGCCTTCGAACACCGTCACGTCCAACAACAGCCGTCGACGCAGTGAGGTGAACAGCTGTTCTAAAAGTGGATCGCAAATATGAACACGCTCGAGGACATCCCGCACCAGTGGATCGCGCAACAGCCCACCGAGCCCATCGTCGCCATCACGTACGGCGCGCAGTAGCAACGCTGCATCATCATCGATCGACGAGCGCCACGTCGCCTCAGGGTACATCTGCATCATCAACGCCAGTGCAATCGACGTGAGCTCTACGTGATCAATGTTCGGATACGCAAAACACGCACGCAGCAAACGATAGATCGCGTCAATAGAGACGCTATCGGCAAACGGTTCCAGACCGCCGCGAAATACCTGTACCAAAACAAGAAAAGCGGCGTGACTCTGAGCATCGAGCGCGAGCGCGCGTTCAACGTGGTGCAATGCTTTTACCGGCTCACCCAAATCCGCATGGGCCTGAGCAAGACCGCAAAACGCCTGCGGCAGTTTGTCGTTGAGCGCAATCGTCTGGGTAAACGCAGCAACGGCCTCGGTGGTCTTGCCGCGCGCCGCCAGTGCATTGCCTAAATTGAAATGCGCCTCCACAAACCGTGGCTCCAGCTTGATAGCTGTGCGCAGATGCGTGATGGCAGTGTCGTTGCGATCCGCCGCCCGGTGCAGCGCGGCGAGATGGAAATGTGGCATGGGCCAGCTCGGGCGAAGTTGCGCGGCGCGCGTCAGCGCTTCTTGTGCGGCCACCGGTTCGCCTGTCGCCATCAGCATCTTGGCCATATTGGCAAGAATTTCTGCGTTCTGTGGATCGCGTTGTAACGCTGTCTTGAGGTGCCCTGCCCCGGCCACCATGTTGCCGGTCTGAGCCATGATAAGACCCTGCAGGTGGTTAGCGACCGGGTGCAGTGGGTCCATCGCCAGGAGCGTTTGGCAGTGATCTTGCGCTTCGTCGAGTCGCCCGGCCTGAAAATGTTGGGCGGCTTGCTGCAACAGCGCTTGTTGTTGATGTTGATTCAATGGCGAAACCTCACACGCGGTACGTCAGCTGAACGCCGTGGCCACACCCTGCCCGCCCTGCGCCCGCGCCTGAGCTTCAGCGGCGGGTCGTAATGGCCCGCAGGCGTAGACCGGCAGCAACGCGTCACGCACAAGCGCCGCAAACCCAGGCCAGCCAGGCGCGCTTTCATCGGGCCCGTCTTTGTCCGGCAAGATACACGCAAGGGTACTAAAATCCGCGCCCAGCGCGTGAGCGTGCTGCAAATCGGTCGCCGTCTGCACAGACACGGCCAGCCAGGCGCCGTCGTCGACCGGGCGCGCGTTCACGGTGGCTGCAGAATTCGCCGTCAAATGCAGTCCCCGCGCACCGCATTCGCGGACCAGCGGCCCACGTTCGGCAGCACCATGGAGCATAAGCTCAACACCTGCGCTTTGGCAGCGCGCGGCCACGAGCCGCGCCAGCCGCGCGTACGCATCGTCATTGAGCTTCGGGGCCCGCAGGCACAGCAGTCTGACGTCAGACGCCAGCACGTCGTCCAGCCCGTCCAAAAACGCGGGCACCTCACGTTCGCCGGCAACGGGCGACGTAAAGCGATAGTGAAAGGGAAGGTTGATGGCCACGGTCAACGGGCGATCCGCGGCCAGCAAGGCCTGATCGAACAACGCGCGTCGCGTTACCCAGCGGACGTTCTGGCCCTCGGCGCCGGCAGCCTTGTCACGATAACGATCGATAAAAAATGTGCGCAGCGAGACCGCGCGATCGGGATAGCGATGCGTAATGTGGATGAGCGGTGACGCGCGTTCGACCGTGATGCCGTTTTCTTCATGCAGCTCGCGGCGCAACGCCTCAAAACTCGATTCGCCCCGTTCGCGCTTGCCACCGGGAAATTCCCACTGGCCGGCGAACGGTCCATCGGTGCGCTGCTGGATCAGTACACGATCCTGGCCGTCGGTGATGACACCGACAACCACATCAATCAGCTTCAGGTCAGCTTGCCGTGACACTGCTTGTACTTGCGACCGGAACCACAGGGACAAGGCTCGTTGCGCCCGACTTTGCGCTCACCGCGTTTGAACGGTGTAGCCGGCTGCGCCGCAGCGCCCGCCGGTGCATTGGCCGCGGCCGCCGATGGCGGCGGTGGCGGTGTGGGCGCATCGTCGTGATTAAATTTGAGCTTGGTCGGCGGCGGCTTTGCCGGCGTCATGGCGTCAACGTCTTCGCGCTCACGAATTTGCACGCGCGAGAGCATCACCACGGTGTCGCGCTTGAAGCGATCGAGCATGTCGCTAAACATATCGAACGATTCGCGTTTGTACTCTTGCTTGGGGTTTTTCTGTGCGTAGCCACGCAGATGAATCCCCTGGCGCAGAAAATCCAGTGCGGCCAGATGTTCTTTCCAGTGCGAATCCATCTGCTGGATCATTACGGCTTTTTCCAGCTGACGCATCAGCGGCTCGCCGTAAAGGGTTACTTTCTCATCGTAGGCCGTCTCTAACATCTCGATGACGCGCGTCGCCACGCCGTCGCCCTTCAGACCCGAATCGGCTTCGAGCCATTCTTTCACCGGGCATTCGAGACCCAGCAAACCTTCGAGCGCTTGTTCAAGCTCGCTGACCGTCCACTGTTCTTCAACGCTGCCCTCTGGAATGTATTCCGCCACCAGTTCTTGAATGACTTCGGCACGAATACCCACAACCGAATCGGCCATGTCTTCGCTGGCGAGCAATTCGTCGCGCTGCTGATAAATGACTTTGCGCTGGTCGTTGGCAACGTCATCGTATTCCAGCAGGTTTTTACGCGCGTCGAAGTTCATCGTTTCGACCTTGCGCTGCGCCCGCTCAATTTGCTTGCCCAGCATGTTGCTTTCGATGGCTTCGCCTTCGCGCATACCCACCCGACCCAACATACGCTTGATGTTCTCCGGATCACCGAAGATGCGCATGAGGTTGTCTTCCATGGACAAATAGAAGCGGCTCGAACCGGCATCGCCCTGACGGCCCGAACGACCGCGCAGCTGGTTATCGATGCGCCGCGAATCGTGGCGTTCGGTGCCGATGATGTGCAGGCCACCGGCCTCAAGCACAGCGTCATGCCGCACTTTCCACTCCGCGGTTACCGACTCTTTGGTGGCCTCATCCACCTCGCCCATCGCTTCAAGCTCGGATTCGAGGTTGCCGCCGAGCACGATATCGGTACCACGACCGGCCATATTGGTGGCGATCGTAATCGCTCCAGAGCGACCGGCCTGCGCCACAATCTCGGCCTCGCGCTCATGCTGCTTGGCGTTGAGCACTTCGTGTTTGATCTTCTCTTTTTTCAAGAGATTAGACAGACCCTCAGAAGTCTCAATAGACGTGGTACCCACCAACGCCGGCTGACCGCGTTCAACGCAGTCGCGAATATCTTCGACAATGGCTTCGAACTTATCTTTGGCCGTGAGATAGACCAAATCCGTTTGATCGTCACGCACCATCGGACGATGCGTGGGAATCACGACCACTTCCAAACCGTAGATCTGCTGGAACTCAAACGCTTCGGTGTCCGCCGTACCGGTCATGCCACCGAGCTTGTCGTACATGCGGAAATAATTTTGGAACGTGATCGAGGCGAAGGTCTGGCTTTCCTGCTTGATGTTGACCTTTTCTTTGGCCTCGATCGCCTGATGCAGCCCATCGGACCAGCGTCGACCCGGCATGGTGCGACCGGTAAATTCATCAACGATGACAATTTCGCCATCCTGAATCACATAGTCGACGTCGCGCTTGAACAAAGCATGCGCACGCAGGCCAGCATTGAGGTAGTGCATCAAGCCAATGTTGTTGGCGTTGAACAGACTGTCGCCTTCCTCAATCAGACCCGCATCGGCCATGAGTTCTTCGGCACGTACCTGGCCGTCTTCGGTCAGATGTACCTGCTTGGATTTTTCATCCAGTGAGTAATCGCCCGGTCCGTCTTCTTCGGTTTGCACGGTGAGTTTCGGCACAAGGGCATTGATGTGTGCGTATTTCTCGGGGTTTTCGTCGGAAGGGCCGGAGATAATCAGCGGCGTACGAGCTTCATCGATCAGAATCGAATCGACCTCATCGACAATCGCAAACGCCAGTTCGCGCTGGACCTTTTCTTCCATCGAGCGCGCCAGGTTGTCGCGCAGGTAATCGAAACCAAATTCGTTGTTGGTGCCGTACGTCACGTCGCAGCGATACGCCGCACGTTTGTCCTGATGATCTTGATTGCCGCGAATAACGCCAACCGTCAATCCTAAAAATTCATAGACCGGACGCATCCACTCGGCATCACGTGCCGCCAGATATTCGTTCACGGTCACCACGTGTGCACCGCGTTCCGACAGCGCATTCACATATACCGGCAGCGTGGCCATGAGAGTTTTACCCTCACCCGTACGCATCTCGGCAATCTGATTGCTGTGCAGCGCGTGGCCGCCGATCAGCTGCACGTCAAAATGACGCATGCCAACGACGCGCCAAGCGGCCTCACGGACGGCCGCAAAGGCCTCCGGGATCATGTCGTCGAGCGATTCGCCCTTGGCCAAACGCTCGCGGAACTCGGCGGTTTTACCACGCACTTCGTCGTCGCTGAGCGCTTTGAATTGCTCTTCGAGCGCGTTGGTTTTCTTAACCACTTTGCCGTATTGCTTGAGCAGTCGCTTATTGCGACTGCCGAACAGGGCTGACAGAATTTTTGCCACGAAAATAGTGTCCCGTTGTGAAGGCTCTTATCGAGGGCCGTGTGAGCGTAAGTAGTAGGAGCGCAAGCAGCGTAAATAGTGCCGTTCGCGCCGAATAAAACCCGGCTCAGGAATAAAATAGCGGCACAGTATAGCTCTGCCGGGCACGAAAAAGGGCCGCCTCTGTAAGGATGCGACCCCTTTTGTTTGGACTCGGCAGCGATATCGCCACCAATTCCTTTTAATTCAAAAGCTTAACGTCAATCCACCTGAGCTTTGATGTAATCCAGCGGATCGACCGTGCGGCCGTTGCGAATCACCTCAAAATGCAGGTTTGGACCGGTGGCCCGTCCCGTGGAGCCCATCAGCGCAATCGCCTGACCCTTCTCCACCTTATCGCCCACAGCCACCAGGTTTGCCTTGTTGTGCGCATAACGCGTCACATAGCCGTTACCGTGGTTCACCTCAACCATGTTGCCGTAGCCGTAGCGATCGGCCGACCAGCTGACCACGCCCGCACCAACGGACACCACTGGCGCACCATCGCGCCCAGCGAAATCGACGCCATCGTGGCGCGCATGCTTGCCGGTAAACGGATCGCGACGCGTACCGTAAAACGAGCTGATCCAACCCGCTTTAACCGGGCGACCCGCCGGATAGACTTTTTTGTCGAGGTTACGATTGAGCAGCAGGCTCTCCAAAACCCCGAGCTGCTGCTCGCGATCGTCGAGCTGGACAAACAAATTATCGAGACCGGACAGGAAATCGCTGCTCTCAACCGGCACCCGGTCGAGGGTCAACTCTGGACCACCACGCGGCGGCGAGGTGTCAAAATCAAATTCGCCGTCGGAAAGATTCGCCATGCTGGTAAGGCGCTTGCCCAGAGCATCGAGACGAATGACGTGAGCCTGCATGCGGCCAACACGAACCGCGAGCGCTTCGAGGTTTTCCTGCGCTTTGAGGCGCGTGTTGTCGATCTCACGACGCTGACTGTCGATCGTGGCCTGCAGTTCAATGAGCCGTTGATCCGGGTCGATATGATGCTGGCGCGCCGCCGCGAGATAGCCGGTGGCAAACAAGATGCCGACCAGCGCAAGACACCCTGCCACGAAGCCCCCGAGTGTCGCCGGTTGCTTTAAGTCAAACTGGCGCGATGAGCCGCGGTGCTTGGTGAAGACGATAATGTTCATATAATCTGCATTCGATCACGTTATACAAAGTGGCAAATCGCCCATGGCTACCCGCAAACCCGTCGCCCTTGGCGACTTATTTAACCGCAGCAGTTCAAAACTGGCCGATCTGACGCGTCTCGGTCAGGAGCGCGAAGCGCTCGCCGACTCGTTACGCGGTGCTTTTCCCAACGACATCAAACCCCATCTCGTCAGTGCCGAGATCAAGAATGACCGTCTGATACTGGTCGCAGACCATGCCGTTTGGGCAGCGCGCATGCGATTCTACACAAGCGATGCGCTCAAAGTCATGGCCGCAATTCACAATTCCTCACTTAAACGGGTCGAAGTCAGGGTACGCCCCCAGCCTCAAGACCCGGCACAAACCGGTCCTTATGGTTAGTTATCGTCCGGTTTGCCCCAAAGTTTAAGTGAAAACCCCGATGGGAAGCGTCTCAGGGTTTAGCTGATAGCTGCGGACCCGACGTAAGATACCGGGGCAGTGGCCACGTCGTCAAAGGTAACGACTTCGTAGGACGTTTCGTCCTCGAGCAGAGCACGGGAAAGTCGGTTGTTCAGATCGTGGCCGGATTTGAAGCCGTTGAACTCGCCAATCAGACTGTGGCCAAGTAAATACAGGTCGCCGATAGCGTCCAGCATCTTGTGTTTCACGAATTCGTCCTCGTAACGCAGGCCGTCTTCGTTCAGCACACGGAACTCGTCAAGCACAATGGCGTTGTCCATCGAACCGCCGAGTGTGAGGTTCTTTTTGCGCAAAGCTTCAATGTCGCGCATGAAGCCAAAGGTGCGCGCACGGCTGATTTCCTTGAGATACGCCGTGGTAGAGAAGTCGATGCTGCCCTGCTGATGATGACGCTTGAAAATGGGGTGATCGAATTCGATCGAGAAATTCACCCGAAAGCCATTGTGGGGCAGAAATTCGGCCCATTTATCGCCATCTTCCACGCGAACTGGCTTAGTGACGCGCAAAAAACGCTTGGGGGCGTTCTGATGCTCTACGCCCGCCGACTGCAGCAGGAACACAAACGGACCGGCGCTGCCGTCCATAATCGGGACTTCCGGCGCACTTAAGTCAACATAAGCATTGTCGATGCCCAGGCCGGCAAACGCCGACAGCAGGTGTTCGACGGTGGAGACTCGCACATCACCCTGAATCAGGGTGGTACCGAGCTGGGTGTCACCCACGCAGGTGGCGCGGGCCGGCAGGTCAACCGGCTGGTCCAGATCCACCCGACGAAACACAATCCCGGTGTCGACCACGGCGGGACGCAAAGTCATGAACACCTTCTTTCCGGTGTGCAGGCCCACGCCCGTGGCACGAATCGTGTTCTTTAACGTTCGTTGCTGAAGCATCAATTTTTCTCGCGTTTGGGCGGCTTCCTGCCGCGAAGAGGTCTGTGTACCGAAAACCGGGGGTCAGCCGGCCGAAGAAGAGGCCACAGCACTCTATTTGAATCGTTGGCACGCATTCGGTTTACCGTCTGCTGCGGGCGAGACCTTAACACAATCGTCAAACCTCGTCCAAGCCACTGATTTATAATGCACTTTTCCAGACCGCGCTTACCCCCGTGGCCGCGACCACGGGGGCACACAGCCCGTTAGTCGGCCTGTTTACGCAAAAAAGCCGGCACATCGGCCATTTCATCGGCATCCGGCAGCGGCACGAGCGGCGCATTGACGGCCATCGGCTGCTGATGACGACGATGCGCAGGGGCTTCGAGTTCCTGATAATCAATCTCACCATCAAACTGACGCATAGGGCGACGCGATGGCGCGGCATCGTTGATCGGCTCCGCCGACACGCTGGCGTTCACCGGCGGCTTGACGATCTGCAGACGATGTCCACCCAGACCCGTGGCCACCACGGTCACGCGAATCTCGTCGTCCATTTCTTCGTCGATCACCGTACCGAGCACAACCGTTGCCTCATCCGACGCAAACGCTTTGACCGTGTTACCCACTTCATCGAACTCGCCAATGCCGAGGTTTGAACTGGCCGTCACGTTCACGAGAATACCGTTGGCACCCGACAGGTTAATGTCTTCCAGTAGCGGACTGGACACAGCGGCCTCGGCCGCTTCGCGCGCGCGATCCGGACCACAGGCAGCGCCCGAGCCCATCATCGCCATACCCATTTCAGCCATAACCGTGCGTACGTCCGCGAAGTCGACGTTGATCAAACCCGGACGGGTGATCAATTCCGCAATCCCCTGCACGGCGCCCTGCAGCACATCGTTGGCCGCTTTGAACGCTTCGAGCAGCGACGTATCGCTACCGAGCACCGTCAGCAGTTTCTGGTTCGGGATCGTGATCAGCGAATCGCAGTATTTCGACAGCTCGGCAATACCTTCATCCGCAATTTTCATGCGTTTGTTGCCTTCCATCGAGAACGGCTTGGTCACCACGGCCACGGTCAGGATGCCGAGCTCTTTGGCCACTTGCGCCACCACCGGTGCCGCGCCCGTGCCGGTGCCACCGCCCATACCGGCCGTGATAAACAGCATGTCGCTGCCTTCAATCACCTCAACGATACGGTCGCGATCTTCCATCGCCGCCTGACGACCCACGTCCGGGTTCGCACCGGCACCAAGTCCACGCGTAATGTTGCAGCCAATCTGCAGACCCGTTTTTACTTTCGCATTTTTCAATGCCTGTGCATCGGTGTTGGCGCAGATAAAATCCACCCCGTCGATGCCCGACTTGACCATGTGCGCTACAGCGTTACCGCCGCCACCGCCCACACCCAGTACTCGAATAACAGCGTTCTGGCTGTACGAATCCATCAATTCAAACATGTGATCTCTCCTTCACAATCCTAAAACACAAAATCAGAAATTATTTTTTTAAAAGTTGCCCTTGAACCAGGATTTCATGCGCTCCCAAATATCGCGCATGCCGCTTACGCCGCCATCCGGATTTCTGGTGTCATGATTTTCCCGCCCGTAAAGTAGTAGCCCGACGCCGGTCGCATGAATTGGGTTACGCACCACGTCGGCCAGGCCTTCAACGTGTTGCGGAACGCCCAGACGCACCGGCATGTGAAACACCTCTTCGGCCAACTCCACCGCGCCTTCCATTTTTGACGTGCCGCCCGTAATAACGACGCCGGCCGCAATTATTTCCTCGAACCCGCTGCGCCGCAGCTCTTCGCGAATGAGGCTAAACAGCTCTTCATAACGCGGCTCTACAATTTCGGCCAACGTTTGACGTGCAAGTCGCCGCGGCGGGCGATCTCCCACGCTCGGCACCTCGATGGTTTCGTCGGCATTGGCAAGCTGCGACAGCGCGCACGCGTATTTCATTTTGATTTCTTCGGCGTACTGCTTGGGCGTACGCATCGACACCGCAATGTCGTTGGTCACCTGATCACCGGCGATCGGAATCACCGCGGTGTGCTGAATCGCGCCACCTGCGAACACCGCGATATCCGTGGTGCCGCCGCCAATGTCCACCAAACAAACGCCGAGTTCTTTCTCGTCGTCGGTCAATACAGCGTGGCTTGATGCCAGCTGTTCGAGCACCACGTCGTCCACGCTCAGTCCGCAGCGTTGCACGCACTTAATAATGTTCTGCGCCGCGCTCTCGGCACCGGTGACCATGTGCACTTTGGCTTCAAGACGCACGCCGGACATACCGATCGGTTCTTTGATGCCTTCCTGATGATCAATAATGAATTCCTGCGGCAGCACGTGCAGCGTTTTTTGATCGGCTGGAATGGCTACCGCCTTCGCCGCGTCAATCACCCGATCCACATCGCCCGCGGTCACTTCCTTATCGCGAATCGCGACAATGCCGTGGGAGTTCAAGCTGCGCACGTGCGAGCCGGCAATACCGGCGTACACCGAATGAATCTCACAACCGGCCATCAGCTCGGCTTCTTCCACCGCCCGCTGAATGGACTGCACGGTGGACTCAATGTTCACCACCACGCCCTTTTTCAATCCGCGCGACGGATGCGTACCGATGCCGATGACCTGCAGTTCACCCAGCTCGGAAATCTCCCCCACGATGGCCACCACTTTCGAGGTGCCAATGTCGAGGCCGACAATTAAATTTTTCTCTCTTACTTTAGGCATGACGCAAAAAGCTTAGTCCTGTGGGTGTAGTGCATCGGCGAGCACCGCTGGCTCGTCTGGTTCGGAGCCCGGCTCCGTCTGTTTGGTCGAATCGTTCCAGCCAATGGCAAAGCCATTGCTGTAACGCAGGTCAACGTAATCCACCGCGTCAGTGCGGCCCGCAATAATCGGCGTTACGACGCCAAGAAAACGGTCAATGCGATCGTCAATCGCGTGCGTACCAAGGCGCACTTCAATGCCGTGCGCCATCGAAAGTTCCCAACTGCCACGCTGATTCAAGGTCACACCCAGCAGCTGCAGCCCTTCTTCGAGCAGCGGGCCACGCAGCGCCAGATAGCGCTGGGCCACCTGCCACTGCGACCCGTCCGGTCCGCGCAGCACCGGCAACTCGGCCGGTATGTGGCGGGCGTCGCGCACAAACAGTTCACCGCGCGTATTCAAAAGCCCGCTTTCGCCCCAGCGCGCCGCGGCGACCTCTTCATTCACCTGCACATGCAGTCGCGCAGGCCAGCGGCGGCGAATGCGCACGGTGTCCACCCAGTCCAGCGCTTCAAGTGATGCACGCACACCGTCCAGATCGCCGGAAAGTACGCCGCCACCGAGCCCGCTGCGCACGTAGTCTTCGATTTGCATCGGCGTGACCCGTTGAAACGACGCGGTCACTTCAATCGCCTCCACCGGGCGATCCAGAACGCGCCAACTCACAACGCCTCCCACCCCGATAGCGATCATCATCACGAGTGTTTTCAGCGGTCGCAGCAGCGGCCGAAAATCCGGCAGCGTAAACGCGATTTTCTTCGCGGCCGGTTTTTTCTTCGCCACTTTCTTGCGGACCGGCTTTACCCGATTGGTTTTCTTGCGTGAGAAAAGTGCCATCGTAATTAGCTCCCCTCTCCAACGAAACTGGTCTCAAGAATGCGCCAGGTCAGTTCGTCGAAATCGCAACCGATCTGCGCCGCGGCACGTGGCACAAGCGAGGTTTCGGTCATGCCCGGCAGCGTATTCACTTCCAAAAACAACGGCTCATCGCGATCGTTGAGCATAAAATCCACCCGGCCCCAGCCGCGCGCGCCCACCGCATTGAACGCGGCCAGCGAGGCGAGCGCGTATTCGGCCTCGCGCCCAGCGTCAAGACCACTTGGACAGTGGTAAGACGTATCGCCGGAGACATATTTTGCGTCGTAGTCATAAAACGTGCGCGCCGTTTCGATGCGGATCAGCGGCATCACTTTGTCGCCTAGAATGCTGGCGGTGTATTCGGGTCCGTCGATCCAGTTTTCCACCAACACGGTGTGATCGTATTGCCGTGCACGCTCGACTGCAGCGGCCAAATCACTCGCGTCGTCTACGCGCGTCATACCAATACTCGAACCCTCATGCGCTGGTTTCACCGCCATCGGCAACGCCACATGCTCGACCACAGCGGCCGGCGAATCGTCGGCCTGCAGCACGGCATAGGCAGGCGTCAACAGTCCGGCACCGAGAAACGCCTGCTTGGTGCGAATCTTATCCATGCCGATCGCCGAACCCAGAACGCCGCTTCCGGTGTAGGGAATCTGCAGATACTCCAGCGCACCTTGCACGGTGCCGTCTTCACCACCGCGGCCGTGCAACGCAATCCAGGCGCGATCAAATCCACCGTTTAAAAGCGTGTCTTGAAATCCGTCTTTGGGATCCACCGCGTGCGCATCCACGCCGCGATTCCTAAGTGCCTGCAGAACCGCAGCACCCGTGCGCAGAGAAATTTCGCGCTCGGCAGACCAGCCACCTAACAGCACGGCGACTTTGCCAAAAGCGGCGGCGTCGGTAATGTTCAGCGCCGGCAGGATCATTGAAACTCCCCCACAATTTTCACTTCCGCAATCAGACGCACATCAAACTGATGCGCCACCTGATCGCGCACCAGTACCAGCAGCGCTTCGATGTCCGCAGCACTTGCTTCACCGGTGTTGATAATGAAATTTGCGTGCATCGGTGACACCTGGGCGCCGCCAACGCGCAGACCTTTGAGTCCGGCGGCCTCAATCAGGCGTGCCGCGTGATCGTCCGGCGGATTGCGAAACACCGAGCCGCAGCTGGGCAAGCCGATGGGCTGCGTTGCCTTGCGTCGCACGAGCAGTTCGCGAATCGCATCGGCGCTGGTTTGTCCAGCCGCATCAAACTCGAACGTCGCGGAGATAAACCATTCGGTCGCCGGCGCCACGACGTGGCGATAGCCCACGTCAAATTCCGATGCTTGTCGTGTGTGAATCACGCCGCTGGCATCCATGGTTTCGACTTCGCGTACGTAGCGCCATGTTTCGCCGTCATAGGCACCCGCATTCATGGCCAGGGCGCCGCCCACGGTACCGGGGATACCGGCGAAAAACTCAGCCGGACCAAGCTGCCAGGTGGTGCAACGTTTGGCGATTTTCGCGCACGGCACGCCGGCTTCGGCTTTGACCACGGTGGGACCCAAACGCTCCAGTGCGGACAACGCACGATGCGACGCAACCACGACACCGCGATAGCCGCCGTCGCGCACCAGCAGGTTGCTGCCAAGACCAATCCACAGCGAGTCTTCCATGGCGTCGCACGCGGCCACAAACGCCGCTAAATCTTCACGATCTGCCGGTTTGAAATAGGTATCTGCCGGTCCACCAACGCGCCATGAGGTGTGCTTGCTCATGGGTTCGTCATGACGCAGATCGCCGCGCGGGGCACTGATCGTCGGAGCACTCATCATGCGCTCTCCCCCAGTGATTGCGGCGCGCTCAACTGCGCCGGCAACGCCGCGGCGAAACTGCCCACACTGCCGGCGCCAAGCGTTAGCAAAAGATCATTGGCCGCGAGGAGCCCGAGCAACACGCCCGGTGCGTTGTCGATATCGGCCACAAACACGGGCTCGACCTGGCCACGCGTACGAATCGCGCGTGCGAGAGCACGCCCGTCAGCGCCGGCAATCGGCGCCTCCCCTGCGGGATACACTTCCGTCAGCACCACCACATCGGCGGCCGATAGCACGCGCGCGAAGTCGTCAATCAGGTCGCGCGTCCGCGTGTAACGATGGGGCTGAAACATCACAACAAGACGACGCTCGGGCCAGCCGTCGCGCGCAGCTGCAATGGTCGCCGCAATTTCAGTGGGGTGATGGCCGTAGTCGTCCACCATGAGCACGTCGCCTGCGGGCGTATGAATTTCGCCGTGGATATCAAACCTGCGACCCACTCCGTTGAATTCGCGCAGCGCTTTTTGCACCGAATCGTCGGGCACCTCCAGCTCGCGCGCGACAGCAATAGCTGCCAACGCATTAAGCATGTTGTGCTTACCCGGCAAATTCAACGCAATCTGCAGCGGCTGCGCACCGACGCCTTCCACCGTAAAGCGCGTTACCGCACCTTCGCGTTCGTACGTATGTGCACGCACGTCGGCGTCGGCATGGGTGCCGTAGGTTACGATCGACCGGGTGAGCTGCGGAATCACCTCGCGCACTACCGGATCGTCAATACACGCCACCACCAGACCGTAAAACGGCAGGTTGTGAGTGAACTCCACAAACGCCTGCTTGAGCTTTTCAAAATCGCCGTCGTAGGTCGCCAAATGATCGGCGTCGATATTGGTAATAATGGCGACCATCGGCTGCAGATGAAAAAACGACGCATCGCTCTCGTCCGCCTCAGCCACCAGATACTTGCCGGTGCCCAGACGCGCGTTGCTGCCGGCGCTGTTCAATCGTCCGCCAATCACAAAGGTTGGGTCTTCACCGCCCTCGGCCAGCACGCTGGCGACAAGGCTCGTGGTCGTCGTCTTGCCGTGCGTGCCGGCGACGGCGATCGCGTGACGAAAACGCATCAGCTCACCGAGCATCTCTGCACGCGGCACCACGGGAATGCGCCATTTCAGCGCCGCTTCAATCTCAGGGTTATCGCGATCGATGGCACTGGACACCACCACCACATCGGCGTCCTGCACGTGCGCCGCGTCATGACCAATCATGATGTGCGCACCGAGCTGTTCCAGATGCATCGTCACGGCGCCGTTGCGAATATCCGAGCCCTGCACGGCATAGCCCAGATTGATCAGCACTTCGGCAATGCCGCCCATTCCAACTCCGCCGATACCAACGAAGTGAATGCGATGAATGCGTCGCATACGATCGATCATGCGCTCGCTCCGGTCGCCAGCGACAGGCACACGTCGGCCACTTCGCGAGCCGCATCGGGACGCGCCAGTGAACGCGCCCGCTTGGCCATATCGATGAGCACTTCGGGGCGCGCGAGCGTCTCTTCGAGCAACCGCGTCAGTCGCGCCGGATCGAGATCGCTCTGTGCCACCACAAATGCAGCACCGGCATTTTTTAACACCATCGCGTTGCCGGTCTGGTGATCATCCACCGCGTAGGGAAACGGAATCAAAATGGCCGCCACGCCGGCCAACGCCAGCTCGGATACGGTAAGCGCCCCGGCGCGACACACCACCAGATCGGCCCATTGATACGCCGCGGCCATGTCATCGATAAATGGATCCAGACGCACGTCCACGGCGGCGCTTGCATACGCGGCGCTGGCCGCCGCACTATTTTTCTCGCCGCATTGATGCCAGATTTCCGGCCGTTTGGCGGCAGGCATAGCCGCCAACGCGAGCGGCACCATTTCGTTGAGCGCCTGCGCGCCCTGACTGCCGCCAAGAATGAGCAAACGACGCGGCCGATCGGACGGCGCTTCGCGTGGCCGCTCCAGCTCACCAATGGCCGTGCGCACCGGATTGCCCACCACCGCGTCCACGCGGCGCTCACCGAAGGCGTCCGGAAACGCGCACAGTACGCGACGCGCCACGCGCGCCAGATAACGATTGGTCAGACCGGCAACAGAATTTTGTTCGTGAATCACAAGCGGGCGTCGCAATAGCCATGCGGCAATACCACCCGGCCCGGACGCGAAACCACCCATACCCAACACCACCGTGGGACGCCGACGCACGATAACGCGCATGGCCTGAACCAGTGCACGTACCAAACGCACCGCAGACACCACGCGTGCCGTAATGCCCTTGCCACGCACACCGCTCACATCGATCCAGTCGATTTCGATGTTGGCCTCTGGCACCACACGCGACTCCAGCCCGCGTCGCGTGCCAAGCCAGGTAACTTCCACGGCACGGCTGCGCAGCTCGTCGGCCACGGCCAACGCCGGGAACACGTGCCCGCCAGTACCGCCAGCCATGATCAGCACAGGCCCGCTCATTGCATCGGCCCGCGAGAATTGGCACGCACGTCTGACAGCGCTTTGGCTTCAACCGCCTGCGTCTCGTGATAAACGCGCAAAATCAGCGCAGCCGACACGAGCGTCGAGAGCAAACTACTGCCACCGTAGCTAATAAACGGCAGCGTCAAACCCTTGGTCGGCAACAGACCCGCGTTCACGCCCATATTGATGAACGCCTGCAGACCAAACCAGCTGGAAAGAATGTAGGCCAGATAGGCCTGAAACATCAGCTTGTGCCGCGCTGCACGACGAGCAATCGCAAATCCTCGCGCCACCAGCGCGAAGAAAATGACGACCGTGATGGTCACGCCAATAAGACCCGTTTCCTCGGCCAGTACGGCGAAAACAAAATCTGTGCGCGCTTCGGGCAGGAAGAACAGCTTCTGCACACTGGCACCCAGCCCAACGCCGTAAATTTCACCGCGGCCGATCGCCACCAATGATTGCGTGAGTTGAAACCCGGAGTCCGCCGCATTTTCAAACGGAAACAAAAAGCCCATTAAACGCTCAACGCGATACGTTGCGCTGGCAATCACGGCGGCCAGGCCGGCGCACGCGAGCACAAATGCCAGAGCGCAATCGCGTAACCGCACGCCACCAAGAAACATCAACACCAGCGTCGTGGCCAAAAGGACCGCTGCGGCACCAAAGTCAGGCTGCCCAAGCAGCAACCCACACGCCAGCACGACGAACATCATCGGGCGTGCAAAGCCCATCATCGACTCACGCATCGCCTCGCTGTGGCGTACCGCGTAGCTGCAGATGTAGAAAAACATCAGCACGCGCGTGACCTCGGAAACCTGAAGATTCATAAAACCCAAATCGATCCAGCGATGTGCACCGTTGATTTCCCGCGTCACGCCGGGAATCAAGACCACGATCAGAAGCAGGAAGGTCAGCATCAGCGCAAAGAAGCTCGTGCGCTCCCATACGCTGGTGGGAATTAGCAACACCACACCAGATGCCGCCAACCCAATGAGCAAGAAAACCGTTTGCCGCTGCAAATAGAAAAACGGCGTGCCGTAGGTGCGCTCTGCGCCGGGCACCGATGCCGACGTCATCATGATCAAACCAATGATCAGCAAGCCGCTCACAATCAGCAGAAACAGCGGATCGAGATGCAAAGCCCACGAGTTGCTGCGTGCGCGACTCATGCCAGCGCCTCGACCGCCGCGCAAAACCGAGCGCCGCGTTCTTCGAAATTTTTGTACATATCAAGACTTGAGCAGGCCGGCGACAGCAGCACCGTATCGCCGGGACGCGTCAGCACATCGGCGCGGCGCACGGCGGATTCCACATCGTCTGCACGGTGCACATCGCAAATACCTTCGAGCACGGCCTCAAGCTTCGCCGCATCTTTGCCCAGAACCACGGCCGCCCGCGCACGCCCCTGCATGGCCTCGGCCAGCGGCAGCAGTTCGGCGCCTTTGGCATCGCCGCCGGCGATCAATACCAATGGCGCGCCGACGCTGCGAATAGCCGCCACCGATGCGCCCACGTTGGTGCCTTTGGAATCATTAATCCACAGCACACCGTCACGTTGCGTTACGCGCTGCATCCGATGATCCAGACCCGCAAACGCCACGAGCCCATCGTGCGCCATTGGCCACCCAACGCCGAGACTCTCGGCCATGGCAAGCACCGCCAGTGCATTAAGCTGATCATGACTCAGCGAAAGATTCAGCGCGGTCGTACTGATGAGAAGGCGATCGCCGTGAGCCAGAAACGCCTGCCCGTCTTCCTCACGAATGCCGTAGTGCCCGGCACTCGGCGCGTCCACACCAAAACTGATGACACGACCTTCACCGGCCGGCACCATGTGCATGTGGTCTCGATGCACCACCCGCGTTTGAGCGTTTTCAAAAATGCGCGCCTTCGCGGCGGAGTACGCGAGCATACTGCCGTGATGGTCAAGATGGTCTGCCGTCAAATTGAGCAAAGCGGCGCACTGCAATGGCAGCGCCGCGCTACGCTCAAGCTGAAAACTCGACAGCTCCAGAATGTAGGCATCGGGTCGCGGACTCTCCAGCAGATCCAGCGCCGGCGTACCCAAATTGCCACCGGCAACAGAGCGCTTACCGGCCGCCGACAACACCGCATCCAGCCAGCACGTCACTGTGCTTTTGCCATTGGATCCGGTGATGCCGGCAACCGGGGCGCGACGTTGCTCGAAAAACAGGTCGATATCACTAATAACCGGCAGGTCCGTGTCGCGCGCGGCGACTACCATCGGCTCGTCCAAAGCAATACCCGGCGACAGCACCACGCGATCCACACGCGCCAACAGCGCAGGTTGAAATGCACCGAGATGCTGTTCGACTTGCGGCTGCTCGCGCTGCAGGCGGCGCGCCATTGGCGGCAGGCTGCGACTGTCGTTCACCACCACGTCGCGGCCACTGGCTTGCAAGAAGCGCGCGCAGGCCAAACCGGTGGCGCCAAGGCCAAGCACCAAGTCCATTCCGGCCTCGGTTTTTTGCGCAGTCGCGGCGGACGTTGTCGTGTAGGGCGCGTCGGTCATGCTCATCTACCGCAACTTCAACGTGGCCAAACCGAACAACACCAGAATCACCGTAATGATCCAAAAGCGCACAATCACTTTTGGTTCGGCCCAACCTTTTAGCTCGTAATGATGATGCAACGGCGCCATGCGAAAAATGCGTTTGCCGGTGAGTTTGAACGACGCCACCTGCAGCACCACTGAGACAGTCTCCATGACAAACACGCCGCCCATAATGGCCAGCACGATTTCCTGACGCACGATCACGGCCACAACGCCAAGCGCCGCGCCCAATGCCAAAGCGCCAATGTCACCCATGAAGACTTGTGCGGGATAGGTGTTGAACCACAGAAAGCCAAGACCTGCGCCGGACAGGGCGGCGCAAAACACGAGCATTTCGCCCACACCATTTATGAAAGGAATATTCAGGTAGCTGGCGTAATTGACGTTGCCGGTGGCGTACGCAAATACGCCCAGAGCACCGCCCACCAGCACGGCCGGCATAATCGCCAGGCCGTCGAGCCCATCGGTGAGATTTACCGCGTTGCTGGTACCAACAATCACAAACGTCACGAAGGCGATGTAAAACATGCCCATCGGAATCATCAGGTTTTTGAAGAACGGCAGCAGCAGTGAGTGCTCAACGGCCGGGTCGTTGGCGGTGTAAAACAACACGAGCGCCGCCGTGAGCGCCACGGAAGTCTGCGTCACAATTTTCATGCGCGCGCTCATGCCCTTGCTGTTTTTCAGCACCAACTTTTTGTAGTCGTCAATAAAACCAATGATGCCGTAGGCGAGTGTTGTTAGAAGCACCACCCACACGAAACGGTTTTCAAGGTTGGCCCACAACAGCGTGCTCACGCAGATCGCCACCAGAATCAAGGCACCACCCATGGTTGGCGTGCCGGCTTTGGCGAAGTGTGATTCAGGGCCATCGTCCCGCACGGTCTGACCGATTTGATACGCGCTCAGGCGACGAATCATGACCGGACCGACCAGAAACGAAATCAGCAACGCGGTCAGCGCACCCAAAATGGCACGCAGCGTCAGATAATTAAAAACGTTGAACGCCGAGTAATACTGCTCGAGGAAATTGGCGAGGTAGACCAGCATGCGTTAGACCCCCGCCGCCTGCACAGAAGGCAACGAACACAGCGCGTCCACAATCCGCTCAAGTCGCATCGAACGCGACGCCTTAACCAAAACGTTTAGATCGCCACCGACCTCATCGACCAGTGCCGCAGACATGTCTTCAACCGTTTCAAACCAGTAACCGTGCTCGCCGAACGCCGTCACGGCAGAACGTGACAGATCGCCCGTGGCATACAGTCGACGGATGCCGCACTCGCGGGCGTATTTGCCAATCTGTGCGTGCAACTCACGCTCGTCTTCGCCAAGCTCAAGCATGTCGCCCAACACGAGCCAGCCGGGCGTACCCTGATCGGCGAGAAATTCAATCGCGGCACGCACCGACGCCGGATTGGCGTTGTAGCTATCGTCGATTACGCGTGCACCCACAGCCGTTTGCTTAATCTGCAAACGGCCTTCGGCCATATCAACATTGGCAAGACCGCGCGCGCATTGCTCCAGATCCAGACCCAAGGCGTGGCAGGCGGCGATCGCGGCGGCGGCGTTGCACGCGTTGTGGCGCCCCGCTGCCGGCAATTCGATGCGCTGCTTGGCGCTGCCGACACGCACGTCAAACGCGATGCAGGCGCCATCGCTCGTCACGGCCTGCGTCACGTTCGAATAGGCAACATCGGCATCTTGCGCCTGCCCAAACGTAATGATGCGGCGAGCACCAGCAAGCTCTTTCCAGTAATTACAAAACGCGTCATCAGCGTTAATGATGGCGCAGCCGTCGGCCGGCAGCGCGCTAAACAATTCACCCTTAGCGCGGGCAACATGCTCCACCGAACCACCAAAGCCTTCAAGGTGTGCCGCCGCTGCGTTGTTCACAATGCCCACGTGCGGTAACGCAAGTTGTGCCAACTCACCCACTTCAGCAGGACCACTGGCACCGATTTCGATCACCGCCGCGCGATGTGCGCGGCGCAAGCGCAGCAATGTTAGCGGCACGCCAATTTCGTTATTAAAGTTGCCGCGCGTCGCCAGCGTTTCGCCGCGCGTGGCGAGAATAGCGCCAAGCATTTGCTTCACCGACGTCTTGCCATTGCTACCGGTCACCGCCACGACATCAATATTGAAGCGCTGACGCCACGCGTTGGAAAATCGCGCCAATGCCAGCCGTGTATCGCCTGCCACTACCTGCGGCAACGCACTGTCTTGAGCGGTCGCCACCAGCGCGCCGGCAGCGCCAAGCGCTTCGGCACGGCCAAGGAAAGCGTGACCGTCAAAATTCGGTCCGGTCAGTGCGACGTAAAGCTCGCCGCTTTTGAGCGTGCGCGTATCCGTGCTAACGCCCACATACGAACGATCCGCCCCGCGCAGCGCACCGGTCACCATGCTCGCCACTTCTGACAAACGTCCCGTGCTCATGGGCTCACGCTCAACGCCTGCTGCACCAGATCACGATCGGCCATTTGAATTGTGTTGGAACCCTGAATCTGTACGCGCTCATGACCTTTCCCAGCCACCAGCACCACATCACCAGCCTGCGCGATGTCCGCCGCACGCGCGACGGCGGCGCGGCGATCGCGCTCTATCTCAAATGATGCGTCGGCATCAAAGCCGGCCACAATATCGGCCACGATTCGCTCGGGATCTTCGTGCCGCGGGTTGTCGTCGGTGACAATGACATGATCCGCGCACGCGCTGGATTTGGCCATCAATGCACGCTTGCCGCGATCACGATCACCGCCGCAACCAAAGACACAAATCAGGCGTCCGGAACAGTGCGCACGCAGGGCCGCCAGAGCATTAGCCAAAGCATCTGGAGTATGGGCGTAGTCGATCACCATGAGCGGGCGATCCTGACCGCCGTGCATTTCCATCCGACCGGCCGGCGGTGCGACACCGCCGAGCGCAGACGCCGCCTTTTCAAACGCGACACCCCATGACACCAGCACACCCAGCGCCTGCAAGAGATTGACCGAATTGAAGTCCCCCAGAAGCGGCGAACGCAGCGTGACACTGCCGAGGTTGGAGACCACGTCCAACTCGATGCCATCGGCGGTGGTGACTACGCGGTCTGCGCGCAGCCAATTGGTCGCACCTTTCACATCGGCAGCATGCTCACCCACGGTGGTCAGCTGCACACGCGGTGGCAACGCGCGCGCCGTTATGCCCACCGTCTTGTCATCGACGTTCAACACGGCGTGACGCAAACCGGGCCAGGCAAACAACAGCTGCTTGGTTTTCACGTAGTGCGTCATATCTTCGTGGTAGTCGAGATGATCACGCGACACATTGGTAAACACCGCAGTATCAAACAAGACCGCGTCAACACGGCCTTGATGCAGCGCATGGGAAGACACCTCCATCGCCACATGACGCGCCCCTTGCGCCTGCATAAACGCCAAGCGCTTGTGCGTAGTCACCACATCGGGGGTGGTCAACGCGCTGGGCGTGAGCGGGTCCGACAAGCCAAAACCAAGCGTACCCATATGCGCGCACTGCAAATTCAACAGGCGCGATGCACGCGACACCAGATGCACCACGGTGGTTTTTCCGTTGGTGCCGGTGACACCACACACACGCAACTTGCGCGTGGGGTGTTCGTAAAAACGTGCGGCAATCTGGCCGCGACGACGAGCAAGCCCTGGCACCGGAATCGCGCCGGGTGGTGGCGTCAAACCCGGCACCGGCTCATAAGCAATCGCAACCGCTCCTGCCGCCTGCGCCTGCTCCACAAATTCAAGTCCGTGACGCTGCAGGCCCGCAGCGGCCATAAACAACGAACCCGCACGCACCTGGCGACTGTCGTCCGCCAGGCCCGTCACCATAATTTCTGGCACATCGCCGTCGGCAATACTGTTTAACAGCACACGCAGGGACATTTTCCAATCCGACGCAGAACGTGCACCGATCATGAGTCGTCACCTGCTTCGGCAAACCCAGGTTCGATGGCACGATCAACCGCTTCGTTCGCGGACATAGACGCCGGCACATCCGGTGCCACGCCACGCTTGCGCAACGCCTCGCCCATGACTTTTGCAAACACCGGCGCGGCAATCTGACCGCCGTAGTAGCGTTCGCCACCAGGCTCGTCCACGACCACCACCACCGCCAGCTCGGGATTGGAGGCTGGCGCGACGCCGGCAAACGTTGCGATATGACGATCTTCATCGTAGCCACTGGCGCTGTACTTACGCGCGGTGCCCGTTTTGCCGGCCACGCTATAACCGGGGATACGCGCTTTAGAACCCGTGCCATCAAGGTCGGTGACCGACACCAGCATATTCAGCAAGTTTTCCGTCGTGTTTTGTGACAAGACGCGTTCGCCCGTCACCTCTTTGTCGAGCTTCAAGAACGTAATGGGCGTGCGCACGCCGCCGTTACCAATGGTCGCGTAGGCGTGGGCAAGCTGCAGCGACGTCACTGACAGACCATAACCGTAGGCCATTGTCGCCTTGCCGATATCTCTCCAGTGTTGGTAGCTGGTGAGCAAACCGGCCGATTCGCCGGGGAAACCACTGTTGGTCAAACGACCAAAGCCGAGATTGGTCAGCGTGCGCCAAATTTGTTCCGACGGCAGTTCAAGCGCTACTTTGCTGATGCCGACATTGCTCGACACTTTCAAAATACCGCCCAACGACAGCGGACCGTGATTGCGGCGATCTTCAATTTTCTTTTTCGCCACCATGAATCGACCCGGCGATGTATCCACGATCGACGTGGCGTCGTAGCGACCGCTCTCAAGCGCGGCGGCCACGATAAACGGTTTCATAGCCGAGCCCGGCTCGGCGATATCCGTGACACAGCGATTGCGATAACGCGACGCGACAAATTGCGACCGATCGTTCGGGTTGTAACTTGGCTGATTCACCATCGCCAAAATCTCACCGGTACGCACGTCCAGCACGACCAGCGACCCTGAACGCGCCCCTTCACGCTTCACGACTTTTTTGAGTTCGCGATAAGCGAGGTACTGAATATCAAGATCGATACTCAACTCCAGCTCTTTACCCGGGTCGGCCGGCTTCACCAACTCAACATCTTCCACTCGGTGTCCGTGCAGATCACGCATCATGCGTTTGCGCCCGGGCGTGCCGCGCATCCAACTGTCGAACGCAAGCTCAAGGCCCTCCTGCCCGCGATCATCAATATCGGTAAAGCCGATCACGTGCCCCGCCTCAACGGGCGCCGTGTAGAAACGTCGGTATTCGCGCTGTTTTTTTACACCTTTCATGTTCAGGCTCATCACAGCCCGAGCGCGCTCGGGTGTCAGCCCGCGACGCAGATACAAAAAGCGCTTACTGGGATTTCGGCTGATGCGCGCCAGCAGTCCGGTTTGATCCATATCCAGCGCCTTGGCCAGCTCGCCAATGCGATCGATGTCACTCGCCACTTCCTGCGGATCCACCCAGATGGAATCGACTGGCGTTGAGACGGCCAACGGGCGTCCGTTGCGATCGAGGATTGGGCCACGATGCGCGGAGATGTTTACGCCCTCGATCACGTGTCGATTGCCGAACTGCTTGAGCCGCTCCGAATCGATGACCTGCAAATAAAACGAGCGCGCGATAAGCGCGACAAACGCCACGCCAAGACCAATCAGAACAGCGTTTGGGCGCCAGTCGATCATGGTCGGTACCACAATCTTGCTGCGCTTTGGCGTTTTACGGGTTGCGCCCTTGGGCTTTTTGCGTGAAATACTCATTGCTCAATCACCGCAATATCGCTGGCGACAGGCACACTCATCTCAAGCGCTTCACGCGCAATGTTGTCGATGCGATTGTGGTTTGACCAAGTGCGCTGCTCCAGACGCAAACGATTCCACTCGACTTCAAGCTCGTCGCGCTCCTGCTCGAGCTTGCCCAACGCCACGAACCGCTTGCGCGCCTCGTGCTTGGCATACACACACCCCACACCAACACCCAGCAGCGCCATCCACGCCGCGAGTGCCACACTAAAATTAAACAGTGGACGCACGTTCATCGCAGACGCCTCACGGCACGCAAGGTCGCGCTGCGCGCACGTACATTGCGTTCGATTTCCTCATCGCCCGCGCGCGCCCGTCGATTGACCCACTCAAGTCGCGGCAACGCCTCATCGGGCACCGTCGGAAAACCTGCGAACACCGGATCGATCTTGGTGGCGTCGCGAAAGAAACGTTTCACGATGCGATCTTCAAGCGAGTGAAAACAAATCACGGCACAGTGCCCACCCACGCGCAGTGCATCGATGCACAGTGGCAGTACGCGCTTGAGCTGCTCGAGTTCGTCATTAACGAAAATTCGGATCGCCTGGAATGTGCGGGTGGCCGGGTGAATTCGGGCGCGCGAAGGGGGCACCGCAGCACTCACCACCTCCGCCAGCTGACGGGTAGTGGTGAGCGGCTTGGAAGCGCGCGCGCGAACGATAGCGCCGGCAATACGCCGCGCAAATCGTTCTTCACCAAATTGCTTAATCACCCTGCTCATGTCTCGCTCGTCGGCTGATGCCAACCATTCTGACGCGCTGATTCCAGATGTCGGATCCATCCGCATATCCAACGGACCGTCCGACGCAAAACTAAACCCTCGTTCCGGTGTGTCGATTTGCGGTGACGACACACCGATATCAAGCAAAATTCCGTCGACACTGCCCCACCAATCGTGGCGCTTGAGAACATCGTCCAAATCGGCAAACGCGGCATGCTCAATGTGCACACGGGCGTCGCCTGCAAAGCGCTCGCGGCCTGCCTGCACGGCAACCGGATCACGATCCAGCGCCAACAACGCACCGCCCTCACCCAGACCGGCGACGATGTGCGCACTGTGCCCGCCGCGACCAAACGTGGCGTCCACATAGCGTCCGTCGGGCCGTACGGCCAGCGCCGCCAGCGCCTCACGCAGAAGCACCGGCACATGCTCGTCAGCCAAGCATCACCATTTGAAGTCCGAGACCCCGGCTTCCTTGCGTGCCTCCTCATCCGAGGAATCCGCATCACTCCAATCGTCAAGGCTCGCCAGATAGCGCTCCTCGTTCCAAAGTTCGAATTTTTTGCCCTGCCCCATCAGCACCACTTTCTTCTCAATGCCGGCGTATTCGCGCAAAACCGGCTTGATCAACACGCGATGCGCGGAATCCAGCTCCACCTCCATGGCGTTTCCGACCATCAGACGCTTGAGCTTCTTGGTGTAGGGATTGGTGTCCGACAGCTCATTGAGCCTCGCTTCCACGGCCAACCACTCCGGGCGTGGATAGATCAGCAAGCAGCGATCACGATCGAGCGTAATTACCATTTGCCCACCGCAGAGCTCTTGAATAAGCTCTCGGTGTCGGGACGGCATGGGCATACGGCCCTTGGCGTCTACCGTTAATTTGTCTGGTCCACGGAGCATGTTGCGTTTGGAATGTTAGGAGCCTGAACTCCCACTAAAACCCACTTTTTACCACCTTGCGACACTATAGGGACGCAGGCGCTTGACTGTCAACTTGGCTGGCAAAAAAAAGCCCGTGGCACAAACACTTAGACCCCCAATTGCACATCTTTTGCGCATCATTCGATACGCTTTTCATGCACTTACGCTAACTACGTCATAGAGAGCTTGACCTGAGGCCATGCTGCCGCGGTGGGATGGCGGTAATGTGGCGATGCGCGGATTCAATCTGTCGACTTAATAATACATATACTAATCAATGTCTTACGGATTTCCGATGGCGTGGGTCAACGTTTGCGCCAAAAGTGGTAAATCCGAGATCGCTTTGGTGGGAAACAGCGGATGCACGCGGGCCGCGGCATGTCAGAATTGACGCTGCGATGCAGCATTTTTGCGGCGGTAAGACGGCCAAGGATGTTGCCCCGTGCCGCTCGCGGCCCGGGCCAAAATAATCAGGCTGAGCAACGACAAGCGACACGGGGAAATTGAAAAAAGAGCTGGCCGATAAGCCGGGTTCTGTCGTGGACAGTCATTCATCTGGCGGACATGTCGCCATGCCGCTCAAGCAACCTACCCGAAAGCGCCGTGGGCCACGGCTGCGGCGAACCGCTGCTTTCCTATTTGGTCTTGCTCCAGGTGGGGTTTACCCTGCCACGCCTGTTGCCAGACGCGCGGTGCGCTCTTACCGCACCATTTCACCCTTACCCACGCGAACGCAGGCGGTATATTTTCTGTGGCACTTTCCGTGGGCTCGCGCCCCCCAGGCGTTACCTGGCACCCTGCCCTGTGGAGCCCGGACTTTCCTCGACGCAAGTGCGCATAAAGCACACCGCGGCGCGACTGCCTGGCCAGCTCAGCGCGGGACAGTAGCACAGCTTAGTTGCTGGTATCGTCGTCGTTGTTCTCGGCGTTCAGCGCAAGACCCAGCGCGTAGGCCTCTCGCTTGGGAATCTGCAAGATTTCAGCTGCCATAGCCGCGGCATCGCGCACCGACACGCGCTTGAGCAAGATCCGCAACACCCGTTCAATACTCGCCTCATCGGCACGTTCTGCTGGCGCGCCCGCGATGAGCAACACCCACTCTCCGCGCTGCTCGCTTTGCGCCCATTGCCCGCTCAGCTCGCCAAGCGTGGCGCAGTGCATCTGCTCGTGTAGCTTTGTGAGCTCGCGCCCGATGGCGGCCGGACGATCAGCGCCAAAGATCGCCGTCGCTTCGTCCAGCGCCGCACCCAGATTCCGCTTGGAGGCGTAAAATATGAGGGTACCGCGCTGGCCGCGCACGGCCTCAAACTGGCGCTTGCGCGCCGCACTTTTGGCGGCCACGAAGCCAGCAAACAAAAATTGGTCACTGGGCAGACCGGCAATCGACAGGGCGGCGATGGCGGCACACGGCCCCGGCACGGTGAACACATTAATCCCGGCGGCGCGCGCCGCGCGCACCAAATGAAAGCCAGGATCACTAATTAGGGGCGTGCCGGCGTCGCTGATCAGCGCCATGGCCGCGCCGCCCTCGATACGGGCAATCAGACCGGGCACTTTATCCGCCTCATTGTGCTCGTGCACCGACAGCAGCGAGGTGCGGATACCAGCGTCGCGCAACAGCGCACCGCTGACCCGCGTGTCTTCGGCCGCAATCACGTCGACGTGCGCAAGAATATGGGCCGCGCGCGGGCTCAAGTCGCCACGATTGCCGATGGGCGTGGCAACAACGTACAGCGCCGGGCGCTCAATTGGGTTCATGGATTAACCGACCAACAACGGGAATAACCCCATTGTGCCTTGAAATAGGACTTGGGCACGACCGGCGCGCCACGTAAACTTAGGGCATGGCAAATATGAACAGACCACTCGGGTCACCCACCACAGAATCCTTCCTTGCACGCGCGCTCATGATCGCCACGCTCGCCATCGCACTGGCAGGCTGCCAAACCGGCCTCACCCGCCCCGACGACAGCGGCATCAGCCGCGCCCAACGCTACGTTAAGCAAGGGCGCCACAGTGAAGCCGGCGAGGTGTACCAGCGACTGGCCAATGCACAACGCGGCGCGGCGCGCGACGCACTGCTGCTGGACGCCGCGCGCGCGTGGCTCGAAGCCGGCCAGATGACCCGCGCACTGGCCGCGGTCGACAGCGTTACCGGCGAGCTACCGGCCAACGACAGCGCCATCGCCATGATCGGCGGCTACCGTTTTTTGCGTGACGGCGAACCGCAGCGGTCCATTGATTATCTGAGTCGCCTGCGCACAGACCTGCCCGCGCGTTATCTGGGCCTGTGGTACGAGCTGCGCGGCCGCGCCTTTTTCCAAATGGGCGACAGCGCCCGCGGCGTGTCGGCACTGGTCGAGCGCGAACTGTGGCTTGGCAACGGCGAAGAGATTCGCGGCAATCGCGAGCTGATCTGGCGCGCGCTAACGGCCCTGATCGATAACGGCGAGCGCTTTGACGGCGTTACCGCGCCCGACGCGGTCTCGCAAGGCTGGCTTGCGCTCGCAAACGCGCAGGCAACCGGCGCACTGAACGCGTTCGGTCGTTCGTCCGCGCTGCGCGAGTGGCTCGAAGCCAACCCGAATCACCCCGGACGCTTCGTGGTTGAGCAAGACGACCAAAGCCTGGCCGGCAGCTTCGACTATCCCGACACCATTGCCGTGCTGCTGCCTTTGAGCGGTCGCTTCGCCGGTACCGCGGCCGCCGTACGCGACGGTCTCATGGCCGCGTACTTAAACGATGGCGAACGTCTAAGTCGCCCGGCCCTGCGCTTCTACGATACCGGCAGCGAAGATGCCGGGCAGCTTGCACAACGTGCACAGCAAGACGGCGCGCGCTTCATTATTGGTCCGCTGCTTAAAAACCAGGTGGAGGCCGTGGCCAGCATCGCACAATCTACGCCCGTGCTTGCGCTCAACACACTGCCTGACGACGTACCGGCCAGCACCGCGCTGTTTCAATTTTCGCTCGCACCGGAGCACGAAGCGCAGGCCGTGGCGCGGCGCGCAGTCAGCGAAGGCATGACTCGTGCGGTCGCACTGGTGCCCAACAGCGCATGGGGCGAGCGTCTGCTCAACGCCTTTTCCACGGAGTTGGCCAGCTTGGGCGGCGACGTGCTCAGCTATCAAACCTACGAGAGCGGCGACAGCGATTTTGCCGGCCCCATCACCACACTGCTCAATCTCAACGAAAGCCGCGCACGCATGCGCCAGGTCGCAGCGGCCACCGGCGACAAATACGAGTTTGAACCTCGTCGCCGGCGCGACGCGCAGTTTGTGTTTGTGGCCACCAATGCGCGCCAGGGCCGCCTGATTCGCCCCGCGTTCTTGTATCACTTCGCCGAAGATATGCCGATCTTCGCCACGGCGACGGCCTATGAAGACGACGCACAAGCCAACGGTCGTGATCTCGACGGACTGGTGTTTGCCGACATGCCGTGGGTGATCGCGCCAGATCAAAATCTCAGTGACGTGCAGCGTGCTTTCGCGCGCCACTGGCCGAGCCGCGTGAGCCGGCGTAGCCGCCTGTACGCGATGGGCTACGATGCCTATCGAATGATCCCCGAACTACTCAATGCGCAGCCACTCATAGACCCCTGGCCCGGCGCCACCGGTAATTTGTCTTTGGGTCAATCGGGCCAGGTGCGCCGTCAGCTCGATGTCGCCGTGATCCGTGGCGGTCGTGCAGAAATGCTCGGACGTATTGACGAAGTCATACTGGACGAAGACGCGCTGCTGGAGCTCGAACAAGAACGCACCGAACGCCTGCCGGATGAGGAGTGAGCTCACCCACAGCCCGCACCGGCGCCACGTGCGAGTCGCAAGCGCAGGCCTATTTAGAACAGCAGGGTCTCACGCCGTTAGCGCGCAACTACCGCTGCAAAATTGGCGAGATCGATTTGATCATGCGCGACGGCGAGACCACAGTATTTGTTGAAGTCCGGCATCGTCGCTCGCGCCACTACGGCGGGGCGCGCGCCAGCATTACGCACGCGAAGATGCGCCGAGTCGCACGCACCGCGCAGGTTTTTATGAAGCACCAGAAAATGCCGTTTGAAACACCGATTCGTTTTGATGTTGTCACCATTGATGGCGCGCTGAATCAACAACCCACGACCAGCTGGCTCAAAGCCGCATTCGAGTTTGAATGAACCCACATGACACGGTGGCCGATCTTTTCCGCGCCAGCATCGAAACCAAGACCGCGGCGGCGAGCGCGCTGTCTACGCCGCTGGTGCAAGCAGCCGGAGTAATGATTGAAGCGATTCGTGGTGAGCACAAAATCTTAAGCTGCGGCAACGGCGGTTCGGCCGGCGACGCGCAGCACTTCTCATCCGAAATGCTCAATCGATTCGAACGCGATCGCGAAGGCTTTGCGGCAATGGCGCTCACCACCGATGCCTCTACGGTCACGGCCATTGCCAACGACTACGCCTACGAAGAAATTTTCGCCAAGCAGGTACGCGCGCTGGGACGTCGCGGCGATGTCTTGCTGGCCATCTCCACGTCGGGTAATTCCGCTAACGTGAATCGCGCCATCACGGCCGCACACAGCCGCGACATGCGCATCGTGGCGCTGACCGGGCGCGACGGTGGCAGCATGGCCGGCGTGTTGCGTGAGGGCGATGTGGAGCTGCGCGTACCCTCGGATGTCACTGCGCGCATTCAGGAAGTGCATCTGCTGTGCATTCACTGCCTGTGTCATCTCATTGACGACGCGCTTATTGGATGAAAGCCGGCATTCCAGATAAAGCGCTGCGCGACTTCGCGCGTATCGTTGGCGATGACGGCCTGCGCACGGGTGCGGCCGATCGCTGGGCCTACAGCTACGACAATTCCAAGCGCCAGCGACTGCCGGGCGCGGTCGCTGTCCCACGTACCGAACAACACATCGTCGCGCTGGTAAACGCCTGTCGCGAGCACGGCATAGCGCTGTGTGCGCGCGGCCTTGGCACCGGCACCGCGGGCGCCGCCGTACCACCGGAACACGGCCTTGTGATTTCCACCGAAGCGATGAAGCGCGTGGTGATCGACGCACCCAATCGCGTAGCCGTAGCCGAGCCCGGCGCGACCAACGGCGCGGTTCAAGCTGCCGCCGCCGAGCACGGTTTTTTCTGGCCGCCCGACCCTACTTCGGCCAACTACTCCACGGTGGGTGGAAATCTGGCCTGCAACGCGGCGGGACCGCGTGCGGTGAAGTACGGCACGCCGCGCGAAAACACGCTGGGCCTGCGCGCCGTGAGCGGCACGGGCGCGCTGCTCAAAACCGGCTGCTACACCACCAAGGGCGTGGTCGGTTACGACCTAACCCGGCTCATCATCGGCTCCGAGGGCACGCTGGCCGTGATGACCGAGGCCACGCTGAAGCTCACACCACTACCCGAGTCGGTACGCGTGCTGCGTTTTTTGTTTGACAGTGTTGTTGCCGCCGCCGCCGCCGTGTCGCGCTTGATGGCTCAACCGATCGTGCCACGCGCGCTGGAGTTTGCCGATAAGGCCGCGCTGCGTCTTATTCGCGAATACGCGGCACCGGAGATCCCGGCCGCCGCTCAGGCCATGTTGATGGTTGAGGCCGAGGGCAGCGCCGATCATGTAGACGACAATGCGGCGGCGCTGATTGCCGCAGGCAGCGGCGAGGGTTTGCTCGAAGCACGCGCGGCAAAAGACGAAGCGGAAGGCAAAGAACTCTGGCGTGCACGCAAGGCCCTATCACCGGCGTTGCGCACCATCGCGCCCAAGAAAATCAATGAAGATGTGGTGGTGCCGGTGTCTGAAATGGCGTCGTTTATTGGCGAGCTCGAAGCACTGGAACAACGCTACGCCATTCCGATTGTCTGCTTTGGCCACGCCGGCAATGGCAACATTCACGTCAACCTGCTGATCGATCCGTCCGATGAAAAGCAAATGCACGGCGCTCAAGCCTGCCTGCGCGAAGTGTTTCGCGCCGTGATCGATCGGCGCGGCACGCTCTCAGGCGAACATGGCATCGGCTTCGATAAGAAAAACTTTGTGGGTTTAGAAATTGAACCCGCGACGCTGGCGCTCATGAAACAGATCAAACACCAGTTCGATCCGGATAATATTTTGAACCCCGGGAAGCTGTTTCCGGCAACTCAAGACTAGCCAGCGACAAACATCCATCGTGTCTGGCTAGGGCGCCGATTCGCGTTGTCGCTTGCGCGCGCTGTCCAGTCGCGCGTGCGCCCGCGCCAAAATATGATGGTCGGAAGGTAGTCCACTTTTATCGAGTACCTTAATCGCCTGTTCGAGACGCAGCTTCGCATCACTGGTCGTGCCCGCCGCCAAATGCACTGCGCCAAGATCGCTTAGCACGGCACCGCGCAGCCAATAGTTCTCGTAGTTGGGCCCGGCGAGCTTTGTGAGCGCCGTGTCGAGACTCTGCCGCGCATCATCCAGGCGTCCCGTATCAAGCAGCAGCCCTCCGTAGAGCTGGTACGCCTCGGCCAGCTGCGTGGGCTTTGTGCCCGCGTCAGCCGTATAGGAACGAATCGCATTGCGGTAGAAACGCTCAGCTTCCAACAGACGGCCTTGCCCCGCCATCGATAGCGCCAAACCGAGAAAAGAGCGCCCGACTTCAAGCTGGTCCAAGCCATTGTTCTCGATTTCGAGCACGAGCGACCGGGCGTTGAGTACCATGGCGCTTTGAAAATCATCCTGCTGTGCACGCAGCCACGCCAAACTACGAATGGTTTTTGGCAACTTGGTGCGCACGGTTTCACTGTCGGATTGCGTTGCCCATGACTCATGTATTGACAGCGCGCGCTCAAACCATTCCCCGGCCTCGTCGTAATTCTTGAGCACCTGATACTGCAATCCGAGGTTTTCATAATCGTGGGCCACGAAAGAGTGCTTTGGACCAAACTCCTTCAGATCTATTTCCAGCGCCTGCTGTGTGACGGTAATTGCCTCAGACTGGCGCATGCCGCCATGCAAAAGCAGTCCAAGCTCACGCAACACTAACGCCTTGCCGCGCAAGTAAGCACCACCCAAGGCGTCATAGGTAGAGATGCTCTGCCGATACAACGCCTCCGCCTTGTCGCGGCTGCCTTCATTGCGATAGAAATTACCCATGTAGAGCTGACTACGCGCCAGCGCCTCACTGGCACCGCCCTTTTGTCGCTCGCTGATCGTTAGCGCCCGGGATAGATGTGCACGGGCCGCATCGAGATTCTGATCCACAAGCTCGAGCCGCCCCAATGCGACCAGCGTTAATGCCAGATCCGGATGATCGCTTCCGCGGATACCCTCCATCCGACGATACGCCCGAGTCAGATAGTCTCTGGATTCCGCGTAGCGCCCGTAGTGCCAGTACACGCGACCAAGCATGTCCTCCATATCGGCAACATCCTCGGGCGCCATGGGCAGCGTTGGCTCATCCAGTCGACGTGCAGCCGCCTCCAGCACCGACAGCATGTCGGGCACCGCGCCGTCCTCGGTTCGAAACGGATCGGCGCCAAGCACGATGTCTTTGGCGTAGAGTTTTGCCGCCTGCAGACTGTAGTTTTTCTTCGCGAGACGATTCGCCTGCAGGGCTGCAAACAGCGAGAAACCGATCAGACAAAAAACGAACGCCGCCCCGGTCGCCACACCCCATCGATTGCGGCGAATGAATTTGCCGGCGCGATAGCCCCAGCTGTCGGAGCGTGCCGCCACAGGCAAGCCGCGCAGATAACGCTGAACGTCTTCCGACAGGCGACTCACGGAGCGATAGCGTCGGTCGCGATCTTTATGCAGCGCCATCAAGGCAATATTGTCGAGATCACCCGCCAGCTGCTTGCGCAGTCGATCAATGCCCACCCCGCGATCAATCGCCACGGCCTCAGGCTCTTTGCACACCACACGCCCAAGCTCAGGCTTTTGAACCGGACGCGCCCCGAGCAAACGACTCGGCGGTTCGGCTTCGAGCTCGGTGACGATGCGCTCCATCTGCGCCGGTGTGCAGCGATTCAAATTAAACGGGCACACGCCGCACAGCAGCTCATAAAGCAGCACGCCCAATGAATACACGTCGCTCGCGGTCGTCACGGGCTTGCCCCTCACCTGCTCGGGACTGGCGTGATTGGGCGTCAGCAGTCGATCGCCAAACTGGGTGAGGTTTTCGCTGTCTGTGAGTTCCGCCAACGACTTGGCGATGCCAAAATCCAGCAATTTCGGCGTACCGTCGCGCGCCACCAGAATATTATTGGGCTTGATATCGCGATGAACAATTAGATTCTGATGCGCCATCTCGATCGCCGCACAGACCTGCCGAAACAGATCGAGACGCTGGGTGATGGTCAGCTGATTGTCGTCGCAGTACTGATTGATCGGTTTGCCTTCGACGTACTCCATGACGATGTAGGGCACGCCCTCATCGGTGGTGCCGCCATCAATCAAATGGGCAATATTCGGGTGGTTCAGATCGGCCAGGATTTGCCGCTCACTGCGAAACCGTGCCAGGAGCTCTGGCGTCACCATGGTTTTATGCAGCACCTTGATCGCCACGCGCTGATTGAACTCGGCGTCTTTGCGCTCGGCCAAATGCACGGAGCCCATACCGCCACTACCAATGGCACGTATTAGCTCATAAGGCCCGATACGATTAGAGATGCTATCGGCTTTGCCGAGCGCGCTGGTGGCCGCGTCCGTAATCAAACTCTGGACGCGCGCACCGCCGGTATCATTGGCCTGCAGTAGCGCCAGAACCTCACGTTTTAGCGGTTCGTCATCAGTACAGGAATCGTTAAGAAATTTGGTGCGCTCATCCGGCGCCATATCGACGGCCTGGTCGAACAGGGATTCAAGCCGGGCCCAGCGCCCGAGCGTTAGATCACTGGGAGAGCTCATTCTGCAGCCATGCCTTCGCCATCCGCAGATCGCGATCGACCGTCGCCTCCGCGATACCGATGGCCTCTGATATTTCCTTGTACGTGAGCCCACCAAAATAATGCAGCTCGATAACCTGAGCTTTGCGCTCATCGAAGCCCTCGAGACGACTCAATGCCTCATCGAGGCTCACCATATCCGGGTCGGGCTGTCCGGCTTCCACCAGACCCTCGTCCAGCGTCAGATCGGTGAATTTTCCGCCGCGCTTTTCGCGTCGATGGGCTTTGGCATGATCGACCAATATCCGGCGCATGAGCCGCGCCGCGATGGCAAAAAAGTGCGCGCGGTTTTGCCACGGCACGTCCATGTCCACCATGCGCATGAACGCCTCGTTCACCACCGCAGTGGCCTGTAGCGTGTGATTGGAGCGTTCGCCTTGCATGTAACGCCCGGCCAAACGCCGCAGTTCGTTGTAGACCAAAGGTGTAAGCTGCTCCAGCGCATTATCGTCGCCTGAGCGCCATGCGCCGAGCAATTGTGTGACAGATTCAGTCATCGGGTAGTGGTCAAGCTTCCGGTATTTAAGTCTATCAATACTAGTTGGCGGACATAGTGGTTGCAATTTACGCGCCCTTTTATAAGGTTAAGAAAGCGCGTCCAAACGCCCATTGAGGGGAATTCATCCGAATTGTCGCTACAATGGGTGGTGTAAATACAGGAGGCACCCAATGCCAGATAATGACGAACGCGACCCAAAGCCCGATGACAATGGCGGTTCCAACAGCCCGAAAGTGCACGGTCAGGGCGGAGACGACCCGATACCACTAAAGGCCGTGCTGGTGATCGCGGCGGCGTCAGCAGCGGCGGCTTTCGGCGGCGCCATGGCAGGTGTCAACGCAGCGATGGGCGGCGGCTAGGCGCTTTAAGCGCATTTTTTACCCCTGAGACGAGGATGGAATTATGACTGGCGAAGACGAAAGAGCAGCGGATGCCACGGAGAACGCTTTGAGCAAACCTCCTAACGCGCATGGAACCAATGAGCACGGCCAGGGCGGTGACGACCCCATTCCTCTGCCGATGCAGGACGCTCCTGGCGACGAAAATTAATTTTTTTAATTTTCGATGAGGGGATTGCCCTCCGATTGTCGCTTTTGATTACGACAACACCGTTCGCCCCCTGTGGGCGCGCGGCGTTTGTTCGTTTCATTGGTTGATTATCAGGGCAACACGGAGCAGCCAGTCATGGCACAGACAAGCGCAAGCACAATCAGAATACGGCCTTTCACCCTCAACGACGTCGGCGGGCGCGATCGCGCCGGCGAGCCGCACTTAAGCATCGAGATCGACGGACGCATCTTGCCTTTGGCAAAATTCATCGAGATCAAAGGCGAGATTGTCGCCAGCAAAGCGACCAAACCGACGGAAGGCCGCTAAGCGCTACTTAACGACGCGCAGCGTCGGCCGTTCGGGTGGTGTCGTCGTTGGCGGCGTTGATTCCGGTTCACCGTCTTCACCAGTGAATATCATGCCCTGCCCGCTTTCTTTGGCGTAAATGCCAAGCACGGAGGCCGGCGGCACGAACACCTGCTCCACGGCGCCATGGAAGCGCGCGCTGAAGCTTAGATAGTCGTTGTCGATGCGCAGCTGGTCCGTGGCACGCGGGCTGATATTCAGGATGATCTTGCCGTCTTCCACGTGCTGATGCGGCACGCTGACACCGTCCATGGTGGCGTCCACAACAATATACGGCGTCTGATCGTTATCGATCATCCACTCGTACATGGCGCGCATAAGATACGGGCGCCGGGAGGTAAAGCCCTCGTCGCTCATACAGCTACAGGACCCTCATCTCCTGTTCGAGTTCGGTCAGGCTGTTGCGGAACGACGGACGCGAAAACACGCGCTCGCAGTAACCATCAATCGCCTCACCTTCGGGACCCAGATCGATGCCGTAGTGATTCAAGCGCCAGAGAACCGGCGCGATACTGGCATCGACCAGTGAAAACTCGTCGCTTAAGAAAAACGTGCGTGCCGCAAACACTTCGGAGCTCGCCAGAATGCTCTCACGCAAGATCTTGCGGGCGCGAGCGCTGCGTTTTTTGTCGCCGGCGCTTTCAATTTCATCGACCAGCGAATACCAGTCACGCTCGATGCGGAACAACGCCAGGCGGAATTGAGCACGCGTAACCGGATCGACCGGCATCAGCGGTGGATGCGGGAAGCGCTCGTCCAAGTATTCGACGATAACGCGTGAGTCGTACAGCACCAGTTCGCGGTCCACCAGCGTGGGCACCGTGTGGTACGGATTGAGATCCATCAGGTCTTCGGGCAGTGACGGTCCGGCCACGTCCACGATTTCGACATTGATGCTCTTTTCAGACAACACAATGCGGGTGCGATGGCTGTGTGGGCACGTGGGCCGCGAAAACAAAGTCATCACCGAGCGTCTGTTAGCAATCAGCGCCATTGCAAGCTCCTATCATTCTTATAAAAACCCCGGTCGGGAGGGACCGGGGTTCGAGTAGCGGGGTAGGCATATCCGCTCAACTTTAGCACGCATTGGCCCTGCCCGGGGAATCGGGCGATAGGTTTAGTGCACGTCCTTCCAAAATTCCTGCTTCATGGCATAGGCCAAGACAAACAGCAGGACCAGATAGGCAAGGACCTTGATGCCCAAACTACGACGTTCCATTTGCATGGGCTCCGCCGCGTAATCGAGGAAATTGGTGATGTCGCGTACGAATTCTTTGTACTCGTCATCGCTGAGCGAACCCTCTTTGATTTTCCTGAAGCCTTTGAATTCTTTGACTTCATGGCCAGCACCGTCGTCGTGCATCTCGTATTCAGGCACCTGAACACCCTGCAAATCGGCGAGCACGTGGGGCATGGCTGCGCCTTCGAGCACCTTGTTGTTCACACCCAACTCGCGGCCTTCGTCCTGATAGAAGGTCATCAAAAAGGAATAAATCCAGTCTGAGCCTTTAGAACGACCGGTCAATGACAGGTCCGGTGGTACGGCGCCAAACCACGCTTCTGCGTGTTCTGGCGTCATCGCGGCACGAACGGTGTCGCCCACTTTGCCCTGCCCAAACATGAAGTTTTCGAACACTTCATCCTCGGGCAGCCCAAGATCCTGAGCAATACGGCTGTAGCGCACGTATTTGGCCGAATGACAGCCGGCGCAGTAGTTGAAGAAGTTGCGGGCACCACGTTGCAACGAGTTCACGTTGCCCACGTCGTTGTCGGCGTGCTGCATATAGCTGCCGCCACCGCCCGCCGCCGAGGCCAACCCGGCCGCGCCACAGAACATCACCAGTGCCAGTGTCTTGACCAGCGCGCTTCGAAAGTTCGTCTTAGTCATTGTCAGTGTCCTCCGGTGACCCGTTCCGGTACCGGCTTGGTTTGTCCCATTCTCGAGAAAAACGGCAGTCCGAAGAAGAAAGCGAAGTAAATCACCGTGAACAACCGCGCCAGATTCGTGTACAGCTCGGTAGCAGGCTTGAGACCCAGATAGCCCAGCGCCACAAAACTCACGGCGAACAATCCGAGCGCCACTTTATTGATGGTGCTCTTGTAGCGAATCGAACGCACCGGGCTGCGATCGAGCCACGGCAGTAAGAACAGCACAACAATGGCCAGGCCCATCATGACCACACCACCAAGCTTGTCCGGTACCGCGCGCAAGATGGCGTAGAACGGCGTGAAGTACCACACCGGCGCAATGTGCTCCGGCGTCTTCAGCCGGTTGGCCGGTTCGAAGTTGGCGTGCTCAAGGAAATAACCGTTCATTTCCGGCGCAAAGAACACCACGGCGGCAAACAACCCGAGGAACACGCAGGCCCCCATGATGTCCTTGACCGTGTAGTAAGGATGGAACGCAATGCCGTCCAGCGGCTTTCCGTTTTCATCTTTGTTTTTCTTGATGTCGATACCGTCAGGGTTGTTCGAGCCCACTTCATGCAGTGCCGCAAGGTGCACCACAATCAGGAAGACCAGAATCAGCGGCAGCGCAATCACGTGGAACGCAAAGAAGCGGTTCAGCGTGATGTCGGAGATGAAGAAGTCGCCGCGAATCCACTCGGACAACGCCTCGCCCACCACCGGGATCGCACCAAACAGCGACACAATCACCTGCGCGCCCCAATAGCTCATCTGGCCCCACGGCAGCAGATAGCCCATGAAGGCCTCAGCCATCAGCAACAGATAGATCAGCATACCGATGATCCACAGCAGCTCGCGCGGACGGCGATACGAGCCGTACAGCATGCCGCGGAACATGTGCAGGTAGACCACAATAAAGAAGAACGATGCGCCGGTGGAGTGCATGTAGCGCACCAGCCAACCCCAGCGCACGTCGCGCATGATGTATTCCACCGAGGCGAACGCTTCGGTCGCCGACGGCTTGTAGTTCATGGTCAGGAAAATGCCCGTCACGAGCTGAACTACCAGCATGATCAGCGCGAACGAACCGAAGTAGTACCAAAAGTTAAAATTCTTCGGCGCGTAGTACTTACTCAGGTGCGCCTCATAAAAGCTCGAGACGTCCAGTCGCTCGTCGACCCAGCGCCCCAGATCCCCGACCTTCCGGCCGATGCGGCTGCCCATGTCTTCTGAAGATGCACTCATGCTGACGCGCCTCCGTCTTCGCCAATAATCAACGCTTCGGTGCCGATGAACTGATGCGGCGGCACCTCAAGGTTGCTCTGCGCCGGTACGCCGCGGAACACGCGACCGGCCAAATCAAACTTGGAGCCGTGGCAGGGGCAGAAAAAGCCGCCAAACCAGGGCTGCTGTACTTCCGTCGCGGTGACGCTCGGCAGATACTGGGGCGCACAGCCAAGATGCGTGCAAACGCCTTTGACCACGAGAAACTCGTCGTCGCGTGAGCGCGTGTCGTTTTTCGCGTACTCGGGCTGCGTGCTCAGGTTTGATTCCGGGTCGGCAACCAGCTCAACACCTTTTTTGATGTTGGCCAACGCTTCGGCCGTGCGGCGTACGATGTACACCGGCTGCCCGCGCCACTCGACACGTAGCAGCGAGCCAATGTCGATTTTCGACACATCGACGCGCACCGGCGCGCCGAGAAACAGGGCGCGTGCGCTGGGGCGGAAATAGGTGACAAACGGCGTTGCCGCCACAGCCACGCCAAGCCCCCCGACGGCACCCGTCGCAAGCGTTAAAAAGCGGCGACGACTCTTGTCGTCAACTTGTTCATCGGAAGCCGTTGCCGGCTGAGTTGAATCTGCCATAGGATTGCCATCCAAAGCTCGGTTAAAAACGTTTAAATTCTCGCTACTTAGCAGCGCGACGAAGCCGACGTGGCCCGCAGGCCCCGCGCATTATACACATCGTTGTCACGCTTTGACCACGGAAGTTTTGTCCTGTGCGGGTCCGACGCTGCTACACTTCTTCGGGTTATCGACAAAATTGGATGTAGCAACAGGTCTATGAATCAAACTGTTTCATTTTTTCTGAAATCAGCCGTGGTCGGACTGGCGCTCGCGTTTGTCGCCGTCGCCCTGCGCCCGTCGCTCCTGGCACCCCAAATAGCGGCGCCTGTGATGTCCTTCGCGCCGGCCGTGGAGCGCTCCGCCCCCTCTGTTGTTAGCATTTATTCCGCCACCGCGCCGCGCGCGACCAATGCCCCCGGTCAGCCGCCTTCGCGACGCGCCACCAGTCTCGGCTCCGGCGTCATCATGACCGCTGATGGCTACATCGTGACCAACGAACACGTGGTGGCGGGCGCCGGCGACCTGTTTGTATCGCTCCAAAATGGTGCGGTCGCGGCCGCCACCCTCATTGGAAAGGACCCCGACACCGATCTGGCCCTGCTTGCGATCGACGCCTCCGCCCTGCCCAACATGGCGGCCAACCGTCTGCCAGCGATGCCGCTGGGCGATTCTGACTATGTTCGGACCGGCGATATTGTCATCGCCATTGGCAATCCGTTTGGCATTGGCCAGACCGTCACGCAGGGCATCGTCAGCGCCACGGGCAGAAGCCAGCTGGGTCTCAACAGCTTCGAAGATTTTGTTCAGACCGACGCGGCCATTAACCCCGGCAACTCCGGCGGCGCACTGGTTAATGCCACGGGCGAACTCGTTGGGATCAACACCGCGGTCGTGACCGGTCGGGGATCCGAGGGCATCAGCTTTGCGATTCCGGTGAATTTGGTCAAAGGCGTGGTAGCGCAGCTGATCGAAAACGGTCGCGTGATTCGCGGCTGGCTGGGCGTGCGTGCCGAGCCGTTGTCGCCGGCCCACGCTAATTTTCTGGGATTGCATGGCGGCATCAAAGTGAACGGCGTCTATCCCGATACGCCCGCGGAGCGCGCGGGTCTGCGTCGCGGCGACATCATCACCTTCGTGAACGAAAAACCAGTGTCCCAGCTGCGTGACGCCCTACATCGTGTGGCACGCGCCGAGCCGGGCACACAGATCGCACTGTCGGGCCTGCATCTGGACGGCGAGCCGTTTGACATCGTCACGACCGTGATCGAACGACCACCGCCGGAGCCTGGCATCGCACGCGGCAGCTAGGCCACGCACCTCGTCCGCTCAGCTGTGAATACGGCCGATCTGCGCGCCCAAAATTCCGAGCTTTTCTTCAATACATTCGTAGCCACGATCTATGTGGTAGATGCGTGATACCACCGTGCGCCCTTCGGCCACCAGTGCAGCGAGTACCAACGAAGCCGACGCCCGCAGATCGGTCGCCATGACCGGCGCCGCCGTGAGCTGCTCGATGCCGTGGCAAAACGCCGTGTTGCCATCCACGCGAATGCGCGCGCCCATGCGCTGCATTTCCTGCACGTGCATAAAGCGATTCTCAAACACGGTTTCAGTGATGCGCGATTCACCATCGGCCACCGCATTCAGCGCCACAAACTGCGCCTGCATATCTGTGGGGAAATCCGGATAGGGCGCTGTTGAAATATTGACGGCGCTGGGTCGACGCGGCATTTGCAGGCGAATGTCGCTCTCGCCAACAGTAAGCTCGGCGCCCGCGTCCGTTAATTTGTCGAGCACGGACTTGAGATGATCAGGTCGGACGTCGCGCACGGTCACGTCACCGCGGGTCACGGCACCGGCCACCAAATACGTACCGGCCTCGATCCGATCAGGCAGCACCTCATAACGACCGCCGTGCAGTTCCTCGACCCCGTTGATCACCAAACGAGACGTGCCCGCGCCCTGAACATCGGCGCCCAACGTATTGAGAAAATCGGCCAGATCAACAATTTCAGGCTCGCGTGCCGCGTTATCAATAATGGTCTGGCCGTTCGCCAGACACGCCGCCATCATCAAATTTTCGGTGCCGGTCACGGTGACTACGCGCATATTCAGATGCGCACCTTGCAACCGGTCCGCACGGGCGCGGATGTAGCCGTTTTCCACGTCAATGTGCGCGCCCATGGCACGCAAACCGTCCACGTGCAGATCGACGGGTCGCAGACCGATCGCGCAACCGCCCGGCAGTGACACGTCAGCACGACCGAAACGCGCCAGCAGCGGCCCGAGGACCAAAATCGACGCACGCATGGTTTTAACCAGCTCATACGGCGCCGCGAAGTCGGTAATCGTGCGGCTGTCCACCTCGATACGCATTTTTTCATCCACGGTGACGCTGACGCCCATCTGGCCCAGCAATTCCACAGTGGTGGTTATATCGCGCAGGTGCGGCACGTTGCCGACGCTCACCACTCCGTTGGCGAGCAAGGTGCCGGCCAATATGGGCAGCGTCGCGTTCTTCGCACCCGATATTCGAACCGAACCTTCGAGGCGTGCGCCGCCTTCAATCGCCAGTGCATCCACGGCGGTTTAGTGTCCGGCCGCAGTGTGTTCGTCGGGCGTCATGGTTTTGAGCGCCAGAGCGTGAATCTCACGGCCCACGGCGCTGCCGAGCACCTGATATACCTTCTGGTGGCGCGCAAGCGGCCGCATTCCTTCAAAGGCGGCGTCCACGACCAAAGCCTCAAAGTGCGTGTTGTCTTCGCTGCGCACATCAACGTGCGCGTCCGGCAACGCCTCGCGCAGCGCGGCGGCGATCTGATCTGGGGTCATGGTAGCTCCGTGATGGTAGAAAATTGGAAATGGGGCCAGCCGGGAAGGCGCCCTCACCCACAGTCTAAAGCAATCACCCGGAGACCTGAACATGAGACCCGAACACGAGACCTGAACCCGCCGTTTAAGAGGCCTTTTGGGCTCAGAGCCTGTGGTATGGTGTGCGGCCATTTGCGCCCTCGGGACTTGTTGATTGGAAACCATCTTCGTGGTGGCCGTACTGGCCGGCTTTGCACTGCTGATCTGGGGCGCGCATTTGTTCGTCACGGGCGCGGCAGCCACCGCCCACGATCTGGGCGTCTCGCACCTGCTCATCGGCGTCACGATTGTTGGTCTGGGCACGTCTGCCCCGGAATTGCTGGTCTCTGCCAACGCCGCCTTCCGTGATGCCCCCGGCATCGCCATCGGCAACGCACTGGGCTCCAATATCGCGAACGTGGGTCTGATCCTCGGCATGACGGCGCTCATCGTGCCGCTCACGGTTCAATCGCAAACGCTGCGCCGGGAAATGCCCGTGCTGCTGGCCATCACACTTCTCACTCTGCTGCCTTTTCTAGACGGCTACTTTAGTCGCGTTGAGGGTCTGGCGTTGCTGGGCGGACTTGTGTTGATGCTCGTGTGGCTGGTGCGCGCTGAAACCACGAACAAACCCGACCTCGACCCCGACACGTTTGAGGACGAAATCCCCAGCGATATGTCGCTACCCAAAGCGATTGGCCTGACCGTCGTTGGACTACTGATTCTGGTTGGCAGCTCGCACATACTGGTTTGGGGCGCGCGTAATATTGCCAGCGCGCTGGGTGTCTCGGAGCTGGTCATCGGACTCACTGTGATTGCCATCGGCACCAGCCTGCCAGAGCTGGCCGCCTCGTTGACCGCAGCCATGAAAAACCAACACGACATCGCCATTGGCAACGTGATCGGTTCGAACATGTACAACCTGCTTGCCGTCATGGGCACAGCAGGCGCGCTGTCACCCAGTCACCCACATGAAGATGTTCTGCAGCGTGACTTCCCCGTGATGATCGGGATGACCGTCGTGCTGTTCGCCATGGCGTATAGTCTTAATGACGAGAAAGGTGGTCGCATTGCTCGTTTTGAAGGGGGTGCGCTGTTACTGGCGTTTTTCGCCTATCAGGGATACGTAATCATGAGCAACTTCGGTTGAGGCGCCCGGCATGAGCGATGCAAATTACGACGACGTTCTGGCCAGCGCCCGACGCGTTCTCGACATCGAAGCCCGCGCCATCAACGAACTGGTGCCGCGTCTCGACAAACATTTCGAACAGGCGTGCCGCGTGTGCCACGAGTGCGCGGGTCGCATTGTCGTCACGGGCATGGGCAAATCCGGACACATCGCGGGCAAGCTGGCTGCCACGCTGGCGAGCACCGGCACGCCCGCGTTTTTTGTGCATGCCGGTGAAGCAAGCCATGGCGACCTGGGCATGATCACGCGCCACGACGTCGTACTGGCCATCTCGAATTCAGGCGAAACCAGCGAACTGTCTGCACTGCTGCCCACCATTCGTCGTCTCGACGTGCCGCTGATCTCAATGACCAGCAGCGCCACGTCCACATTGGCACGGGCGGCCACCGTAAACCTCGACATTGCTGTATCGGAAGAGGCCTGCCCTTTGAATCTGGCGCCCACCGCCAGCACCACAGCGACGCTTGCGCTGGGCGATGCACTGGCGGTCGTGCTGTTGGAGCTGCGTGGCTTTACGGAAGAAGATTTTGCACGCTCGCACCCGGGCGGCCGTCTCGGCCGACGACTCACGCTGCGGGTGGGCGACATCATGCGCCGCGACGACGACGTCCCGACGGTCGTCACCGGCACGTCTCTGGCCGCTTCGCTGGTTGAAATGTCGCGCAAGGGCATGGGCTTTACCGCCGTGATCGATCGCGACGGTTCGCTGCAGGGCGTGTTTACCGACGGTGATTTGCGTCGCGCACTGGATCGCCGTCTCGATGTGCACGATACGACCATCGATGAGTTAATGGTGCGCGAGTGCAAAACCATTGGCGAAACACTGTTGGCGGCACAAGCGGTGGATGTTATCGAATCACATCGCATTACCGTTCTGCCGGTGGTCAACGAACAGCAGCTACTGTGTGGTGCACTGAATGTGCACGATTTGCTGCGCGCGGGTGTCATGTAATGGCCAACACGTCGGGCATTCGACTTCTGGTGCTGGACGTCGACGGCGTTTTGACCGACGGCAAGGTGTACTACGGTCCTTCCGGTGAGGTAGCCAAAAGTTTTCACGTGCGTGACGGCTATGGCCTGCGCCAGTTGCTCAACGCCGGCATTCAGATTGCGATTATTAGTGGACGCGCCTCCGCCGGCGCAGCCATTCGGTTTCAGGAACTCGGCATTGAGCACGTGTTTCTGGCCTGTAAAACCAAACGCGCTACGCTTGGCGCTCTGCAGCAACAACTCGGCATTGAACACAGCGCAACGGCGGTGGTGGGCGACGACCTGCCGGATATGGAAATGATGACTGGCGCCGGTTTGCGCGTTGCCGTCGCCAACGCGCACCGCGACGTGCAGCGGGACGCAGATTTTGTGACGACGCTTGCCGGCGGCGAAGGCGCCGTGCGCGAGGTCTGCGATGCGCTGCTGAGCGCAAATTCGAAGTGACCGCGCGCACAGCCTGGTCGATCGTTGGCCTGACCATCCTCGCGGTGATCACGTTTTTCCTCACCAACAACGGTACTGAACAGCCGCTCGAAGACACCTCCGCGCTGCCCGATGGCTACTACCTTTCCGGGGCCGTGCTCAGCACCACCGATGCCAGCGGCAGCGTGCGCTACGAGCTGCGGGCAGATCGTATCGACCATCGTCCCAGCGACGGCTCCATCGACCTGACGGCGTTGCAGTTGGACTACGGCAACAACATAAACCGTTGGCGCTTAAGCTCAGAAACCGGGTCGATGCCAAAATCCAACACCGAGATCTCGCTCGAGGGACACGTCATCACACGCTTGCTAAACGCCGCTTCACACGGCGCCACGCAAATGGCCACCCAGTCATTGTTCGTGGACATCGAGCAACAGCAGGCCAGCACGGACGACCCGGTGACGGTAGATTTTGAGGGGGGCCAGCTCACCGCGGTGGGCCTGGACATGAATCTTGCGAACGAAACTTTTATTCTTCGGTCACAAGTCAAGGGCGTGTTTGAAGCGCCGACACGGTAAACTTCGTCACTCATGTTACACCGCTTTGCCATTTTCATCCTCGCCACCCTGTGCGCCGTGTCTTGCGCGAACGCACAAGACGCCGAGCAGCGCCTGACGATCAAGCTGGACGCCGACTCCACGCAGGCCGACGGGCTGAACGGTGCGATCAGTTTTCGCGGTGTGCGCATCACGCAGGGCGATATCTACATCCGCGCCGACGAAGCGCACTCCTCCGGCCTCGACTTTCGTAACAGCACCTGGACGTTTCAGGGCAACGTCGAATTCGGCGCACGCGGCACCACTGTCGCCGCCACACGCGCCGTGTTGAGTTTTGAAGAACAAGAGCTGGTCAGCGCCGCCCTGACTGGAGCGCCGGTCAAGTTTAATCAGGGCGGTACGGCAAACGTCGCACTGGAAAGTACGACCGCGCGACTCGAGTTTGCGACCAGCGCGCTCGACAAAGCGTACTTCACCGGCCAACCCGTGACCTACGTGCAAGCCGGCGCCGAACTCACCACCAATGCGCGCGCCGACTCGGTGTTTTTTGATGCCGGCCAGAGCATGGTCACATTGCAAGATGACGCCTGGATCGGCGAAGGCGCACGCGAGATTCGCGGCAATCGCATTACTTACAACTACATCGAGCGCAGCGTAGTGGCCGCCAGCAATGCCGAGGGCGATGAGCGCGTCACCATCACGATCGCGCCGCCCGTGCGCTCCGAGCCGCCCGCACCATGAGCGAGCTGCGCGCCGAGCATCTGAAAAAGAGTTACAAGTCGCGCGAAATCGTGCGCGACATGTCGCTCACCGTAAACTGCGGCGAAGTGGTGGGGTTATTGGGTCCCAACGGCGCAGGAAAAACCACCGCGTTCTACATGATTGTGGGACTGGTACGCGCGGATGGCGGCCAGGTGCATTTGGACGATCAGGACATCACCGCGTTGCCGATGCATCGACGTGCACGATTGGGTATCGGCTACCTGCCGCAGGAAGCGTCGGTGTTTCGCAAACTCACCGTCGCGCAAAACATCAACGCCATTCTCGAAACACGCGCAGACCTCGATCGCGCCGGTCGCGAACGACTGCTCGAAGAACTCATCGACGAATTTAATATTGGCCACATTCGCCAATCGATGGGCATCAGCCTGTCCGGCGGAGAACGCCGCCGCGTTGAGATTGCGCGAGCGCTCGCCGCAGAGCCCAAATTTATTCTTCTGGACGAGCCGTTTGCCGGTGTTGACCCGATCTCGGTGCTCGATATCCAGCGCATTATTGGCCAGCTTACGCAGCGCGGCATCGGCGTATTGATCACCGACCACAGCGTGCGCGAAACACTCGGTATTTGCGGGCGGGCCTACATCCTCGGCAATGGCACGGTAATTGCTCAGGGATCGCCAGAAACCGTGCTGGCGGACCGTCAGGTGCGCGACGTCTATCTGGGCGAAGATTTCCAACTTTAACAGCTACTTAAGGATGATTTCAGCCGCAACGGACGCGACCTGTTTAACCCAAGTGAGAACCACGTCATTGCCGTCCTCACTAACTGAGCGATAATCCTTTAAGGCGGTACACCAAAAAGGTTTTATTCTAAGAACTCAATGCTCAAACCTTCCTTACAACTGCGAATCGGTCAAACGCTGACCATGACGCCCCAGCTGCAGCAGGCCATTCGTCTGTTGCAATTGCCGGTGGCGGAACTGCAGTCACAAATTCAGGAGGCGCTCGAGTCAAACATGATGCTCGAGTCCACCGAGGACGATCCCGGCGCGACGGACAAAACGCCCGCGGACAGCCAGAGCAACGCGACCGAAGCGCCCGAGTCCGTAGCAAGCTCAGAGGCCGATCCGGCCGAGGCCTATGAGCGCTCGGAAGCCACGACGGAAAGCGAACCGGTTGACGAAACCTGGGATCGCGGCGTCAGCGCCGCCGAAACCCGTAGCAGCGGCGGCGAAGCGCCCGTCAATCAGGAATACGCCGACCTATCCGGTGAAACGCTGGCCGATCATTTGCTGTGGCAGCTTGAATTTGAAAAATTCACGCCGCGCGAAGTGGTGATTGGGCAGGCGATCGTCGACGCCATCAATGACGATGGCTACCTAACCGAAAGCGTTGAAGTGATCCACGGCATTTTGCAGTCGGCCGGTGACGTGTCGCTGGCAGAAGTTGAGGCGGTCCTTGCCAAAGTGCAGATGCTCGATCCCATCGGCATCGGCGCGCGCTCACTGGCCGAGTGCTTAACGCTGCAGCTGACGCAGCTGGATGCTCAGAGCGGTGCACGCGATCTGGCCATACGGATCGTCGAAAATCACCTCGAACTGCTTGCAGAACACCAGCACTCGGCACTGCGACGCCGGCTCAACGTGTCGGAAACCGATCTTGAGCACGCCATTGCTCTGGTCCATACACTGCAGCCGCGCCCGGGTGCCGGCCTCAACACGCAGCCGCCCGAGTACATCGTGCCGGACGTCTATGTGCGCAAAGTGGACGGCCAGTGGATCGTCGAGCTCAACGCCGGCATGACCGGCAGCATTCGGGTCAACCAGACCTACGCACAGCAAATCGCCCGCGGATCCGAGCACAGCACGCTGCGCTCGCAGCTCCAGGAAGCGCGCTGGCTGGTGCGCAGCCTTGAGATTCGCAACGAAACCCTCATGAAAGTAGCCAGAAGCATTGTGCAGCGCCAACAGGAGTTTCTGGATCGTGGTGACGAGGGAATGAGTCCAATGGTGCTGCGCGACATTGCCGAAGAATTGGAGATGCACGAATCGACCATTTCGCGCGTCACCACCAACAAATACATGCATACACCTCGCGGAATCATAGAGTTCCGCTACTTTTTCTCGAGCCACATCGGCACCGACGATGGGACCGAGCTCTCCTCAGTCGCAATCCGCGCCAAGATTCGCAAGCTCATTGCCAGCGAAAACGGCACGAAAGCCCTGAGTGACAACAAGATCGCGCAAACGCTCTCTGAATCGGGAATCAATGTTGCACGGCGCACGGTTGCCAAGTACCGTGAAGCTATGTCGATTCCCTCCTCAAGCGAGCGGAAAAAACTGGCGCGTATACAGCAAGTGGGACAAGGAGCTTAACCATGCAGTTGAACCTCACCGGCCATCACATCGACATCACTGAAGCATTGCGCAACCGCGTATCCAACAAGGTTGCGAAAGTCGAGCGTCATTTTGACAATCTGACGAATGTGAATGTGATTCTAACGGTGGAGAAACTCCGCCATAAGGCCGAGGCTACAGTCAGCGTTCCCGGCGAAACACTGTTCGCCGAATCCGTTGAAAACGACATGTACGCTGCCATCGATACGATGGCCGACAAACTTGATCGACAGGTCAAGAAGTTTAAAGAGAAGTTAACCGATCACCACGCTCGAGACGTGCTCAAGACGCGCGCCGAACAGTAACGCAACGACACTCAATCCCATGAATCTACAAGCGCTCATCAGCGCGGAACGCGTGTGCGTGGACATCGCCGCGCGCAGCAAGAAGCACCTTATCGAACTCGCCGCGCACAAGCTGGCACCGTGCTTTGACGACGTGACGGCCAATCAGCTGTTCGACGCCATGATCGCGCGTGAGCGTCTGGGCTGCACGGCACTGGGGCGCGGCATCGCGCTTCCCCATGCCACCGTGGCAACCATTTCCAAACCGGCCGCGTGCGTGCTGAAACTTCGCGAACCGGTGCGCTACGGCGATGACGATGAAGGCTTGGTGACCATGGTGTTTGCGCTGGTCGTCCCGAGCGCCACACAGGGTGTCGACAACGATATTCTGCAGCACGCCTGCGATGTCCTGAGTCGTGGCGAACGCCGGCGCGCACTTCTGGCGGCCGATTCTGAACAAGCCCTATTCGACGCCCTCGCAGAACCGGACGACACGCCCGGGCTGCGCGAAGCGACGGGCTAACAAAAGAGTTTGATGCTGTGCACCTGATCTTCGTCAGCGGCCTGTCGGGCTCGGGCAAATCTGTCGCGCTACAGATGCTCGAGGACATTGGTTATTACTGCGTCGACAACATCCCGGCCGCACTGCTGAGCGAATTTGTGCAGCACGCGGTGGAGGCGGATGACCCGGCGTTTATGAAAACGGCGATTGGTGTCGATGCCCGCAACCGACGCACCGATATCGAATCTGTGCCACAACTTGTCGCCAAGATTCGCCATGACGGCGCCTCGCTTGAGGTGATCTACCTGCATGCCGAAACCGACATACTGCTAAACCGCTATCGCCAGACCAACCGGCGACACCCTTTAAGCGGCGGCGGCGCCAGCCTCGAAGAGGCGATTATGGCCGAACGCGTGATCCTCGAACCCATTTCGCGCAACGCCGACTACATTATCGATTCATCGCACACCAGCGTGCACGATCTGCGCGAACTCATCCGCGCGCGTGTCGATCGAGAGGGCGTGGGACCGAACGCCATGGCCCTGCAGTTTGAATCGTTTGGTTTCAAAAACGGCATGCCCAGCGATGCCGATTTTGTCTTTGACGTTCGCTGTCTACCCAATCCGTATTGGGACAAGCAGCTACGGCATCTAACCGGTCGCGATCGACCCGTCATCGAGTACCTGGATCAGCAGGACGATGTGCACGCCATGTTCGACGCCATTTGCTCTTTCCTAACCCCTTGGCTACCGAAGTACGCGGCAAACAATCGCAGCTACCTAACCATTGCCGTGGGCTGCACCGGTGGCCAGCATCGCTCGGTCTACATGTCCGATCGATTGTCCCGCCATTTTGCTTCGGCCTACGCCAACACGGTGTGCCGTCACACCGCACTTTGAAGGCCGCGACATCTTGAGCCCGAGTCGCTAGACTCACGTCCTAGATCACGCATTTGCCCCTTCTTTCGATTCAACGCCACGAGACCCGCATGTCCCACGAGGCCTCCGCCAAAAGCGCTACGCTTGAGCATCTTCAGGATGCCATCGACAGCGGCTCGCTGGCGCCCGTGCGACGGATGCTCAAAACGCTGCATCCGGCCGAAATCGGCAACATGCTCGAATCGCTGCCCCCTGCTGAACGCAACATCGTGTGGGACCTGGTCGACGCCGAAGACGGCGGTGAAACGCTGGTCCACGTTAATGATGAAGTGCGTCAGCGCCTCATTGAAGGCATGGCGGACGAAGAACTCATTGCGGCCACCGACGGTATGGAGGTGGACGATCTGGCCGATCTTCTGGCCGATCTGCCTGAAGCCATTACGCAGCGCATTTTGCTGTCCATGGATCAACAAAACCGCCAGCGCCTCGAATCGGTGCTGCGCTACGATGAGGACAGTGCCGGCGGACTCATGAACACCGACACGATCACGGTGCGCCCCGCCGTGACGGTCGACGTCGTGCTGCGCTATTTGCGCCAGCACAAGAACATTCCCGACCAGACCGACACCATTTTCGTGGTCAATCGCTACGGCGAATATTTGGGCATGCTCTACGTCACGCGGCTTCTCACCCATCCCGAAACCTCGAGCGTTGAAGAACTCATGGACAAGTCGGTGGAGGGCATCAACGCCGACATGCCGGCCAATGAGGTGGCGCAACGTTTCGAAGATCGCGATTTGGTGTCGGCACCGGTGGTGGATGATCGCGGTCTGTTGCTGGGCCGCATCACCATTGACGATGTGGTCGACGTGATTCGCGACGAAGCCGAGCACTCGCTCATGAGCATGGCCGGACTCGACGAAGAGGCCGACATGTTCGCACCGGTTATGATCAGCGCGCGTCGTCGCGCCGTCTGGCTGTGCTTCAATCTGGCCACCGCCTTTGTGGCGGCCTGGGTGGTCGGTTTCTTCGAAGCCACCATCGAACAGGTCGTTGCGCTGGCCGTGTTGATGCCCGTGGTGGCAAGCATGGGCGGGGTTGCGGGCATGCAAACGCTCACACTCGTCATTCGCGGCCTGGCACTGGGCCAACTGCAGGGCTCCAACACGCGCTGGCTGGCGTTTAAAGAAATCGCGGTGGGCAGCCTCAACGGCATTGGTTTTGCCATTTTGATCGCGGTGGTCACAGGATTGTGGTTCGACGACTGGCGCATCAGTGCCGTGATCGCCGGCGCCATGGTCATCAATATGATGGCCGCCGCGCTCGCCGGTGTGGCCGTCCCACTGCTGTTGCGACGACTGGATATCGACCCGGCACTGGCCGGCAGCGTGGTGCTCACCACGATCACCGATGTGATTGGCTTCGCCACCTTCCTTGGCCTTGGCACCGTATTTCTGGCCACCTAGCTGTGGCCTCATGTCACCACATTCTGTCAACGACAGTCTTCGTGGTAAGCTGAACATCCACGTTCAATAACAGGATGACGTCGTGATCCGCGCAAGTTTGGTTTTCGCTCTGGTCTGCCTTTTCGCCGGCTGCACGTTCCCGGCACCCAGTCCGGACGTTTATCAGCGCTCAGAAACCGGGCGCGCTTTTGGCGTGAACTACGGCACCGTTCTGATGGTGCGCAGCGTGCCCATTGCCGGGCGCACCACCGCGATCGGGCGACTCGGTGGCGCGTATGTCGGTGGCGCCGTGGGCTCAGCTGTTGGCGACGGTTTGGGTCAGGTGATTGCCAGCAGCGTTGGCGTCGTCGCCGGCGCCGTGGCAGGCGAGGCGATAGAAGAAAAAGTGACGCGCAAAGACGGGCTCGAGATCACCGTTGAGATGGACAACGGCAAGGTCATTACCCTGGTGCAGGAAGACGAACTTAACTTTGCAGAAGGTGAACGCGTGCGCATTCTGCTGCGCGCCAACGACCGCGGCAAGATCCTAAAATATTAGAGCCGTCTCTGCGCGCCGTTACGACGCGTGATAAAGCGCCTGCTCCAGATACGGTGGCGCGGTAAGCATCGGCACCTCCGGTTCACTGAAAAACCGCAGCAGCGACTCGCGCTGATCCAGCGCATCCCGATACCCAAGCTCAATGAGCTCTTTGGTGTAGTCGCTTTCAAACAGTAAATAGCTGATCAACTGTGACCCACTGGCGTTCAAAGTACCGGTACCACGCAACAGCGCCCGCACGGCGCGCGGAAAGGCTTGGGCATGTCGCGCCGCTATTTCGCGAATGTCCTGACTCGGTACGATCAAATGCAGCTCGACCGGTTTGAGCTCGCGCGAGGTATCACGATCCATGACCGGACCGCTGCACGAGAGCAGATGGTTCACGCGCATCATGCGCTCAAGATCTGAATACAGACCATCCAGGAACACGGTGTCGAGCATGTAGCCGGCCACCTCCCCTAAGCCCGGTGCCGGACCGGCATCGGCCGAAGTGGTTTCCGGTTCGCGCTCATCCCGCACGCCAATGACCAACAGTCGATCGGCACCCAGATGCAGCGCCGGACTCAACGGCGTCGCTTCACGCATGGCGCCGTCACCAAAGTGTTCGTTGCCCACCTGCGCAGTAGGAAAGATAAACGGTACCGCTACCGAGGCCATCAGATGATCCACGCTAAGCTCGGCGGGCACGCCCTCACGCCGACTTCGCGACCATGGCGCAAGACCCGGCTTGCCCTGATAGAACGACACCGCCTTGGCCCGGCCAAAACCAGAGGCCGTAATCGCCACCGCGTCCAGCGCGCCGCCATCAATGGCCTTAGCGATGTCATCAAAGCGGATGTAGTGCTCCAGTAGATCGCGCAGCGGCGCGTTATCGAGCAGCGAACGCGGATTCGCGGGCCCAAGCCCTCCGAGCGTGATGGCCGCCAGCCAGTGCAAACTCGAACGCACCACATGCCAGGTGTCGCACTTGTACACCTGCGCGCAGCGAAAGCTGGCCCAAACTCGCTCGAGATCATCAATCCCTTTGGAGAAACGCAGCGCGTTGTTGGCAAGCACCGCTGCATTAATCGCGCCGACGGAGGTGCCACTGATGACCGGGAACGGATGCACGTCGGGCTGCGGTAGCATTTGCGCAATGCCCTTGAGCACGCCCGCCTGATACGCACCACGCGCGCCGCCACCCGGCAATACTAAACCAACGTGTGGCCGCTCACTCATACTCGCGCCGACACACCGGTTTGACGCAAGCGCTTGATCGCATCGTCGAGCCCACGCAACGTCAGTGGATACATGCGCTGATCGATCAGCTCGTTGACCAATTTGATCGAAGGCGTGTACCCCCAGGATTCACGGGCTTCAGGATTGAGCCAGACCACGTTTGGAAACGCGCTCAAAAGGCGCTTGAACCACACCGCTCCGGCCTCTTCATTGTAGTGCTCTACGCTGCCGCCGGGATGGGTGATTTCGTACGGGCTCATCGTCGCGTCCCCCACAATAATAATTTTGTAATCTTCCGCATACGTGCGCGTTAGATCAACCAACGACTTGATGGTGCTGCGCTTGCGCTGATTGTCGCGCCACACGCGCTCGTAGAAAAAATTATGGAAATAATAATACTCGAGGTTTTTGAACTCGGTGCGTGCGGCTGAAAATAACTCCTCACAGGTGCGGATGTAGGGGTCCATCGAACCACCCACATCGAAGAACAGCAGCACTTTAACTTCATTGCGGCGCGGGGCGCGAAATTTCAAATCCAGCAAGCCGCCGTTACGGGCGGTGGCATCGATCGTATCGCCCACCGAAAATTGATCGGCGTTGCCGCGTCGTGCAAAGCGACGCAGTCGACGCATGGCAAGCTTCAGGTTGCGCGTGCCGAGCGTAACGTCCGAATCCAGATTGCGAAATTCCCGTCGCTGCCACACATTGACCGCCTTTTTGTGCTCACCGCGACCGCCGATACGCACACCCTCGGGGTGGTAGCCGGAATGACCAAACGGTGAGGTACCGCCGGTACCAATCCATTTATTGCCGCCTTCGTGGCGCGCTTCCTGTTCCTGCAATCGCTCGGCCAACGTTTTCATGAGCTCGTCAAAGCCGCCAAGCTTGTCGATCTTGGCGCGCTCCTCATCACTTAGGAGTTTTCGCGCTGTCGCTTTCAACCAATCGTCAGGAATCTCGCCAGCGATAAGATCAAACTGCGCCTCTACGCCCTCAAAAAAAGCGCCGAACGCCCGATCAAACAGATCGTAACGACTCTCATCCTTCACCAGTGCCGTTCGCGCCAGACGATAAAAATCGTCCAATTTACCTGTGACCAGACGATGATCGAGCCCGTCGAGCAACGCCAGAAACTCAGTGACCGAAACCGGCAACCCGGCGTGTCGCAGGAAGAAAAAGAATTTAACGAGCATTGCGCCGATTCATAAACACGAGTTGCTCGAAAAGATGAACATCCTGTTCGTTCTTGAGCAGCGCACCGTGGAGCACGGGAATCAGTTTCTTGTCGTCTTTAGATTGCAGTGCGTCCGGATCAATATCCTCGGCCACGAGCAGCTTGATCCAGTCGAGCAACTCAGACGTAGATGGCTTCTTTTTCAGACCCGGCACATCCCGCACCTCAAAGAACACCCGCAGCGCCTCGGCCAGCAGCTCTTTCTTAAGCTGTGGAAAATGCACGTCCACAATCTGCGTCATGACGTCCTGGCTGGGGAACTGAATATAGTGAAAGAAACAGCGGCGCAAAAAAGCGTCGGGCAGTTCTTTTTCGTTATTACTGGTGATGATAATGATCGGACGCTGGGCTGCGCGGATGGTTTGGCGCGTTTCGTACACGTAAAACTCCATACGATCGAGCTCACGTAAAAGGTCGTTTGGAAATTCGATATCGGCTTTGTCAATTTCATCAATCAAAAGCACGGGCTGCTGCTCAGATTCAAATGCCTCCCACAGCTTGCCGCGCTTGATGTAGTGGCCGATGTCAGCCACCTTTTCATCACCGAGTTGCGAGTCGCGCAAACGCGACACAGCATCATACTCATACAAACCCTGCTGGGCTTTGGTGGTCGATTTAATGTGCCACTCGATCAGCGGGTAACCCAGCGAGCGCGCCACCTCAATCGCCAACTGCGTCTTGCCGGTACCGGGCTCACCCTTGATGAGCAGCGGTCGCTGCAAAACGATCGCCGCGTTGACCGCCGATTTAAGGTCTTCATCGGCCACGTAGCTGTCGGTACCGTCGAAACGTTGTGTGCTCATCTAGTTCTCGCCTGCGGGATTCAGAGTTAAAGTGTAGCGCGTAACGCCTGGCAGCAGCGGCGACGGTGCACCATCGACCCAATCGTCGTGACCCGCGCGAAAAAAGGGTGACAATGGATGGCCGCTTTGGCCACCGGGCATGTGAAACAGAGCCTCGCTCTCGCGCCCGGGCGACACCACGAGCCGCTGCGACGCGCCGAATGACGGTGCCTGCACACGCGGCGTCCATGCGTCGCCGGGCATGGGTCGCGCCGGCATGCTCAAATAACCGCGCAGCGCGCCAGGCAGCGAACCGGCCAGCGGATGGCGGATCGCGAGCACATTGGCGTCACCCCAGGTGGCGTTCGCCGGCAGCGTGTCAGCCTGATGGTCCAGCACGCTCAAAAAATAGCTGGACCAATCGGTATACCCGGCGGGCAACAAGTGCAGCGGCTGTTTTGACACCACGTCCCACAGCGGGCCCTCGCGCTGGCGCAAAACGTCGAGACGAATATCGGGCAAGTCGGCCAACGGTGCCAAAAAACTCTCCAGCAAGTCGCGCTCGACACGGCGCCGAAATTCGCGCACGAGACGATAGGCCGCGTCGTCGGCCGTGGCGCTCAATCCGCCACGTGACAGTAGGCTCAGTTGCTCGGCGCGAGACGCGCGTTGGGCAACCGCATCCTGACTCAGCACCGAGCGCATCAATACGCGCCAGCGCTCCAGAAAAACGCCACGCGTATCCAGCGCAATGTCCAACACGTCGGTCTCTGCGAACTGCTCCGCAGCAAACAAACGTCCACGAATCTGGCTCGCGCGTACACCCAGGGGATAGTCGCTCAGTCCAATGGACGCCGCATTGGCAAGATCCGCCACGCGCCCGTTCGCGGTCCACAGGCGCGCGCTGGCAGGATCCACCAGTGCCGGATACTCTGCCGGCGGCAGCCAGCCGCGCCAGCCACCATCCTGATCGCTCATGACCGGCCGGGTGGCGTCATAGCCCACGCGTCTGGGCAAACGTCCGGCAATAGTCCAACCGATGCGTCCATCGCGCCCGGCAAGCAAAATATTTTGCGGTGGGATGCCCAGACGCTGAGCCAGTGCAATGCCTGAATCAATCTCTGTGACGTCCATAAAATCGAGCAGACTGAGATTGATCGCCTCATCGAAATGACCCAGCCAGCGCACGGCCACGGGCCGACGTTGGGCATCTTCGGCAATCACAGGGCCAAAACGTGTCATGGGCACACTCAACGCCACCGGCTCGGCGTCGCGCACGGTAATAATCTCTTCACGCACGCGCAGCGTATCGCCACCACGCGGCACACGATAACGACCCGCCGATCCAGACGTGCGCAGCACCACGCGATCCGAATAGTCGCCGTAGCTGTTGGTAAATCCCCAGGCAATGTGGGTGTTGCTCCCCACCACGATACCCGGCACGCCGGGCAGTGAGACGCCTATGGCATCGAGCCTGCTGCTATCGCCCTGAATTTCGAGCAAGCGCAGCCGGTACCAAATGTTGGGCAGACGCAGCCCCAGGTGCATGTCGTTGGCGAGTATGGCGCCACCGTGCGCGGTGAGTCGACCGGCCACAGCGAAGCTGTTGCTGCCAACGGTGTTCGTCTGGGTGCGCACGGCCGGCAGTGCGGCGGCGGTATCGTCATACCAACGTTCAGACGGCAGAGGCGGCAATGTGACCGCGTCGCCGCCAAGCGGTGCGTCCCATGAATTACCGGGCGCCGTGAGCCAGCGATAGACCGCCGGCGGCAGCGCACTGAACATCGCACCGCGTTGACGATCAAGTTGCGCCTGCTGATCCGTCAGCTCCATGAACATGGACAGCAAGACCAAGAAGCTGTCGCGTGCCGCCCAGGGCTCTGGCGCTGTGCGTAGCAAAGCGTATTCAAACGGTCGCGCGCCAAGCTGCGCCACGCCCGCATTGACGCCCGCGACGTAGGCGTCTAACTGTTCGCGATGACTCTTGGGCAAATTCGCCAGCGCAGATTCAGCTACCAATGTCAGACCGTGTACGCGCGCGCCCTTATCCGCTTCCAGCGCTCTGACCCCAAACAGTTCACTCAGTCTTCCTGCGGCCACGCGCCGCGACAGGTCCATCTGAAAAAACCGTTCCTGACCGTGCACAAAACCTTCAGCGTAGTAGAGGTCGATGCGCGATTCGGCGCGCACGGTCGGTACGCCCTGCGCGTCGCGCTCAATGCTGACCGGCGCGGACACCGCCACAGTGACATGCCCGTCCACCGCTGCCAGCGACGCGCGTAAATAAATATAGAGACCGAGCACAACCGCAAACAGCAGTAACAGCGCCCCCAACAGAAGGGTCAAACTGATCCGCTTGGCAGCGCTCATCGTGCGTCAGCGTCAGGCCCGATCAGGCCTCGATAATCTTCATGGTGTTGGTTTTGCCGGAGATACCCGACAGCTCGCCACGCGTCAGAATGAGACGTTCACCGCGTGCCAGCACACCGCGCGCAATCATCTCTTCGGTGATGTGGCGTGCCAGATTGGTTTCATCGGCTTTCACCACATCAAACGGCACCGAGTAAACGCCGCGATACATCTGCACGCGACGTCGCGTTGCTTCATGGCGGGTGAAAGCATAGATGGGACGGCCAGAGCGAATACGCGATAACCACAGCGCCGTCGATCCCGACTCGGTGAGTGCCACGATGGCCTTCACGTCAAAGTGGTTGGCGGTATACATGGTCGCCATGGCAATGGCCTCATCGACCAAATCAAACGACCGCTCCACGCGATGCTGCGACACTTGCGTGACGCGCTGGCGTTCCGCCGCCTCGCAAATACGGGCCATCGACTCGACCGCCTTGATGGGGTATTCACCCGCGGCCGTCTCGGCCGACAACATCACGGCATCGGTGCCGTCGATCACGGCGTTGGCGACGTCCGATACCTCAGCGCGGGTTGGGATCGGACTATGAATCATCGATTCCATCATTTGCGTGGCGGTAATCGTGACACGATTAAACTGCCGCGCTCGGTCAATAATCATCTTCTGCACGCCGGGGAGTTCGGCATCGCCGATCTCAACGCCAAGGTCGCCGCGCGCCACCATGGCAACGTCACACGCGAGCAAAATTTCATCGATATTGTCGACCGCTTCAGCGCGTTCGATCTTAGCCACAATAAAGCCGTCGCCACCGGCTTCACGCAGCAGTCGACGCGTTTCGATCACATCACGCGCATCGCGTGGAAATGACAGCGCGACATAGTCGAGCTCGAGCCGTGCAGCGTGAGCGATGTCTTCGCGATCTTTGTCGGTAAGAGCGGACGCCGACAGACCACCGCCGTGACGATTAATGCCCTTGTTGTCCGACAGCACGCCACCCTGGCGCACGGTGCATTCGACACGCGTGCCAGCCGCCGACACCACTTCCAAAACAATGTGGCCGTCATTGAGCAACAGCACGTCGCCGGGTTTCACATCCGTTGGGAGCGAAGGATAGGTGATGCCTACTTGAGTCTGGTCACCAGCGTCGCGATCGAGACCGGTATCCAGCGCAAACGGCTCGCCATTGGTCAGAGTGACCTTGCCACCTTTAAAGCGGCGAATGCGGATCTTCGGACCCTGCAAATCGCCCAGCACACCAACATCGCGACCCAGCTGAGCCGCCGCCGCGCGAGCACGCGTCACGCGCTTCTCGTGATCTTCAATGCTGCCGTGGGAAAAATTGATTCGCACCACATCGGCGCCCGCTTCGATCAGCGCGCGCAGTGCATCATCGCTATCGGTCGCTGGCCCGAGGGTAGCGACAATCTTGGTTCGTCTAAGCATGCGCGGACCTTACGCGCGTGCGTCGAGCGCCGCAACTGCGGGCAGGGTTTTCCCCTCCAAAAATTCGAGGAAGGCACCGCCGCCAGTGGAGATGTAAGAGATGTCCGGACCCACCTCAAAAAGATCGAGTGCCGCCAACGTATCGCCGCCACCGGCAATAGAGAAGCCGGCACTTGCCGCGATGGCTTTGGCCAGCACGCGGGTGCCGTTGGCAAACGCATCAAATTCGAACACGCCGAGCGGCCCGTTCCACACAATGGTGCCCGCGTCGGCCATCAGTCCGCCCAAATATTGTGCAGTCTGCGGGCCCACGTCGAGGATGAGTTCGTTGTCCGCCACATCACCAACCGCACGCACCGTAGCGACGGCGCTCGCGTCAAACTCTGTGGCCACAACGACGTCGGTTGGAATTGGGATCTCAACATCCTGATCGAGCAGCCGTTTGGCTTCGTCCACCAGGTCCGCCTCAAACAATGACTTGCCCACACCGTGACCGGCCGCGGCAATAAACGTATTGGCAATACCGCCACCAACAATCAGTCGATCGACTTTGCTGACCAGCGCATCGAGCACCGTGAGTTTGCTCGACACTTTCGCGCCACCCACCACGGCCACCGTGGGGCGTGCGGGTTTGTGCAGCGCTTTGCCCAGTGCATCGAGCTCGGCCGCGAGCAGCGGTCCGGCACAGGCTTGCGGCGCACAGCGCGCGACGCCTTCGGTTGAGGCGTGAGCACGGTGGGCGGTGCCAAAAGCGTCCATCACAAACACGTCGCACAGCGATGCGTATTGCTGTGCCAGACCCGGATCATTACTTTTTTCGCCCACGTTGAAGCGGACATTTTCAAGCAATGCGACTTCGCCTACCTGAACTTCGGATGCCTGAGCCGTCGATTCGAGCAAGCGCACCGGCTGGCCCAATGCGCTGCCCATTGCCTTGGCCACGACGGCCAGTGACAACGCAGGATCGGGACTCCCTTCTGTGGGGCGTCCAAGATGCGACATGACCAGCACCGCCGCGCCTTTTTCAAGCGCGAGGCGCACGGTAGGCAGCGCCGCCTGCAATCGTCGGTCATTGGTAATGACACCATCGCGGATGGGTACGTTCAGATCCTCACGAATCAGAACTCGTTTATTCGCAATATCCAGATCAGCAAGACGACGCATCAGATCATCCTTTATTTAGCGTGAGACAGCGCCAGCATCGTGTCGAGCATGCGGTTCGAGAAACCCCATTCGTTGTCGTACCACGAGCACACTTTCACCAGATTGCCATCCACCTTTGTAAGCGTAGAGTCAAAATTCGACGACGCCGGGTTGTGGTTGAAATCGATCGAGACCAGAGGCGCCTCGTTATAGGTCAAAATGCCTTTGAGCGGGCCGTTGGCTGCACTGCGCATGATGTCGTGCACCTCATCGATGCTCGTCTCACGCTTGGCCACAAACGTCAGATCGACCAGCGACACGTTGATGGTCGGCACGCGCACCGCGTAACCGTCCAGACGACCGGCCAGTTCCGGCAGCACCAAACCCACCGCCGCTGCGGCGCCGGTCTTGGTTGGAATCATCGACATCGTGGCCGAGCGTGCGCGACGCAAATCTTTGTGGAACACGTCGGTCAGCGTCTGGTCATTGGTGTAGGCGTGAATCGTGACCATGAGGCCGTTCACAAGACCAATGGTGTCGTTCAGCGGCTTGACCATCGGCGCCAGGCAGTTCGTGGTGCACGAGGCATTCGAGATAATCGTATCCGAGGCCTTGAGCGTGTCGTCGTTCACACCGTACACAATGGTGGCATCCACTTTGTCGCCGGCGGGTGCGGAGATCACCACTTTTTTAGCGCCAGCGGCAATGTGCATGCCGGCCTTCTCGCGCGTGCGGAACAAACCGGTGCATTCCAGCACCACATCCACGTTCAGCTCGCCCCATGGCAGCTTCGACGGGTCGCGTTCGGCGCACACGCGAATACGGTCGCCGTTCACGACCATGTGATCGCCTTCCACTTTCACTTCCGCATCAAACGTACCGTGCGCCGTGTCGCGGGACGTCAGATACGCGTTCGTCTCTGCGTCGCCAAGATCGTTGACCGCAACAATGTTGATTTCATTGTTACGCTTCGATTCGTAAAGCGCGCGCAGCACCATACGGCCGATACGGCCGTACCCGTTAATTGCAACATTGATCGCCATGTTCTTACTCCTGACTCGCTGTTTTAAAGAAGGGATTCGACCGTCGTCACGACGTGATCGACCGTTAACCCGAAGAGTTCGTAAACCTGTGGTGCCGGTGCCGATTCGCCGTAGCGATCCACGCCCATCACCTTGCCGCCAACACCAACGTAGCGCCACCAACCGGCGGTAACGCCCGCTTCGATCGATACGCGTCGTGTCACCGCGCTTGGCAGCACGCTCTCGCGATAGGCGGCGTCCTGCTGATCAAACACGCTGGTGCACGGCATCGAAACAACGCGCACTTTGGCACGCGCTTCCAGCGCCTCGTAAGCGCCGGTGGCAAGCGCCACCTCCGTGCCCGTGGCAATCAAAATAACGTCCGGCTCACCGTCGCAATCGCGCAAGATGTAGCCGCCGCGAGCGATGCCGGCAATGGCCTGATCGTCTCGCACCTGATGCGGCGAACCTTGACGCGAAAACACCAGGCAGTGCGGATTCTTGTCTGACTCTACCGCCGCGCGCCAAGCCACTGCGGACTCCACCGCATCGCAAGGACGCCAGACATCGAGCCCCGGCATGATCCGCAGACTCGCCAGATGCTCTACGGCCTGATGCGTGGGACCGTCTTCGCCCAACCCAATCGAATCGTGCGTGTAGACGAAGATACTCGGCACGCCCATCAGGGCGGCCATGCGTACGGCGTTGCGCGCGTAGTCGGAGAAAGTCAGAAACGTGCCGCCGTAGGGTTTGAAGCCACCGTGCAGCGACAAACCATTCATGATTGCCGACATACCGAACTCGCGCACGCCGTAATACAGATAGTCGCCGTCCGCGTTGTCTTTGGTGATGGCACGTGAGCCGGACCACAAAGTGTTGTTCGAGCCGGTCAAATCTGCCGAGCCGCCAATCATCTCCGGCAGAACCGGGCAAAAACCGTTGAGCGCGTGCTGCGACGATTTGCGCGTCGCCGCGTCGATGGCCGCTTTGGCCGTTGAGGCAACAAACGCGTCGGCGTGCTTTTCGAAACCTGCGGGCAGCTCACCACCCATGCGGCGTTTGTATTCCGTCGCAAGCTCTGGATGCGCTTCTTCGTATTGTTCGAACAGTTGCGTCCACGAGGACTGCTGCGCGGCGCCTTTTTCACGCGCGTCCCACGCTGCACGAATGTCGTCCGGAATATCAAACGGCTCGTGTGACCAACCGATCGTGGTGCGGGTCAGCTCAATTTCTTCATCGCCAAGCGGCGCACCATGACTCGAGGCTTTGCCCTGCTTGTTGGGCGAGCCCCAGCCGATGACCGTTTTGCAGCAAATGAGAGACGGCGCATGACTGATGGCATTGGCCACCTCAATCGCCTGCGACACCGCTTCTGGATCATGGCCGTCCACATCTTCGAGCACGTGCCAGCCGTAGGCGCGAAAACGTGCCGGCGTATCGTCGGCAAACCAACCACTGACGTCACCGTCAATCGAGATTTGGTTGTCGTCGTACAGACAAATTAGTTTGCCCAGACCAAGCGTGCCGGCAAGCGAACACGCTTCATGGGAGATGCCCTCCATGAGGCAACCGTCACCGAGGAACGTGTAAGTGCGGTGATCGACCACGTCAAAATCAGGTCGATTGAAATGGGCCGCGAGCGTGCGTTCTGCAATCGCCATGCCCACCGCATTGGCGAGTCCCTGCCCCAGCGGACCGGTGGTGGTCTCGACGCCAGGTGTAATGCCGTACTCCGGGTGGCCCGCTGTCTTGGAATGCAGCTGGCGGAAATTTTTGATTTCCTCCAGCGACAAATCGTAGCCACTCAAGTGCAGCAGCGAGTAGATCAGCATGGAGCCGTGGCCGTTCGACAGAACGAAACGATCACGATTGTCCCAGCTCGGGTCGGCCGGATTGTGGCGCAGGTAGTCCTGCCACAGCACCTGGGCGATGTCAGCCATGCCCAGTGGGGCACCTGGATGCCCTGAGTTGGCGCGCTGTACGGCGTCCATGCTCAAAGCGCGAATTGCGTTAGCGAGATCTCGTTGTTTAGCCATAGCCCGGGACACTGCAAAAAGAGCGCGGATTGTCGCCTACTCATGGCAGCGGGGCAACCAGAACAGCGCCCGGACAGCCCTTTGAAGCAGGCGTCAGTTTGTTATAATGAGGGGTTAACCGAATCACTGGACAACTCACACCATGTCAAATCGCTACCTGTTCACCTCGGAGTCGGTCTCGGAAGGCCACCCGGACAAAATGGCTGACCAGATTTCCGACGCTATTCTCGACGCCATTTTGGAGCAGGACGCCAACGCGCGCGTGGCCTGCGAGACGATGGTAAAAACAGGCATGGCGATCATCGCCGGTGAAATATCGACCTCGGCCTGGGTCGATCTTGAGAACCTAACTCGCAATGTTATCAAGGACATAGGATACGACAGCTCGGAAGTCGGCTTCGACGGAGAGACCTGCGCCGTGCTCAATGCCATTGGCAAGCAGTCTGAGGACATCGCTCAGGGCGTGGATCGGGAAACCGACGAGAATCAGGGCGCCGGCGACCAGGGCCTGATGTTCGGCTACGCCAGCAATGAAACCAACGTGCTGATGCCCGCCCCCATCACCTATGCCCACCGTCTAGTGGAAAAACAAGCGCAGGTACGCAAAGCCGGCGAACTGAGCTGGCTGCGCCCGGATGCCAAAAGCCAGGTCACATTTCGCTACGAAGATCACAAACCTGTGGGCATCGAAGCGATAGTCTTGTCCACCCAGCACGATCCCGACGTATCCAACAAGGATATCCGGGAAGGCGTCATGGAACAGATCATCCAAAAAGTGCTGCCGGCCGAATGGTTGGCGACGTGCAAGGATAAGGATATCCACATTAACCCCACCGGCAATTTCGTCGTGGGCGGCCCGCAGGGCGATTGCGGCCTGACCGGGCGCAAAATCATTGTGGATACGTATGGCGGGATGGCTCGCCACGGTGGCGGCGCGTTCTCGGGTAAAGACCCGTCGAAGGTGGACCGCTCGGCCGCGTATGCCTGTCGCTATGTGGCCAAGAACATTGTGGCCGCACAGCTCGCAGAGCGTTGCGAGATTCAGGTCTCCTACGCCATTGGTGTTGCGGCACCAACGTCCATCACGGTGGACACGTTTGGTACTGGGAAAGTGCGCGAAGAGAGCCTCACGGCCATGGTGCGCGAACATTTTGACCTGCGCCCGTACGGCATCTTGAAAATGCTGGATCTGGTGCGACCTATTTACCGACCCACGGCGGCCTATGGCCACTTCGGGCGCGACGAGGCTGGCTTTAGCTGGGAAAAGACCGACCGTGCCGACGCACTGCGCGACGCGGCCAAAAATCTCAAGAGCGCCTAAACCGGACCCTATATTTTTAAAACGCTTCAACTTCACAACTATTTGACCACTGACGGAGACACATCATGAGTACACCAGCCAAGCAGCTGCGCGCCGATTACAAAGTGCGCGACATTGCCGATGCTGAACTCGGGCGCAAGGAAATTGCGATTGCCGAAACGGAAATGCCGGGCCTGATGGCCTTGCGCGAAGAATACGGCGCATCGCAACCGCTCAAAGGAGCGCGCATTGCGGGCTGCCTGCACATGACCATTCAAACGGCCGTACTGATCGATACGCTGGTCGCACTGGGCGCAGAAGTGCGCTGGTCATCGTGCAATATTTTCTCCACGCAGGATCACGCCGCCGCCGCGATGGCACAAAGTGGTGTGCCGGTGTTCGCATGGAAGGGCGAGACCGAAGAGGAATACTGGTGGTGTGTCGAACAAACGATTCACGGGCCGGATGGCTGGGTTCCCAACATGATCCTGGACGATGGCGGCGACCTCACACAGCTCGTCCACGACAAATACCCAGAGCTTTTGAAAAACATCAATGGCGTGACCGAAGAGACCACCACGGGCGTCAAACGTCTGTATGACATGGAACGCGACGGCGAGCTTTTGACACGCGCCATTAACGTGAACGACTCGGTCACGAAATCGAAATTCGACAATCTTTACGGCTGCCGCGAATCGCTGGTCGACAGCATCAAGCGCGCGACCGACGTCATGGTGGCGGGCAAAGTTGCTGTGGTCTGTGGTTTTGGCGACGTGGGCAAAGGCTCCGCACAGTCACTGCGCGGCCTGGGCGCCACCGTCTTGATTACCGAAATCGATCCGATCTGCGCCCTGCAGGCCGCGATGGAAGGCTATCGCGTTGTGGAGCTGAACGACGTGGTGGAAGACGTTGATATTTTTGTCTCGGCAACGGGCAACTATCACATCATCACGCACGACCACATGAAGCGCATGAAAAATCAGGCCATCGTCTGCAACATTGGCCACTTCGACAACGAAATCGACGTAGCGTCGCTGAAGCAGTACGAATGGGAAAACATCAAAGAGCAGGTCGATCACGTGATCTTCCCGGACGGCAAACGCATTATCCTTCTGGCCGAAGGTCGCCTGGTGAACTTGGGCTGCGGCACGGGTCACCCGAGCTTCGTGATGTCCAACTCGTTCACCAACCAGGTGCTGGCGCAGATCGAGCTGTGGCAGAATCCGGACAACTACGAACACAAAGTGTATGTGTTGCCCAAACAGCTGGACGAAAAAGTAGCGCGCCTTCACCTGGAGCGTATCGGCGCCAATCTCACCGAGCTGCGTGACGATCAGGCCGAGTACATCGGCGTAGAAAAATCCGGTCCATACAAGCCGGAATACTACCGCTACTAATACGCGCAAATCCCACGAAGAAAAAACGGCCGCAGCGAAAGCTACGGCCGTTTTTTTATATCTCGACCATCTCGAAGTCTTCTTTGCCCGCACCACAGTCCGGGCAGCGCCAGGACAAAGGCACGTCTTCCCAGCGGGTGCCAGGCTCGATGCCCTCCTCCGGGTCTCCTTTGCGTTCCTCGTAAACGTAGCCGCAAATTACGCACATGTAGGCTTTCATACTCCCATCCTAACAGGCCACGGCGCCGCACTGAATAATCCGGTGTCGCCCCGGCTGTGTGTTGCCAGATTGCCTGCCGTTTGTGCGACAATTCGGGGCTGCGCAACGCGCATTCCAGCGATTATTTCACTCACAGGAGAGCACCTTGAGCCACGCCGAATTCGAAGAAGCCAAAAAATACATTCCAGGTGGTGTGAACTCACCGGTTCGCGCCTTTGGCAACGTGGGGGGCGATCCTATTTTCATCGCACGAGCCAAGGGCTCGAAAATTGTGGCCACCGACGGTCGCGAGTTTATCGACTATGTTGGCTCCTGGGGCCCGATGATCCTTGGCCACGCAGACGATTCGGTCATCGAGGCCGTCCGCGAAGCGGCGTTGGACGGATTGAGCTTTGGTGCCCCGACCGTATCCGAAACGCGTCTGGCCAAACTGGTTCAGCATTTTTTCCCCGGCATGGCACGTATGCGCATGGTGAGCTCCGGCACCGAGGCCACCATGAGCGCCATTCGCCTGGCGCGCGGCTACACCGGCCGCGATCGCATCGTTAAATTTGAGGGCTGCTACCACGGCCACGCCGATGCGCTGTTGGTCAAAGCCGGCTCCGGTGCGCTAACGCTTGGCGTGCCAAGTTCCGGCGGCGTGCCTGCGGGTGCCGCCGCCGACACACTCACCGCCACATTCAATGACCTCGACAGCGTGAAGGCATTGTTTGCCAGCGGCGCCGAACACATTGCGGCCATCATTGTTGAGCCCATCGCTGGCAACATGAACTTCGTCTTGCCCACACCTGAATTTTTACGCGGTCTGCGCGAACTGTGTGATCAACACGGCGCGCTGCTGATTTTTGATGAAGTGATGACCGGTTTTCGCGTGGCACCCGGCGGGGCTCAGTCGTTGTTTGACGTCGAACCCGACATCACCACCCTTGGCAAGATTGTTGGTGGCGGCATGCCGGTGGGCGTGTTTGGCGGCCGTCTCGAGGTCATGAACGCGATTGCGCCGCTCGGTGCCGTTTATCAGGCCGGCACGCTGTCGGGCAACCCTGTCGCCATGGCAGCCGGCATTGCCACACTCGAAGCGCTGCGGGACACCTCGCGCTACGATGCACTGAGTACGATGACCGAACACTTCGTCAAAGGCATGCTTAGCGCCGCCCATGATGCAGGCGTTGCCCTGCACGGAGATTCACGCGGCGGTATGTTTGGATTATTTTTTGGCACCAACGATGCGGTGACCAACTACGATGAGGTGATGGCCTGCGACAAGGCACTGTTCACCCGCTTCTTCCATGCGATGCTCAAGCGCGGCGTCTATTTCGCACCCTCTTCATTTGAAGCCGGGTTTATTTCGATGAGTCACTCACGTGAGGACATCGACACCACGCTTGCCCACGCCCACGACGTGTTTACGGAAATAGCCTAACGCCGTTAGCAGGGCGCCATGGCCGCAGCGCGGTCACGCACGGGGCCACCAAGCAAGGCTTGCACATTCAGCGCGACGGCACTGACCTTGGAGAGCATTAACAAAAATTGCTCGTTCATGGCCGTTTCATCGCGCGGGGTAATGCTGTGGCCGGCTTCAGGACACAGAAATACGTCACCGATGTTGCCGAGCCCAACGAAGCCGTGGAGCAGGTTGTCAATGCCCTCAGCCTGACCCAGACGGATCTCGGTGACTCGTGCATCAAACCAGTTGGCCCAGTTAGATTCATTTACGCCGCGTAAAAACCGGGCGAGTTCGCTACATCGAGCGATGAGCTCGACGCGCTGCGATCTGAGTTTGCCTGTGGACGTGGTGGCGCTGGGCCATTCGCTGACCGTTGCCGTTTGCTTATCTTCGCGCAGCACGCGTTCCCCCAAGTTTGTTATGCGGCGACTATCGACTTTACCCTCTACCCGGGCGGTCGCGTCAGCCTGCAAAATTCATTGTTTTGTTCAGTTTTCGCGGCGCGTCATTTCTTTCACCGCCGCAGCCACCACCTCGAGACGACCCAACGGTTCCAGCATCTCGAGACAGGTCTGTTTGTGATCATTGGGCATGGGCAGTATCTCAGCTAGTCGCGACCCAACCCAGCCCGCATCACCATAATTTACATCTACCATCGAATATTGCTCGCCCAGCTGTTCGATCAGCTGCTCCAGCAAACGCACCAAATAGCCAAAATCTTCGGGCAACGGGGTGACCGGATCGTCCGGAATAATCTCCACTTCACCAATGTTCAGCCCGTCCGCCTGACGGTCGCGCGTTTTTATACGCACCCTTTGCTGACCCAGCGCCGTGATCCCAAGAACACCGTCGTCATACTGGTGCCAATCCACGATTTTCGCAAGCGTTCCAACATCCCGAAACTGAGTCTTGCCGGTTTCAGAGCCTTTGTTAATTAAGGTGACCACGAAGCCCTCGTCCTCGCGCATGCAGCGCGTCACCATATCCAGATAGCGCGGCTCAAAAATGCGCAACATGATGGGGCCATTGGGCATCAGCACGGTGCCCAGCGGGAACAACGGACTCTTATGAGATGGCTCAGTCATGCCTGCCCCACTTTGGCGCCAAAGTTTGCTCCACGCCCAACTGCTCCAGTACGCGGGCCACAACAAAGTCGATAATTTCTTCCACTCGCGTCGGCCGATTATAAAACCCGGGATTCGCCGGCAAAATGGTCGCACCGGCCTCGGCCAGCGCGGTCAAATTGCGCAAATGAATCAGCGACAGCGGCGTCTCGCGCGGCACCAGAATTAACTGCCCGCGCTCTTTGAGCACAACATCCGCCGCGCGCTCAATCAGGCTGCGGCTGGCTCCCACGGCAAACGCCGACACCGACGCCATGGTGCACGGGCACACCACCATCGTGCGCGGCGCCCCCGAGCCGCTCGCCACCGGCGCCGTCCACTCGCTTTCACCGTAGACAAACAATTGCTCTTGCTTGCCACCAAACGTGTCGAGCAAAACGCGCCGTGCGTCGGACGCACGGGCCGGTAACGACAGATCGGTTTCCATGCCAATCACGACACGTGCCGGTTTCGACAGCATAAGATGCACCACGCGGTCGGCCTGCAACAGACACTCCAGCAGGCGCAGTCCGTACTGCATACCTGAGGCCCCCGTCAGCGCCACAGAAATATGGCGCTCGTCAGTGCGCACGTGCGTCTCCGGAATCACGTTGGTCGCAGGCCAAAGCAAGGCGTTGACTAAAATTGGCGAAGCCGCCGTTACTCATTACCACCACCGTATCGCCTGACCCTGTCTGCTCCAACACCTGTTGTAGCAGTTTTTCAGTGTCCGTGTGCACTTGCGCATTTTCAAACGACAAATTGAGGCCGGTTGGTGCACACACGTAAGCCACATCGGCAAGCGCCAGCGCCTCATCCAACGCTTTGGCGTGTACACCCAGCTTCATGGTGTTGGAGCGCAGTTCAACCACGGCGATCAGGCGCGCTCCGGCAGCGTGCTCACGCAAACCGTGCAGCGTTTTGCGCACGGCGGTGGGGTGATGGGCAAAATCATCGATCACGGTCACCTCACCGCTGGGTCGAATCTCATCCGCTCGTCGGCGCACGCCCGCAAAGGTCGCAAGTCCAGCCTGAAGCTGCGCCGCGGTGACGCCGGCATAGGTGGCCGCTGCGCTCGCCGCCACCGCATTGTTGGCATTGTGCTGCCCCGGTAGCGCCCATTTGACCGCGACCCGGTGCGCCCCTTCAAACTCGATACGCAACTGTTGCTCACTGAGCGCGGCCGACCAGCCATCGGGCGCACAGAACTTGATCAGAGGCGACCACAGTCCACGCTCGAGCACCTCACGCAACGCCGGATCACTATCGTTGACCACCAGCGCGCCGCGGCCCGGTACGATGCGCACCAGATGATGAAACTGTGTCGCAATGGCGGCCAGGTCTGCAAAAATATCCGCGTGGTCAAATTCAAGATTGTTCAGGATCGCCACGGTCGGTTGGTAATGCACAAACTTGGAGCGTTTGTCGAAAAACGCCGTGTCGTACTCGTCGGCCTCGACGACGAACCATTCGCCAGCGCCCAAACGCGCCGTCCCACCAAAATTATGCGGCACGCCGCCAATCAAAAAGCCGGGGGCCAGCCCCGCCGATTCCAGCAGCCACGCGACCATCGAGGCGGTCGTGGTCTTGCCGTGCGTACCCGCAACAGCAATAACGCGCCGCGATGCCAATATGTTCTCACTCAGCCACTGCGGTCCCGAGGTGTAAGTCAGGCCCTCATTGAGAACATACTCGACGGCCGGCGCACCGCGACTCATCACATTGCCCACCACCACCACATCCGGTCGCGGCGAAAATTGAGCAAGGTCGTCGAGGGGAGTCACGTCAATCTCAAGCGCCGCCAGACGATCACTCATCGGCGGATAGATATTTTGATCCGAACCGGTGACACGATGCCCCTGAGCACGGGCCAGCGCCGCAATGCCGCCCATAAACGTGCCACAAATGCCGAGAATATGGATGTGCATTAGCTGTTCGTTGCCATGTACGGCAAGACCAAACTGGCGGCCCCGAGAAACAAGATCATCTCCATCAGGATAATGCCGACACTTTGCAACACGCCGATGGCGAGTGCCTCACGCAGAATGGCCGACAGCACCACCAGCGACCAGGCTTCGAGCGCAAAGGTGATCATATGCGGTGTCTCCACCGGTTCGCCGGGCTGCGGCGGGACCACGGCATCGCCCAAAACCAGCGCAACGCCCACCTTAATAATCAGGATAACCAGCTCAGCGCCAAAAACGGCCGTCATCGTCTGAACGAAACGTCCCACGTAGCCCTTCGCAGTAAGCAGCAACCAAATCACCGAGCACAGCATGAGCACGTCGATCGAAAAAAACGTCACGATCTGCGCCACGCTGAAGCGATCGCCCGGCAACGGAAAGCTCGCAACGAGCGCAAGCGCCAGCAGAGTGAGAAGCAGCAGCGCCGGCGAAGGCGGCAGCGTCTGCGGCCCTCGCCGCAGGAGCGCGATATCAATGTAGGCCTGAAATATTGCGAGCATTGGCACGGAGATTGGGGAGACTTGATTACTTTACCTGCTTGTCTGCACTCGCGATAGCGGAAAAATGCAGCCGAACCAGCGCGCAAAGTGCTAGTCTTGCCACTGCTTTTCGCAGCGAACTTCCGGGGAAAACATGACCAGCACCGGTTCGCCCGATGTCATCGACACTCACGAACCTTTCACGCAATTGTGTGATGCATTGCGCTCCGCGCCCGTCGTGGCCGTGGACACCGAGTTCATGCGCGTGCGGACCTACGCCCCGGTACTGTGTCTGATCCAGATTTATGACGGTCATCAGGCCGTCTGCGTCGATGCCTTGAAGATCGAAAATCTCGGCGCGCTTATCGAGGTCTTTGGGCAACACGCACAACCCACGCTGCTGCACTCTGCGCGTCAGGACCTGGAGACCTTCTTTCTCGGTTGCGGGGCCCTGCCCACGACGCTGTTCGACACGCAAATTGCCGCCGCACTGACCGGCCCGGACGATCAGCTAAGCTACGCCCAACTGGTTGAAGATATAGCAGGCGTAACGCTCGCCAAGAGCCAGACACGCACGAACTGGGCGAAGCGCCCACTCACATCGCATCAATTGCAGTATGCCGCGGACGACGTGCGCTACCTTCCCGCGCTGCACGACCATTTGCGCGACAAGCTCATTGAGCTCGACCGCTTGAGCTGGTTTGAGGAAGATTGCGCTCGCCTGCTTAGCCCCAAGCTCTACGAACCAGATCTTGCCAACGCCTGGCGGCGCTGCAAATCACGCCGCCCGTTTAGTGACGATCAACGTGGTGCGTTTCGCGCCCTGTGTGCGCTGCGCGAACGCGTGGCGGTGGTCGAGGACAAGCCCCGCAAGTGGATCATTGAAGATGCAGGCATCGAGCAGCTCGCCGCGCTTGACACACCGGACGGCAGCGCCATTCGCGGCGTTCTGCACGACGTACGCGCCCACCGCAGCCTGAAAATAGACGACATCCTCACCTGCATCGAAGAAGCACCACCGGCCACCGATAAACGTCCGGATCGAATGGCGCCAGAACAAATGCGCCTGGTAACCAAAGCGATGGATCTATTGCGCAAACGCGCGGGCGAGCTGGACATCGCGCCCAGCATTTTGGCGCCCCGTCGGGACATCGAGAGATTTGTGCGCGGAGAGCGCGACGGCACCATCATGAACGGCTGGCGCCGTGATGTGATCGGCCTGCCCTTGAGCGCGGCCTTCGACTAGAGATTGGCCGCGTCGCGGCAGTCGCCGCGACGCAATCCCATTTCCGTTTAGCGGCGCCCTTTCTTACGCGCTGCTTTTTTCGCGACTTTTTTCTTGGCCGCCTTTTTGCTCGTCACTTTCTTTTTGGCAACTTTCTTTTTGGCTGCAGGCTTCTTCTTCGCCGCTTTCTTTTTGGCTGCTGGCTTTTTCTTAGCCGCTTTTTTCGCCACTTTCTTTTTGGCGACTTTCTTTTTCGCCACTTTCTTCTTCGCGGCCTTCTTCACCACTTTTTTCTTAGCTGCCTTCTTTTTCGCAACTTTCTTCTTGGCGACTTTTTTCTTGGCCACTTTCCGAGCAACCTTCTTTTTCGCTACTTTTTTCTTAGCGACCTTTTTCGCTACCTTTTTCTTTGCCACTTTTTTCTTGGCGACTTTCCGAGCGACTTTTTTCTTGGCCACTTTTTTCTTCGCGACCTTCCGCGTCTTCTTAGCCACTTTCTTCTTCGCGACTTTCTTCGCGGTCTTCTTCACTACTTTCTTCTTGGCTGCGCTTTTCTTGGTGACTTTTTTCTTGGTGACTTTTTTCTTGGCCACTGTTTTCTTCGCGACTTTCTTCTTGCTCACCTTTTTCTTCGCTGCCACTTTCTTCGCAGACGCTTTCTTGGCGGCCGGCTTCTCAACGGCTTTCTTCACCGCTGCTTTCTTCACCGCTGCTTTCTTCTTCACTGCCGCCTTCTTAACCACTTTTTTCTTGGCGACCTTCTTCTTCGCCACTTTCTTCTTAGCAACCTTTTTCTTGGTTGCCTTGCCACCGGCTTTCTTCGACTTCTTCACCGCCATCTTGATCGCATCACGACGCTCGGAACGATCCATCGTCGGCACGTCAGCAGCAGGCGCAGGCTTGGCCACACCTTTGCCGCGACGACGCGCGTATATTTTGATTTCCGCCACGAGTTTTTTGAAAATCGCGGGAATCTTGCCCACGGCATCAAGACGCGCCAGCTTGTCCTGAAGATCAAAGTAGGTGGTCAGAGGCTTGGTTTGTGTTTCATACACACGAAGACGGTTGCCAATGGTCTCTTCGTTATCGTCGGCACGATGGTGCAACTGGTGACCACAATGATCGCAGCGGCCTTCAATTTGCGGCGGCGAGGAGTAGATGTTGTAGACGCGCGTGCATTTGGTACAAGTGCGGCGACCGGCCAAGCGTTGCACCAATTGGTCTTGATCCACTTCCATCAACACCGCCACATCGAGCGGCCAGTCGTTGTCGTCCAGCATGGTGTCGAGGGCCTGAGCCTGCGACAGATTGCGTGGGAAGCCGTCCAGTACGAAGCCTTTCTTGGCATCCGGCGCCGTCAGGCGCTCGCGGATGATGGCCAACACCACTTCATCAGACACCAGATGACCGGCATCCATGGCCTGACGCGCCCGCAGACCGAGCTCGGAGCCCGACGCCAGGGCAGCGCGCAGCAAATCCCCAGTGGAGATCTGCGGAATTTTAAATTTGTCGACGAGAAGTTTGGCTTGTGTGCCCTTGCCCGAACCCGGCGCTCCAAGTAATACAATTCTCATAATCTTGCTTTCCCGACGGCTGCTTAGAGGGCGCCCCACCGGAAATTCCCGGGTGGCGCGAAAAAAAGATCGCTAAAGCTACCGGTTGGCCTGCACCACGTCAATAATATGTGAGCATTGGTGTAAATTCGGTATCCTCACGTCGCGCGCCGATCAGATATCCAGCGCGCGATCAGTGAACACAAATTAAAGGAATCAGCATGCCCAGAAAAAACGCTTTCTACGCTCAATCCGGAGGTGTGACCGCCGTCATCAACGCATCGGCGTGCGGCGTGCTGGAAACGGCGCGGGCAAACAAGGACGTCATCGGCAAGGTTTACGCCGGTCGTGACGGCATCATTGGCGCCTTGACCGAAGACCTCATCGACACCAGCAAAGAGACAGCGCGCTCTATTGCGGCACTGCGGCATACGCCCGGTGGCGCATTCGGTTCATGCCGCTACAAGCTCAAGGGTCTAAAAGAGTCGCGCGCCCAATACGAGCGACTGATCGAAGTCTTCAAAGCCCACAACATCGGCTATTTCTTTTACAACGGCGGCGGCGACTCCATGGACACGGCGCACAAAGTGTCGCAAATCGGTAAAGAGCTCGATTACCCCATCACCTGCGTGGGTGTGCCAAAGACCGTGGATAACGACCTGCCAGTCACCGACGTCTGCCCGGGCTTTGGCTCAGTGGCCAAGTACGTGGCGGTATCGACCATGGAGGCGGCACTCGATGTCGTATCGATGTCCCGTACGTCCACCAAGGTGTTCATTCTCGAGGTGATGGGACGTCACGCGGGCTGGATCGCCGCATCGGCCGGACTAGCTGGCAACGAAGCACACGAACCGCCACATATCATTTTATTCCCCGAGGTGACGTTTGATCAGCGCGCTTTTCTTGCGAAGGTGAAGCACTCCGTGAAAACCCACGAGTATTGCGTGATCGTGGTCTCTGAGGGCGCCAAGCGCAAAGACGGCACGTTTTTGGCCGAGTCCGGCCTTAAGGACTCGTTTGGTCATGCGCAGCTTGGCGGCGCGGCAAGCGTCGTGGCGCAAATGGTCAAAGACAAACTCGGCTACAAGTGTCACTACGCCATCGCCGACTACCTGCAGCGCTCGGCCCGCCACATTGCCTCGAAGGTGGACGTGGATCAGGCCTATGCGATGGGCAAGGCGGCGGTTGAGCTGGCCGTGCGTGGCAACAACGCGGTCATGCCGGTGATTGTGCGCCGTTCGGACAAGCCGTATCGCTGGGGCGTGGGCGTCGTAAAACTCCGTCAGGTTGCAAACAAAGAGAAAATGCTGCCAAAGAGCTATATCAGCCGCGACGGCTTTGGCATTACGGCCGCGTGTCGGCGCTATCTGGAGCCGCTGATCCGTGGCGAAGATTACCCGGCGTATCGGGCCGGTCTGCCGCGCTACGTGAAGCTCAAGAACGTGGCGGTGCCCAAGAAGCTTACGTCGACGTTTAAGATCTAGGTCTTGCGCTGTTAATTCCTCGCGGCGCCCGGTCTGGGCGTCGCGTGGGTTCCCGAGGGCAGCCGCCGGGGACTTCGTTTTGGCAATGGCTCCCTGCGGTCCGCTTGATGTGCCAAAACAAAGTCCCCGCCGTAGCCACGCAAGTGCGTGGAAACGACCTCCACGCGGGTTAGATATCGAGCGGTTACCGTCTTCTGCGACGGACCACACGCATCAACAGTGTGCCCGCCATGACCAGAAGCAAGACGGGCGGCTCAGGCACAGCCACCGTCGTTCCCAGCGTCACATTATCGATGTGCACGAAATCCAGCGCACTAAACTCGAACCCGGTGAAGAATTCATTGCCGGTTAGAACAAAGCCCTGAAACAGCTGGGCATCCTGGACTTCCGGCAGCGTGAAATCGAACAGATAAGCGGACACGTTGGTGAAAATCGTCAGGGTCACATCGGCCAGGACGTTGCCTTGGTTATTGATCGCCATATCGAGTGCAAACATGGTGAAATTACCAGCAAGGTCCGCGGTCAATGAGGTGCCAATCTCTTCGTACGACATTGTATTGCTGAGCGGATTGATAAACGTGTCAGCGCCCACAATCAAGTTTTCGCCCGGCGAGGTGTAGGTGACGCTGCCATCAACAAACGGATCGCCCGGGGAGGTGAAAATTCCCGGAGCGAAAGACTCAAAGTCTTGAAATTCGGCGATAGTGCCCTGGTTTTCAAAGTCGTTCCGGTCGTCAAAGGTGATCGGCCCCGCCGATGCACCCAACGTCATCTGCGCCAGCATCAGGCCGAGCGCCAGTGTCCTTGTGTTCATTTTGTGTGCCCCATTGTGTAGTTAGTATGTCGTCGGCGCAGCGTTTGCGAATGTAGCCAGCCAACCGTGATCACTATGGCCACCGGCCGTTGAAATCACCGTTGGAGGCAGCGTTGAAAGCACCTCCCGGCGACGGATTTGGGCACAGGATGGTCCGCCGAGATCAAAAAAAAGGCCGAGCACCTGAGTGCCCGGCCTTTTTGCTTTCGTCGACGCCCGCGGCGCCGCGCTGCTGCAATTAGTGCAGCAGCGGTGCGATCACGAGCGACACGATGGCCATCACGTTGATCAGAATGTTCATCGCAGGGCCAGAGGTGTCCTTGAACGGATCGCCCACGGTGTCGCCCACGACGGCCGCTTTGTGGGTGTCCGAACCCTTGCCGCCGTGATGCCCTTTTTCGATGTACTTCTTCGCGTTATCCCAGGCGCCACCGGCGTTGGCCATAAACAGCGCCAGACTCACGCAGCCGAGCAGCGCGCCGCCGAGCATGCCGCCCAGCGCCTGCGCACCCAGACCCAAACCAACTACCACAGGGGCCGCCACAGCCAGAACGCCCGGCAGGATCATGCGCTTGAGCGCCGCGGTCGTTGCGATGTCCACGCAGCGTACGGTGTCGGGCTTGGCTTTGCCTTCCAGCAGACCGGGGATTTCGCGGAACTGGCGGCGGATTTCCGTGATCATGTCGAAGGCGGCGTCGCCTACGGCCGTCATGGTCAACGCGCCCACCAGGAACGGGAAGATGCCGCCCAGGAACATGCCAATCAGCACAATCGGCTCACTGAGCACAATCGAGAAGTCCGGATTCTGCAGGCGTACCGTCTCGATAAAGGCCGTGATGATGGCCAGCGCCGCCAGTGCCGCAGCACCAATGGCGAAGCCTTTACCAATGGCAGCCGTGGTGTTGCCCACTTCATCCAGCGAATCGGTGATTTCACGCACTTCTTTGCCCATGGCCGACATCTCGGCAATCCCGCCGGCGTTATCCGCCACCGGACCGTACGCGTCGATGGCCATGGTGATACCCACGGTGGCCAGCATGCCCACGGCCGCGATACCCACGCCGTACAGGCCGGCTGTGAGGTTGGCGACGTAGATGATGACGCAGATCGTCAGCATCGGAATGACGATGGAGTGCATACCTACGGCAAGGCCGGTGATCATGACCGTCGCCGGACCCGTTTCGCCCGAGGCCGCAATTTTGCGCACCGGCGTGGAGCCGGTGTAGTACTCAGTGACCAGACCAATGATCGTGCCGCCGACCGCGCCGGTCAGCACGGCGATCCACACTCCGTTGGCGATGCCCGTGGCGCTGCCCACAAAGTAGGCGGCAATCACAAACAGCACCGCCGCGCCCAGCGTACCGGTACGCAGCGCTACTTCCGGCGCACGGCCAGAAGCCATTTTGACCATCGCGATACCAAGCACCGAGCAAATCAGGCCGGTCGCGGCCAGCAGCAACGGCAGACCCATCAGCGCCGAGCGCGTGCCGGTTTCGGTGAGCATCGCCGCCAGAGGCTCGGCAGCAAGCGTGGAGGCAATGGCGATACTCGCGATCATCGAGCCGCAGTACGATTCAAAAATATCTGAGCCCATACCGGCGACGTCGCCCACGTTGTCGCCCACATTATCGGCGATGACGCCGGGGTTACGTGGATCGTCTTCCGGGATACCGGCTTCGATTTTACCCACGAGGTCGGCGCCCACGTCCGCACTCTTGGTGAAGATGCCGCCACCGACGCGCGAGAACAGTGCCACCACTGAGCCACCCATGCCGAAGCCGTGCAGCACGTGTGCCGTTTCCGGATCACCACCAAAGAAAAGATACAGCGTGCCCAGACCCAAAAGGCCCATGGCCGCCACGGTCAGACCCATAATCGAGCCACCGTAAAAGGCCAGCGACAGCGCCTTCGCCGCGCCCGAGTCGCGTGCCGCGACAGCCGTGCGCACGTTGGCGCGCGTGGCGGTGTACATACCAATGCCGCCCGCAATCGACGAGCACAGCGCACCGGCCACAAAGGCGATGGCGGTTTTGCTGCCAAGCGGTGAGAAGAAGATGATGATGGCCACGACAATCGCGAAGCCCCACAGCAGCGTGTATTCACGACGAATAAACGCCATTGCGCCGCGATGGATGTCCTCGGCAATCGCGGCGACTTCGCCTTCACCCGCCGGTGCGGCGCGCACGATGCCATAGAGCACAAAAGCCAGCACAAGGCCGATAGCCCCGACGATGACCGGTATCAGTTCAATATTCATTCAGTTTGTCTCCAACGACCGTGCGATCCTGTGACCACGGAGTGCTGCCTCCCCCCTGTAAATCGGTGACAGCGACGCAAGTCGGCGTTATTTCATGATTTTCTTGGCGAGCGCAAAGCTTAAGAAGCTGGCCCGTTGTGGCGCGCATTCTACGCGAATGTGGCCCAATGAGAAGAGGAGGTGCCGGGGCTCAAGCGCCGATGGGCGTAGGCTCACCGATTACGTGCCCCTGAACAAAGTCGATTCCCATGCTGCGCACGGCGTCCAGCGAGCTTTGACTCTCTACCTGCTCGGCGACCACGCGCACATCCAGACTGCGCGCCAGTTTGACCATGGCCCCGACCATGGCCTGACTGACGCTGTCGTCGCCAAGATTGCGGGTGTAGGAGCCGTCGATCTTTATGTAGTCCATGCGCAGCTTGCGCAGATTCGCGAACGACCCCATGCCGCTGCCGAAATCGTCGAGCGCAAAATGGCAGTTCAGGCCGTGCAGCACGTCGATAAACCGCTGGGCGTAGGCCAGATTCGAAATTACCGAGGTTTCGGTGACCTCGAAACACAGTTGATCGCCGGTGACGCCGCTGGCATCCAGACACTCAACCACGAACTCGAGGAAGCTCGGATCGCCCATAGTCTGCCCGGACAAATTTAGCGTGCAGCGACGCCCCGGAGGCAGACGCAGTACGCCCGAATCGATGGCAGCCAGCGCATGGCGCACCACCCAGCGATCGATGCGTGGCATCAAATGATAGCGTCGGGCCGAATCACCAAAGGCCAGAGGACTGACTTCGGCACCGTGCCGGTCGTTCAGCCGCAGCAGCAATTCAACGGCCGGTCCGCCACGATCGCTGCGTCCTGCGGCCACAATAGGCTGGGCGACCAGGCGGAACGTATCGTCTTTGAGCGCACCCTGCAGCTGCTGCAACCAGGCAATCTCGCCGCGATGTCGGGCCAGCGCTTCATCTTTCGCGGAATACACGTGCACGCGTGCGCGACCGCGCTGTTTGGCGACGTAGCAGGCCGAATCGGCCGCCGACAAAATGTCCTCCATCGAACCACTTTGGGTGCCAAATTCCACCAGCCCGATGCTAACGCTGACGCTAAATATTTTGTCCTGCCAGATGAAACGATGATCCTCTACTGCATTGCAGACATCGTCAGCAATCTGGCGCGCCTTTTCCAGCGGGCACGCGCTCAGCAAGATGCCGAACTCATCGCCGCCCAGACGGGCCACCGAATCCGAATCGCGTACCTTGTCACGGATCAGACCGGCGATCTGGCGCAACAGATTGTCGCCAGCCATGTGGCCGCAGGTGTCATTCACGGTCTTGAAACGATCCAGATCCAGATAACACAGCACGTGGTCGCCAGCCTCGCCAGCGTTCGCCAGCGCATCGTCGAGACGCTGCTCAAACTCGCGACGATTCAACAATCCCGTCAGCGCATCGTGGCTTGCCTCGTAGCTCATCTGACGCGTCATACCGCGCAGCTCAGTGACATCACGCGCCAGAATCACGGCACCGCGCAGTGTACCGTTGGGGCCGAGCATGGGGGTTACCGTGAGATCAATCGAGTGCTCCGTGCCATCCTCGGTGAGCATCAGGGCCGAGCGACTCAGCTGCACACGACAGCGCTCACGCAAGCAACGCTCCACCGGATCGGGTAGAGGCTTGTAGTCGGTTTCGTCGACAAAGCGCACCAGCTCGGTCAGACGTCCGGTCACGTCCTGCTCCGCGTCGTAGCCGAGCAAAGTACGCGCCGCTGGATTCATGTAGGTCACGGCACCGGCGGCATCGGTATTAATCACACCGTCGGTCAAACTGCCCAGCGTCATCACGGCGCGATCGATGGGACCAGATTGCGGATCGGCATCGGCGACTTCGCGCACCGGTGCCAGCGTGGTCATGATCGCAGGCAACCCGGCGCGTTCGACGAGGACATCCGTGCATTCCACGTCAACATGACCGCCGTCCCGACTCAACATCCGTATGATGTAAGGGATCGCCGTGCCGTCACCGCATAGCTGACGCTCAAACCGATCAGCGGCGGCGCCGCGATCATCGGGTGCAAACAAAGAGACGACCGATTTGCCGACCAAATCTTCCTGACGCATCCCGCGCAGAGCAGCCGCTCTGGGGTTGGCATAAAACACGTGATCGTGATGCACGATAACGCCGGATGCCACGCTCTGAAGCGCCATGTCCTCCTCGGCGACAATCAGGCGTTCCTCGGCACGGGCATTATGCGCGGGACCGTCTTCATCGCGCGCCATTTTCATCAGTCCGGGCTCACCGACGGCCGGGAGCGGTCGGACTACGGCAAGATCACGACTGGGAATTCGATACAAAGATCGCCGTCGACGCAGCAGCAACAGCAGTGCAACGCCGACCACCGTCAGCGAAAACATCAAAACGAATAACGCAAACTCAGCCATCGATCAGGCCTTTGCGTCGTCCCCGGCTCGGTGCTTTTTCAGTTCAGCGGCCGTAATCCTGACGGCGGCCGCGGCCACACGCACGTGCTCAGTCTTCACGTTCATCAATATCCCCAGATGGAAGGCTGTCCCGCATGACATCACACCCCTTGTGGTGTCCGCGGACGGGCACGCTACGTTGGCGCGCCCCTATTATTGCGACCAGCATAAACCATGGGCGCTGCCGGATGCAGTTTTCAGATGTTAAAAAGCAAGACAGCACAACCCAGTACCTTGTTTCCACGCGTTAAAGTGGCTAATCTTCGCGCACGATAAAACTAGGGTTTTTGGCATGAATACGGACGCTGCACGCGTACAGATGGTCAGTCAGCAAGTACGAACTTGGGACGTTTTGGACCCCCGCGTGCTTGAGACCATGAATATGGTCGATCGCAGCGCGTTTGTCCCTACGCGCTACGCCAACGTGGCCTTCGCGGACAGTCGCATCCCTCTGGCGCACGATCAGGTGATGCTCGCACCGAAAGTCGTTGGCCGCATTTTGCAGGCCTTAACGCTCAAATCAGGCGACCAGGTGCTGGAAATTGGCACGGGCAGCGGCTATCTGACCGCGTGTCTGGCGTCGTTAGCACGCAGCGTCGTGTCGATCGATATCCACGCAGACCTAACAGAACAAGCAGCCACGAATCTGAGCGAGGCCGGCTACGCCAACGTCGAACTGCGCACACAGGATGCTTTTGAATTTTCTTCTTCAGATCAATACGATGCGATCGTGCTTACCGGCTCACTGCCGGTTTATGACACCCGCTTCGAACGTCTGTTGAAGGTCGGTGGCCGCCTGTACGCCGCCGTCGGGCGCTCGCCGGTTATGGATGCGCGCATCGTGACCCGCGCCGCGGAAGAAGAGTGGCTGACCAGCAGCGAATTCGAAACGGACGTTCCGGCGCTGTTGAACGCGGCGAATCCTGTCGAGTTTTCATTTTGACGGACGATATTCCACAGTGCTCGGTAGAGCGTCTGGCCGAACGCCGGAAAGCGACGCCTGAGGGCAGCGAACCGGACTTTTTGCTGCTTGACGTCAGAGAAACCTGGGAGCGCGAGATTGCGTCCATTGACGGCGCACTGACCATCGTCATGAACGATATTCCTGACCAGATCGATGCGATCCGCGAGGCTCAGGGCAACCGGGAGCTCATCGTGTTTTGCCATACGGGCAAGCGCAGCATGGTCATTGCCAAATTTCTCAAGGGCAATGAATTCCAGAACGTCACCAACCTGACCGGCGGTATCGACGCCTGGTCCCAACATATTCACGCCTCCCGGCATCTATACTAGTCGGTTCGCCGCATTTTGATCCCGCGTCGGGAACAAACCGGCGAAAATGAGACCCCATTCCAAGCCAGTGCACCTTTAGATCGTCATTATTGTGCGCATCCGGCCGCTATTATGTCTTGAAGGCACTGGCTTGAGTCTGGGTTGAACTTTACCGTTTTAGTGATATAGTTGACTAAAACACCTCATCGATTGCGGTGCGATCTCCAAAGGAACCGGCATGACAAACCGACTGAAAATTTTAACCATATTGGCCCTACTTCCGGTCATTGGCGGCATAAGTCCCGCAGCGCTTGGTACGGATTTAATCGATATCTATCAGCAGGCGCTCGATAACGATCCGCTTTTGCTTGAGGCTGATGCCACGCGCCGCGCGGCGCAGGAAAGTCGCCCACAGGCGATGGCCGGGCTCTTGCCCGCGATCAACCTGCAGGGGCAGTTTGACGATCAGGACACGGAGGGCACAACCACCTCGCCTGCGTTTACCGGCGGACCCGTGATCACCACACGGCGCCCATCGGATGCCGATCGCCTGAACTGGACGTTGCAGCTGTCACAACCACTGTTTCGCTGGGATCGCTGGGTGGCCCTCAAACGCGCCGACAAGCAGGTGGCACTGGAAGAAGCCAACTACGCCGCCGCTAAACAGGAATTGGGCGTACGTGTGGCACAACGCTATTTTGACGTATTGGCCGCCACCGATGAGCTCAAAGCCGAGCAGGCCAACAAGGAAGCCATTGCGCGCCAGCTTGAAGAAGCCGAGACGCGCTTTGAGGTGGGCCTTATCGCCATAACCGACGTCTACGAAAGCCGCTCCGCATATGACCAAAGCGTCGCTGCCGAAATTGGCGCTAAACGAACACTCGCCACCGCGTTGGAAATTCTGCGCGAAATCACCGGTAGTTACGCGTCCGGCGAGCTTGGCGCGCCGGGGGATGATCTACCGCTCGTGCCACCTGAGCCCGCCGCGCAGGAAGTTTGGGTAACGCGTGCGCTTGAACAAAATCTGAGCGTCGCCGCCGGCCGACTGTCGGTGGACATCGCGGGTGACGACATTAAGACCCAGCGTACCGGCCACTACCCAACATTGGATTTGGTGATGTCGCGTAATCACTTCGACAGCGAAGGTACGCGTTTTGACGTCACGCCCATCGGCGGCATTTTCGGCGGATCGTCGGAATCCGATTTTGATACCGACACCATCGCACTTCAGTTTAGCGTGCCCATTTACAATGGTGGTGGTGTGCGTTCTCGCGTGCGCCAGGCCGTGCACCAGCAACGAGCCGCAAAACAACGCCTCGAACGTGTCGCACGCGAAACCGAACGCCAAACCCGGGACGCTTTTTTGGGCGTTGAAGCCGAGATTGCGCGAGTGCGCGCGCTCGCGCAGGCCGTTGCCTCCAGCGAAACCGCGTTGGAAGCCACCGAAGCCGGTTTCGATGTTGGCACACGGACGAGTGTGGACGTCCTCAATTCCCGCCGCGATCTGCTGCGCGCACAGACCAACTATCGGCGTGCTCGCTATGACTATCTGCTCAACGTGGTGCGCCTGAAACAGGCCTCCGGTACGCTAACGCTTGCCGACCTGCAGGACATCAACCAGTGGTTGACCCACTAGATCTTTAGCACAGGCTCATCCGGCGCCGCACCGTCGTCTTGTGCGTGCGGCGTCAGAATCGGGCTGATCAACTCCAGCAGGCGATCCACGGCGCCACGATTGGTCTCAATAATCTGCTCAGCCGCTCGCGACATCGTTTCGCGTGCGTCTTTTTCTGACAACAGGTGCGTGACCACCTGAGCTAATTCCGCGCTGTCTTCCACCACTCGTACACCGCCCTCACGCACCAACATGTCGGCGATATCTTCGGTGTTGTACAAGTGCTTGCCGGTCACAACCGCAACACCCAGCGCCGCCGGTTCGAGCAAATTATGCCCACCAACCGGCACCAGTGAACCGCCGACAAATGCAACATCAGCCGCGCCATAAATGGCCTGCAGCTCGCCGAGCGTATCGATTAGCCAAACGGATGTAGAGGCATCGCAGGTTTTGTTACTGGTGCGCGCGACGTAGTTGAAACCGCGCTCCGCAAGCAGCTGCCCAACACCGCGGAAACGCTCAGGGTGACGAGGCACCAAAATAAGCAACGCGTCGGGCGCGCTTTCTAGAATCGTCTCAAACGCGTCGAGGACCAACGCTTCTTCGTCATCGTGCGTACTGGCAGCGATCCACACGGGACGATTGGCACCGTGGGTTTCACGCAGCACAAGACCTTTCTCACGCGTGCCCAGCGGCAGCTCAAAATCAAACTTGATGTTGCCCGTGGTGAACGTGCGCGCGGGGTTGGCACCGAGCGAGCGAAAACGCTCCGCGTCCGACTCACTTTGCGCGCCAATCACAATGCCGTGCGACAGCGCTTCACGGAACAAGCTCACAAAGCGTCGATATTTGCCCACCGATAGCGGCGAGATACGAGCGCTGGCAAGAATCAGCGGCACACCACGTCGTCCACACTCGTTGTACAAATTTGGCCACAACTCCGTTTCAATGATGATCGCAACCTTCGGCACCACACGATCAAAAAACCGCGCTACCGATCCGGGCAGATCGTACGGCGCAAATCGATGCTGCACCTGATCACCAAATAGATCCCACGCACGCTGAGCACCGGTGGGCGTCGTGGTGGTCACCGTCACGGGCAGCGTCGGAAAGTCGTGCAATATCCGCCGTACCAGCGCTGACGCGGCCTGAATTTCCCCCACCGACACGGCGTGCACCCAAACGCAGGGTTGCTGCGTCATGTGCTGACCAAAACCGAACCGCTCGGGCAATCGCTCCAGATAGGCCCGATTGCGCGCACCGCGCCAGAGCAAAAATCCGAGCACTACCGGGGTCAGGAGATACGACAGCAACACATACAAAAAACGCATCAGGCGGTGGGCATGCGACGAATCGCCTCCACAATACTGCTGGTCGAGCGCCCTTCTCGAAATGACAGCACGCGCACGTCACCGCCACCGGCCAAAACGTGCTCAGCGCCGGCGATTTGCTCAGGCTCGTAATCGCCACCTTTCACCAGCACGTCGGGCGACACTTGCTCGATCAACGCCGCCGGCGTGTCATCCTCAAACGGCACCACCCAGTCCACCGCGGCAAGCCCTGCAAGCACGGCCAACCGATCTTTCAACGGCGTGATCGGCCGCTCAGGACCTTTCAGGCGTCGCACCGATGCGTCAGAATTGACGGCCACGATGAGTCTATCGCCCAACCGCTTGGCCTCTTCCAAATACGCCACGTGACCGGCATGCAGCAAATCGAAGCAGCCGTTGGTCATGACAACCCGCTCGCCGCGACCGTGCGCTTCACGCACCGCCTGCGCTAATCGTTCCGCGGACTGCGCGCTGCGTCCGCCAACACCGCGCTGATGCAAAGCCAAACGCAATTCCGAACGCGTCGCCGTTGCCACACCGATCTTGCCAACCACAATGCCTGCCGCCGTGTTGGCCAACGCCGCCGCACTTGGCAGCGGCAGCCCCGCCCCCATAGCGGCCGCCAAAACGGCAATCACGGTGTCACCGGCACCGGTGACATCAAACACCTCGCGCGCGGCCGCAGGCAGGTGATGCGCCTGATCATCGCGATCAATCAGCGTCATGCCGCGGGCCGATCGGGTGACCAGCAAAGCCTCTATGTCCAAATCATTTTTGAGCTGTACAGCGCGTGCTACCAACGTCGCATCGTCGACACATGAACCCACCACGGCTTCCAGCTCGCCCTGATTGGGCGTCAGCACGGTGGCACCACGATAGCGAGCAAAGTCGCTGCCCTTGGGGTCAATCAAAAGCGGCGTCGCGTGTTCTCGCGCGGCCGCGATCATCGGCGACACATCCGCCAGTGCGCCTTTGGCGTAGTCCGACAAAATCACCACCGAAGCACCGGGCAAAAGCGCCGTAAAATCGCTCAGCAGGGTGGCGGGCGCCTGCGCCAACACCTGCTCGGTGTCCAGGCGAATCAGCTGCTGGTTGCGACTTAAGACGCGCAGCTTGGTAATGGTGGGCGCCTCGGTGCGCGTGATGCGTGACACGTCAATCTGGTGGCGCCCCAGCCCGTCGAGCAAAGCATCGCCCGCTTCGTCCCGACCCACGAGCCCGGCGAGCGAGGCTCTGGCGCCCAACGCTGCCACATTGACCGCAACGTTGGCCGCGCCGCCCGGACGATCTTCAGCCGCGTCGAGATGCACAACCGGCACGGGTGCCTCCGGCGAGATACGCCGAGTCGCGCCTTGCCAATAGCGGTCAAGCATCAGATCTCCCGCCACGAGTACGGACAGATCATCAAAATTTGGAACGGTGACGCTCATGCGGGATCGCCTTTGTGCGGAGTAATCGGAGAGTCGGCGCCGCATTATAGCGCGAGCGCCGAGCATAAAAACTTGGGACCTGCGCAGCAGGCCGGTTAGACTCCGGCGCAGCATGTCCGATCAAACAGTATCTCTCGCGTCGTTTTGGGCACCGCGCTACTGGCCGGTGTGGCTGGGGCTGTGTGCCATGCGCATTGGCGCGTGGTTGCCACTGCCTTGGCAGCAACGTATCGGCCGTGCGATTGGCGCTCTGGCGCGACGCCTGATCAAACGCCGACGCACCATCGCCGAGGCCAATCTACGCGCTTGTTTTCCTGAGAAGACGGACGCCGAACGCGACACGCTACTGCGCGAACATTTTGCGAGTGTCGGCATTGGTCTGATGGAAATCGCCTACGGATGGTGGGGGCGCGTTGAGGATTTCGATCGCCTTGGCGATATCCACGGTCTCGAGCACTTAAACCGTGCGCTTGCCGAAGGCAAGGGCGTGGTTCTGCTGGCGGGTCATTTTACGACCATCGAGATTGGCGGCATCATTTTGGCGCAGCATATTCCCATGAACGCCATGTATCGGCGCTTCGAAAACCCGCTGTTTGAAGAGGTGATGCGGCGCAAACGGTTGCGCCACGTCAGCCACGTTATCCAGCGCGGTGACTTTCGCGGCATGCTGCGGCGGCTGCAAAAAAATTGCGCCGTGCTCTACATGCCCGATCAGGCTTACGTACGCGCCAACAGCGTTCACGTACCGTTTTTCAATATCCCGGCCCCCACCAACACGGGCACCTCCCGTCTGGTCGCACGCAGCGGCGCGCGCGTGGTCCCTTTCCTGCCGGTGCGTCGTCGCGACGGCCGTGGCTACGATCTTTATGTCGATCCACCGCTTGAAAATTTCCCGACCGATGACGCGACGGCCGATGCCGCGCGACTCAATGCGCTGTTTGAGGCGCAAGCGCGTAGCGCCCCGGAACAATATTTGTGGATTCACCGACGCTTTAAAGGCGTCGACGGTATCTACTAATTGGGGGCACGATAGCCCTCGACAAAAGCCGTCCACAGGTCTGGCTCAAAACCATCGCGACCGGCCTGGCGTGAAAGCTTGTGCAGCGAGCGCTCGAACCGATCAACGTTGCCGCGCTGCCAGCCATCGCCGTCACGCTGCTCACCGCGATCGAAATCAATTAAATAGACCTTCTGCTCGCCGTCAATCAGAACATTGTGCGCATTGAGATCGGCGTGCCAGATACCCTCACGATGAAAGCGCGCTACGCAACGTCCAACGTCGCGCATCAACGCCCCTGTGATGGCGCCGTCGGCGAGCAACCTTGCCAGCGTGTGCGAATCGGGTATTGCAACGGTGATCAGCTGCGCTTGATACGTCAGGCCGTGCAGCACAACGCACGCCGCCACGGGTGTCGGCGCCGGCAAAGATCGCGCCTGTAGCCAATGCAGCAAACGCCACTCCCGAAACGCACGTGTACGTTCAAGTCCGGTGTAGAGATAGCGATCTTTTGAAAGTGCCGCTATGCGTCCGCCACGGCGAAACTGCCGTAACACCCAGTGACCATCGTCATGATGAATGAACCATGCGCTACCACGCCCGCCGTCAGCCGCCTTCACCTCTGCGGATTGCGCCCAGAATGCTGGATCGAACCACTCGGCAGACGGCTCGCCGCAAGCCGGATCAAATAACAGGCGATGCGGACCGTCGGCCGTTTGGCGGCCTGCCCGTTTCTCAGCGCTCACTCAAATGACTCAATGTCGTGCATTGCGAACGCGAACCTGTGCCCAATTTGGCGTAAAGTACCCAGCTTGACCTCCTTTGAAGAAGCGCCCGTGAGTCTATGACAGACACGCCCATCCGCTCAATTTGTGTTTTGCGACTGTCCGCCATCGGCGACACCTGCAACATGATGCCGATCATTCGTACGTTGCAGAGTGAACTGCCGGATGCCAGCGTGACCTGGATCATCGGCCGCACAGAACATCGCCTGCTCAAGGACGTCAGCGGCGTGGAATTTCTAGTCTTTGACAAAAAAGGCGGACGCGGCGCGCGGCGCAAACTCAAAGCGCAACTGGCGGGTCGCAAGTTTGATGTGTTGCTGCATATGCATGCCTCGATGCGCGCCAATCGTTTGGCCCGCTACGTAGATTCACCGCGCAAAGTGGGCTTCGACGGCCGGCGCGCGCGCGATTTTCAACGTTTTTTTTGCTCGGAGAGCATTAGCGGCGATTCGTCGGTGCACGTGCTCGATGGCTTTTTTCAATTCGTCGAGCATCTTGGCATTACTCGTCGCCACATGATTTGGGATGTGCCACTGGATGACGCGGATCGGGAATTTGCGCGCGCAACGATGTCGGACCGCAGTCTCCTGATCAGCCCCTGCAGTTCCCAGCGCTGGCGCAATTTCCGCAACTGGCGCGCTGAAAATTACGCACAGATCGTCGATCTGGCGCACCAAAAATATGGCCTTGATGTGGTCCTGACCGGTGGGCCTACCCAGCTTGAAGCCGAGTATGGGCAGAGCATTAGCGCCATGGCTGAGGCGCCCGTCAAAAACCTTATTGGCCAGACATCGTTAACCCAACTGATGGCGTTGGTGGACCGCGCCGGCGTGGTATTAAGCCCGGACTCGGGCCCGGCGCATATGGCAACGGCCACCGGCACACCCGTGATCGGGTTGTATGCCACGTCCAATCGCTGGCGCACGGGGCCATACTTGAGTCAGGAGTGGGTCGTGGACCGCTACCCGGATGCGGTAACTCGGGCACTGGGCAAACCGGTTACGCAGCTACCGTGGGGCTATCGCGTTCGCTCACCCTATGCGATGGACCTGATCACCGTCGATGATGTCGCGCAAAAACTCGATGGCGTGGTCAGCCAGGTCATTGGCTCAGCCTGAGCCCTCGCCACTGGTGCGCACCACGGGCTGCTCTGTCTTTTGCGTTGTGGCCATACACACCAGATGCATGTATTTGTTAAACGAATACTGCATTTGTATCACCGATATCAGTAGTCCTGTGCGCCCGTCCAGAAACCCTCTGCGTAAAACAAAGTGCCGAAAAAACGCAAAGCCGGACGACCCCAGTGCTTTGAGCGTACTCGCACGCTGGCCTTTTTCGAATCTGTCTTTGGCCCACTCAAAGGCGTATTCATTTCGTTTCATCAGATAGGCGTTCAAATCACTGAACGTGTAGTGCAGCAAATCGGACGCAAGCCGCTCAAGGTTGGCGTCAGTGCAGTCCAATGACTCGTGAACCACCCGGGCGTTGTATTGAAACCGAAGCCTATTGTAGATGCGCGCCACCGGGTCCGGATACCAACCGCTATGACGCACGAACTGACCGCAAAAACTGGTCAGCCGATTAAGTACAAACACCTGCTTATCATCCGCATTCGTCAACCGCTCTTGAATTTCGCGCGCCAGGGGCGCACTCACCACTTCGTCGGAATCAAGCGCAAATATCCAGTCGTGGCTTGCGAGCGCTGCGGCTCGCTGGCGCTGGACACCAAAACCCTGCCAGTCATCGCGGGTATGGATCTGGTCGGTAAACTCAGCCGCAATCTTCAAGGTGTTATCGCTGCTGCCGGAATCAAGCACCACGATCTCGTCCGCCCAGCTCACGGACGACAGACACGCGGCGATGGTGCGTTGTGCATTTCTGCAGATCACGCAGACCGTGAGTTTTGGCCGACCGCTGTCAGATGGCTCGATCACCGCAGCTTCCAATAATTGAGCTTTTTACGCATTTTGAACTGACGCACTAAATCGCGCGGTTTTTTACGCGCCGGCGGATCAGCAAGCGTCGCATCAATAGCATCCAGCACACGGCCACTGGATTGACCGTCTTGCAGCGGATGCGTGTCGGCCGCGAAGTCCGCCAGCGCGCTCAACACCGCGGGCGGGTAGCTCAGTGCATCTGCCAGAGCGCGTTCAAGCTCGTTCACGTGAGTCACGTTGATCATGTAATCCTGCGGTTGCACATTATTGAACGTCACGATCGGCTTTTGCAGCAACGCAAACATGATCAACACCGACGATGTATCGCACAGCATGATGTCCGCGTCTTGCAGCAGCGGGATCACATCACTGGTCTCAACGAACGTCAGATGCTCGCTCTCGATGGACTTGTAGAGCTCCACCGTCGCGCGCTCCATTTTGGGATGAAACTGAATCGTCCATTGCCAGCGGCCCGTTGCGCTTAACGCTTTCACTTTTTCGAACACAACGCGCGCGCAGCTGAGTTTTTTTGAAAACGTGGAGCACATCAGAATGCGACGCTTAGGGTTCTCCTGTGCAGGCGGCAACGCCTGAAACAGTGAATCGAGCGCACACCATCCCGTTTGAGCAATGCGAAAGTGGGGGTGTTTTTCTTGCAGAGCCTCGAAAGGCCTTGTGCTGCTCGGGCCCTGAGTGCAGTACAGGTCGAAACAATTGCGTACTTTAAAGTGATCATTGCGCCCTTTACGGTCTACCTTACCCGCATCAAAGCCGTGGAATACCGCCACATTGATACCCGGCAAAAAGGTCGGCGCCGTGTTGGCGGGATAGAGGATCGCATCGGGATTGAAATCGTAAATAGCATCGACCGATGGCAGCCGAATGTCGTCTGCGGAAAAAAAATCCGCATTGACCGCATCGCCTTCCACAAACCAGGCAACGTCGCCGCCGCGTTCTTGAACAGCTTTTTGCACGGGACGCAGAATCGCAAAACTATAGTTCTGAGATATATAGAACAAATAGCGCTTCGCAGCAGGCATCGGTTTATCTCGCTACCAACAGTGATTCAGACTATGGAATTCGACCGTGGCTGTCGAGATAAATTCGCCTCGATCACGCGGGCCAAAAGGCCACACTTAACGCCGGGCGACGCGCGTTTCAGGCCGCGCCGTGCAACGCATCAAGGTAGCGACGAACGCCTTGCTCAACGGTGGCAAACGCATGCTCGCAGCCAATCCCGCGCAGGCCCGCCAGGTCGGCCTGCGTAAAGCTCTGATAGCTTCCCGCAAGATGGTCGGGAAACGGCACATACGTTATATCACCGCGCCCGTGCCAGGCGATCACGGCGTTCGCGACATCGTTGAATGTCTGACTGCGCCCGGTGCCGAGGTTAAACACGCCACTAATTTCGGGGCGATCCAAAAACCACAGCACGACGTCACACACATCGCCCACATAGATAAAATCGCGTCGCTGCTCGCCGTCGGCGTAGCCATCGCTGCCGCAAAACAAACTCGCGCTGCCCGTCTCGCGAATTTGGCGATCAAAATGCAGCGCAACGCTTGCCATCGAGCCCTTGTGTGCTTCGCGCGGGCCGTAAACATTAAAGTAGCGCAGGCCCACAACCTGAGACTGAGTCACGGGCAAACGCGGCAACACGTAGCGGTCAAACTGCGCCTTGGACCAGCCGTAGACATTCAGAGGCGCAACCGCCTCGTCGCGCTCAACAAACGCAGGGCCGCTGCCGTAGACCGACGCGGAGGATGCGTAAATGAGCGGCACTCGATGCGCATCGCACCAGGCGAGCAGGCGTTTCGAGTAGCGGTAATTGACGTCCATCATAAAGCGACCGTCCCACTCGGTGGTGGTAGAACAAGCCCCCTGATGCAAAATGGCCTCAGCCTCAAAGCCCGCATCACTCTCGATCAGCTCGATAAACTCATCTTTGTCCAGATAGTCGGCGAGCGTCAGATCAGCGAGATTGCGAAACTTGGTGCCGTCGGTCAGGTCGTCCACCACGATGATGTCGTGACGACCGCGCGCGTTGAGCGCAGCAACCAGATTTGAGCCGATAAAACCGGCCCCGCCGGTTACGACGATTGGCCCGTTGGTCATTCGTGGTGGGGGGCCGTATCCAGCACGTATTCAGCGCCGCAGTAAATGCATTTCGCCTGACCGGTTTTCTCAACCGGCAAATAGACGCGCGGGTGGGAGTTCCAAAGCGATGAGCCCGGCATGGGACAGTGCACGGGAAAATCTTCCGGCGTCACTTTATAGATGTTCTGGGTATTCGGCAGATCGCAATCCGAATTCGGGGTGTTGGCCGGCACGGGGTTTCCTCAAACGGGCTGAGTGGGATGTAGGCACAAGACTATACCACCTTCGCTTTATCCGAATACCTCCCGCCAAATGGCCCGAATGCGGGCCCGCTCTGGCCCCATGGCTGCGGCCTCCTGGCGCACGTTGCCGTCATCCAAGGCGCGCCGATGAAGGTGGGTTCGGTAGGCCAAATAGATCGCCTGCAAATCCTCGCCAACGTTGGCGCCCAGACATCCAGTCTCGATCAGCGCGTCGAGCTGGCGCATATGATCACTAAACTGGACGAGCTCGGGCAGCGCGTGCGCGTGCGCCAACAGAAAAATTTGCACGAGAAACTCGACGTCCGTAAGGCCACCGGGGTCGTGCTTGACGTGAAACGTGCCAGCCACGACCGGATTGGCGGCCGCCATGCGTTTGCGCATCGTCAACACATCAGCCTTGAGCTGCAGGCTGTCGCGCTGCCGGCACAAAATGCCGCGCCGCACGTCGTCAAAACGCGTTGCGAGGTGGTCGTCGCCGGCCACGGCGCGCGCGCGCAGCAGCGCCTGATGCTCCCAGGTCCAGGCACTCTTTTCCTGATAACCCGCATAGGCGGCCAGCCGCGAAACCAACGGCCCCGAATTACCGCTGGGGCGCAGGCGCGTGTCGACCTCGTAGAGTTTGCCGCCGCGCGTTGTCGCGGTAGCCAAATGCACCACACGCTGCACCAGACGCGCAAAATACACCGGCGGAGCGAGCGCGCGTTTGCCGTCACTCTCGCACTGATCGTCGTCGACGTCATACAAAAACACCAGATCAAGATCCGAGCCATAGCCCAACTCAAGCCCGCCCAACTTGCCGTAGGCCACCACGCAAAACGACACCTCCGCGCAGGGCAATCGCCCGTAGCGATGTTCGATATCAAAGCGCGCCGTCTGCAGCACCTGCGTGATCACGCTCTGCGCAATGGAGGTTAAGTGATCGGACACTTTCATCACCGGCAATTGCGACGTGAGATCGGCCACAGCCACCTCAAATTCTGCCGCACTTTTAAATTGCGCCAGCGCATCGGTCATCACTTCTTGATCGTCAGGCGCGATACCGTGCAGCGCGGCGCCCAACTGCGCCTGCCGCGCGGCGTGGGTTGGCAAATGTTCCACGTCCAGATCAATCAAACTGTCGAGCAACAGCGGTTGATCGGCCACATCACTGGCCACACGCTGACTGACGGCACACAGCGACACCAGGCGCTCCCGCGCCTGACGATGTTCGTTCAGCAGAGCGAAATACGCACTGCGCCGACCCACCCCCTCCAGCACGCGCGACACCCGCGTCATGACCGACACCGGGTCGGGCTGCTGCGTGACCAGCTCAAGCAACTGCGGTACCAGCCGGTCCAGACGCTCGCGCCCCTGACTATCGAGGCGCGCCAGCGTCCGCGATGCGGCCAGCGCCTGCAGGTTGGCGCGCAAGGCCGCATCCCGCTCATCGCTTACGGTCGGCGCTTGCGCACTCTCAGACTCATTCTGAGCATGCGACCACAATTGCGCAGCCGCACTGTCGCGACGCACAGCGTCTTCCGGGCGCAGCAGTTCGCCAAACAGTAGCGCCACTTTTTCCCGATGCTGGGCTAACGTGGCGTCGAATGACGCCACATCGACGCCCATCGCGGCCGCCAATTCGAAGCGCGCCGCCGCATCATCGGGCAAGACATGGGTTTGCTGGTCGCGCCGCATCTGCAAACGGTTTTCAACGTGACGCAAATACAAGTAGGCCGCCATCAGGGTGGCGCGATCGTTGTTGTCCAGCCACTCAAGCGCCTCAAGCTGGCCCAGCGCATCGATCAAAGACGTCGTCTGCAAAGCGCGCTGACGCCCACCACGCAGCACCTGCAATGACTGGGCGATGAACTCGATCTCGCGAATGCCGCCCTCCCCGCGCTTGATGTCATCGCCCGCGGTATTGCGTTCCACATCCGCCTCAATGAGCGATTTGGTATGTCGCAATGATTCCAGCACGCCAAAGTCGAGGTAGCGCCGATACACGAAGCTGCGCAAAACCTCGGTCAGCGCCGCGCGATCCTCGGCGCTGCCGGTCAAAACCGCGGCTTTCAGATAGGCGTAGCGCTCCCAGTCGCGCGCATGGGTGTGCAGGTAATGCTCAAAGGCACTGAGCGACAGCGACAGCGCACCGGTCCGGCCAAACGGCCGCAGACGTACGTCCACGCGATACACCAGCCCAAACGCCGTACGCTCGTCCAGCAACGCGATCAACTCGCGGGCGAGCTTCAGGTAGGCCTGCGCATCCGCACCATCGGGATGCACAAATACCAGATCAATATCCGAGGAAAAATTAAGCTCGCCGCCACCCAACTTGCCCATGCCAATGATCATAGGTTCAGGCACATCGCCGCGGCGGGCCACCAGGCGCGCGCAGGCCATCGCGAGAATCAGACGCGCAAGCACAGAGAGCGCCGTCAGCGTGTCCTCGGTTGCACGCTGGCCGCCGAGGTCGTGCCAGGCAATCAGAAACATCTCACGATCCCGCATCTGACGCAGTGCGTTGGCAAACTCATCGGCGTCCGCGATGTGCTCGACGTTATCCAGCGCGGGCGCCGTTGGGGTACTGAGTCGCCCTTGCGCAATGGCCGCCACCAACGCATCGGGCTGACGAATCATCACCCCCAGCGCATAACGACTGACCGCCACCACCGCCCGCGCTTGCTCCAGCAGCCCGCACTTCGCAAGGGCAGTGACGACCTGCGGCGCGCCCTCTTCCAGCTGTGCAAACGACGCCTGTGCGCTGACGCGCGCCGGCGTTGGCCACGTATTCGGGTCAGTTATCTGAGTTTGCATGCGATTTTGTGTCTTTTTGTGGCATTACAGGAACCTCCGCGCCTGTTTTTTGCACTCGCTTGAATCGTGCCTCCGGTGTACGATGTCACTTCGCAAAGCCATACGCCAACGCGATGTCTCCACTGTCCGATGAATATCTAAGCAGCCTCGAACCCGAGACCCTGCGCTACGACGTTACGATCTTCGACGACTTCGTCATTAGTGTCCTGCCCAACGGCATTAAGACCTGGGCGTTTCTCTATGACTACGAAGGTCGCAAACGGCGCAAGACGCTCGGCGTCTACCCCGATATGTCTTATGAAGAGGCAGAAGACGCGCTGGACAACTCCCGCGCAATGATTCTGAAGCTCGGCGACGACATCAAAGACTCGCCGGTGGAGCCCGACGTACGCACGGTCGAGATTCCAAAAGAGGCCATGGTGGCAACGCCACCACCGGCGCCGCCACCGGAACTGCGCCCGGCGGTTCTCGCCACTCGCACGCGCAAACGCTATCACACGCGCCCGCACAAAATGGGCGGCGGCGGCAAACGCTACTTTGCGTTGGGCCTGTTATGCGTTCTGGCACTGGGCGCCGCCATCGTGATCCTGCCGCGTCTGGGCGGCGGCGGTACGGCCACGAGCGCCGCGCCGGCCGAAGAAAAAATTCCCGGGCGCGCGCAGCCAAAACCTATCGTGATTGAGAGTGAACCGGAGCCGGCCAAGCCGCGGCCCGGACGCATGGCACCGAAACCCATCATCCTCGATGACACACCAGCGCCGGCGCCACCGCCCGTAACGACGCCGTCACCCGTGGAATCTGAGCCTCTGGCCGCAACCGAAGTGCTGCCGGCCGAGCCCGTGCGAACGGTCAGCGCACCGGCGGATCCATTGCCGACACCGGAGCCGGAGCCAATTCAAGCCCAGGAACCAGAGCCGGTCGTTGTGGCCGCCGCACCTACCCCACCGGCAAGTGCCGAACCAGAACGAGTGGCAGCGGTCAGCGCGCCAAGCGAGCCTGCAATCACAGCACCGGTGACGACCACGCCCGTTGAGACCGAAGCGACCTCCACCGGCGGCAACGTCACCCGCTCGATCGTGACCAGCGATGTGGCCGATCTGGAACCGGTAGACAATCTGGGGGCGAACATCACATTGACGAACGGCGGCTACCAAACGGTGTTTTATTTCACCGAGCTGCGTAACTTCACGGCAGGCAACATCGTGCACCGCTGGACCTACAATGGCCGGGTGATCGCCGATGTGCCGCTGCGCGTAAACGGCGGCTGGCGCTGGCGTACGTATTCGAGCAAAGATCTTTTGCCCGGCATGACGGGCGATTGGAGCGTGTCGGTCGTCGACGGCGACGGCCGCGTATTGGGCGAGCAAAAATTCCGGTTTGACCGCTAGGCCGCCGCGCCAAACACCACGACATCATCCCCTTCCTGCCACGGCGCGTATTTGCGCATCACGGCCGTGAAGTCTGCGGATGCTTCAAACGTCGCGAGCCAGTCAATCACCCGACGAAAACTCTGCTGATCAAACCACTCAGGATCTGCGATACGGAACTGGCGTACAAACGGCGCAATCGCGACGTCGGCTAATGAACGTCGCGATCCGCACAGCCAGCCGTTTGCACTGAGCTGTTGGTCGAGCGTCTGCAAAAACGCCACGCCGCGCTCGCGCGCAGCAAAGGGATCGGCATCGTCATAGCGGCTGGCATACTTGTAACGATCAAGATCGGGCTTGAAATCCTTATCGCAGCGACGAATGAGTGCATTCATTGCCTCGACTTCGCCATCTTCAGGCGCCAGCCACTGTTCGGGATCATTCACAGACAGGGCAAAGCGCATAATGTCCAGGCTTTCTTCCAGCACACGACCGCTGGTATCAATCAAAATGGGCACGGTGGCTTTCGGCGAAACCTCAAGCATCGCCTCGGGCTTATCGCGCAGCACCACCTCGCGCAATGCGACGTCAATCCCGGCCATGCGCAGCGCCAAACGCGCGCGCATCGCAAACGGACAGCGCCGGAACGAATAGAGCACGGGCAGTGCAGGCGCCTCGCGTCTTCCAAGATGAGCCTCATTGCGCGATTCTGCCAATCGCATCTGACGATGGCGCTCGGCAAAACGCTCTTTCTGCTTATCCGTCGTTTGATCCACGCAGCGCGCGCAGCTAACCCCCTCAACAAACTGCGCCGACCGCTGATCCTCTTTGCTCAACGGATGGCGGCACGCCCGACACAGCGCATAGGGACCCTGCTTTAGATCCGGCCCCACGGCCACGCGCTCATCAAACACAAAACAATGGCCCTCAAAGCGATTGTCGTCGACGTCAATTTTCTCCAGATAATTCAAGATGCCGCCACGCAAGTGATAGACCTCTTTCACACCGCGCGATTTCAATAACGCGGTGGATTTTTCGCAGCGAATACCGCCCGTGCAAAACATCGCCACGCGGGAGTTTTCATCGATGGGCGCGCTGTCGTCAAGCCACGCCGGCAGCTCGCCGAAACTGCTCGTATCCGGGGAAATGGCGCCCTCAAACGTGCCCAGCTCAACTTCGTAGTCGTTGCGCGTATCCACCACCACGACATCCGGATCGTCCAAAAGCGCGTTCCAGTTTTCCGGCTCAACGTATTCACCGGCCTGGGTCACCGGATCAACCGCCGGCACGCCAAGCGTCACGATTTCTCTTTTCAGACGCACCTTGAGTCGATAGAAAGGTGGTGCCGACGCGGGCGCCCATTTGATGTCCAGATCGGCAAACCGTGGGTCGCGACCGAGCTCCGCGAACAACGCTTCAAGCGCGTCGGGCGCACCCGCTATAGTGCCGTTGATGCCCTCGCGAGCCAGCAAAATGGTGCCCAATGCGCTGTGACGTTCGCACAGTTCACGTACGGGGTCGCGCAGATCATAAAAATTCGGGAGCGCGACGAAACGATAGAACGCCGCCGTTACACAATCACTCATCTACCGGCACTCATCAACTGGCACTCATCTACTGGCCATTTTTATAGCGTTCGTTGGCTTCGCGGAAAACACGTCGCGTGTTTTCAATGTCGTAGGGCCGCTCCTGCAGAGTCTGGGCATTCCACTCGCTGCGCGGCTGGGCAAAAAAGTCGCCGCCGTAGACATGCAGCGCCGCCGTAAACTGATCGAGCGGATTGCTGACGGCGTGGATGATGCTCTCGCCCAGCGGCAGCGTGTCACCCGCGGTGAGCGATTTGTTGCCGTGCTGACGCAGCGAATCGCCATTGCGCCGGTAGAACGTGTTGTCCTCGCGACCACGATAAATACCGATGCAGGCCCACATTTCATGGTTGTGTGGGTGCAAATTCATATGCGGTGCCCACACGATGTTCAACACCGTCAGGTCCGGCGCGCAATGCAATGTTTGGACGCCCGCCTCCGACGGTTCACCCAGTGCCGCCAGAATACAATCCGGCTCACACACCACGCGCGCCATGACGTCCTGCGTGGCAAGACAAGGGTTGTCAGCCGCAAGCGCCGATTGACACTCAGCGACAAATTTTTGTGGTTCAAACATAGCAGCGTTCCGCGAAAAACCCGACGCCTAGGATAACGCAAAACGCATTAATGGCAGCACGCGTCCCGGAATACTGTGGGATGGAATCTCCCCGGTTTTTTGTGCCCCCATTCTGGCGTAGAACGGTTCTGCGTAAGGGTCGCTCGCAAGCCGCAGTGCCGGCACGCTGCGCTCCCGGCCTATCCGCACCGCTTCGCGCCACAGTAAATCGCCCAGTCCCTGACGCACACAATCAGGGTCAACAAACAGGGCCAGCACTTCCCCATCTCCGGACGGTCGCAGATCCAGCGCCAAAAACGCCGCAATGACGCCGCCGCGCTCCACAACCCGAAATACCATTTGCGCATCTTCGAGCTGGGCCGGCGTGTAGGTAAGTTCCTCGCGACAGGCTTCGATAAAATCGTCGCTGTAAGGCCACAGCGCCTTGGAACGCAACGCCAAATCGCTTAAGACCGGTGCTTCTTCCACCGCGGCATCTCTTATGCGTTGTTGTGCTGAACTCATGTGGATTTACCTTACCCTTACGCGCAATCGAATCGGCCCTTTAGCCGTCGACGGGTCCACGATCTTACCCTTTTGCACGATGTCCAGCTTGCCGGCCGCCTCCAGCCTGCGCGCGGCGCAGCGGGTGGGCTCCATCAGTGCATCGATGCGCGCAGCGTCCACGCGCCGCGCGGCTTCGCTTGGACAAATGGTGGCGCCGCTACGGCGCTCGGCGAGCAACGCCACAATCGCGTCCTCAAGCGCCTGGCCAATTTGGCCTGGGCCCCCGCGGCACGCCTTGGAGCAATACTTCACCTGATCCCAGGTGCGAGCCCACTTACGTCGCCACTGCATCTCGCGCCCGCAGGTCACACAACGTTTCGCCTCCGGTTCGCTCATCCGTTCGCGTACGCCATCACGCCCGCCGCCGCTGCCACGCCACTTTGCCACGCACTTTCGACACGCGAGCGGCCAGCGCAGGCATCACCGGCAAGCCAAACACCACGGTCCAGATGCCGCGCGGGCGATGACGGCTTGCTCATCATTTTGATCCGGGCATAGCGCCATCTGTGGCCCACCGCGTCCAATGCCGCCGGCAGTTCCGGCATGACTTTCTGGAACTGCACTGCGAGCGCTTGCGCGATGTCCGGCCGCGCGTCATCCAAATGACGTTCAGACCAGGCCGGTGTCGCATGCACAATCCAGTGCGACAAACCCGGCGTAACGCGTCGACCGGGCTTGGACGAATCGCAGGCAACCCACGCAATTATCTCATCGTCCACCGAGGCCGCATCCATCGGGGCGTCAACCTGCGGCAGCGTGAGCATCGCGGCATGACAGGGCATGTATTGAAGGTTGGGCAACGGTGCGCGCAGTGACAGGTTCGCTGAATTCAGAAGCAAGGTGGCCTGCGGCAACGGCAGGGTCAAAATTACCTGATCAAAACGCTCGCCCTGCACTTCCCAGCCGCCATCAAGAGCCTCAAGCGAAGTCACTTCGGTACGCGTGCGTACGTCCAGCTCCGCAGACAAGTATTGGCAGATCGCGTTCATGCCAGGGACCGCCGTCATACGCCGGGCGGCCTCGGCCGGCCGCATTCCAGACAGAGCATCGATCTGCACCAGCGATTGCGGCCACGGCGCCACCAGACCGTCTTCTTCCCACGCGTCGACACGCCGCTTAAACGACGCATCGCGCACCGTAAAATACTGCGCCCCGTGATCGAAATTCCCGGCATCGGCACGGCGCGTTGACATTCGCCCACCGACCCCGCGCCCCTTATCCATGACCACAACCTGATGACCGTGATCAGCCAACGTGCGCGCGGCCGCCAATCCGCTGATTCCGGCACCAACCACGGCAATCCGCTGCGTCTTGCCCGCGGCACCATCCGTGCGCTGCGCCCAACGCGCCTGATCCAGACGTTTTGCGTGGGCACTGATCGAACGCGGGCGTACCGTGCCCAGTATCGCGACGGCCGGTTTAAACGGCCGGTCAAACTGACCCAGCGCCCACAGCAAACCGCCGTAGCTATTGGGGTCACTCCCATCAAGCGCGTAGCGATGATTCAGGTCCAACAGCATGGCCAGAGCGCGTTCCGGCGACGGCGTCCACTGCAGCAGCTGCTTGGCCCAGGTCATGCGTACGTTGTTGTGCAGCTCACCGTGAATCAGAAGCGAGCGCTGCGCCTGATCCCATAAAGGCTCGCCCGTGCGCGCATGCGCCAGAGTGTCCCAGGATTTAAGGGCCGGGCGCGGATCGTCGCGATGGGCCTGCAATGTCTCGCGTGCCCACTGTGGAATGGCCGTCAGCGTGTCGAGCTGCGGCGTGTGAAAACAAAAGTTGTGCGCCAGCTCGCGCCACACAAACAACTCATCCAAATATTTATCCGCCCCGCTGCCACCGTGCGCCGCTGCTTCTCGCGCCACGCGCAGCGGTGAGATGCAGCCGTAATGCAAATAAGGCGACAGGCGACTCACGCCACGCGGCGGTGGCTCGGCGGCATCGTTGCGCCGGCGGTCGTAGTCGTTCAGGCCGTGATCGAAAAACGTCTGCCAACGTGCCTGCGCCGCTACGCCGCCGCCGGGCGTGCCCCAGACCGGCGCGACACTGTGGTCGATGTCACACCGGGCAATCGCGGCCAGCAGATCCGCATCACTTTGTGCCACGTTGAAGGCGCCGGCCATCAGCGCATCTTCTGCCTGCGGCAGTTCAATCGAGCATGACGGATACGCGGACTGCAGGCGCGCCGCGTAGTCTTCCGCCGTCGCTTTGCGAAATGCGAAAGCTCGATCATAACGCTTGCGCACGCTTTGCATGGGCACGATGCAACGTGCATCTACGGCGACTACGGGCGCATTTATTTGCGCCGCCAACGCCGCCTGCCACTGCGGAAACGGCGCAACCGGCATTTCTTCGACCACAAGCATGGTCGCGCGTCGGGCCCAATCCATAACGCGGCCGTGTTGCTGCGCATCCAGATGAAAACGATGAGCTACACCAATTTGCGCCAGATCACTGGCGACGTCACGCGCCGCTTGCAACGCGAAAAAATGATGCCGATCGTTGCTGTACTGATGCGCACCGCCCAAACCCTGCACCACCAACAAGGGTTTGCTTTGTTCACAAGCTATATGCCGCGCCACGTCCAGAGCCGGATTTTCATCGACGCGTTGAGCGTGATGCATCCAGTACACAACGCAGTCCCCGACAGGCACGGCACGATCCGCGAGCACGCGCACCCGCTCGCGCAGATGCGCCGGCAGCGTCTCCATCATCATCTCAACCGTGCCCAACAGGCGTGGTGTGTGACGATCCGCTCGCGGCACTGGTCAACGCGGTTTCCACAAGGGTCATCACCAGGTCAGCGAGCTGATCTTTTTGCATGGGAATCATGTGCGCACGCACCGCCAATGCCATGGCCATCCCCTGCAGCAAATCCCCATTGCCGGTATCACCGGTAAGCGTCACCTCGCGATCGACGGTTTCGAGCACGGCACTGAGCACCTGCGCCACGCGCACGGCGGACTGGGTTTGTTCGTGCAATTTGAATTCGACATCGAGCATCTCACCGCTGCGCGTGGTGGCTCGATAGGGAAGTGACTTGGGCATAACCGTCTCCTGCTTGACGCGAATTTATTCGCGCCGCCGGCTCACCCGGATGATGCGCGACGCGTAGGCCAGGTAACAATCGCTACCCCCGCAACGATGACGGCCATGCCGAACCACTGCAAAGACGTGAGTTTCTCATGCAGCCACCACCATCCCGCGATGGTGGCGACCACCGGCACCATATAAGACACCATACCAAGCGTCGCCGGCTTGGCACGCGGCACCATCCACAAGTAGGCAGAATAGGCCACACACGAACCCATGATAGTCAGGTACCACAGCGAGCCGCTCGCGGCGGGTGTCATTTGCCAGCGCGGCAGCTCGCCGATGGCGATACCCAAGATGCACATGATGCCGCCACCCACGACCATTTGCGCCGCGGCAAACGGTACATCGCGCGTCTGCATGGTGGCGTTGCGCAGAATGATGGCCGCGATCGCCCATGACAAACTCGAACCGAGTGCCGCCAGCTGGGCCCACACCAGTTCCGATGTATAGGCGTCATCGCGCCAGAACATCAATGCCGTGCCGATCAATCCGATGCCGATGCCCAGCGACACCCGCAGCGTCAAGGGCACGCCTTTGGGACCCAGCGTGCCGAAAAGGGCAAGCCACAGCGCCGATGCGGTCACCAGCAACGCCGCCTGATTCGACGGCAACCACTGTTCGGCCCACGTCAGCAACCCGTTGCCACCGACGATCATCAGCACGGCGGTAACCACCACCACATTCCAATCGTACCGCGTGCGCGGCAATGGCTGGCCCAGCAGTCGCGACACCACGAGCATCACCAAGCCCGCCAGCAAAAAGCGCACGCCGCCAAATAGCGCCGGTGGCAAATCCGCGACGCCCACGCGGATCGCCATAAACGTGGTGCCCCAGACCGCGTTGACCAGAAGGAACGCGGCAAGCAGTCCGTAGCGAGCGTTCACCCGCGGCTACCAGCCGCAGCTGCGTCCCTCGTTTTGCTCTTCGAGCCAACCCATCAGCGGCGCGAAATAATCGATAATGGCCGAACCGTCCATGGTGCGTTGCCCGGTGAGTTTTTCAAATGCATCGGGCCACGGCTGGCTGCTGCCCATCGCCAGCATGTCCATGAAGCGCTGGCCGGCCTCTTCGTTGCCGTAAATCGAACACTCGTGCAGCGGCACATCGCTGTCCATGCCCTCGCACAGCGCTTTATGGAATTGGAACTGCAGAATGAACGACAGAAAATAGCGCGTGTACGGCGTGTTGCCCGGCACGTGGTATTTCGCACCCGGATCAAAATTTTCTTCGCTGCGCTCAAGCGGTGGCGTGATGCCCTGATACTTGGTCCGTAACGTCCACCAGTCGCCGTTGTAACGCGCAGGCGGCGTCTTGCCCGAGAACACGCCCCAGCGCCACTGATCGACCAGCTTGCCAAACGGCAAGAACGCGATTTTCTCCAACGCCATTTTCATCTGCTGATTAATGACCGCTTCATTGCTGGCTTCGACGTCGCCCACCAAACCAATTTTGTTCAGGTAATCGGGTGTCATCGACAGCACGATGGTGTCACCGATGGCCTCATGGAATCCGTCGTGCGCGCCGTCTTGAAAAAGTGCCGGCTGGTCTTGGTAAATCAGAAAGTAATAGATGTGACCCAATTCGTGATAAATGGTGGTCAGGAATTCCTCCGTCGGTTCGATGCACATTTTGATGCGCACATCTTCTTTGCCATCGATGGGCCAGGCGCTGGCGTGACACACCACATCGCGATCAGCGGGCTTGATGAGCATTGAGCGCTCCCAAAACGATGCCGGCAACTTGGGCATTCCAAGCGAGGTGAAAAACGTTTCGGCCTGCTCGACCATTTTCACCGCATCGTAACCTTGCTCAACAAGCGCGCCGGACACATCCAAATTGGCCGCGCCGGGATAAGGCTCCAGCAAATCGTAGATATTGTTCCACTGCTGCGACCACATATTGCCCAGCAGGTGTGCCGGTATCGGGCCGTCCTGGGGCACTTTGTCGGTACCGTACTGCTCGCCAAGCTTGGCCCGCACGTGACAATGCAGCGCTTCATAAAGCGGCTTTACCTGGCCCCAGAGCCGCTCAGCTTCTTGCTCAAAGTCATCACTGGGCATGTCGTAGCCGGCTTTCCACAGATCGCCGAGGTTGTCGTAGCCCAACTCTTTGGCGCCCATCGCGGTGAGCTGTGCAAAGCGCTCATACAGCGGGCGAATGGGCGGCGAAATCGTGCGCCAACCCTGCCAGGCTTCGAGCAGCTCATCATAATCACGCACGGTCGCGAGCGTGGTTTCCAGTTCGTTCAGCGACAGGCAGCTGTTCTCCCCATTCGGGCAGTATTTGCCCTTGCCATACATCGAATCCATTTCCACCGCGAGACGCGCGAGCTCGGCACGCAATGCAGGATCATTGGGAGCGGGCATGGACGAGCCGAGTTTGATTAAGTCAATGGCTCGGGCGGTCGCACCGGACAGCGGTACGTCATTGAACTGTTTGGCTTCTTCAATAATGCGGCTATTAAATGCCAGCGCTTTTTCATTGCCTTCAGCGGCACGGGCAACCGTCTCGTCCGTAATGTTCGTGGCACGCGCCCACTCAAGTTTGGACAGTTCGAGATTGAGTACGGCCAGTTCCGCATTAACACCGTCGACGTAGTCCGCCGCGGCAGCGGATGACCCCACCTCGCGAGCCTTTTCTGGTGGGCTGGTTTCGGTAGCATCCGAGCAACCGAACAACACGATCATGATCAGACCGGATAACATTCTTGAATTCATAGACACTCTCGGAGTTTTCTTCTTAATGTGCGCGGACGCTGCGAACGCCACGGTTTACGGGGATTGCCCGGTTGAGTCAAATTTGCTGCAGCGCCGCACCAGCGACGGACATTGGTAGCAATTACGAAGCGCTACGTATATTATTAAACACCTGCGGTTACGGCGCGCTAGCGAAGCGCATGCCGCCCGCTTTGCAACCCTGGACGACACTATGAAAATACCCGCACTCATGCTCATCAGCACCCTGATTCTCGGCTGCAGCACATCGGGATATTACGTTCCCACAGCGCAATCCGAACGTCGTGACCAGACGCCGGATCTGGTAGAGACCGGCAGCCGAATTCCCAGCGGCGAAAAACAAGCCGTGCGCGATTCCACGCAAGCCGTCGACGTCTACAGTGAGCAAGAACTCAAAGACGATCGCCCGGCCAACACGCGGGACGCGGTCAAGCGCGCGCTGCGCGGACGCTAATCCGGGCGGCCAAACGGTTGTCGTATACTGGGCCCTGTCGATATCCTCGGGAGCCCGCTATGCGCGCCATTTTCTTTGCTTTTATTTTCGCCGTTTTAGTCGCCACCACGCCCGTCGAGGCGGACGAATCCACGCGCGACGTTTTCCAGCAAATTGGCGGCAAGTGGATTGAGCGTTACCTGGCTGAAGATCTCGATGGCTTGATGGCCCTGTACACCGACGACGCCAAAGTGATGTTGCATGGCCAGCCGGCCATGACTGGCAAGGCCGACATTCGCGAGTTCTTTGCCGCGAGCCTCGGCACCGCGCGGGTCACGTTCGACATCGACGTGGAGCGCGCCGAAATCCACGGCCGCATGGCTTATCTGATCAGCAAATACTGGATGTCCGTGACACCGCACGGCAGCACCGAAACCATCACTGACGTTGGACGCTCGTTGCTCATTTACAAGCAGGAAAAAGACGGCGAGTGGCGCATTCACGCCGACATTGATCAGGCGACGCCGGATGTTACCTGGCCACCCAACGGCGACGTCGAGCGCGCCCAAAAACAACCGAGTTCTTAGTCGGCGGCCGTACTGTCGCTGGCGTCGTCCGGCTTTTTCGCCGGCACCAGTCGCTTGGCCATAAAAATTCCGACCTCAAACAGCAGGTACATCGGAATGGCCAGAAGGGTTTGTGAAATAAAATCCGGTGGCGTGAGGAACATACCCAATACGAACGCACCGAGCACGACGTAGGCGCGCTTCTCCGCCAGCTTCTCGGGCGTGACAAAACCGCTCCACACGAGCAGCAAGATAGCGACCGGCACCTCGAAGGCCAAACCAAACGCAAAGAACAATGCGAGCATGAAATCCAGATAGCTCGTCATGTCGGTCTGCATTTCAACGCCGGCTGGTGTGTAACTCACCAGAAACTCAAAGACCAACGGAAACACGACGAAGTAGGCAAACGCGACGCCAACATAGAACAAAAGCGTGCTGGAAATCATCAACGGCACAACCAGCCGCTTCTCTTTGAGATACAGACCGGGCGCAACAAACGCCCAGGTTTGATGGAGCGTGACGGGAATCGTGATGAACACGGCCGCAAGAAAGGCGAGTTTGAAAGGCGCCAACACGGGCGCCCCTACCTGCGTCGCAAGCATGCCCTCAGGCAGCTTTTCCATGAGCGGACGCGCGGCCACGGTAAACATCTTATTCGCAAACGGCGCCATTAGAACAAACACGCCAAGGGTGGCAAACACAATGCGCATCAAACGCGTGCGCAATTCAAGCAGATGCGCCATCAGCGTCTGCGGCTCTCCCCCATCGTCCTCGGCGGGGATCTGCTCAGCCACCGGCTTTCTCTACTTTGGACGCGTCGGCGTCATCGTCGGCGTGAAAATCTTCGTCGAGATCTTCGGGATCGTCATCGTAGGACGCACCCGTGCGCTCGGGCAGCCGGCCATGCGTCGGCGGCGGCACGTCGGTCGCGGCCTCAGAAGGTGACTCGGGCGCGGATTCAGTGGCTGACGAACTGCCGTCACCGGCGATGTCTTTGCCGATGTTATTGACGTCGAGTTCCCGCTCAAGCTCGTACTGCATGGAGCGCGCCATCTGCCGTGCACGACCCAACCAGCGCCCGGCCGTCCGCGCCACCTCGGGCAGTCGCTCGGGTCCAAGCACGATTAGCGCGATCACAAAGATTAAGATGAGCTCGGCAAAGCCGACGTCAAACATGAATCAGACCATCCAAAAATGACTGGGCGAGTGCCCGGCGCGCACGATCAGGAGGTTTTGGTCGCATCCGCGGAGGTTTCCGCAGCGGACTCTTCCTTGTCGTCGGATTGGGTCAGACCCAGCGGGTCTTTGTCTTCATCATTCATGGCTTTGCGAAACCCCTTCACCGCGCCACCAACATCGGAGCCCAGCGAGCGAAGTTTTTTCGTACCAAAAATAAGCGCCACAATCAGCAGCACCACCAGAAGCTGAAACGGGCCAATGTTCGCAAAACTCATGTTCACTCTCCGCAGAAGGGGTCAATCGACAGTTCGTTAGTATACCAGTGCGCCATGTCTCGCAACGTCGGGGCGTCACGTTTTTTTTGCCGGCACCTGAAGCCAAAACGTAACAGGCCCGTCGTTCACCAGCGATACCGCCATATCTGCCGCATAGCGACCGGTTTGCACGCTCCCGAGGCGCTCACGGGCGGCCGTCACGGCCACCTCATAGAGAGCCCGCGCAGCCTCCGGTGCGCCGGCCTTCGAAAAGCTCGGCCGCGTGCCTTTACCCGTATCCGCCACCAGTGTGAACTGAGAGACCAGCAGCAATTCGCCGCCGCTATCGAGCAGGCTCCGGTTCATTCGACCTTGTGCATCGCAAAAGATTCGATAAGTGACGATACGCTCAATCAGACGCTGTGCGATGGCCTCGTTGTCGGCCTGCTCCACCCCGATCAGGGCCAAAATACCCGGCCCGATGCGCCCGGTTACCTCTCCGGCCACCTCAACCTGTGCCTCTGAGACCCTCTGTATCAATGAAATCAATGTCTTATGACTACGTTGCTCGTAGGAAAAGTCTTACACGGGCCGTCGCATTCACCCGATACGGCTGTGGAACACTTGTATAGGATAATGTACCAGAAGGCTGTTCATGGACTTTGAGTTGCAATCCCCGCATTGACGCGGGTCCGCTGCAGGACGATCAGGGAGACCGGGTCGCAAGTCAAGTTACTCAATCACCTTTAGCCAGGATGGCATTGAGCCCCGATCACAGATCGGGGCTTTTTTTATGCTATTAATGCGCGTGATCCGTTCCGGCTAATAAAAGGTCCCGCCATGAATCAATCGTTCGCGCAGTTGTGCCAGTCCAACGTATCAACCGGTCGGTGGGCATGAAGCGCCGGGATTTTGTGACCGCAGCTGGCGCCGGTCTGGTCGGTGCGGCACTGACCGCCTGTAGCGATTCGACCGCAGACGCCCCCGCCACGGCCGTCGCGCCCGCCAAAAAACGCCAGTGGAAAATGGTCACAACATGGCCCAACAATTTCCCCGGCCTTGGCACCGGCGCCACTTTTCTCGCTGACACCATTACCGCTATGACGGGCGGTCGCATTACCGTCAGCGTGTACGGTGCCGGCGAGCTGGTGCCGGCGTTTGAGGTGTTCGACGCGGTCGCCAACGGCACCGCCCAAATTGGCCACGCCGGCTCGTACTACTGGAAAGGCAAAGCACCGGCCGCGCAGCTTTTCGGCGCCGTACCTTTTGGGATGAACGCGACGGAAATGGCGGGCTGGTTGTATTACGGCGGCGGTATGGATTTGTGGCGCGACGTCTATGACCGCTTTGGGCTCATCCCCGCTCTGGCCGGTCACACGGGCGTGCAAATGGGCGGCTGGTACAACCGCGAAATTAATCGCATCGAGGATCTGCGCGGTTTAAAAATGCGCATCCCCGGCCTCGGCGGCGAGGTGTTTCGCCGCGCCGGTGGCGTGCCGGTCAATCGCCCCGGCGGAGAAATTTACAACGCACTGCAAACTGGTGACATCGATGCCACAGAGTGGGTTGGCCCGAGCAACGATCTGGCCTGGGGTTTACACAAGGCCGCCAAGTACTACTACTACCCGGGCTGGCACGAACCCAACGCCGCGCTCGAAGCCATGTTTAACAAAGAAGCGTTTGCCGAACTCCCGGACGATTTGCAGTCGTGTGTGATGACGGCCTGCGCGGCGGCCGCGGCGCACATGCACGCCGAATACACCGCCGCCAATCCGCGCGCGTTTAAAGCGCTGGTCGAAGAGCACAAGGTCGACGTGCGTCCGTTCCCAACGGAAGTGCTGGCCGAACTCAAAGCGCTGACCAAGGACGTACTGGATGACATTGCCACCGACGATGCGGAGTTTGCCACCGTGCTCAAATCCTATCGCGCGTTTCAATCCAATGTACGCGCCTGGCACGACGTGTCGGAGCGCGCGTACTACGAGCAGCGTTAGTGAGCGATGCCGATTCGGCGGTCGAACTCGACCGCTTCGAGCGCCTGACAGCCAGCGCGATGAGCGCGCTGCGCAAGCATATTGAAGACACCAGTCGCGGCACGGCGCCGGCCACCGGCTACGCGCCGCTGCGCGAAGTGCACGATGCGCTCGAGGTAGAGCGCTGGCTTCCCGCTGGCGGCATGGACGAGGCCACGTTTGCCGCGTTTATGACGCGCTATCTTAAGTACTCCGTGAAACTCCATCACCCGGCGTACATCGCGCATCAGGTCGGCATTCCCGACTACCCCGGCGCACTGGCCGCGATGATCAATGGCGTCGTCAACAATCCCATGGCCATCTATGAGATGGGCCCATCGGCGGCGATGCTTGAGTTTGTGGTGCTCAACTGGATGCTCGAAAAGGTAGGCTGGACGCCGCAACCGTTTCCCGACGCCGCCGATGGCACACCGCACAGCGCCGGCGTGCTCACGCACGGTGGCTCTCTGGCCAATCTGACCGCGCTTTTAGCAGCCCGTGCGCGCGTGGCCCCAGACGCCTGGGAGCGGGGAACGCCGCACGATCTGGCGGTGCTGGCACCGCGCAACAGCCACTACTCCGTGGCGCGGGCCGTTTCTATTCTTGGACTGGGCTCCGATGCGGTGTATCCCATCGACGTCACCCGCTTTGGCGTGGTGCGCCCGGAAGCGTTGGCACCTACGCTGGACAAGGTTATCGCGGACGGCCGCCGACCGATGGCAATCATCGGCAACGCCTGCTCAACGGCGACCGGCCTGCATGACCCGCTCGTCGCTATGGGCGAATTTTGCGCCAGGCACGACGTCTGGTTTCATGTTGATGCTTGTCACGGGGCGACAGCGTTGTTGGCCAAGGACGCGAGACGCTACCTGGAGGGCATCGAACTCGGTGACTCAATCGTCTGGGATGCTCACAAAATGATGCAGGTGCCGGCACTGTGCGCGGCGCTGTTGCTCAAAGACGGCGCCGATTTTGACCGCGCGTTTCATCAGGAAGCCAGCTATCTGGCCTACGGCCATGATCGTGACGGCTACGACTCGCTGCCACGTGCGGTGGAATGCACCAAAGCAAGCCTCAGCTTCAAGATCTTTTTAACGCTGGCGTTTCGCGGCGAACAGGCGCTTGGCGACTATGTGGACGATCGCTACGCTATGGCTCACACCGCGCGCGACATCATTGTGCAGCGGCCAGGGTTTACCTGTCCCTACACACCCGAGAGCAACATTCTGTGTTTCCGCTACGGCGACGACGATGCGTTACAGGTGCAAATTCGCGATGCACTGGTGCGCGAGCGAAGCTTCCATCTCACTTCCGCCGAAGTGGACGGTAAGAATTATTTGCGTATCACCATCATGAATAAACACACCGACACCAGCACCATCGAAGCGATGCTTGATGCAGTAGAACGCAAAGCCGGCGAGCTTACGACAGCTGATCCGGCAGCCAGGTAGCGAGCTCCGGCCACAGCGCTAAAATAAACAGCATCAGAATCTGGAGCCCGACAAACGGCATCACGCCGCGGTAAATCGCCGCCGTCGGCACGCTGTCGGGCGCCACGCCACGCAAATAAAACAGCGCGAAACCAAACGGTGGTGTCAGGAACGACGTCTGCAGATTAATGGCGATCATCACACCGAGCCACACCGGGTCGAGCCCCAGTGCGAGCAACACCGGTCCGACAATCGGCACCACCACAAACGTGATCTCAATAAAATCGAGCACGAAGCCGAGCAGGAAGATCATGACCATGACCACCACCAACGCACCGGTGGCCCCGCCGGGCAGATCGCTCAGTAGTTCACGCACCACCTCGTCGCCGCCAAATCCGCGGAACACCAGCGAGAAGATGGAGGCGCCAATCAGAATCAGGAACACCATGGAGCTCACCCGCGTGGTCGTGCGCGCCACCTCGCGCAGCGTCGCCAATGGCAGCTTGCCGCGCAGCAGCGCCAGCAACATCGCCCCAACCGCACCCACCGATGCGGCCTCAGTGGGCGAAGCAATACCTGCCACTATCGAGCCGAGCACCGAGATGATCAGCGCCAATGGCGGAATCAAAACTCGCACCACACGCAGCAATAATTCGGAGGTGCTCAATCCCGACGCTTTGATCGGTGGCATCGACTGCGGACGCACTACCGACACCACCAGCAGATAAACGATGTACAGCACCACCAGTAAAAAACCCGGGATCGCAGCGCCCATAAAAAGATCGCCCACCGACACGGTGTCGACGGAGAAAATGCCCTGACGACGCTGCGCTTCCTGATAGGCCGATGACAGCACATCACCGAGCAACACCAGCGCAATCGACGGCGGGATAATTTGCCCCAACGTGCCGGCCGCACAAATTGAACCGCTCGCAAGGGCCGGATCGTAGCCGCGCTTGATCATGGTCGGGAGGGACAACAGCCCCATGGTGACCACCGTCGCACCCACAATCCCCGTGCTCGCCGCCAGCAACATGCCGACAATCATCACCGCCACGGCCATCCCGCCGCGCAATCGACCCAGCACGAGGCCCAGCGTGTCGAGCAAATCCTCGGCAATACGCGCCCGCTCAAGCACCACGCCCATGAACACGAAAATCGGCACGGCCACCAACAGCTCGTTGGTCATCGTCCCACCAAACAGCCGGCTGGGGATGGCACCAAACAGCGACGCGTCGAACGTACCGGTCAGCACGCCCACGCCGGCCATCAGCAACGCGACACCCGAGAGCGTAAATGCCACCGGATACCCGGCCATCAAAAATACGATGACCAGCGCAAACAGCAGCAGCGGCAAAAACGACGTCACAAGCGCGGCTCGTTGTGCTTCAGGACACGACCACGGCGCAGCAGCCAGGCCAGCGCCTGGATGGCGAGCAACAGCACCGCGATGAGAATCGCCGTTTTGAGCAACGGCACATAGGGATAGGGCAGCCCACCGGTCTGGCGCGACGCCTCGCGCTCAAGCCAGGCGCGCAGAACATAATCGAACGTGGTCCAGCCGATGACCGCAAGCGTAGGCAGCAAAAAGAACAGCGTACCGAGCATGTCCAAACGCCGCCGCGCGCCCTCTGACAGCCGTCGATAAAAAACATCGACACGCACGTGCTCATCGCGCGACAAGGTATAGGCGGCCCCAAGCAAAAACACCAGCGCGTGCAGATACACGCTGACTTCCTGCAGCCAAATAAAACCTAACGAAAAGAAGTAGCGCAGAACGACGACCAGAAACGTGACCAACACCATCGCCACCGTGAGCCAGGCCACACAGTGGCCGCTCCAAACCACCAAGCGTTCAAGCGTGTCCGCGAGAGTGCGATCGTTGGACGCCAACTCCTACAACCCGCGCATGATTTCCAGTTCGCGCGAGGTGGCTTCCAGTCCGTGCTCGCTCTCGAAACGTTGAATCACGGCCAGCACCTCATCCTCGCTGTCCACCACATTGAGCAGATCCAACGCTTCAGGCTTGATGGTTTTGCGCCGAACCAATTCGTCCTTAAACCACGTCAAAAGACCCTGCCAAAACGACGACCCCACCAAAATGATCGGCACGCGCCGCACTTTGCCGGTTTGTACCAACGTGAGTATTTCCATGAGTTCGTCCAGCGTACCAAAACCGCCGGGTAGCACCACGTGCGCGCACGCGTACTTGACGAACATCACTTTGCGCGAGAAAAAATGCCGGTAGTGCAAACTGAGATCTTGATACGCATTGGGTGTCTGCTCACGCGGCAGCACAATGTTGAGCCCAACGCTGTGCGATTTGCCGGCCTGAGCGCCTTTGTTGCCCGCCTCCATGATGCCCGGCCCGCCGCCGGTCACCACCGTAAAGCCCGCATCGGACAAACCGCGACAAATCGCTTCGGTGAGCTGATAGTCGGGATCATCGGGCGCCGTGCGCGCCGAGCCAAACACGCTCACTGACGGTGTCACCGCCGACAGCTGCTCATAGCCTTCAACAAATTCGGAGATGATCTGAAAAATACTCCACGACTCGTGATTGAGCGCGTGTGGACGTGGCGCCTTGGGCGTCGGTTTTCTGGTCATGGGATTCCTGTGGTTCAGCGACGCCAAAAGGCGCTCGAAAAGAGCACCAGCAGCGTAAAAATTTCGAGTCGACCGAGCAACATGGCACCCATGGAGACCCACTTGGCCGCGGGCGGCACCGAAGCAAAATTGGATGCTACGTCGCCGAGGCCTGGACCCAGATTATTCAAACTGGCGGCCACTGCCGAGAACGCCGTCACGATATCCAGACCGGTGAAGGTGAGGATCAGAATCATGATCGAAAACAGCACGGTATAAACCGAGAAAAATCCCCACACGGCCTCGATTACGCGATTGGGCACCGCTTTGCGACCGAGCTTCACCGGAATCTCGGCACTGGGATGCACCAGACGGCTGATCTCACGCACGCCTTGTTTGTAAATGAGCAGCCAGCGAATCACTTTCATGCCGCCGCCGGTGGAGCCCGCACAGCCGCCAACAAAACTCGCCAGAATCAACATCACGGGCAGATGACCGGGCCACAAAGAATAGTTGGCCGTTGTAAACCCTGTGGTCGTGCCAATCGAGACCGCCTGAAAAATACTCTTGGTAAATCCCTCAAGCAGCGACGTGTATTCCTGCGTTCGAAACAGCTCCACAAAAACAATGATGGTTACCAAACCCAGTACCAGCGTGTAAGCGCGAAACTCTGGATCACGGAAATAGTCTTTCACACGCGCGTCGCGCCACGCCAAAAAATGCAGCGAAAAATTAATCCCGGACAAAAACATGAACACGACCGTGATCATCTCAATCGTCACGTTATTGAAGTAACCGATGCTCGCGTCATGGGTGGAGAAGCCGCCAATCGCCACGGTGCTGAACGCGTGGCCGATGGCATCAAACACATTCATGCCCGCCGCCCAAAACGCCACGCCGCAAAACACGGTCAGACCCAGATAGATGTACCACAGCGCCTTGGCCGTTTCGGTCACGCGCGGTGTCATTTTGGAGTCTTTCATCGGGCCCGGTGTTTCGGCGCGATAAAGCTGCATGCCGCCCACGCCCAGCATCGGCAAAATCGCTACGGCCAACACGATGATTCCCATGCCACCGAGCCACTGCAGCTGCTGGCGATAAAACAACACCGCATGGGGCAACTGGTCGAGACCCACAAGGACCGTGGCGCCCGTGGTGGTTAAGCCTGAAATGGATTCGAACACCGCGTCGGTAAAACCGATTTGCGGCTCCGAGGAAAGATAAAACGGCAGGGCCCCAAACATGCCCAGCACCACCCAGAAACCGGCGACCACTAAAAAGCCGTCACGCAAGCGCAGATCCAGCGCCGCACGACGTACCGGCACCCACAGCAAAAATCCTGCAACCAGGGTGAGCGCGAAGCCGCTGAGAAAGGCCAAAGCGCCGCCGTCGCGATAGATCAGTGAGACGAGCACGGGCGGTAGCATGGTGACGCTGAAAATCATCAGCAACAGACCGACAATGCGCTGGACAACGGACAGATTCATTATGTGTCGTTAGTCGATCAGGCGAACGTAACGCCGACCTGAAACAGGCGCTCGACTTCGTGAATTTGCGCTCGATCCGTCAAAAACAAAATGACGTGATCATCGGCCTCCACCACCGTGTCGTGATGCGCGATGATGGCTTTCTCGCCGCGAACGATGGCACTAATGGTGGTACCCGGCGGCAGACGAATGTCTTCAATCGCTCGACCCACCACTTTCGAACTACTCACATCGCCGTGCGCGATGGCCTCGAGCGCCTCCGCTGCACCGCGTCGCAGCGTGTGCACCTTGGCCACGTCGCCGCGCCGCACGTGGGCGAGCAGCGAGCCCAGCGTAATTTGCTGCGGCGACAGCGCGATGTCGATTTCCCCGGCCTCCACCAGTTCGGCGTACGACGGACGATTAATCAACGCCATCACCTTGCGTGCACCGAGTCGCTTGGCCAGCATTGCCGAGAGAATATTGGCCTCCTCGGCATTGGTCACGGCGCAGAATACGTCCATGCGATCGATGTTCTCCTCGAGCAGCAACTCCTCGTCCGCCGCATCACCGTGCAGCACCACCGTCTTTTCCAATTGCTCGGAAATAAACCGGGCGCGCGTGCGGTTGCGCTCAATCAGCTTGACCTGGTTGGTGCGCTCAAGCGCTTTGGCCAATTGGAAGCCGATGTTGCCACCGCCGGCGATCGTAATGCGTCGTACCGGATTTTCGAGCTTGCGCATCTCGCTCATGACCACGCGGATGTCCTTGCGCGCGGCGATGAAAAAGACCTCATCGCCCTCCTCGATCACGGTATCGCCCTCGGGCATCACAGGCGCGCCGTCGCGATAGATCGCGGCCACCCGGGTTTCGATATCGGGTATGTGCTGCGGCAAATTACTCAACGCCTGGCCCACCAGCAAACCGCCTTTGTGCGCGCGCAGACCCACCAGACGAATTCGGCCGTCGGCAAACTCAAGCACCTGCAGCGCACCGGGAAATTTAATCAAACGTTCGATGTACGCGCACACCAATTTTTCCGGTGAGACGATGACATCCACCGGCAGTGCGTCTTGCGTAAAGAGCTTCTCTGCTTCGAGATATTCCACCGAACGGATACGCGCGATCTTGGTTGGCGTGTGATAAAGCGTGTAGGCGATCTGACAGGCGATCATGTTGGTTTCATCGCTGTCGGTCAGCGCGATGATGATATCGGCATCGTCAGCACCCGCCGACGCGAGCACGTCGGGATGCGACGCATGCCCGACAATCGTACGGATATCCAGACGGTCCTGCAGCTCGCGCAGCACCATGGGATCCACATCAACAATGGTGACCTCGTTGGAGGCTTCTTTTGCAAGACTCGACGCCACGGTCGAACCCACCTGCCCCGCTCCGAGGATAATAATGTTCATAGAATGCGTACGTTACGCCTGACGCTACAGCTTTTCCAACTGGGCGTAATTCAGGTCGAGCTCTTTGGTGCCCTCTGCATCAAAATTGACCTGAACCCGTGAGCGACCACCGAAGTCCAGCACGACGCCCTCCCCAAATTTGGCGTGCATGACGCGCTGCCCCAAACGCAGCCCGTGGGAGGTCTCAGCCAGCCCGGCACTGGCCGATGGCGGTCGATAGACGGGTCGAGCAACCTTGATGTGCGGGCGAATCTCTTCGAGTCGCTCCGGCGGCATTTCGCTGATAAAGCGCGACGGCTGACCGTAGCTGTCCGTGCCGTGCAGCCGGCGCTGCTCCGCGTAGGTCATGTAGAGCTTCTCCATGGCGCGCGTCGCGCCCACGTAACAAAGCCGACGCTCTTCTTCCAAACCATCGAGATCGGCAATCGAACGCTTGTGCGGGAATAGCCCATCTTCCATGCCCGACATAAACACCAGCGGAAACTCCAGACCCTTCGCGCTGTGCAGCGTCATCAGCTGCACGCAGTCATCCCACGCATCGCCCTGCCCTTCGCCCGCCTCAAGCGACGCGTGCGCCAGAAACGCCGTGAGTGGCTCCATCGTGTCATCATCCGTGACCGCATCGGGATCAAAGCCGCGCGCGGCACTGACCAGTTCGCGCAAGTTTTCTACGCGCGCCTCGCCTTTTTCCGAGCGGTCTTTTTCGTGATGCTGCACCAGACCAGATTCTTCAATTGCATGATCGACCTGCTCGTGCAAATCCAGATCCTGCGTGTCGGCGGCCATCGTTTCGATCAGATGCAAAAATCCGCGCAGCGCGTTAGCAGCGCGTGCGCTCAAACCATTCTCAATCAGGGCCCCGGCCGCGACCCACAGCGACGTGTCGTTCGCTCGCGCATAGTCGCGCAACACTTCCACTGTGCGCGCGCCAATGCCGCGCGTCGGCAGATTCACCACGCGCTCAAACGACGGATCGTCCTGACGGTTGCTCATTAAACGCAGGTACGCCAGCGCGTCTTTAATTTCGGCGCGCTCGAAGAAGCGCAGCCCGCCGTACACGCGGTACGGTATACCCATGCCAATGAGTCGCTCTTCAAACACCCGCGACTGCGCATTCGAGCGATACAAAATGGCCACATCCGAACGTGCACCGCCCTGATCCACCCACTCATTGATGCGGCCCAGAACAAACTCGGCCTCGTCACGTTCGTTGAACGCACCAAACACGCGAATGAGGTCGCCGTCCGTACCGTCGGTCCACAGGTTTTTGCCCATGCGCGAACCATTGTTCGCAATCAGACCGTTGGCCGCAGCCAGAATGTTGCCCGTCGAGCGATAATTCTGCTCCAGACGCACTACCCGCGTATTGCCAAAGTCGCGCTCAAACTGACGAATATGCTCGATGCGCGCGCCACGCCAGCGATAAATAGATTGATCGTCGTCACCCACGACGAACGGCATGCCCTCCTGGCCTGCCAGCAACCGAATCCAGTTGTACTGAATTGTGTTGGTGTCCTGAAACTCGTCCACCAGAATGTGCCCGAAGCGCTGGCGGTAATGCGCCAGAATATTGGGATTGTCTTTCCACAGCTCGTAGGCGCGCAGCAGAATCTCCGCAAAATCGACCAAGCCGGCACGATCGCAGGCGGTTTGATACTCGCGATAAAATTCGATCAGCTGACGTCGGGTCGGATCGTTGTCGTGTTTTAAATCGTCGGGGCGGCGGGCTTCATTTTTGTTGCTGTTGATAAACCCGCGTACTTCTTTGGGGTCCCACTCGCCGTCACCAAAGCCCAGCGTTTTGAGCAGACGCTTGATAAAGCGCTTCTGATCTTCGCCGTCCATGATCTGGAAGGTTTGCACCAAACCGGCTTCACGCCAGTGAATTCTAAGCAAGCGATGGGCCAGACCGTGGAATGTGCCCACCCACAGCGAACGCGCGTCCATCGACAGCAAACGCTCGAGACGCCCGCGCATTTCGGCGGCCGCTTTGTTGGTAAAGGTGACCGCGAGCAGCGAATGTGGCGATACGCGTTCGCGCTCAATAAGCCACGCAATGCGATGAATCAACACGCGCGTTTTCCCACTGCCCGCGCCGGCCAGCACGAGCACCGGCGTTAACGGAGCGCTGACCGCCTCACGCTGTGCGTCGTTTAAAGAGGCAAGAATCGGATGATCGTCGGTGGCGTTAGCGCTCATATATTTGCTACTGACCGCAGGTCCACAGGCGACTCACTTCACCGCCCACGACCACCTGCACCTCACGGCACTGCTCTTCATAATTGGGCGTGGCGTTGCTGGCGCAGGACGTGCCGCCCACGGTGCCAGGATCAAATACAATCGGCGGCGGCGCGGCGGAGTAATCACCCAGGCCGCGCTCCTGACGATCATTGACCAGCCCATCAAACAGACCACCTGCCATTTGGCAGGCCGCTTCTTTTTGTTTCTCGCTCAGTTTGGCGCCGACAAACCCCGCGGTCATGCCGCCGCGTAACGGGTCCCAGCCCGCACGCTCGGCCACCGCGGCCCAGGCATAGCCCTCGATCGCCGGCGATCCGGCCGAGCTGCGAAACGATTCGAGCTGGGTACGCGCCGCTTCACCCGTGGCTTGCGTTCCGGCCTTGGAATACGCGAGATCGCGATACAGGCGCGCCATTTCGGTCATCGCGTGCACCGAGCCATTCACGGCCGCCTTGCGATACCACTCCAGCGCCTCAGCCGGATTCGAATCTTTGATTCGGTCGGCGAGAAACTGCTGGGCCCACATGTCGTCGCCGTCGGCAAACGCGCGCAGGGTCGCATCGTCGTACTGCTCGTAGGGCTGATCGAGAATAGGATTGCCCTGGTCGTCGAGCTGCGGATAGCCGCGTTCCACGCCCCACTTTGCAAGCTGACCTTCGTAGTCTTCGATACCGAGTTGGTCAAACAACTCGAAGAAGCTGGCGTTACCGGTGAGATCAATGCGCAGCACGTCGTCATCGGCTGGTGGCGGCTCAACGCTGGGTGCCGCGACCACTTTTGGCTCGGCCTTGGCCACCGCCTTGGGCGCCTCACGCACCACCGGTTCGGCAACGGGCGCAGGCGCGACGACCTCGGGCACCTCCGCATCATCACGCAATGCATAGCCGCCAACCACCGCACTCAACACGAGCGCCAGCACCAGCCAAAATATTGGTTTCATGAAAGCACCTGCCCGCCCGGCATCAAATAGTGGTCCAACAACATCACGGCGAACAAAACCATGAGATAGGTAATCGAATAGCCAAACAAACCCATGGCCAAATCATAGCGCGGCGTTTTTTGTAACGCCCACGCCTTGGCGATAAAGATACCCCCGAGAATCAGCGCAGCGGCCAAATACAGCAAACCGCCCATGCCGGTCAAAAACGGCAGAATGGTGATCACCACCATGATGACGGTGTAGAGCAATATCTGCAGCGTGGTGTGACGCACGCCGTGGGTCACCGGCAACATTGGAATGCCGGCCTTGGCGTAGTCATCACGCTTGGCAATCGCCAGTGCCCAAAAGTGCGGTGGCGTCCAAGCGAAAATTATCAGAAACAGCAGCAGCGAATCCGGATGCACGTGCCCGGTAATCGCTACCCATCCGAGCACCGGAGGCGCTGCACCGGCCGCACCGCCAATCACAATGTTCTGCGGTGTGGCGTGCTTGAGATAAGCGGTGTAGATCACGGCGTAGCCGATCAGCGCCACGAAGGTCAGAACCGCCGTGAGCGGATTGACCCAGCGCACCAGAATGATCATGGAGATCACCGCCAGACTTAGCGCAAAGGCCACCGCCTGACCCGAGCTGAGCTGCTTGGTGGGCAGCGGTCGATTCTTGGTGCGTCCCATGCGCTCATCAAAGCGCTCGTCCAGCACGTGATTGATCGCCGCGGCCGAGGCCGACGCCAAACCGATACCGATGGTGCCCAGCAGCAGCGGCATCCACGGCACCATACCGGGCGTGGACAAGAACATGCCGGCGACCGCGGTGAAGACGATCAACGCGACCACTTTGGGCTTACAAAGCTGGTAATAACTGTTAAATGTTTCGGACCACATGGCGCTCAGGCTCGTTGGTAGCGCACCGCGTAATTTAGTGTCAAAACACTAAGTAACAGCAGTGCTGCATTGCCATTGTGCGCGACGCCCAGCCACAGCGGCAAGCCCAACTTAACAATGCTCACACCAATGCCTATTTGCAGGCCCAGAGTGACCCCTGTGAGCCCGGCCGCGCGCCGTCCTGCGCGCCCTTTGCGCCGTCCGATCTGCCAAATTGACGCCAGCAACAGCAGCGTAAGCGCGATCGCCCCCACACGATGGGTTAGATGAATGGCAACCCGGGCGGGATGCATCAGCACACCGCCCTCAAAATTAGATTCGATGTTCCGCCACGGCACGAAGCCCTCCGACCAGTCGGCATCCGGCCACCACTGGTTTTGACAGGTGGGGAAATCGGGGCAGGCCAGCGCCGCATAATGCGTACTGGTCCAGCCGCCGAGGCCAATTTGCGCAAACGTGACCAGCAGTGCCGCAAGCGCGAGACCGCGCAAGCCGTCGGCCGTGGGTCGCGGCACCACGCCCTGCCGGCTGATCAACGCCAGCCATACCAGCAAGCTCAAGATGGTCATGCCGCCGAGCAGATGACCCATCACAATGAGCGGCTGCAGCAGCAACGTGACGGTCCACATGCCGAGCATGCCCTGAAACAGCACCAGCCCAACGAGCAGCAGCGGCACTACCACCGGCTGACGGGCATCGCGTCGATTGCGCCAACCAAGCGCAGCCAATGCCAAAATCAATAAGCCCAGCGTTGAGGCGGCGTAGCGATGAATCATCTCCCGCCACGCTTTGCCGGTTTCCACCGTCGCACCGTCAAACTCATTGGCAACCCGTGCCAGATCTTCATCCGACTCCGGCACCAGCAGCTGACCAAAACAGCCCGGCCAGTCGGGACAGCCGAGGCCCGCGTCGGTGAGTCGCACCCAGGCGCCCATCGTGATCACGATAAAGGCCAGGACTGCTGCGGTCGTCGCCAGTCGCTGAAACCAGACCATTAGCCGATGCTCGACAGCTTGAGTAGCCGCTTGATGTCTTTTTTCAGAAACTTCGGTTCCACGTCACGCTCGAAGCGCATCATCAAATTGCCCAGCGGATCGATCAGATACAGCGAACCGGCCTGATCGCCGGGAAACTGTGACGCCAACGCCAGTAGCTCAGGCTCGTTATCGTCGATCACACGCAGACCGGGATGCGCCCCACGCAGTTCTGCGCTGATCGGCTGGTCACCGGTGACCAGCAGCACGCGCTCAATACGCTCCATTTCCCGGCCCAAAGCCAGACGCACCTGACGCACTTTCACCAGCGTTTCGGCGCACGGCGTCTCACACGCCTCGGCAACGACCGCCAATGTCCAACCACCGCGGAACGTCGCGTCCTGATCTGCCACCGGCAACGTCACCACGGGCGAAATCAGTTCGCCATGCGCCACGCTGCCTTTGGGGCGCAGATCCACGCCGAAAAAATAGAACGCTGCGGCCAGAATCACCGGCCCGAGAAACAGCGCCGTGAGCATGATCAGTTGGCGCCGTCCGCGCCCCTGTTGGATGTTGTCGTTCATCTTATTCCTGCGCGCGTCGGCGACTCGCGATTAAAAACAAAATTATCAGCGCGGTGGCCATCGAGTACCACTGCACGGCGTAACCCACATGGCGCGACGGCGGGAACTCATCCGGCCGCCAAGCCCGCGCAAACCCATGGTCGGCGGCATCGTCAAGCAATACCAGCGACGCGGCAACCGGTGTGCCCAACCAACCCGAAATTTCCTGCGCACTTGGATAGATCGCAAGCCGCGGCCATTGCGATGTGGTCGCCGCGTTGCCCTCGCCAAGACGCATGCCGGGCTGTGCAAAGGCCCGCGCGCGACCGGTGACCAACACCTCTTCTGCCGGCACCGAAGGCGCCGGTGGTGACGTACGTTCGCCCTGCCACGGCACCCAGCCGCGATTGATCATAACCACGCCACCGTCCACCACGCGCAGCGGTGTGAGCACCTCAAGCCCGGGCTTGCCGTTACGGCTTAAGCCCTCCAGCAAGACTTGCCGCGTGCCGTCGTAGCGGCCGCGCATTTGTACGCGCGTGTAGCGCGCAGGCGGCGTGCCCCGTCCGCGCCATGCCACCGGCTCGGCAACCGCGTCAAAACTTGCCAGCTGCGCGCGCCGTTCATCCGCCCGCCCCAGCTGCCACGTGCCCAGCCACAACAACAGGGCGAGCAGCAATAACACCAGCACGGTTGGCAACGGGCGAAAATCAAAACGTGCAAGCATCGTTCACACCGCTCCAACGCGATATACTGCACCGCCCGTTTCAGGCGCGAGCATCATGCCTAAAATTGTTGTACTGCTAATTTTGCTACTGATCATTGGAAGCCTCGGCTCAGCCATGATCTATATGCTTCGCGGCGGCAATCCCCACGCCACCGCCCGCGCACTGACCTACCGTATCGGTTTGTCGGTGGGGCTGTTCATTTTGCTGATGGTGTTTTTCAAACTGGGCTGGGTAACGCCGCACGGCACCACCCCGATCTCGCCAGCACCCTAAAAAACGTCGGCGCCAGCTGATTTTTTAAGGCCGTCCGCCCTATCAGCGGACGGCCTTTTTTTCGTTTCGCGCTACAAGAAGTAGACGAAGATAAACAGGCCCAGCCAGACCACGTCCACAAAGTGCCAGTACCAGGCGACCGCTTCAAAACCGAAGTGATGTTCCGGCGTGAAGTGGCCTTTGAGCGTGCGCGCCCAGATCACGACCAGCATGATCGAGCCGAGCGTCACGTGGGCCCCGTGGAATCCGGTGAGCATAAAGAAGGTGGAGCCGTAAATACCGCTACTGAGCTTCAGGTTCAGATGGTTGTAGGCTTCCGCGTATTCAATGACCTGCACATACAGGAAGATGAATCCCAGCGTGAAGGTCAGAAACAGGCCAAGCTTGAGCCAGAAACGATCGTTACGCAGCAGCGCATGGTGCGCGATGGTGATCGTGACACTCGAGGTGAGCAGCAGCGCGGTGTTGATCAGGGGCAGGCCGTTCCAGGCCATAGCTTCAAAGCCACCACCGAGGTTGGCAGGACCCGCCGATGGCCAGCCACTTTCAAAGCCGGTCCACAGCAACACGTTGGTCCAGAAATTGGCGCCTTCGCCGCCGAGCCAGGGCACCGACAGCTGACGCGTGTAAAACAACGCGCCGAAGAAAGCCGCGAAGAACATCACTTCCGAGGCAATGAACCAGATCATGCCCATGCGGAACGACACGTCCACCTGCTTGTTAAACATGCCCGAGACGCTCTCGCGAATCACCGTGCCAAACCAGCCAAACAGCATGTAGAGCATGGCGATGGAGCCGGCGCCCACGAGCAGCTTGCCAAGACCCCAACCGTTGAGCCACATGCCCGTACCGAACATGATTAAGAACAGCGCAATGGAGCCGACGATGGGCCATTGGCTGCCGTGGGGGACGTAATACTTATCTGCGGACACGTTGGCCATGTCAGTTCCTCAGTTGGCGTTGGCTGCCAGTTGTTTTTCAAAAAAAGTATAGGACAGCGTCACTACGTCGACATGCGCCGGCAGATCGGGGTCCAAAATAAAGCGTACCGGCATCTCTTTTGATTCGCCGGGACCGAACGCTTGTTCTTCAAAACAAAAGCACTCGGTTTTCAGAAAATACTTGGCGGCCGCACCGGGTACGACGCTTGGCACGGCGTGCCCCACCGCATCGCGGTTTACCTGGCTTTTGGCGAAGTAATTGGTCACGTAGGCCTTGCCCGGATGCACGTCCATCGACACCTGCGTTGGGCGAAATTCCCACGGCGCACCCTGATTGAGCGAGCCGGTAAACTCCACGCGAATGGTGCGCGATAGATCCGGCGCTTCGGCCACCACGGCGGCCTCGGTCGCCGTTTTGCCATTGAGACCGGTGATCTCGCAAAACACGTCGTACAGCGGCACCAGCAAATAGCCAAACCCGAACATGCCCACGACAATGCCGCTCAGGCCGAACACGAGTTTCTGGTTAGCGTTCACTGGCCTTAGCCCGATGCGCCGGCAAGAAAGAACGACGCGATGTAGCCACCGTAGATGGCCACGGCAATAACGCCGAGGCCAATCGCCATACGGATCGTACGTCGCTTACGCTGTTCGTCAGTCACCAACATCGCCCGCTTTAGGTGTTGCTCGGCTCGGCGTAGCGCGACGATTCCCACTCGGCTTCATCGTCCAGCACCATGTCGGGCGGCGTTTCAAAGCTGTGGTAGGGCGCCGGCGAAGGCAGCGTCCACTCAAGACCGTGCGCGCCATCCCAAACCCGACCCGTGGCTTTCTCACCGCCACGTGCGTTGGCCCAGATGTTGTAGATGAACATCAGGTTACTCAGGCCAAACGCAAACGCGCCAAGGCTTGAGACCACGTTGAAGTCGGTGAACTGCACTGCGTAATCCGGGATACGACGTGGCATGCCGGCCAGACCCAGGAAGTGCTGCGGGAAGAACGTCACGTTGATCGAGATCGCGGCCACCCAGAAATGCCACTTGCCCTGTTTTTCATTGAGCTTGTTGCCCGTCCACTTCGGCAGCCAGTAGTACACGCCTGCCATGATGGCGAAGACGGCACCCGGCACCAGCACGTAGTGGAAGTGAGCGACCACAAAATAAGTATCGTGGTATTGGAAATCGACCGGCGTGATGGCCAGCATCAGTCCGGAGAAGCCACCGATGGTGAACAGGAAGACGAACGCCAGTGCGAACAGCATCGGCGTCTCGAAGGTCATCGAGCCCTTCCACATCGTGGCGACCCAGTTGAACACCTTCACACCCGTGGGCACGGCGATCATCATGGTCGAGAACATGAAGAACAGCTCACCGGCCAGCGGCATGCCGACCGTAAACATGTGGTGCGCCCACACGATGAACGACAGGAACGCAATACTCGCGGTGGCGTACACCATCGATGAATAGCCGAACAGTTTCTTGCGCGCAAAGGTCGGGATAATTTCCGACACGATGCCGAACGCCGGCAGAATCATGATGTACACCTCAGGGTGCCCGAAGAACCAGAAAATATGCTGGAACATGACCGGGTCACCGCCACCGGCGGCGTTAAAGAAGCTCGTGGCCGCGTAGTGATCGGTGAGCAGCATGGTGACCGCACCGGCCAGCACAGGAATGGCCAGAATCAGCAGGTAGGCCGTAATCAGCCAGGTCCAGACGAACAGCGGCATTTTCAGCATCGACATGCCCGGTGTACGCATGTTGAGTACGGTCACGATAATGTTGATCGAGCCCATGATCGAGGACACACCCATCACGTGCACGGCCAGCACCATAAACGGGAACGCAGGTCCCGTTTGCAGCACGATCGGCGGATACATCGTCCAGCCAGCTGCGGGCGCGCCGCCGGGCATAAAGAGTGTGGAAATCAAAATGGTGAACGCCACCGGCAACAGCCAGAAGCTCCAGTTGTTCATGCGTGGCAGCGCCATATCCGGCGCACCGATCATGAGCGGCACCATCCAGTTGGCCAGACCCACGGTGGCGGGCATCACAGCCCCGAATACCATGATCAGGGCGTGCATGGTCACCATCGAGTTGTAAAAACCCGGATCGATAAACTGCAGGCCCGGCTGGAACAGCTCGAGGCGAATGATCATGGCCATAAAGCCACCGATCATAAACATCGCCAATGAGAACAGCAGGTACATGGTCCCGATGTCTTTGTGGTTGGTCGCGAAAATCCATCGCTTGATGCCTTTTTCAGGCCCGTGATGATCGTCGTGGTGATCGTGATCGTGCGCGGCGTCAGTCGTCATCTTCGTCTCTCCTGGGCCTAGCGGGCCGCTGCCTCAACCGCGACAGCGTCGGGTGCATTTTCAAGTTTCTTACGGGCAAATCGTGACGGATCTTTCACGCCCTGCTCTCCGAGCCAGGCCACGTAGTCCGCTTCTTCTTTCACGATCACAACGATGGGCATGAAGCCGTGGTCATAACCACACAGCTCGGCACACTGGCCGCGGTAGGTGCCCACTTTATCGGCTGAGAACCACAGCTGGTTCACAAAGCCCGGGATCGCATCGCGTTTGCCAGAGAGCTCCGGCACCCACCAGGCATGGATCACGTCGTTGGCGGTAAGCAAAATACGCACTTTGGTATTCACCGGCACCACCAACGGATTGTCGACATCCAGCAGGTAGTTTTCGACGCTGGCAGGATCGATACCTGAATCAAGCTGACGGGCCATGTTGCTTTCGCTGGCCAGCGAGCTGAAGAACTCGACGTCTTCTTCCAGATATTCGTAATGCCATTTCCACTGGTAACCCGTGACCTTGACGGTCATGTCCGGGTTGCCGGCATCTTCAATGGCCACCAGCGTTTTCGCCGCCGGGAAAGCCATAGCGACCAGGATGGCGATGGGAATCGCCGTCCAGATAATCTCGGCCGCCGTGCTGTGCGAGAACTTGGCCGGATTCGGGTTCTTCGATTTGGTGTGGAACACAATCGAGTAGAACATCACGCCAAAAACGACGATGCCAATCACAACGCAAATCCAAAAGATCAGCATGTGCAGGTCGTACACTTCGTTTGTAATCTGCGTGACGCCCCGAGGCATATTGAGTTCCCACTCCGCCAACGCCGCCGGCGCAGCCAAAAGGCTTGCCGCGATGCTCGCGAAACGGTGTCCAAAGCGATGCTTCAACATGTGTTTTTCTCCCCGCGCCCGTGTCGCGGAACCGTTTATCTTCAAACTACCAAATGGCCCACGACGCGTTGCCCCGAATGACAACCCGACCCGTGCCGATAAATCCGCCGCCTTCAACCGGCCGCGTTGTGCCCGTTCCCCACCAGCTCCGGTGATGAATCAAAAGGCCCGATACATTGCGCCAAGCGGCGCGCCAAACTCTTGCGCTCGTCCTCAGTGAGACATTGCCCCACGATGCAGCGCTTGCCGTGCCCGGATATCGCCAGCACGCTGGGTACCTCCGGCCGTGGTGCCCCCGTCATTTCGACGCTGGCCCAATGGCGCGCGAATTCTACCCTTTCCGCGACCTCAATTTCCCCTTTTTCGATCACAATCTGCTGATCGTCCACTCGCAGCACTTCTTTATAGCGACCGCGGCGCTGAATCACGTAGAGCACACCACCCAAAAGTGCCAGCTCCAGACCCGCAAATGGCAATACCGGCCAGAAACCGGCCATCGCCACACCGCCCGAGACGATCAGCGTGCCGACCACCACAGAGGCGTAAAACCACAGCGCCCCCACTGGCGTCATCGACAGGTTCGGGGTGATATGAAAAATACGCTCAGGACCGACACTCATAGTGACGCCCCTGCCGATCTCCATTTTTTGAGATCACAAAGCATTGAAATATATAAATAAGTTGTGGTTTTTTCGCATGCAGCGAAGGCCTCGTTTAGCGCCTGCTCCCTAATCTTCGCAGCCGCTCAGCGAGCCGATTCATTCTAAATGACGCGCCGCGCAAGAGCAACGCAACCCCAGCCGTTTTAACCGGACGGGCGTCGCAGATTTTCGAACGGCACCGCAATCTGCCCGTCCGGCAACATTTTTTGCGGCCGCTGGTCAGTGGCAAACGCCTGACCGTAGACCAGCTCGTAGGTCAGCGGCAGGCGCCCGTCGCGGCGCCCCGCCTCCAATTTGCGCTCAAATGCCGCAAATCGGCGCTTCCCGGTCAGGCCCGTGGGGCGTTCGCGCGCCAAATTCGCCGACCCGGCCGCGCGCAAGTCGCGTCGCATCGAGGCCAGATCGCCGTAGGTCAGCGTGAGCGTTTCGGCATCCATGACCGGTTCGGCGAAGCCAGCGCGGGCCAACGCGTCGCCCACATCGTGCATGTCGAAAAAATAATGTACGTGAACGCTCTGATCCACCGAGGGCATCGCGCGTCGCAGCTCTATTAATGTGTCGGGCCCCAAAGTAGCGAAATGCACCACGCCACCCGGCCGCAGCACGCGGCGAAAATGCGCCATCACGCGTTCGCTGTCGTAGCACCAGGGCAAAACCTGATTGCAAAACACCAAATCAACGGACTCGTTCGGTAAATCCAGCTCATGCAAATCCAGACACTCGACGCGCGCCGACGGGTGGGCCACGCGGGCACGTGCGACCATTTCGGGCGAGATATCCACCCCAATCAACTCGGCCGCCGGATACCGCCCGCGCAACTGTCCAAGCGCCGCGCCCGTGCCACAACCGGCATCCAAAACGGTGGCCGGCGTCTGCGCCAACACCTCCAGCCGGCCTAACAGCTCCGCGCCCGTTTGCTGCGCCACCACGCCCGCTTCGTCGTAGGTGGCCGCCGCGCTATCAAAGGCACGCGCCACGCGTGCCGGCGCCAGAAAATAGGGATTGTTTACCAGTTCGTCATTCATTCTGCGCAATCTTAAAAGAAACTAGCCTTTGCACGGACCCTGCGGGCCCGCATGTTGATGCCATGCTCAAACGTCTCATCAATGCACTGGCGCGCTGTGTCGTTTGCGACGACCCGGCACCTTGCAACACACTGTGCGCTCACTGCGCCGCCAGCTTCAAACGCATCCGCTGGCCGTGCTCGCGCTGCGGCCTGCCGCGTCGCCAGCGGCACGCGCCGTGCGGGAGCTGTCTGATACACACGCCAGAATGGGATGCGGCCGCCAGTGCCTTCGCCTACCACTTCCCGGTGGATTATCTGCTAAAACGCGCCAAGTTTCGCGGTCGCGCAGCCGATTTGGAGGCGCTTGCGACAAAGTCCGCCGAGCACTTTGCCACAGCTCCGTCGCGCCACGCCGATATGATCCTGCCCGTGCCGCTGCACTGGCGGCGCCGTTGGCAGCGTGGCTTTAATCAGGCCGAGGAGCTGGCCCGACCGATCGCAGAGCAACTGGGTCTAGCGCTTGTCACCACCGCCCTCAAACGCGTGCGCGCGACCAAAGCACAATCGCATCTGCACACCGACGATCGCGCGGTGAATCTGCACCGCGCATTTGCGTGCCGCACATCTTTAGCCGGGGCAAGCATCATTATTTTCGATGACGTCATGACGACGGGCGCCACGCTGGGGGCCGCCACACGGGCTGCCAACGCCGCTGGCGCGCAACACGTGTGCGTTTGGACCTGCGCGCGGGCGGTAATGAAATAAAAAAGGCCGGACGCTTGCGCGCCCGGCCTCTATCACTATGCGTTGCCGACTTAGTCTTTCGGCAAACGAATCCGCTGACCCACAAAAATGCGGTCCGGATCTTCAATCACTTCGCGGTTGGCTTCAAAGATTTTCTTATAAGCCATCGCATCGCCATAGACGCGCTTCGCAATTTTGCTCAGCGTATCGCCACTTTGAATTTCATAGTATTCGACGTTTTCATTGGCAGCCGCTTCAATATCCACCACCGCATCCGGGGCGTCTTTATTCGCTGGCAGCTGCAGCGACGAGCCATCCACGCTCTTGACGCCGGCTACGTTGCCAACCATCAGCACGGCTTTTTGCATTGCCTCTACCGACTCGCAGTCGCCGCACAGCGTTACGTTGCCGTCGTCGAATTTAACATCCAGGTTGTTCACACCCGGATTGTTATCGCTGATCATTTTTTCGATTTTCTCAGCGGCCTCTTCATCCTGATTGAAAAGACGACGCCCGATATCGCGCGCAAAACCGAATAAACTCATGATGTATCTCCCATGGAGCCAGAACAAAATCGACGAACGCGCGCGAGGCCTTACCTCATCGGCGCTGTGCGTCAGGAAGCGAAAGTATAGTGCAGCAGGACGCCACAATACACTGCTGCGCCAAACCACGAATTGTTAATAAACGCGTCAAACGAGGCTTTTTCGTGCCGATCGCGAATCAGAAACTGTTGGTAGACACAGGTGGTGGCCGCCAGAGCCAGTCCAATCGCGTACCACACACCAAGATTTGCAAGCACCCCAACCCAAATCAGCAGCAGCATCGTGAGCACCTGAAGCACACCGACCGCGAGCCGATCATAGCGGCCCAGTAGCACCGCGGTAGACTTCACGCCGATGCGCAAATCATCCTTGCGATCGGCCATGGCGTACATCGTGTCGTAGGCCGTCGCCCACAAAACATTGGCCGCGAACAACACCCAGGCAAGCAACGGAATGCTGCCGGTCTGCGCCGCGAACGCCATCGGAATTCCCCAGCCAAACGCGGCCCCGAGATAGAGCTGTGGCACGTGCGTGAAGCGTTTAAAAAATGGGTACGTTGCGGCCAGCACCGCGCCAATCATGGACAGCTTGATCATCGGCCAACCCAGCGTCACCACCAGACCAAACGCCACGAGCAGTAAAATAAAAAACACGGCCAGCGCCTCACGCGGCGCAATCTCGCCGGTCGCCAGCGGGCGCCCCTGCGTGCGCTCCACGTGCGCATCAAAATCTCGATCGGCATAGTCGTTAATCGCGCAACCCGCCGAACGCATCACCAGCACGCCCACAACAAACACCACAAACACATGCGGATCGGGGCGCCCTGCGCCTGCCAGCCACAGTGCCCACAAGGTTGGCCACAGCAACAGCAACGTGCCGATCGGCCGATCGAATCGAATGAGTCGCAGATAGGCGGAAAATCGTTCGCCGGCGGTACGCGCGGGTGCGTTGGCCATCAGGGCGCGGGGCACAGCCCGGGCAAAAACACTTCAGTAATTAGCAGCGGCTCGTTACCGAGAAAAAAACACGAACGACGTGACCACAGCAACCGCGCCTCCGGATTTAGTCGCAACTGCGCCACGCGCTCGCACAGCGACATCTGCGGATCCAAAAGAGCAAACGACAGCGCCGAGCGGGTGACATCTTCGCGATGAAACAGTGCATCGCCCAATGGCTGCCCGCCCATTCTCGATACCCACGGATGGGCGGTGATGGTGGCCACCGGAATAATGGTTTGGGCAAACACCCACGGCGTGTCACGACCGCTCAGCACCACCTCTCGCACCACGCCCCGCGAGGGATCCAGGCCACCGGTTTGAAAGCCGGCCAGAGGCAGCACTTTTTCGCGCATCACTTCAAGACCAAACGTATTGTCACTGTATTCGCGCAGCGCGGCGGTTAACGAGCCCTCACAGCGCAGCAGGCGCGTGACGTCCTGCGCGGGCAAGCGGGCGGTCACCGGCGGCCATGCACCCCACGGAGCGCCAGTGGTCACGTTAGAATTTTGGCGTGTCGCATCGTTCATGCCGCGATTGTACACAGACTTGTGCTTCACACCTGAACGTAGCGTGCGGCCAAACCCACCCAGCGACGCACCAGTGCTCGCGCGCGCTGCGGATCGCTCGCCAACAGCGGATCGGCCACGGCCGCGACGTCGTCCAGCATGTCCGCATCGCGCGCCAAATCCGCGACTTTCAATTGCGCGATACCGGCCTGTCGTGTGCCAAGCACTTCGCCAGGGCCACGCAATTCCAAATCTTTTTGCGCGATAAAAAAGCCGTCATTGCTTTCGCGCATCGCCCCCAAACGCGCCTTGGCGTTGCGCGACAGCGGCGCCTTGTACAGCAGCACGCAATGACTGCGCGTGGCACCGCGCCCCACGCGCCCGCGCAGCTGATGCAGCTGCGACAATCCCATGCGCTCGGCGTTCTCGATAATCATCAGCGATGCGTTCGGCACATCCACGCCGACCTCAATAACCGTGGTCGCCACCAGCAGCTGAATGTCTCCGCCGGCAAAACGGCCCATCACGGCATCTTTTTCCGCGCTCTTCATGCGCCCGTGTATCAGCGCCACCTGCACCTTCTCAAGCACCTCGGCAAGTTTCGTTGCCGTATCCTCGGCGGCTTGTGCTTCCAGCGTTTCAGACTCCTCGATGATGGGACACACCCAATACACCTGCTGGCCTTCGGCGCAAGCACGAGCGACCCGCTCGATCACATCGCCACGCCGCGAATCATTGACCGCCGCCGTGGTAACGGGCGTGCGACCCGGCGGCAGTTCGTCAATGATCGACACATCCAGATCGGCGTATTGCGTCATGGTGAGCGTGCGTGGAATCGGTGTGGCCGTCATGACCAACTGATGCGGACACAGTGCACGCGAGGCGCCCTTGTCGCGCAGCGCCAGCCGCTGATGTACGCCAAAACGATGCTGCTCATCAATAATGGCCAACGCCAGATGGCGGAACGCCACGTCTTCTTGAAACAACGCATGCGTGCCCACCACAACCTGAGCCGCGCCGCTTTCGATCGCGGCCAGTGACTCGCGCTTCGCTTTGACTTTGAGCCGGCCGGTCAGCCACCCCACCGTGACACCAAGCGGCTCAAACCACGCGCTGAGGCTACGTCGATGCTGCTCGGCGAGAAGCTCAGTCGGCGCCATCAGCGCCGCCTGATAGCCCGACTGCACGGCCATTAGTGCCACCACAGCCGCGACCACCGTTTTACCAGAACCCACATCGCCCTGAAGCAATCGCAATGCGGGCGAAGCCTGCGCCAAATCTTGGGCAATCTCCTCGACAACACGCTGCTGCGCACCGGTCAATTCAAACGGCAACGCACTCACAAATTTCTCCACCAGCGTGCCGCTGATTTTGAGTTGCGGCGCACGCTCAGTGCGCAGCGTTTCGCGTACAAGATTTAGAGAAAGGCGTTGTGCCACCAGCTCTTCAAACGCGAGTCGGCGCAGAAATAACGGTGCACCGGCATTAAGCTGTCCCACGTCTGACGAGGCGTCCGGTCGATGGGCCTCGCGCAGCGCATCCTCCAGCGACAGATCCGGCGCTGCTGTAAAGCTTCCGGGTGGCAGCAATTCGGGAATCGGGTGATCTTTGAGCCAGGTCAGCGCCAGATCAGTGAGCGAACGCAGTCGATTTTGCGCCACGCCGTCGGTGACCGGATAGGCAGGTGTGAGCGTGTCCGACAATTCCAACGGCGCATCGTCGGCCATGAGTCGATACTCCGGATGCACCATTTCAAGCCCGCCCGGACCGCGTCGCACTTCGCCGAAACAACGCAATCGCTTGCCACGTTTGAGCTGCTCTTGCTGTGCGCGGGAAAAATAGAAAAACCGCAGCGTGAGCTGCCCGGTGTCGTCACTAATGCGGCACAACATGGAGCGCCGACCGCGAAACACCACCTCGGTGAGCTCTACGTTCGCCACCACCACCACGCGTTGCCCGGGCGACAGCGAACCAATCGGCACCACGCGCGAGCGATCTTCATAGCGTAATGGCAGATGAAACAGCACATCGACCACGGTCTCGATGCCAAGCTTGGCCAACTTCTCGGCAAGCGCGGGACCCACGCCTTTGAGCGTGGTGACGGACGGTCCGTGCGCCGGGGTTGTCGCGCCTGAGTCAGTCATGGGTGTCGGCAAAACCGCGCTTGTGTCTAGACAAGCCGCCTTAGCGCAGCGACATCACGCCGTCGACCTCAACGATCGAACCTTTGGGCAGCTGCGATACGGCCACCGCGGCACGCGCCGGGTACGGTTCGCTGAAATAGTGCGACATGCATTCGTTGACCGCCGCAAAATTCGCCAGATCCAACAAGTACACGTTGAGCTTGACCATTTGATCCAGCGTGCCACCTGCGGCCTCTGCGACCGCCTTGAGATTGTCGAACACGCGTTTGACGTGCACGTCAAAGTCGCCCTCCACCATTTGCCCCGTGGCCGGGTCGAGCGGTATCTGACCTGAGAAATAGACGGTATCGCCATCGCGAATGGCCTGTGAATATGTGCCGATCGCCGCCGGCGCCTGATCTGTTGCAATCGCTTGTTTGTTCATTGCGCTACTATAATGCGCCATGGCTTCTGAACAAACCCCGCAAATCAAGGTAGCGTTGACCAAAGCAGGTGCCGCTGACGTGCCCGCACTTGCCGAGCTGGCGGCCATCATTTGGCCCGAGGCATTTGGCGACATGATCACGCAGGCCCAAATCGACTACATGCTCGAGCACATACAAAGCGCTCCGGCAATGACCGAGCAAATGTCCCAAGGGATGCACTACTGGTTTATTCATTGCGACGACGTGCGCTCGGGCTACGCCGCGGTGCGCCACGACACCGACACCGCAACCAGCCATTTGAGCAAATTCTACTTGCTGCCCGCGGTTCGCGGCGGCACGGTAGCGAGCGCCGCGCTGGATCACATTAACGCCATCGCTCGCGATCGCGGCAGTCGAACGCTGGCGCTCACGGTAAATAAATACAACGCACGCGCCATCCGGTTTTACGACAAGCGCGGCTTCAAAACTACGCAAGAGGTAGTCATGGACATTGGGGGCGGCTTCGTAATGGACGATTTTTGTATGGAACTTGATTTAGGCGGACCACAGATATGATCGGCGTACCCACCATCGGCGAAGTGGTCCAGGGCGTCGCCATTCTCGGCGGACTCGGCGGCGCGCTCTATTTCGCCAACAAACGCACGCTGCAGTATTACGAAAACAAACCGCTCCTCCAGTTTCGTCGCCAGCTGATCATGCTGGGACTCACGGTGGCCGCCGTACTCATGGCGATCATTCTCGTGCCCACCGACGACGAGTTGCGCAAAAATCTGCTGAGTCTGTTTGGTATCGTGCTTTCGGCCACCATCGCGCTATCCTCCACCACACTGATCGGCAACGCCATGGCCGGCATCATGCTGCGCACCACCCAGAGCTGTCGTCCGGGTGATTACGTGCACGTGGGTGAGCACTTTGGCCGCATCTCGGAAATGGATTTGCTGCACACGGAAATTCAAACCGAAGAACGCGACCTCACTACATTGCCCAACCTCTACATGGTGACCAATCCGGTGCGCACGTTGCGCAAATCCGGCACTATTTTAGTGGTCGAGGTGTCGCTTGGCTACGACGTGCCGCGACATCAAATTGAGGTGGTGCTGAAAGAAGCAGCGACGCGTACCGGGCTTGAAAGCCCCTATGTGCAGATTCGTGGTCTGGGCGATTACTCGGTGAGCTACGCCATCGCCGGCCTGCTAACCGATCTGACCAATCTGATTAAAAAGCGTCGTCAGCTGCGTGCGCACACGATGGATCTACTCCACGAAGCCGGCATTGAGATTGCTTCGCCGAGTCTGCACAGCGTGCGCGATTTCCCCATGCGCCATGCGTTTATTCCACAGCCCGGTTCCTCCGCGGACGACCCTGAGGGCGATGCCAGCATCGGCCCCGATGATCTGGTGTTTGATAAGGCCAATCAGGCCGAGAACTTGGAAACCCTGCGCGAAGCACGCGAAAAACTGGGCATCGATATTGCCGAGCTTGATCAGGCGATCAAAGAAGAAACCGATGAGGAAAAAATCGCGCGCAAGGGCCGCGAAAAAGAACGCCTTGAGCGTCGCGTACTGTGGGTGACCAAACAGATCGAACGACTCGAATCGAGAATCGCCGAGGAATAGTCGGCGTCGCCCCGCGAGGTTTAGATACCCGCACCCACCACCACGTGGCCACTTTGAACCAGCGCATTGAGTCGCGCCAGATGGGCGTCCCGAAAAGGCGTTCTTGCCTCCAGAATGTTGTCCACATACTGATAGAAAAGCAGATAGTACATCGCGGTTCAGCCTTTTATTTATTCACTATACGTTCGTCATTCTCTAAGGATACGGCCATCACGAAATCGTGCTGCGGATCCGAACCCACATCAAAAATCTGTCGGCCCACCACCTCGAAACCGTACTTTTTGTAAAACGCGATGCCGCGTGGATTTTCTTCCCACACGCCGAGCCACAGCACGTCGGCGTGCGCGGTGACGCGCAGCACCTCCTGCATCAACGCTTGCGCCACGCCGCGGCCGTGCCAGGCCGAGAGCACATAGAGCCGGCACACCTCGGCCGGTTGTTCTGCATCCACGTTTTCATTTGGCGAATGCGACAACACCTGAACATACCCGACCAGCGCCGCACCCATTTGCGCCAGCACCGTGACGCGCGCCGGATCGACAATCTCCTGCGCCTGCTTGCTGGCGGAGAAGGAGTTGTCGCAGTGAGCGGCCAAATGTTCGGGTTGGTTTTGCGCACCAAACGCCTCAACAAACGACGCACGCGCCAACGTTGCGAGCGACTCGGCGTCGGCGGCGACCGCGTGTCGAATAATAAGATCAGTCACGGTCTCTTCGGTCCTCACACTGCTCCGCCCAGGCCGAAAAGCTGGGCGCCACCTTCAGCAGGGTGGCGAAGTTTAGTGCATCACGCAGCTCGGTATGTTGGGGATGTTCGCTATTGCCGAGAATCTGATTGGGCTCGTCGTAGGGCTGGCGCGCCGCGTTGATGCGTTCGCGGAAAAACGCCTCGCACCATGGATACTGCCAGTACCAATCCCAATAATAGACGCTGCCAAAGTCGTCTTCGCGGCGCGACAGGCAAACGAGCGAACTTTGCACGCAGCGCGCGATCGCCACCACGTCATTGGGCAAGAACCCCTCCTGCGCATGATCGGCGGCCACATGCAGCAAGCTGTCCGGATAGCCTTCCAGTTGCTCATCCTGCGGCAAGCCAAAAAATTCTATCGGGCAATCATCTCGCGAGGAATTACTAACCGCTTTGGATTTAAACGGCACGCCGGTCAAAAAGGTATAGCGAAACGCGTCCGCAAAACCACCGTTGTGAGCGGCAAGAAACGCACGATAGTCATCCGGAAAACCTTCCAGATAGTGTTTAGCAACATTGCCTTGAAGCGTATCCAGAGGAGGATAGGATTCGCTTAATCCCTCAAACATCAGCGTCGTTGATGTGCTGCCATAATCCGTGTTCATTCTCGCCCTGACGATAAATAGCGAACCTGCCCTGACCCGGCAGCGTCATGGCAGGGTGGATAATTTCACCACCGGCTTTTTCCGCCGCAAGCACAGCGGCATCGACTTCATCCACCAGCCAGTAGGGTCGTATGACCGGCTTCTCTGTCTCATGCATGGACGCACGCACACCAATCAGACCGCCATCCGTCGCCGGGGCCGTGCGCGCGTTGCCAAGCGCCGCAACACCATCGCAAAACTGCACGCCGGTTGCCGCAGCGTAAGAGGCGCAAACGGCATCAACGTCTGCGGTCACAATTTCCAAATAGCCGATTCTCATAGTGCCTGCTCCGTAACACACAAGTCATTATTCTAGTTGAATATCAAACAGGTCGGACTGTCAAAACGGTCTATTCACGAGGCCTGAAGGCCGTTGCAAACTTACTTGCTTGCTTTTTTCCAGAATTGCCACCATCGCCGCTCGGTTGCTGGCTCGTCCGGGAACCACGAATACCCGCCGGCACATCGCCACCGTGGTTCAATCCGGCCGATGACGTCTCTACCCCGCCCAGCTCAGCGAACATGACCCCATCTTCAGGCACGCGTTAAATCTTCACGACTCAGCTCACCTCTGGGGAGGGAAATATCCCACACCACGCCCAGCTGTTCGAGCCCCCGCAATACCCACCATCCCGGATCTGACTCGCCAGAGGTAAGCCCGATACGAGCAGACTCCGGAAACGCATGATGATTGTTGTGCCAGCATTCGCCCATCGTGATGACGCCAAGACCCGGTAAATTGGACGCCTGTACGCCGGCATCCGGCACTCGCCAAACCCCAGGTCCCGGGTTGTGCGTGTAGTAGGTCACCGTCCAATGACCGGCGACGCTCACCGCGACGCGCCCCAGCACACCCCAAACTACCCACGGCATACCACCGATAAAAAATAGTATCGCGGCCACCGGAATCTGTTGAACGATCCAGGTGCGCTCCAAAAAGCGATAGAACGGATCGCTCTGAACCTCGCTTTCTATTTCAATGCTCGGCGGCCGCGCAAATTCAAAGCGGCAATTCAACTGCCACAATGCATCCCGCCACAGCGACGTCCGATGGGAGAAAAAATCATGGCAGTGCTCAAGCCGCTGCGCCCAGTCACGCACGTCGTGCACACGAATCAGACCCAGCGGGCCGGCCATACCCACCAACACGCCGAGATAGACCAAGAAGCGCTCGAGCGGCTTGGAGCAAGAATACGTACGATGGATAAGCTTGCGATGCATACCAACGGAATGACCGAACAGCAACGTCAGATACGTGCTGACGAAGAAAAGCACCACGCTACCCATCGTTGTAAAAAACGGCGCCAGAAACATAAAGCCCAGCAAGCAAAAATTAAACCACAGCGATTTGACCGGCGCCCATCGAACACGGCCTTCGCAAGCGTCGGCCAGATGGCCGTCAACTCTAAAGACGTGGGGGCGCATGGTGTTTCTGGTTAGAACTATTCATATAGCGCAAGTGCCTCATTCCATCTCCTCACATGGGATCAGAAAATCGATATGATAGTGCTCATCATGTCGAACCCAGCTGCGTTTCTCACTAAACTTCAAATCAGAAATCAATGCCCATGACGCCGTTGTGTGCAGATAACCCTGCAGTTCGGGAGCGAGGATAACGCGCCAGATGCCAACACCATGATGTTGCGCCGCTGTTTTGAGCGCCGCGATATGGTCCGAGATCGCCTCGAAGTCCAGTTTGAGATTCTTATACTGCGCCGTTTCCGAAAATTCGATGTCATACCCGAACTTGTTGAGCACACTGGTCGGCAATGGCACCGACGCCCCGTGTTCGTTAAGCACCGGCACCATGAAATCGACAGACAGACCATTTTGATGCGTCTTGTGCGGCTCAAATGGCCCGCCGTTCTTGTGGCCCGTTTCACCGTAAACAAATTTGGTATCGGGCCGTTTTTTGGCAAGCGCCGCATAGGCATCCAGCAAAACCGAACGCACAGAACAATGAACGTGAGTGCGGCCTGCCATCCGCAGCAGCGAAGAATACGCTGTAAAATTATCACCCGACGCCGGCAGATTGCAGGCCTGCTCCAGGCGTCCGGCCGATGTCGTGCCAAAGCAGGTGCTGTCGGCGTGCGACTCGGGGCCCATCGCACCTACCAATACCAACAACGCTATCGAGAATCGTCGCAACATGCGTCACAAGCCTCGGAGCATTTATAGATACGTGCGCAGCGTAGACCTATGCATATAGCCCTCGCCCGCATACGTGCGCACCTTGATCCATTGGGCCGAGGTGTCGCCTTCAGACTCGTCATTCACCGCCACGGCGCCCTGTTGCACGGCACCGACTTTCGCCGCGTCGATGGACTGTGACGCCCTGAGGTTAGCACCTCCACTGGCCTTAACTACGTAGACACGTGCGAGCGCTTCGGGTGCACATAGCGCGGACATTTTTTCGTCGCCGACATAGTCCACAATTTTTCGATAGCCCGGGCGATCGGCCAATTTCGCCACGCAGTGAAAACGGGACAACACGCGTTCAAACACATCCATCGCCACGCCGGCTTCAGCGGCGTGTTGCAATACGGTGTATACCTGCGCGTCGGCTAGATCGGGGAAAAACTGCAAATCGCCAGAGCACGCCTGCGTTTGCAAAAAACGCTCCAAAACCGTTCTGTCTGTTTCAAGCTTCAGGCGATAAAACGAATGCGCCACACCGCCACAGGCGAACGACTCGGCCATCATCGTGGCCAGGAAAAAACCAAGGCAATATTTTATCGGGCTATTCATTCACAGGATCCGATACTCGTGAAAACGGTGCTACTGCGCATCGTACGGCGTCTCCACCAAGCGGTGCGAAATCCACCACGCGTTGCCGGAAGGATCATAGATTCCGGCCTGGCGGTCTTCGTAGGGCATGTCCGTGGGTTCGAAAATCGCTTGCGCGCCAAGCTCGAGGGCGGTCTTGAAGGCCTGATCAACATCCGGAACATAGATATAGTACGAGCCGGGTTTGGCCGGCATCGCCCCCTCCCCGGCCTCACTAAGCATGAACGTTGAGGTGCCGATGCGAATTCTGATGTTGGCGACGCGCCCGTCCGGGAGTACGGATTTGCCCTGAACGTTTGCATCGAAGACTCTGCTCAGGAAAACCGTCAGCGCTTCGGCGCCCTCAACCATCATGTACGGAAACACGGTGCCATAACCTTCGGGTATATACATTTTCACTACTCCAATGATTGCGGCGCTCGCGTGCCAGCACGGATCACCGTCCCCAGTGTACCCCATGGGTGGCAGCGCATTACTTGCCGAATTTAGAGCTGACCTGGGCGCCGGGGATGCACAGCTACGCCGACTGCAAGTTCGCAAAATCCCAATGCGCCAAAATGCGCTGCTCAAGCACACCGTGTGACTCTGTACCAATCGCAAGGATCGACGCCTCGACGGTGGACACAAACTTTTCGGTGTCCGATGTCTGCAAACGGCCGCGCCCCTGATACGCGAACGACCACCCACTTGAACCCGGAACGTGTATCCCAAGCCACAACGCTGCATCGCTCCAAACATTGATTCGAAATCGCGCGCGCGTATGAATTTCGAGTAACACGGAAAAGCGCTCGTGGCCTGCATCTTGGTCACATAGACATTCGAACGCCATCGTTTTGTGCTTCAAGGCTTTGGCTCGACGGCCAACGGCACTGCCGACCTTCCGCAAAAAGTCTGACCGCATCTGGGGAATCGCCGGGTGCAAGATACTGACTCCGAATCTATATTGGCGCCGCGGTGGCTACACACGCTGTTATTGGTGCTTTTATAGTGTAGCCGATAGAAGGCGAAGCGTTAAACGGCTTACAAACCGGCCTAAACCATGAACCCCAAATCAGCGCTATTAAAATTGCCCAAGTTTGGCAACGCACGCGCCAGTTCCGATTGATCCAGTCCAAACCACGCCCCCAAAGTGGCGGCGTACTGTTCCACTGCCGTGGTAGGAATCAGACGCCCGCGTATATCGGTGTAATCACCCGAAGCCGTATCCGACCCGGGGAGATCACCAAACACACGGCCGCCCTGCACACTGCCACCAGCCACGAAGTGGTGTCCGCCCCAGCCGTGATCGGTGCCGTCACCGTTATCATTGAGCGTGCGGCCAAAATCCGACGCGCTAAACAACGTAACGTCGTTCCAGAGGTTGAGTTCGACCATGGCATCGCGAAATGCCTTGATCCCATCCGCCAACTCTGTGTGCAACGCCGGGACGCTTTGCGCTTGATCACTGTGCGTATCAAAACCGTTAATGCCCACAAAGAACACCTGACGCTTGGCGTCCAAACCGTCGCGAATGCTGATCGTTTCAGCAACCGTGCGCAGCTGTGCACCGAGGTCCGTGCGGGGAAAGGATGTACTCAATGCGCCAAGACCATTGTAGGCCGCTGCAAACGCATGGCCGTCGCGGACGCCCCGGCTTTGCAAGCGTGCCGCATCGCGCTCAAAAACATTGCTGGCATTGAATTCGCTTTGCTCAAGATACGCTCGTAACTGATCTCTGGCCGCATCGAAGTGAGCGTTGTTGCCCAGAACGTTACGCAGATTGATTGCGTTGACGGTGACCGGACCGGTGGCCGCAACGTTAAAGCCGCGCGCCACATCGCCGGTTAGAAACGTATTGTCGCCGCTGGCGGTAACGCCCATGTAGGTTGGATTCAACGCCCCATTGGAGCTCAAGGTGGCATCCAGCAGGCGCCCGCCCCAACCGCGCGTCGCGCCCTCAACATTGAGCGTCATCCAGGTCGACTGCTGATCGTTGTGTGAAAAAAGACGTGGCGGCAAAGCGACGCCGCCAGCAGAAAACTGCGCTCGTGTAATGGGCTCCACCAGCGGGCCAACACTGCCCATGACGGCGAGCTCTCGCGCATCGAACATGTCTTTGAGTGATTGCAGCTCTCGCGGCAAACCGAACTCCCTGCCGCCCAGAGCACTGGCATTTAGTGGCGCCAGAGGCAAAATATTGGCGAGATCACGTGACGACGTGCCGGAGCCCACGCCATAGGCCGTCATCAGTTCCGTGCGCTGTGCGGCAAATAAGTCGTACGACGCCCTGTCCATTGGCAAAATTGTATCGTTTTGATCCAGCCCACCGAACAAGAACACACATACCATGGCTTTGTAGCCCTCGGTATCGGCCGCAAATGCGTTGCGCATAGCGAGATTGCCAAACAAGCCGGCCGTACCGACCATCGCGGCGGTGTTGCCAAGAAAGCGACGACGATTCATTTTACGCATTGCTACTCACTCTGAATTATTTGATGACCGTGAAAGACGGATCGTTGACAAACATAATGATGGCCAGACGAACGCGCGCCTGGCGATCAGTGTCTTCCTGATCCACACGTATGCCGATCGTTTCAACGGCGTTGGTGATGGCCGTTTTGCTGGCTTCTGAAATTTGATGACCGGTCAAAAGCAACGCCAGATGATCGACCAAAGCCGCGGCATCATCGGCCAATGCCAACTCATCCGAATAGTCCGGCAGATAACTATTGCTGCCGTCGTTCTGCGTGATATCGCGAATATAGTTGGTCATGAAATTTGAGAAACCAATCGCCGAACCAGTGTTCACGATCTGAAATTCCGGCGCTGTCAATCCTTGCTCCGCACTCTCACTGCCCGGCGCAACGAACCCCGGTCGGTAAAAATTGAAAACAGATGAAGATCCAAACGGCCGCTGACCCAACGCAACGGACGGGCTTTCCGTAAAACGCAAACTGCTTTCTGCCGAACTTTTGACGTTGCC